>NZ_JBQXON010000006.1:0-333513 GCF_052646455.1 Bacillus cereus group sp. Bce041
ATTAACATATTATCATAACAACATTACAAGCACGTTAGTGCTATGTGAAGTAATGCAGAAACATAATGTAAAGAAGATAATCTTTAGTTCATCTGCAACTGTATATGGTATCCCGGAAACGTCACCGATTACGGAGGAGTTTCCATTAAGTGCAACAAATCCATATGGTCAAACGAAATTAATGATTGAGCAAATTATGCGTGATGTAGCATTTGCAGATGCAGAATGGAGTATCGCATTACTTCGCTATTTCAATCCATTTGGTGCACACGAAAGTGGGCGTATCGGAGAAGATCCAAATGGAATCCCAAATAACTTAATGCCATATGTAACGCAAGTAGCGGTAGGTAAGTTAAAAGAATTAAGCGTATTCGGAAATGACTATCCAACGAAAGATGGAACAGGAGTCCGTGATTACATCCATGTTGTGGACTTAGCAAATGGTCACGTAAAGGCGCTTGAGAAAGTACTGAGTACAACGGGAGTAGATGCTTATAACCTGGGAACAGGTATGGGCTATAGTGTACTAGAGATGGTTGAAGCGTTTGAAAAAGTTTCGGGTAAGAAAGTTCCTTATAAAATTACAGAGCGTCGCCCAGGTGATGTGGCAGTATGTTTTGCTGATGCATCGAAAGCAAAGCGTGAATTAGGCTGGGAGGCAACACGCGGATTAGAAGAAATGTGTGCAGATTCTTGGAGGTGGCAGTCTGAAAATAAGACTGGATATCAAAAAGTTAGTAACTAGAGAATTGGTTATAGGTTGCTAAAACTTTCATTGAGTTATCAATATAGTTTGGCTTAAAAATCGAATTACATGTATAATGTATTTTATATTTTGAAGTTATAATAATTTGATAGCGGTACCTGAAGAAAGAAGGTTAAAAGCATGAAAAAGAAAATCCTATTTTGGATATTAGGAATCATAGGAGTACTAATTATAGGTGGAGGAGCTTACGCTTATAATATATATTCTTCTGTTTCAAAAACATTAGATGAAGTTCATAAACCATTAAAACGTGATCAAGGTAATAAACAAGAAGAAAAAATCAATAAATCTGAACCTGTTTCAATTTTACTATTAGGTGCAGATGAGCGCGGTAAAGATAAAGGTCGTTCAGATTCATTAATGGTCATCACGTTAAATCCAAAAAATAATTCAATGAAAACAGTAAGTATCCCTCGTGATACATACACAGAGATCGTTGGAAAAGGAAAAAGTGATAAAATTAACCATGCGTATGCATTTGGTGGCGTAGACATGTCTGTAGCGACAGTAGAAAAATTCTTAAATGTTCCTATCAATTACTATATTGAAGTAAACATGGAAGGATTTAAAGACATTGTCGATGCAGTAGGCGGTGTAGATGTTAATAATGATTTAGAGTTTTCTCTGGAAGGAAAGCACTTCCAAAAGGGAAATATCCACTTAACAGGTGACCAAGCTCTAGCATACACACGCATGCGTAAAGAAGACCCACGAGGCGATTTTGGTCGTCAAATGCGTCAACGTCAAGTGATGCAAGCTGTTATTAAGAAAGGCGCAAGTTTCTCTTCTTTATCAAGCTATGGTGATGTGTTAACAGCAATTCAAAAGAATGTGAAAACAAACTTAACGCAAGATCAAATGTTTGATATGCAAAAGAATTATAAAGATTGTCTGCAGAATAGTGAAGATATCCAAATCCCAGGTGACGGTCACATAGCAGCTGATGGTATTTGGTATTACTATGTTCCAGAGGCAGCAAAACAAGATTTAACGAATAAGTTAAGAGCGCATCTTGAAGTGACTAAATAATATGTAATAACCCAACTCCTTTGGAAGGAGTTGGGTTTATTTTTGCATGGATTTATATTAGTATTATATATTGTGAGATTAATAGATGAGGTGAATCGATGAATAAGAAAGCAGTACTTGTCCTTGTTATTTTTGTATTGTTTGTAGCTTCGATTGTGAGCGGTAAACTATACTGGAATAAGAAGATTGCGAATGCAACAGGACAAACACAAACGAGTGAAGTAACGAAAACAAAGGCTGAAGTGAAAGATAGCGGAGCGAAGAAAGAAGAGAAAAAGGAAGAGAAAAAAGAAGAGAAAAAAGAAGAGAAAAAAGAAGAGAAAAAACAAGATACGAAGTCATCTTTTAATGAAGCATATGCGAAGAATTTGCCAGATGCAGTGAAAGAGAAGTTAAAGAAAGCTGCTGAGGATAAAAAGGCATTAAATCTTGTTATTGTTGGTGATGAAGCTTCTTCATCTGAAAAAGGTGCTTGGACAGCTAAGTTAACGTCTAATTTAGAAACTGCTTACGGTAAAGGTTTATGGAATGTGACTGTAAAGGAATATAAGGGTGAAAGCACAGAAGAGTTAATCGCGAATAAGCGTGATAAAGAGATTGCGAAAGAGAATCCAGATGTAATTTTATTTGAGCCACCATTTATTACTGATAACGGTAAAACTGGTAATGGGAACTCTGTCGCAAATACACAGAAGTTCGTTCAAGCACTTTCTACTAGTGCAAAGGGTGCTACGATTATGATTCAACCATCAAATCCAGTGTATGGTGCGAAAAATTATCCGAAAGCGATCGAAGCATTAAAACAATTTGCGACGCAAAATAATTATACATATATTGATCATTGGGGAGCGTGGCCGGATGCATCGACAAAGGCTATCCTACCATATTTAAAAGAAGAATTTGGTTTCCCAACTGCTAAAGGTCATGAAGTTTGGGCACAATATGTAACGGATTATTTTGTAGCTAAATAATAAAAGGGGAGAGGGTATCGTCGACAAAATATGTTCGACAATACCCTCTCTTTTTTTGTACGATTTTTGCTATACTAAACTGTACTATAATACATGATGGAAGGAGGAGAATGATGAAAATACTTGTGGTTGATGATGAATCGAGTATTCGTAATTTGATTCGGATGCAGTTGGAGATGGAAGGTTATGAAGTATTAGCGGCGGCTGATGGGAGAGAAGCTTTAGAGCGATGGAATGAAGGACCAGATGTATTGATTTTGGATGTTATGCTTCCGGATACGGATGGGTATGAGTTGCTTCGTTTGTTCCGTGAGAGGGATAGGGATATTCCGGTGCTTATGTTAACGGCAAAGAGTCAGATGAATGATAAGTTGCTTGGCTTGCAGCTGGGTGCTGATGATTATGTGACGAAGCCGTTTAATTATGCGGAGCTTATTCTTCGAGTTAAGAATATGGCGCGGCGTGTAAAGAAGACGGAGGCCGCTGTAAGTCATGAAGTAATTGAGGCTGGAGAGATAGTGATTTGTCCTAAGGAAAGAAAGGGACATGTGAGTGGACAAGAGATTCAGTTAACGTACCGAGAGTTTAATTTATGTCAGTTATTTGTTTCAAATCCGCAGCGTGTGTTTATGAGGGATGAGTTGCTTGAGAAAGTATGGGGATTTGAGTATATCGGAAATACGAGAGCAGTTGATATTATGGTGCAGAGACTTCGCAAGAAGCTTGGGACGAGCGGAGAATATATTAAGACAATTTATTATGGCGTTGGCTATAAACTGGATTGTTAAATGGTGATGGTATGTCTTTAAAGCGAAATATGGTGTTCGGAATAGTTGGGCTGTTAATTCCGATTTTTGTTCTTTTATATGCAGTTGTTTATATTACGTTAGAAAAGAATATGTATCATAACGCAGCAGATTCTTTAGAAAAGTTAAGTGTAGAAGCACAAATTTATACGATGAATTATTTAGAGAAGGAAGCAGAAGTGGATACGCTTGGTTCGAATTCACTTTTAATTGCGTCGTATTTAGCGAAGCGTATGGATGTCCGTGTGCAGATGATCGGGAAGAATGGCGATGTTGTTGCAGATACATAAAAAGGAGCATTGCTTCACCGTAACATCGACATTGAGAGTTCCTTGAAGGGGAAGAAATCTTATGTTTTTGAGGAGGCGGATCCAGCTCCTATTCTTTTGTTTTCAAGCCCAGTATATTATGGAAACGATGTCATTGGAAGTATTCGTTTTATAAATGAGTTAACGGGTGAGAAGGAAGTTTTAACAAATGTGAGCTGGACGTTCTTAATGACATCTCTTTGTTTAGTAGCTACCGGTATTTTCTTTGCGATTCGTTTGGCGAAGTCTCTTCATAAACCAATTGATCAGTTGAGACAAATGGCACAGAGGCTCGCGAATGGTGATTATAAGAGTAAGATTGAGTTAAATGAGTACGTAGAAATCGCTCAGCTTTCAGCATCTTTTAACGCGATGGCCGATGGAATTGAACTGCATATTAAGCAACTGCAGGAGGAGAAAGAGAAGCAGAAAGATTTCCTAGACCGCATTACGCATGAGCTAAAAACACCGCTAACGGCAATTATTGGTTATGTTGATTTAATTCCAAAGTTACAATCGAAAGAAGATGTACAGGAAAGTCTTCGTTATGTGGCTGTGGAAAGTGAGCGTTTATTATCACTTGTAGAGGAACTGCTTAAGTCCTCGAAATATGGGACGAGTACGCTTGAAGTGTCTCCTACAGTTGTGAACATAAAGGAATTGGCAGAAGAAGCAGTTTCAATTGTGAAACCTCGTCTAAATCAATTTGAAATTGAAGTGATAAATGAGTTAACGGATGTACATGTTGTTGCGGATTTTGATAAGACGAAGCAAATTTTCTTAAATGTGCTTGATAATGCAATTAAGTATAGTGATGCTTCGCACATTCGTATGAATGTAATTGTAAATGAGCATGAGGCGAAGGTTTTTGTTCATGATGATGGAATCGGTATAGACGAAGAGGTGCTTGCAGAGTGGAATGAGTCTCCAAAAGGAAAGGCACTTCCTTCTAGTTACGGGAATGGTTATGGTTTGTATATTTGCCAGGAGATTATGAATAAGCAGGGCGGAAGTATGCGGATTGAGAGTAGTGAAGAAATAGGTACTACAATATTCATTACATTTTTGCTTTCGAGAAGGATGGAAGACATAAAAAACTTGAAAGCGGTTAAATGATACATTTATGAAACAATTATGCGGTATTTTTGAAACAACGTTTTTTTATCTTGGAGGTAGGCAGAAATGAAAAGGCTATCATTTCAAATTCTTATGTTTGTCATTTGTATGATTGTTTCTCTTGTTTTGTTTTATGTTATGGAGAAGCAAATCTATAATCGAATCAACATTGTAAATGATAAACAAGCCGTTTTATAAAGGGTGAATGAATCTCTTCCAATCGAAGTGAAAGTAAGACATGAAAAGTGGGGAGAAATTGTTGTAACGGATGAAGTTCGTTTGCATACGATTGTTACATTCTTTGACCGAATTCGAATAGAGCCAGGGGACGTTAAGAGCCAAGAACAAGTATTTACTGGAGAAGTAACGTACTTGAATGGACATAAGCGTACTTTTGCATTAGGTGACTTGTTCCAGTATGGGGAAAATGTATACGGAAAGAATGGCATGGATCCGATGATTTCAGCACTTCAAACGTATTTATTAAGCCTGTATTACACGCCAGAGCGTATTAGTGATTTCTTTGCTTCAGCAAAGGATGTCGTAGTACGTCAAGGCGATGTGGTACGTACTATCAATCTTACGTACATACTTGATTCTATTCGATACGCAAAGCAAATTACAGATTACGGAGAAATTCAGAAGTTATTACAATCGCAGAATGAACCGATTGCTTATATTACAGCTTATAAAACAGGTAAGCGTGTAAAGAATGATCGTGAAGATATTCTTACGATTTCTGTGTATCCATCGTACTTTGTTGTGCAATATCTCGGTGATAATAACGGAAATGTCATGTATATGAAAGGCTCTCTAGCAGAGTTATTCGTAAAGGAGAATGCGTCATGAGAAAGATAGCCTTTTTCTTCTTTTTGCTAGTAATTGGAGGAGCGATGTCTAGTTGCTCTCGAGATACAACCTCTATTAAATATAGTAAAAATGGTCTCCCTATTTTGGATGATCGTCATATTGTTGCGTATGTGGCGGCTCGTGAGGAAGTTGGTGAAGCGTTACTTTCATCATTTTGTAAGCCGCGCGGATGTACGTATGAATTTATTCGTCTTTCAACAGAAGAACTTCTTCGTAGAGTGGAAGAAGAAGCTGGAAATCTGAAGGCGGATATTATTATTGGCGGTACAGTAGATGCGCATCAAATGATGAAGCAAAAAAATCTTTCTATTCCTGTGATAAGCCAACATGCAAATCGTATTTCAAAAACTGTTAAAGATAAAGATGGTTATTGGTACGGTTATGAAGTGGAGAAGCTGGCAATTGCGATTAATAAAGAGCGGTGGAACGAGGAAATAGCGCCGCTCGGTCTCTCGTATCCGTTAAGATGGAAAGATTTATTGAATCCAGTATATAAGGGAAAGATTGTCATGCCCGATCCAAATGTTTCAGGTACAGCATATACGTTTTTCCAATCACTTATTGATACGTTAGGTGAAGAGGAAGCGAAGGAATATGTGAAGAATCTGGCAGAACAAGTTGGAGAAGTAACAGTGAATGGTTACATCCCAGCGGAACTTGTTACGAGCGGTGAATATATGGTAGATCAGAGAATGCTTCAAAAACAAGGCTTTCCTATTTAAGTAACGAACCTCAGCAAACAGGGTTATCCGTTAATGCGATTTCTAAAATAAAACGTGCACCGAGTGGTATTATTGCGGATTTATTTATTGATTATTGTTTATCAGAAGAAGCGGGTCACATTTTAGAAAAAGTGTCGTTTGGCGTACCAACGATGTTTGCGAAGAATGAGAAAGAAATAGAAGGACAGCCGGTTAGAAGGACGAACCAAAATATATCAAATAGCGGGATAATCGAGATATGGAATAGACAGCGTCTCTCTCTGAAGTGAGAAAAGGAGACGGAAATATATGTTTAAATGGCTCAAGCCAGCACCTGCAATTGAAAGATTGCCAGCGGATATGATCGACCGTGTATATCGATTACTACGTATTCGTGTGTTAATGGGGATTTCAGTTGGATATGCTACTTATTATTTAGTTCGTAGTAACTTTACGTTATCAAGTACGTATTTAGTACAGCTGAAATTGGTCTACTAGGTTCAGTAATGGCAATTGTTTATGGATTTAGTAAGTTCTTTATGGGGAATTTATCAGATAAAGCTTTCGCCCAGCGCTTTATCGCAGTCGGTTTATTCTTATCAGGGCTTGTAAATATTTGTTTCGGCTTTGCGATTGTTACATTACTTGTTGTTAACGGTATTGTACAAGGTATGGGAGCACCACCTTGTAGTATTGTTATGACGAAATGGTTTTCGAAGAAAGAACGTGGTACGAAAACAAGTCTTTGGAATATTTCACATAACGTTGGTGGAATGCTTGTGCCACCACTTGTCGGAATTGGTGTAGGTATTTTCGGTGAAAATCATTGGCAAGGCGGCGTGTTTATTTTCCCTGCGATTATCGCAATGGTAATTGCAGTACTTGTTTGGATCAATGCGAAGGATACACCAGAATCTGAAGGTCTTCCTCCAATTGATGAGTATCGTAATGACTATGAAAATCTTGAAAAAGCAGATAATGCTAACAAGATGTCTCCAAAAGAAATTTTAATGAAGTATGTAGTGAAAAATAAATTTGTGTGGTTCTTATGTATTGCGAATGCTTTTGTTTATTTAATTCGTTTCGGTGTTATTAACTGGGTTCCACTTTATTTAACGACAGTTAAAGGATTTTCAAAAGCAGAAGCGCATGCGGCATATGCAATCTTTGAAGGTATGGCAATTCCAAGTTCATTAATCGTTGGTTTTTTAAGTGATAAATTATTTAAAGGAAAACGTATGCCATTATGTATTATTAGTATGGTTGGAGTTGTTGTTGGTACGTTTATATATCGGCAAGCAACTAGCGTACTTGTTGTAAGTATTGCAGTTTCTATTATCGGTTGTTTAATTTATGTACTACAGTTCTTAATCGGTTTAAGTGCGATGGAATTAGTACCGAAATTTGCAGTAGGTACGACAGTTGGTATGTGTGGTCTATTCGGTTATGTAGGCGGAAGTCTTGTAGCTAACGCAGCAATTGGTGTTATTGTTGATAGTTCTGGCTGGGATGGTTGTTTCATCTTACTATTAACAGGTGCGGTTTTATCAACAATTTTCTTATTTATTGTTCAACGTGGACATGAGAGAAAAGATCCTAAAGTAGCGTAATATTTTGTTTGAAAAAGCTATCCAATTGTGATTGGATAGCTTTTATATTAGAAAAACAAACAGTATGTAAAATTGCAGTTTAATATGTAAATGATTTTTATTAATTAATATAATTTTTTTAGATTTAATAAACCAATTACGTACATAGTTAGACCGAAAAATCCGCCGCCACAGATGAAAATTACAACCTTAAATAAAGAAATAGAGATTTCCTCTGAACCTACATAGGGAAGGATATAATTCATAAAAACAAACATTTGAAAGCCCCAAAGCACACCTGCTTTTAAGCCAGCTTTTCTTAATTTTTTCTTATGTTGTAAATATTCTTCTTTTGTTGCACATTCAGTATCACTTAAACCTTTTTTTTTGAATTTAAAGGCTAAATAATTAGCGTAAATCATATTAGATAGAAAAATGAATATTGTTCCTATAGATATTGTGTGGTTCATAGTATCAACAAGTAACATAATAAGCATTGCCAACATATTCAACCACCATAAACCAATTCCAGCTACAGATAATTCTTTATTGATTTCTTGTTTTTGATATTCATCTCTCTCACTCAGTGTTCCAACAAAACTATTATAAACTCTTTCTTTCCATTCAATTTTCATCATTTAATCTCCCTCCCAAAATAGACTGTTTAAATCTGTTTTTAGTGCTTTTGCTAATTCGATACATAAGGCTAAAGAAGGGTTATATTTATTATTTTCAATTAAATTTATTGTCTGTCTCGCCACGTTAACTTTTTTAGCTAACTCTAGCTGCGATAGCCCTTCAAATTTTCGATATTGTTTAACGTTATTCAAATATAACCCTCCCATTTATGGTTGTAGATCTCGTGTACCAAAATGTCATTTATATGTGACATTTTATAATTGAATAAATGAAATGTCACATATATATGACAAAAATGACAATAGTACAATTAGGAAAATGATTTTAATAATTTATCTTGGTAAGAAGTTTATTAATAAAAGATGGCTTACATTCATATAGAAAGTACTTGAAAATTCAATTTAAATTATCCTTTTTCCTTTCCTTAAATCTATCTTAAAAGATATAATGTCATATTTCTAATCATTGGAATTTTTGTTACAATATAAATGGATGTGTAAAACTTTGTAAAAAGATTGTAATAATATACAATTTATTTTCAGAAAGTTTTATACAATTATGGTATTTATTAAACTATTAATTTATAAAGGGAGAGAGAATATGTTACCAAATACGGTTCGTACTCCAAACAAGAAGAAGAAATGGATTATTATTGGGGTTATTGCACTAATTGTTATTGTAGCGGCAATTAATATTTTTGTTATGCAAGGTAAGAAGAAGGGGGTATCAACAAATGCTGATGCTGTAAGTTTTGAGAAAGTGACAGAGCGTAAGCTGAATAATACGAAGTTAATTTCTGGTCAGGTGAAACCTGGTAATATTGAAAGCTTCTATGCAGATCCGGCCAAAGGGAAAGTGAAAGATATTGAGGTAAAAGAAGGGCAAGAGGTAGAGAAAGGTACGAAGTTATTCTCTTATGATAATGAAGAGATTAACCTTCAAATGAAGCAAGCTGACCTTGATCAGAAGATGGCGGATATGCGTTATGATCAGGGGAAAAAGAAGATTGATTCTTTGAAGAAAGAAATTAAGAAGGCGAAAGATAGCGGAGCTGGGAAAGAAGTAACAGATCCGATGGACGAGCAAGTAAACGAGTTAGAGATAGGGCAAAAAACAATTGACCTTGAGAAAGAAAAAGGAAAGTTGCAGAAAGAAGAGTTAAGTAAGAAGCAGAAAGAGCTTACGATTTATAGTAATTTCGCTGGTGTTGTTCAAAAGTTAGATAAAGATGCGGCACAAAGTTCATCTCAAGCGTTAGGTGGTCAAGGAAAAGCGTTTTTACAAGTAGCTTCTAAAGATCCATTCCAAGTTCAAGGGACGTTAACTGAGCTTCAAAAGTCACAAATCCAAAAGGACCAAACATTCACTGTAACGGCAAAAGCAAATAATAAGAAGAAGTGGACAGGTAAGATTACAGAGGTAAGCGAATTCCCAACGAGCGCAGAGATGGCGCAAGCTGGCGGCGTGGGTGAAGCAACTCAAAATATGTCTCAGTATACATATAAAGCAAGTCTTGATAGTCAAGATGGTTTATCTCCAGGTTATCACGTTTCTCTGCAAGTAAACTTAGAGAATAAGACGATGATTGCTGTCCCAAGTAAAAGCATTGTAGAAAAAGGCGATGATGCATTTGTTTATGTTGAGGATAAAGGGAAGCTTCGTAAACAAAATGTGAAAAAAGGTTCTACTGATGGAGACTGGACAGAGGTTATAGAAGGCGTAACAGTGGGGCAAAAGGTGGTTAAAAATCCTTCCGACGATGTGTATGACGGAATGGAAGTGAAAGAGAAATGATTACGTTAAATAATATTGCTAAAACTTATTATCAAGGGAAATTGGCGGTGCCGATTTTGCATGGTATTAGTTTAACAATTCAGAGCGGTGAGTTCGTTTCTATTATGGGGCCATCCGGTTCAGGTAAGTCAACGCTTATGAATATTATCGGTTGTTTAGATCGTCCAACAGAAGGCGAATATGTGTTGAATGACGTGAATATCTTAACAGCAGACGAGTCAAAGCTTGCTTTAATTCGTAATGAATATATTGGCTTTGTATTCCAGCATTTTAATTTACTACCTCGTCTTTCCGCAGTGGAAAATGTTGAGCTTCCGCTCGTATATGGTGGCGTGAAGAAAGCGGAGCGTCGCAAACGTGCTTTGGAGGCGTTAGGTAAAGTTGGATTGGCAGATCGCGTGCATCATTTACCAAATGAGTTATCAGGTGGACAGAAGCAGCGTGTAGCGATTGCAAGAGCGATTGCGAATAATCCAACGTTCATTATGGCCGATGAACCGACTGGTGCACTTGATACAAAGTCTGGTGAGCAAGTTATGGATATTTTCACGAAGCTTAATGCAGAAGGTACGACGATTGTTATGGTTACGCATGAAGAGGAAGTAGCAGCGTATTCTTCCCGCCGCATTGTACTGCGAGACGGGAAAGTTACAGAAGATAGAAGGTGTGCGGTATGAGTTTACTAGATAGTATAAAAATTGCCTTATCTTCTATTTTAGCTCATAAACTGCGTTCAGCTCTTACGATGCTCGGTATTATTATCGGGGTAGGTTCGATTATTACTGTCGTTGCAATTGGGCAAGGCGGAGAAGCGATGTTGAAGTCGAAAATCGCTGGTTCTGGTAATAATCTTATGCCAATTCAATTTAAACCAGATATTAATGATGAGTTTAGTATGGGTGGGCATCAAGTACCGAAATTAACAGAAGAAGATATTATGGAAGTAAAGCAAGTTAAAGATGTTTCTCATGTTATTACGACGAATAATACGATGGAAACAATGGATATTAATGATAAAAAATCAATGATTAATGTTATTGGACTTGATAGTGAGTATTTTGAAGTAAATAAAGTGAAAGTGGTTAAAGGCCGTTCATTAAATGAATCTGATATTTCACAAGGAAATAATGTTGTTATGATTAGTACGAAATCAGAAGAGACGTTATTTAAAGATGAAAATCCAGTAGGGAAAATTATTGAAATGAAAGGGCAACCGATGCAAATTATTGGTGTCTATAAATCAGATAATGAATTTATGGGGTTCGAGGCTGAGGAAATGTTAATTCCTCTTACTTTATGGCCCGTCTTATACGGAACAGATGAAATTCAAAGTATCGCCATTCAATCTAAAAACGTAGATAATTTAGAAACGGCAGGGAAAAAAGCTGTTGATGTATTAAATAGTCGTAAACCAAGCGATATTCCAGGTAAATATGAGCTGGTGAATTTAAAAGAATTCCAAGAAGGTGTTTCTAAAGTTACTAACATTATGACGATGATCATCGGTGGTATCGCTGGTATTTCACTAGTCGTTGGTGGTATCGGTGTTATGAATATCATGCTCGTATCTGTAACAGAGCGTACGCGCGAAATTGGGATACGTAAAGCACTTGGAGCAACGCGTAGTAAAATTTTATTACAGTTTTTAATTGAAGCCGTTATGTTAACACTTCTAGGTGGTTTAATCGGAATTGGTCTTGGGTATGGTGGAGCATATATCGTTTCTACATTCGCAAAATGGCCACCACTCGTTTCATGGGAAGTTGTCGTTGGAGGCGTACTGTTCTCGATGACACTCGGTATTATTTTCGGATTAATTCCAGCGAACAAAGCCGCAAAATTAGATCCAATTGAAGCATTGCGTTATGAGTAATTAATAGTGTAGTAGAACTACACGTTACCGTTCTAGTGGGCGGTTCGTAGCCTCTTGCGTGAGGAAGTGAACCGCCCGTTAGAACGGGTTATATAAATAGAAGGAGGCGTTATAATGGAAGCAAATATTAATACGCAAGATGTAGTTTCAAAAAAGCCATCATTATTTGGAATGATTACTTCTCCAGGTGAGCAGTTTGAGAGAATGAAGACGAAAAGTCCGATATGGGGAGTATTTTTCTTATTTGTTATATTAGGAACGATTATAGCAACAGCAGTGTCTTACTTAACATTAATTAGTACTCCAGAATTGGCAAAAGAATTAAATGGTGAAGCAGGGGCAATGGTAAAAGGATTTACCCTTGGTGGAGGCGCACTTGTTGGTCTATTAGGGACACCTATAGGTCTCTTTATTGCGGCAGGTTTTTATAAAATTATTATGATGTTTATGAGCAATGATACACCGTACATGAAAATATTATCGATTTACTTATATGCTAATCTGGTTTATTATATCGGCGGATTGTTAAATGCAGGATTAGGATTTATTTTTGATGGAAATGGCACTGATGTTTATACAAGTTTAGCTCCTTTATTTGAACAAGGGACAGTAGCACATGGAATTGCCTCTTCAATTGAAATTTTTAATATTTGGAGCCTCATTCTAACAGGACTAGGCTTACACATTGTAGCTGGTTTAAGTAAGAAAAAAGCTACGATTTTAATTGTAATCTTCTTTATCCTAACAATTGCATTAGGCGTTGTAAGAGGTTTAGTAAGCGGCTTTGGTGCATAACATATTATTTTAAAAAGGTGACTCTTTAAAGGAGTCACCTTTTTTATTTTTACCCTTACTTCAATTACTACCAGCAGAATTTTAAATACGGTTTAGTGTAATTTCAAATTCCGTCGGTAGTATTTGAAATTACTCACAGTGAAATCTTTTCTTTATTTTTATATTGTGAAAAGGTACCACGGAATACTAGAAAGGTATACCTTTTAGAAACGGGTACTGTGTGAAGCCAGCGACTTTTAAAGAGGCAATTGTTTTGTATGAAGGGATGATTGTAAATCAAATAAAGAAATTAGGTATTCGTAAAGATTATGAAGAGTATTATCAATGTGGTTTAATTGGTCTTTGGTATGCGTATGAAAGGTATGATGCAGAGAAAGGGAGTTTTCCCGCATATGCAGTTGTAACGGTGCGAGGTTATATATTAGAGAGATTGAAGAAAGAGTTCGCAGTGCAGGAGAGATGTGTATGTGTAGGAGAGTATGAGGATATCTTTCATTTTGAAGACGTTGAAATAAGAGTGAAGGAATTTATGAGTGTGTTAGATGAGAAGGAGAAGTATATTATTTTTAAACGTTTTTTTGTAGGGAAGACGATGGGAGAAATCGCTTTAGAGACGGAAATGACATGTTATCAAGTAAGATGGATGTATCGGCAAGCAATCGAGAAAATGCGAGATAGTGTAAGAGGATAAAAACAGCAAATAGAATGGAAGGTAGAGAAATACTACCTTCCATTCTATTTGTTATTAAGGTGATGAATCTAGCATGTTCATTTGGGATAATACATATCCAGCTTTCCATAATTGCTGGCTTAACTTATGGGAATTAATTTGTATCGTTACGGTAGCTCCATTTGAAAAATGAATTTTAGCTCGTTTAGCTTTTTTGAAAAACTCTATTGTATGAACATGTTTGAAGAAAAGCCAAATACAATTTGGAAAAGCAGGAGATTCTGTTGGGAAAGCACAAATATATTCTCTATGATTGATCGGAATTGGAACGTTTTGTTTAAATTTAAATTTTTTTTTTACGGCATTACGTCTCCCTTGATAAGTAGAATGAATATTTGTTAGACAAGATTTCTGTATAAGTTGGAGAGCAGTTTGACAGGAGTAAAGATGGTTCCCGCTACTGTCGATAATTTTTGTGCGGTAATAAGGGTGTTTACATGGTTCAAGCATCATTGTAGAACTAGAAATAAAAATGTTGTTTTCATTATCCATAATTCTATATCCCCCCTCTTATAATTTTTATTCTGAATATAATTATATATAAATTAAGTGAATTTATTGTTAATATTCTATTTCATATTGTAAATTTTGGCTATTCGTTTACAATCAATAGGTGATAGTCTTTCTAATTTGCATCGCTTGTACATATATATGAAAATAGAAAAGAGTAGGCGGTGATATAGTATGAAGAAAAAGTATATTATTATGGCTTTAGTTGTCGTTCTCCTAGTATATTTAGCAAACAGTAATCCGAGTAAAGGAGAATATACAGAATGGGCAGCGAAGCAGTTTATGAAGCGTAATGATGTGAGTAAGAAGCTAGATGAAGTTCAAAAAGAGAATGAAGAGGGTCTCCTTGGCGACTTGGCATCGGCCGGTAAAAAGTTAGCGAAAAAGTATGTTGAGCCACAAGTTGGGTTATTAATTGATCATTATACGAAGCGAAATGATTATATATTCTTCTCAACATATACGACTGAGTTTGATATAGGTGAAGAACATTATAAGTACGTATGCGTCGGTTTTTCAAAGATTTTTATTCCGATTGAAATGCCGAAGAAAAAAGACGAATCTGCAAAATGATGCAGATTCGTCCTTTTCATTTTATAGAGTAATTGGAACTTCAGATACATTTTTTTCTACAAGGCGAGCTCCCTTTTTTCGTGTATTTTCATCAATGGATGAAAATACAGATGAGGTAAGGATTGTATCCATTACTTGATTTACAACTTGTGCATCGATAGAAAAAACGACTGTTTTTCCATCTTCTTTCGCGAAAATCAACTCTAGTACTTGCATGTATTATTCCCTCCTTTGTATTTATCCCGCTATTTAGGGGATTCGGGTCTGCCAGTTAAATTGTGGGCTAATAATCAGTGGGGATGAATAAAATCCCCACTGATCCGAGTTTTACTTTATAGTTTAGAAAGATCTGATGTGCTTACCAGTTGTACAGCGTGAAGTGGTGATGCTTATAAGGAAGCGAGAGCATGAGCTACGTTGTGTACTTGATCTAAGCTTGCATTTGTTTTAACACGTTTAAATTGTTTGCTCTTGAAAACTGTTTTTCCGTTCTTATCTAATCCGTTGTTTAAGACTAGACGTAAAGTTAAATCCATTACGATTGTTTCAATTGCCATGTGTATCACCTCCTTTCACTTTATAAGTAGGGTGCAAATGTCATGTTTTGGCGTGAAATTTTTTCTTTTTTTTGGTACCCTTAAAAGATTAAGAGAGGAGATTTCTGGAGAATGAATCGTAAATTGTTATTTTGGATTCCTGTATTACTATGGATGGGGCTGATTTTCTACTCTTCGGCACAGCCATATAAAAAGCAGGATATGCGCTCGGATATTGAGCAATATGTAAATGTTGAGTTTGTGAAAGAGCATTTTTCATGGGTATCTATCGATTATGGTGGAGGTACACCTGTTAGTATTGCGAATAAAGGTGTAGGCGGATTTATTGAGTTTTTCCTTCGTAAAGGTGCTCATTTTATGGTGTTCTTTATGCTAGGTTCATTGATTTATTACGCTTTTCATCGATCGGGTTATTCGAGAAAAAGGTGTTTTATATATGCCCTTCTTTTCGTTGCAGGATATGCAACATTTGATGAAATTCACCAATGGTTTACGGGAGACCGTACACCGATGTGGCAAGATTCATTGCTTGATACGTGCGGTGGATTAACAGGGATTATAATAAGTAATTGGTTTTGGAATAGAAAAAAGCGCTAATCTCATTTCGAGATTAGCGCTTTTTTTGCGGGTAGTAAAACTCTACGTAACTGGCCTAATTCAAGTTTCACTTTATACACCAAGTAATTCTTTTAGTTCGTCTGTTGATAGTTCAGTCATCCAGCTATCGCTTGTGATGACCGCATTGTTTAGAGATTGTTTTCTTTCTAGCATTTCATCAATTTTTTCTTCTAATGTTCCTGTTGTAATGAGTTTGTGAACATGAACAAATCTTTTTTGACCAATGCGATATGCGCGGTCTGTTGCTTGATTTTCCACAGCTGGGTTCCACCAACGATCGTAGTGAATGACATGGTTGGCAGCGGTTAAGTTTAATCCTGTTCCGCCAGCTTTTAAGGATAAGATAAAAATGTCATACGTTCCGTTTTGGAACTCCTCAATCATCTTGTCGCGATCTTTTTTCGGTACACTACCGTTTAAGAAGAGGACACGCTGGCCGAATTTTTCTTCTAGCACACGCTTTAGCATGTTCCCCATGCCGATGTATTGAGTGAAGATGAGGCAACTTTCATTTTGATCTTTTATATTTTGGATGAGCTCCATTAACGTTTTTGTTTTCATAGAGCGTTCAACGACATTTTGTGGCTCTTCTTCTTTTAAATAAAGAGCTGGATGATTACAAATTTGTTTTAGCTTGTTCAGCATAAGTAATATAAAGCCGCGTCTTTCAATTCCACTTAATCCTTCGACATTTTGCAGTGTATCTTGAACAAGTTGTTCATATAAGGAAGCTTGTTCACCAGTAAGAGGACAGTAAGCTTTTTGTTCTTGTTTATCTGGTAAATTTAATGCGACCGTTTGATCTTTCTTCGTTCGGCGCAGTAAAAATGGTGAGATAAACCGTTGAACTTGCTGAATTTTTCCTTCATCACGATCTTTTTCAATCGGTGTGACGAAGCGGCGTTGGAATTGCCCTAAGCTTCCGAGATATCCATGATTAATAAAGTCGAAAATGGACCAAAGTTCAGCGAGGCGATTTTCCATCGGCGTACCAGTTAAAGCGATTTTGTGATTTGCTTGCAAGTTTCGTACTGCTTTCGACTGTTTCGTATGTGGGTTCTTAATATTTTGTGCTTCATCCAAAATAACAGCATCCCAGCATAATGAAGTCAATTCTTCCTCATCGAGCTGAGCCAATGCATAAGATGTTAATACAACATCTGCCGATTGAAGGAAATATTCAAATGAATTGCCTTTATCTCTATTACTTCCGTAATGTAATTGAACACGTAAATTCGGTGCGAAACGCTCAAATTCTTTTTGCCAATTTCCAAGAACAGATGTCGGCGCTACGATTAATGCAGGGCCTGTTTTGAGATTGTTTTCTTTTATATATAGTAAGTAAGAGATTGTTTGAATACTTTTCCCGAGTCCCATATCGTCAGCTAGCAATGCTCCAAATCCAAGCTTTCGTAAATATAATAACCATTCAATGCCGTGTTGTTGATACGGACGAAGTGTTGCGTTTAGTGAAGTAGGGACATCTACTTTTGGAATATCTCCAATATGAAGCAGCTTTTGGAATAGTTCCTCATAATATCCATCTAGTTCGATTTCAATATCAGTAAACGGACTATCATCTTCTACAATTTCTGTTTCAGCCGTATTTGATAAATGTTGTTGCAAAACATCTTTCATCTCTAATCCGTATTTATCGGCACGGTTCATGAGTTTCCTTACTTCTTCGATAAAGGCTGGATCTAGTCGCATCCATTGACCGTTTATATTAAATAGACGTTTGTTTTGTTCAACGAGTTCAAAAAATTCGCTTTCTGATAAATCAATGCCGTTCGTCGAAATTCGCCAGTCAAAATTAACGAGCGTATTCATACCGAAGAACGATTGTGTTTGTACTGTATTTTGCTTCAGCTGGACACGTAATTTCGGTTTTGTTGCTTTTAAATTTTGCCACCATGATGGTAGTAAAATTGTAATGCCGGCTGCAAGTAATTCATTGCTTGCTTCTGTTAAGAAGTTCCACGCTTCGGTTTCAAAGAGCTCATTTCGGAACGTATCTCCTTCTTTTAACCACGGTATGAGCTTACTAAAACCTTCTTGTGTTTCTGTAATCCGTTCTTCGTAATCGTGCCATCTTTTCGGTAAGGAATCGATGTTTTCATATATATATATGCGATGCGCCCCGCGCTTTGGTGTCACGATTGTTTCAAGCTTCCACATTTCAAATTCTTCTTGTGGTTCTTGCAGTCTTAGTCCGATTGTAAACGGAAGATCATCTTCAATATAACCAATTTTTCGAAGCCAATCTTCTTCATGTAGTGCTGTTTCCAATTGTCTTTTCGTAAAGTCGTAATGTTCATATAGTCTTTTAGCATCTTCCCAGCCGTCATTTGAACGATTATCTTGTAATATGCTTTCATTAACTGCTGCTGAGAAAAGAGATGCTAATGTGTCATCTTCAATTGGCGTATTTTGAACTTTCCAAGATGGTTGTTTGGGCCAGTGCTCCATATCTGGTACGAAGCTACCACTCGTAAAGGCATCCCATAATTCATTTGCATCTTTTGTAAGTGCTGTAATAGGGCCGTTCAGTTGAATATGTGCAAAGGAATTCATCGGTTTGTTTGCAATGTATTCAAAGGCTTGTGCATTTGTTAGTAGCACACCTTGTTTTCCTTCGAAGGTTGCTTCTTTTAGAAACGTACCGTAGAAAGAAGTGGAGTGCCATGTGAATGCATTTCGTTTCCAACTTGTTACGGATAATGGAGTACCACTGTCATCTTCTCCCCAAAGGAACCAACCTTGACTAACATGCTGGAGCCTAATTGTTACTTCAGTTTGATTGATCATCGATTAATTTTCCTTTCCGTAATTCCTCTTGTAGTGCACGCAGACGTGAATGGAGATTGGCGATGTGAATAATGAAAGCATCCCATTCATCGGTGCGTTTTAATCGTTTATATAATGTACGTAATTTCTTTAAGTAACGAACTGCGCGTCTATATGATTTACGATTTCGTTCTTCAATTGCCTCTACAGCAGCAAGATGATAAAGAGGAAGTGCTGCTTCTGGCGCTTCTTTCTCAATGTCTTTCAGTGGTTCTTTTAACAGTTCAATTGCTTCAAACCCATATAAGAGATGAAGCTCTGCCCATGTGTGATACTGTTTTTTCGCGAGTACGTACTGTTCATAGTTTGTGAAACTATACGGTAATAGTTCTTGTAAAATCATTTCAAAGCCAGCTTGTTCATTTGTATGTGTTGCGTATGTTTCATACATGATTACAAATAGCCGAACGATATCTTTTATGAAAATCGTATTTTCGTGATCTTGGATCGTTTTCTTTACTTGTTTATACGTAAAGGAAAGCCAGTTTTTTGCACGTTCCCACTGCATGCCACTTAATAGTTCTTCTAACCAATAGAAGTATAGACTCACAACAGAAGCAGGCTGTTTTTTTAGTAAGTCCATCGCTAGTAGATCTTCTTCATTTAAAAAGAGAAGGTGAGAAGACGCTAATGCTTTAGATAGTGGATTGATTTTCGTATCGATTCGTTTTTCTTCCTCTTGTATTTTCTCTTTATTGTTTAAAAGTTCACTCCATATGTGGCGATAAATGAAAAATCGCTCTTGTGTATAAGCGTCGGTAGAGAAGAATACTTCATGAACAAGACGAGCTGTTTCTTGCAAAATTATTTCAGACTCTGAAGGAATCGCTTCTGATTGTAAGTCCCGAACGATGGATTCCACTTTGTCTACAAATAGGCGAACGACATTAACAGGTTGGTGATAAGAATACGTTTTGTTTGCTTCGAATGCCTGGATTTCTTCTAATAATTTTTGAAAGCAGTAAAGTGCTGCATGTAATCTGAATAATTCATGTATGGCGATGACGCGCGGAGCTTTCCGCTCAAGTTTCGTATAGAAATCTGTAAAGATACTCATAAGAAAATACATTTGTTTATAAGTAAGGCGAGCTTGTTCTTTTTTAAATGATTCATATTCTTTTTCAAAATACGATTCCCAACTTTTATAATCCGTTTCTTCAAAAGCTGATGATTGCAATACTTGTCTTGCAGTTCGAATAGGAGGAAGGGAAGGTTTCGTATTATTTTTAAATAAAGTTAATACATCTCCTACTTGCCCGAAACTAGACGCTGCAGATAGTAATACAGCGAGCATATGCTCACATTGTGTTGGTGCGAAGCAATCACAATAACTTTCAGCGACATTACGAATCGGAATATGAACGCTATATACGTTGCCTTCCGCATCTACAGTTCCTGATAGTGTATAACCATCAAAGTCAACGTTGTAGACAACACCACTACGATATAGGTGCCGAGCTGTAGCGACATGTTCCTGATCAGCTGTTTGCTGTGGATCTAGTCCTTGAACGAACTCATTCGCAATCATCATAATTTCATCTTTCGTAATTGAGTGTTGCAGCATAATATTCCTCCGTACACATATTTCTTTCCTTTACCATTATAAACAAAAAATGCTCAAAACAGAAAAAATGAAATT
The DNA here is from genome assembly GCF_052646455.1 of Bacillus cereus group sp. Bce041. Classification (NCBI taxonomy): domain Bacteria; kingdom Bacillati; phylum Bacillota; class Bacilli; order Caryophanales; family Bacillaceae; genus Bacillus; species Bacillus cereus group sp. Bce041. Next base: position 20,732 of record NZ_JBQXON010000006.1, read on the forward strand.
TGGATTACATAACTTGAAAATCATGGTAATATATAAAATGTTAATTTCATATATGAATATATATGTATAGGAGGAGAAATGATTTGTCAGATTTACAGACGAAGTTAGGTAGTGGAATGAATAAGTTACAAGAAGGAATAGAACAAGGGAAAATGAAGTTGCAAGTTGCACAAGAAATTGCTCAATTGAAAAAGGGAATGCAAGTGCAAATGCAGAAAAAAGCAGAGGTTCTATTAGAGGTTGGACAGCAAGTGTATGTTCAATTAAGAGGAAGTGGAGTAAATGAAGCGAGCTTAAAAGAAATGATTGCTCCAGTTCAAGAATTTGATGTAGCTATTTATCAAGCAAGAAAGCGCATTGTTGAATTGCAAAAACAACAAGGTGAAAAAGCTACATGTGAATGTGGTGGACCTTTATCAATAAATGATAAGTTTTGTGGTTCGTGTGGAAAGCCTAACCCGATGTTAGCAGTAGAAAATGAAGGTGAAATGGTAAATTGTATTTCATGTAATGAGCATATCGATAAAAACTCTACTTACTGTCCAGTTTGTGGAATTAAGCAAAGTGGGGAGTGAATTAAATGTATTGTCGCACATGTGGAAAACAACATGGTGAAGAAGTAAATTATTGCCCAAATGAAGGTAGTATGGAGATTGCAGGAGCTATAGATGCAGTAACATTAGAAAAAGATACTGCAAAATACTGCAGAGGTTGTGGCAGTGAAAATGCTCAAAAAAATTTATATTGTCAAAAGTGTGGGTATTCTTTATCTGTTGTGAAGAAAAAAGAACAATCTGTAAAATTGCCTACAATGGATGGTGCTCCTAAAGTTGAATTTAAAGCAGATAAAGCCGTTTTACAAAAAGGTTTTATTGGTGGGGCTGTTGCAAGTATTCTCATGTTAATTGCTGGTTGGATTGGTAGTTTATTATTTGCCTCTATGTTAAGTGAGATGTTTAGCAAATTTGCGAAAGAATTAGAAATGTTGCCAAGTTTTTATTCGAGTGCAACTTCTACGATGTTAAGTTACCATTTACTTGGTTTTACAGCTAACGATGATAGTGGATTGATATTTTCTTTATCTTGGCATACTCCATTTACATTATTATTAATCATTCCATTTATTATTTTCGCTGGTACAGGAATTTGGTTAGGGAAACAGCATGTTGCGAAAACGATTAAAGATCAAATCTTTATGGCAGGAACAGTTGGTATTATTTATGGAGTCTTTTTATTCATTATAAGTTTTATAGCATCACAATCTTTTGCAATCCCATTCTCAGAAGCAGGTAAGATTACGGTTGGCTATTCAGCGATGAAGAGTTTATTGAGTGGTTTTGTATGTGGGACATTATTTACCTTATTAGGATTTATTGCTCATACAAGCAAAAACAATATGGCAGTAGCATTTCAAGAGTTAATGCCATATGGAGCGTCTGTTTATTACGGTGTTTCAGCTATGATAAAAGGACTTTTAGTAACAGCGGTAGCAGTTTGTATTATGGCGTTAGTAAGTAAGGAAGACGGTATTGAACCATTAAAAGAAATAACAACTTTAAAATCTGAAAGTACATTATTAGCATTAGAGTTAACACCTCAATTATGGAGTATGGCTCATTTTGCGCCGTTAGAAGTATCAAGTCCAGCACTTAGTAAGGAATTTACTAGAATTGGTAAGAAATCAAATGTATATGAGAGCACACTATCGTTTTCATTTATATCAGGCGTCTCTGTAAATGGCGTAGAGCTTAGAGAGATATTAATTTCAAAAGGAGCAAATGAGGAAAGCCTTGCAGAATTTGATAAAGTGAATAACGTATTCCATTACGGTTTATTACTGCTTATTATTCCATTGTTCTTTATGTTTAGAGCGGGAAGAAAGTTAGCTAAATTACCGACTGCCAATATATATATTACATTAGCGGTATGCAGTGGTTCTTACACAATTATGATGATTGTAATGAATATGATTTCTAAGTTCCAAATTAATGTTTCAGGAACTGTAACAAGTTTATTTGGAACAAGCGGAACAGTACTATCTATGCAAAATTCATTTACATATTTAATTTTGTTTAGTTTTATTGTGACATATGTAGCGGCATTTGCTGGAATGAAATTAGCTAAAAAATAGGAGGAGAGCACGTTGAAGTTTTGTGGAACATGTAAAAAGAATGTTGCAGACCATTTGAACTTTTGTCCTGAGTGTGGGAGTAAAGTAGAAGTAATCGTTGATAACACTGCTGCTTCATATACAGAATTACAAAGCGAGACAAAACCAGTGAAAAGTAAGAAAAATTTATTTTTAATCATTGGTTTTGCCATTATTGCTGCATTATTATTTGGGGCATATAAATTTGGAGCATATAAGTTTTCAAAAGAAAAGCAAGTAAATGTAATGATTGAAGCATTCCAAAAGAAAGATATTAATGCAATTGATGAGTTTGTAAAAGCAAATGATTCAAGCTTAAAGATTAAGACAGAGGATCTTAAAGCGTACATACGTTATTTAAAAGAGAATCCTTCTTACAACAAACAATTACTGTCTTATTTACAGAAAGAGACAGTAGATCAAAAGTTAACAAAAGATAAATCTTCATTTAAGGACGGGGAAATAGTAGAAGAGGGAAAAGAGTGGTTATTATATCCAAAGTATAAGTTCAGCATGAAATCTTATTATATGAGCGTTAGTACAACTGCAAAAAATGCAGAAATATATGTGAATGACAAAAAAGAAGCAGAGCTTTCTAGTGATAAAACTTCGAAAGAGTTGGGGCCATACTTCCCAGGTACATATGTTGTAAAGGCAACGGCGAAGACAGAACTTACTGAATTAGAAACAGAGAAAGAAGTAGATTTAGCGGATGAACAGAGCGAGAAGGTGAAAGTGGATTTATCGCTTGAAGGCAAGTATGTAAGCATTTCTTCTGATGAAAGTGATGCAACTGTATTTGTGAATGGGAAAAAACGTGGAAAATTAAATTATGGAAGTTATAAGCTTGGCCCTGTACCAACAGATGAAACAGTAGAAGTGCATTTAGAGAAAAATGCTGAGTTTGGTTTAATTAAATCAGAAAGCGTTAAAGTGGGAGACCAAAGCACATATTACTTAAAATTCCCGAAAGAAGCATCAAGTTCAGCAGTGGGCGAATTTGTAAGAAATCATATTTATGATAACGTACGTGCAATTTCATTAAATGATTTTAGTTTAATTGAAAATAATTATGATAAGAGCGGGAAATCGTATAAGGAAGACCGTGATTATATACAGTATTTACACAAAAAAGGAATTACAGAAGACTTATTAACGATGGAAGTTCGTAATGTAGAGCGTCAAAGTGCTACGAAATATAAAGTAACGACATATGAAGAGTATCATATTCGTTACGGTGATGGATCTGTGAAGTTCAAAAGTTTTAATAACGAACATATTATAACTGTGAATGGAAATGGAAAGATGTTGTATCATTCTCTTGGTGCAAATAATACGTTGAAATCAGAAGATGTATCTGGTCCAACTCGTTAATATGAGAGAAGCTGTTCAATATTTGAACAGCTTCTTTTTTGTAGCTAAATCGATATTTCGTGTCGAACCGTTGATATATCGTAAGTTATGATAGATATAATCGAAAAATCGTTGATATATTTTTTTACAATTATGAGTGTGTTTCCTTTAGTATCGCTTGTACATACGGATCATGTAATATTTGCTCTATAATTGGTAACATGTTTTGTTCAAATGGAATGTCGATAGGAAATGGCTTTTGAGAGCCTGGTTTTATTCCATATTGCACAATTTTGTAATGTGTATTGTTTTCAGACTTGAGCACAATTAACTTATAGCGGTTATCATCGCCAGCGAGTGAAAAATCAATAGAAGTAGCGTTATATGTCACTTCATCTTTATATATGTACGGTTTTGGCGTACCAATCCAGTCTACTTTTGCTTGTACATTCATGGGCGTAGCCTCCTTATATGTATTATAAATAAATAAAAGCCAGCTCTCAATAAAGAGAACCGGCTTGTAATTTAGCAGTCATTGGTTATTTTAAAATTTTCACTTTAACAGTTTTGCGTCCCCATTTTTGAGCAGCGCTATCTGATCCAAGTAAGATATCAATACGGTTACCTTTAATTGCACCACCAGTATCTCCAGCGATAGCTTCTCCGTAACCTTCTACCCATACTTTAGATCCTAATGGGATTACTTTCGGGTCAACAGCGATCATTTTCATGTTTGGATTCGCAGTTAAATCATGACCCATTGCAGTTAATACACGGCCGCCATATGTGCCACCGTTTTCGCTCGGGTGAGCTGTATATGCTGTAGCTACAACTGTTAACTCACGACCACCAGATGGTTCGCTAGTTTCAGCAGCTTTCACAGCAGGCTTAGCAGCTGGTTTTGCTTGAGCCTTAGCTGGTGCTTCAGCTTTAGCAGGAGCAGTTGTTTCTTGTTTCTCAATTACAGGTGCTGTACCTGTTAAGAAAGGAACATGAACATAAGCTGTTTTCCCGTTATATTCAAATTGTAACCACTCATTTTGTACTTGGTTCGTTGTTTCGATTACATCGTCTTTCTTCAACTTTCCAAGAACCTCTGAGTTTGTGTTCGTTTCAGCACGTACGTTTAATACGTTAGCTGTTACGTAGTAGATGCTTTTTGTGAACTCTGCACTTACGAATGCGTCTTTACCGTCTAAAGTAATTTTTGACCATCCGTTCTCTGTATTTTGAACATCTATTTTATTACCGTTTAGTAATTTACCGACAACTTTTGATTCAGTAGTAGGGTTTTCGCGTACGTTTAGTACGTCTGTTGTTACAACAGCTTCTGCATTAGCAGATGATGTGAAAATCCCAAGACCAAAAACTGCTGCTGTTGCTATACCAATTAATTTTTTCATGATAGCCTCCATTGCGTTTGTTTTCGTGTCCTCATTATAGCAACAGATTTTTTCGGATTTGGGGAAAACACACAATTACAAACCATTCGTAATAAGTCGTTAACATCCTGTAATATAACAAAAAATATAGGAAAGCGTTTTTCATTCTATATGATTCATAGGTTTCTAGTTATATTCAAAATATTTAATACAACATGTTTTTTTCGACGTAAATAAAAATGTTACAGGAATATTACATGATGTTTACTAAACGATTACATTCCTTGAGTATTTTACCGTTTTATGGGTAATATAGTTATATAAACATAAACATTTTGTTTGTGAAGCTATAAACACGTGCTATATACTAGCAAAAAAACCGCATAATTGTTACAAAACGAAAGGGTTGCAGGGAAGAACTTTGCCCTTTTTTACATATGTAACACATCCTTTTTTAGGAAAATACATTCCTATCCGCGTTTTTCTCACACAATTTGACAGCAGTATTTCTAACTTGTAGCTCTTGCAGAGTGAAAAGGTTATACGAAAGGTAAGGCTGTCCATAAGAATTCGAATTGGTGAAGGTGAAAGTAAGAAAATCACCGCAAAATTATAGTTTTCTATCCGATTTTACATATCGGAATTTATGTTATTTACAAAAGCGAAACCTACGAAGGGGGATTTGATGAGGAAACTGACAAAAACATTCATCGTTTCATTAACATTATGTATTGCATTTACAATTTGGGGGATTATTCCCGAATCTATTATTGGAAAAGGTAGCTTAGGAAATGTAACAACCGCAATTCAAACTGCATTAGTTAGTAAGTTCGGGTGGTTTTATATTATTTCCGTGTCTATTATTTTAGGTGTGTCTATCTTTTTAATTGTTTCGAAATACGGTTCTATTCGTTTAGGTAAAGATGATGATGAACCTGATTATAGTTATATGACATGGTTTGCTATGTTATTTAGTGCTGGTATGGGTATTGGCTTAGTTTTCTGGGGCGTTGCCGAACCATTAAACCATTTATACGCACCTCCGTTTGGAGATAGTGCAACTGAGGAAAGTGCGCGCCTTGCACTGCGTTTTTCATTTTTCCATTGGGGATTACATCCTTGGGGACTATATGCGTTTGTAGCGTTATGTATTGCTTACTTTACTTTTAGAAAAGGAAAAGCAAGTACGATTAGTGCGACAGTAGGTCCGTTATTTAAGGGCGGGGAACACGGGCGTATTGCTCATTCATTTGATGTGTTAGCTGTTTTCGCAACTGTGTTTGGTGTTGCAACGTCATTAGGTCTTGGTGCGAAACAAATTGCAGGTGGTGTTAGTTATTTAACATCTATCCCGAACTCATTAACGACTCAGTTAGTTATTATTGCAATCGTAACAGTATTATTTATGTTATCTGCGCAAACAGGTCTTGATAAAGGAATTAAATATTTAAGTAATACGAATATTATTTTTGCGTTTGCACTTATGATCATTGTATTATTTGCAGGTCCAACAAACTTTATTATGAATTACTTCACTTCAACAATTGGTTCTTACATTCAGGAATTGCCAAGTATGAGTTTCCGTTTAAGTCCATTAGACGAAGGTGGGAATCAATGGATTCAGTCATGGACAATTTTCTATTGGGCATGGTGGATTGCTTGGTCACCGTTCGTAGGTACGTTTATTGCTCGTGTTTCACGAGGACGTACGATTCGTGAGTTTGTTATCGGTGTGTTACTTGTGCCGACCGTAATTGGTGCACTTTGGTTCTCAGTTTTCGGCGGAACAGGTATTCATATGGAGCTGTTTGGTGATGCACATATGTTTGAAAAAATTAAAGAGATGGGAACAGAAGTAGGATTATTCGCTATGTTCGATCAGATGGGCAGCTTTGGATCAGCTTTATCAGTTTTAGGTATTTTACTTATTGCAACATTCTTTATTACATCTGCAGACTCTGCAACATTTGTTTTAGGAATGTTAACGACACATGGTAGTTTAAACCCACCAAATCGTATTAAAATGATTTGGGGTATCGTTCTAGCCGCGATAGCTTCTACGCTATTATATATTGGCGGATTAGAAGCCTTACAAACGGCAGCTATCATTGCAGCATTCCCGTTCGTCTTTGTTATTTTCTTTATGATGGCAGCTTTATTTAAAGAGTTACAAAAAGAAGGACGTATGAAGCGTCATTAATAATAGAAGGAAAAGAGCTGATTTCATATCAGCTCTTTTTTTATCCCTCTATTTGCTGAGCAGTAAGAACCCCACCTCAAAATTCAGCAAAAGCAAATAAATCGAGCTGCTTGTAAAAGCCCGATTGGTGATGGCTAATGAAAGTTTCAATTTATATAGAAGGAATTTGAAATGCGGGTAGGGGAAATAAAATACTTTACCATATAAGTAGTATGCCTTTTATACGAAGAAAAAACGATAGGTTTCGACAATATTCGATACCTTACGAATTCTATTCATATTTTTGACAAAAAATTGTCGGAAATGTGTTGTCACGTTTATATATATGTGCTATATTATTTCCTGTAAGCGATTTCAAATAGTTTTAAAGCGCATTCAAGGGGGACATCTAGAATAATGAAACGTTACGAAAGAAAGTGGAAGCATATTTGTTTGAAACGTGTGGCACATCGTAGTGTCCAAGAAAGCACGGAACCTAAGACTGAAACGCGCAAAGAACAGCAAGAGAAGCAATTGGTTCTACAAAAATAGCAATCACTTTTTCGTATATAAATGAAGGTCGATCGTTCGTTGGGGGATGGACGTGAAATTACTTTCAGCTAAGGGGTATTGTCTGATATATAATTTATACGGCAATAAATAAGCACAGAGCATACGGCGCTCTGTGCTTATTGTTATTATTTATCTTTTTTGAATCGAACTGTCTTATCCCAGCCAATGACTTGTTTCTTGCTCTTTGCACGTAAGTATAAGATTAAGCTACGAATAAATAAGTACGTAAAGAGCTGTGCGTACGTAAAGTACATAATAACGCTAATAAAAATATTAGTCGGTGTAAAGGTTCGTTCGACACTCTGGGCACTAAATAATTGAGAAACATATGTAATATATGCGACATACCACATAAATAGTAGCGGAATGCTATATTGAATTTGGAATATCCCGAGTAGCCCAATTACAAACCAAACGTTTGAAATGATTAGGAATAGCCAAAATACAACATACACTAGAACTTGTTGTAAGGAATGGACGAGAAGTTTTCCTTTAAAGAAACTTAATGACGAGAACATTTTTTCTAAAATGTATAAATTCCCTTGGAGCCAACGTGTACGTTGTTTAATAAGAATTTTTAAATGCTCTGGTTCTTGTTCCCAAGTAACTGATTCTGGGACGATTGGTAAGAGATAACCTTTTTGTGTAATTCTTAATGTTAATTCAGCATCTTCTGCAATTGCGTAAGGGTCATAGCCACCAAGCTCTTCTAGTGCGGAGCGACGAAGAAGCATATTTGTTCCTGTCAGTGAGCCTGTTTGGAATAGTAACCAGCGTCCAGATTGCATAAGGAGCTGGAAGATTTGGAATTCTAGCGAAATCATTCGCGTCAACCAGTTTCTTTTTTCGTTTACTGTACGAACATGTCCAACAGCTCCAACAGCATCTTCAGTTGTTTCAGCGTGCTCTACAAGCATTCGCAGTGCGTGTGGTTCAGGTTGGTTATCTGCATCGTACACACAGAAGTATTCACCATCTGAAATACTAAGGCCGTAGTTTAGTACACGTGATTTACCCTTCGGTTCACCGGGTGGAACACGAATATGGCGAATATGAGCATAAGCTTTGTCGAAATCATCGCCGATTTCAGGTGTTTCATCTTGAGAGTTATCATTTAATAAATAAATAGTTAGCTTTCCGGGATACTCAATCTTCGCCATCGCCTCTAAGGTATCTTTAATAACGACGCCTTCATTATGGGCAGGTATGAAAATATCGACGCTTGGATAATGTTCTAGCGTACGATCTTTTCGTTTACTATTTCGGTGAATTAAGCCCGCGATTGTTAAGAAAGAGTAGTAAACGAGTAAGCCAGAGAATAGAAAGGCCGTAAAAATAAGTACATATTTAATTGAAAATGTGATACTAATCCAAAAAACGAGTACGCAAAACAGAAGAAATAAAAGAAGTATAACGAGAGTCATCATAACAGTGTCTGTCCTTTGTTTCCAATGTGCTCGCGTGAAATTTTTATATCTCGGATTGCTTCAGCAGCAAGCCATTGCTCCATTTTTGGTTTTAGGCGGTTCATTACAATGTCAGCACCAGCTTCATTTGTGTTTTGTAATAAAATAACTAGCGTATTATTATCATATTCAGCAGCAAGGTCAAAATCATTCCTTACCGTTTCAACTAATAAGGAAGCTACACGGTCCATAACACTTTCCTTCGTATATTTACTAAAGGAAGTGAAATCAAAGTAAATGATAACGCCTGTTTCATTACGACGATTCATTGCAGTCGTTAATAACGCTTGGCGTCTCTCGAATTCTTGTCTTGTTAGTAATTTTGATTCTCCAATATATTGTTCTAATGTTCTCACACGCTCAGTTAAAGTTTTATTTTCATGAATCACTTTTTTCAATAGGTGAGTTGTTATATATACAATGAAGAAGTTAGCTGCCATCAGGAAGTGGATAATCATATATTGCCATTGATCTGATGTACTCCATAAATGAAGCCATGCTTGATAAAATAAATAAAATACGGAAATAATGGTCCCTAGTATGAAGAAAATAAATGCTGTTTTGTCAGCTAAAAATAAGAATAGTACATTTACGATTACGTATATTATTGTAAAAATGAGCGCATGCTCATAATTCGTCACATGTACAGTAGTAAAATAAAATACAATTTGTAGAATCCACATAGAGAGGATTTTATAGAACTTATCTTTCACAAAACTTTCCTCCTTAAAGCTATTTCATCCATAGATACTTGTAGTATGCGCAATTATTAAGAAATTGACTATGTCGTTACATTCTTTTGAAGGGCAACAACAAGTAGTATTTCTATTTTCATCAGAAAAATAAAAAGACTTAAACATTATTGTATCATAATGTTCTTATATTTGGGATAAGGTGCTTGATAGATATATATAATACGTTTGGATTGCATGAAAAAAGTCTTCTCTTGGAGAAAGAGAAGACTCTATATAAGTTTATAGGAACATCATACCTGCAACTGCTGCGTTTAAGAAGTTCGCTAATGTACCAGCGATAACTGCTTTAATCCCTAATTGTGCAATTTGTTTACGGCGAGTAGGAGCTAACGTTCCTGTTACACCTAATTGAATTGCGATAGAAGAGAAGTTTGCGAATCCACAGATTGCAAATGTTAAAATTAGATTTGTTTTGTCAGAGAACTCTGCCATGTGTGGTCCTAAGTTTGCGTATGCAACGAATTCGTTGATTGCAAGTTTTTGACCGATAAAGCTTGCTGCTTGTACAGCTTCACCAGGAGAAACCCCGATTAAGATTGCAAATGGTGATAATAAGTAACCGAAGATTAAATCAAGGCTAAGTTTAATATCGAACCAAGAACCAACCCATCCTAATAATCCATTTAATAAAGCGATTAATGCGATGAAAGCCATTAACATTGCTGCTACGTTAATAACAAGTTGCATACCTTCAGATGCACCGCGTGCAGCTGCATCGATAACGTTTGCGTCTTCACGTTCTGTAGAAAGTTCAACGTTATTATCTACTTTTTCTGTCTCTGGCATAATCAGTTTCGCAATTAATAAGCTTGATGGAGCTGCCATTATTGCAGCTGCTAATAAGTGCTCTAACGGAATACCCATTGCTGCATAGCCGACAAGAACTGATCCAGCAACAGCTGTCATACCGCTTACCATAATAGTGAAGAATTCACTATTTGTTAAGCGTGCTAAGTAAGGTTTAATTAAGATTGGAGCTTCAGTTTGTCCTAAAAATACAGTCGTTACTGAGTTTAAGCTTTCTGCTTTAGAAGTTCCAAGAAGTTTACTTAATGCACCACCAACGACGCTAACAAATTTCTGCATAATACCGAAATGATATAAGATTGCTACTAATGAACTAATAAATACGATTGGAAGTAGTGCTTGAATAAAGAATACAAATCCCCAAGGTCCTTTTGCGTTGACTAAATCCCCAGCAACGAACTTAATTCCCTCGTAAGAAAAATTAATTAATCCTTGAACACCGTCAGCAGCGTGTTTTAAACCTGCTTTACCAGCATCCCATCGTAATACGATAAATGAAAATGACATTTGTAATGCTAGCGCAATTAAAATTGTGCGCCAATTAATAGCTTTGCGGTTGGAAGATAGTAAGAAAGCAATTGCTAATACTCCAATCACGCCGCCAATTCCCCATAAAAGATTCATGCAGTGTATGCTCCTTCCTCATAGTAAAAAAGTGTATAAACCAGTTGTCTATACTTTTGCGAATATACATCTTAAGTAACTTATCATAATGGACATCGGAGGTCAAACGTCTAACGAAAAGTTTAAATAAAAAGAAAATTCTTCAAAAAAACACATATAAAATAAATAGACATGAAATAGGTTATGTTTTTTATGGGAATATATACATTATGATAACGTTATGGATTATTTTTGCAGAATAAAGTGTATGAAATGAAAAAATAGATACATTATTTTTATAGAGAGAAGGTAGGAGAAAGGGAGTAATATGTTGAACTCATAGCAAAAAGCCTTCTAGTAAACTAGAAGGCTTTGAAACTATTAATTAAGGTGCTTTCGTGTATCCTAAGAAGTGGCTCTTCCAATAAGAGTTACTTAATGAAGCGATTGCTACACCTTTATCTCCAGCTTGGATAAATGATCCGCCCCCAAGGTAAATACCCATGTGAGAAGGGCCAGATTTATAAGTGTTTTGGAAATAAATTAAGTCACCTGGTTGTGGACTTGAAGTTTTTGGTAGGCTACTCCAATATCCCGCAACACTTTGACGGCTAATGTTATGACCAAATTTCTTAAATACGTGGTAGATGTAGCCACTGCAATCTACGCCGTTAGCAGAAGTTCCACCCCAAACGTATGGTACACCTTGCATTGATTTTGCATATGCAAGTACGGAAGAACTGTCGCCACTATTATTGCCTGTATTATTATTATTGTTGTTGTTATTGTTTTGATTGTTATTTTGATTATTGTTAGGCTTATTATCTACTGCGCCTCCAACTGGTGTTTTAGATAGGTAACGTGTTCCGATATAACCAGTTTGACCGTTGTAGTTAATTTTGCTCCATCCAGAGTTTTCAGAAATTACTTGAACCTTCTGACCTTGTGGAAGTGCGCCTATGATTCTATAATTTGTACCTTCGCCGCTACGTACATTTAGTGCAGAAGCATTAATGTAATAGTCGCCAATTGCACCTTGGTTAGGTTGTTCAGGTTGTTTTGGTTGCTCAGGAGTAGTAGTGCCACCTTTAACGAATTTTACAAATTCGCTACTAACAAAGCCTGTTTTTCCTTGGTAATTTACTTTAAACCAACCGTTTTCAGATCCAACTACGTTTAATGTTGTACCGTTTAAAACGCCACCAATTACACTATGGTAAGCGGCAGGGCCTGTACGAACACGTAAAGATGTAGCGTTAACTACGTAAGAACCGCCAGTTTGAATAGTTCCATTATTATTGTTATGCTCTTGTTTGTTGCCTTCTGTAACGTTTTCGTTAGAACCGCCTTTTGTTACGTAGTCTTTGCTTATATAAGCAGTTTGTCCTGCGTAATTGATTTTGAACCAATCTTGAACTTCGCCGACAACTTGTACTACTTGTCCTTTTTTGACAGAACCTACAGTTGTGTGAGAAGTGCTAGGACCTGTACGAACGCGAAGGGAAGATACATTTACTGTATAGTTTCCGCTTGCTGGTTTTACTTCTTGGTTGTTATTATTCGTATTATTGTTTGAAGAACCCCCATTAGAAGAAACGCCAGATACGAATTCGCCACTTACATAACCTACTTGTCCATTATGGTTAATTTTCACCCAACCATTTTCTTGTCCAATTACGTTTAATGTTTGTCCTGCATATACACGTCCAGAAACAGAACTAGAAGTGTTAGGAGCTGTACGTACACGTAATACATCAGCAGTAACTTTATTGTTTCCACCTGTGCTTACATTGTTGTTTGCTGCTCCACTTTTTGATACAAATTCGCCACTAACAAAGCCTGTTTTTCCGTTAATGTTAATTTTGAACCAACCATTTTCTTCGCCAATCACGTTTAGTGATTGACCGTTATAAACACGTGAGATGATGTCGTGAGAAGTGCTTGATCCCGCACGAACATGTAAGACGCTCGCGTTTACCGTATAAGATGAGTTGTTTGACGCAGAAGCTTGGACAGTTGTAGCAGCTTTTTGTGTATTTTGTTCAGGTGCAGCTTGAACACTATCAAGTGTAGGTGCTGCTCCTCCTGCTACAGACACTGCCGCAAGACCGGCAAGATACTTTTTCATAATTTGTCGATTCCTTTCTGTCTGTAATGTAGTGAAGAAATATTTACCAACTGTTAAAAATTCTAAAGAGCATGTCGATTACTGTCAAGGCTTATGTGGGAATCTGAATATGACAAAAAGATTACAAGAAAAAATCAAGGTATAAATTTACACCTTGATTTCCATTTAAATACATATATTGAATATAAAAGGACAGAAATTATTCGTGTTTAAGAAGATGACATATTGGATTGTAACAAGATTTTATTAAAAGATTTTTGCAGTTTTTTGGTGATAGGTCCAACTTGCCCATCTTGAATCGCGGTTCCATCAAGGTGGGTCATTGGTAAAATTTCAATCATTGTGCCTGTGAAAAAGCATTCATCTGCTTGATAAACGTCACGAACGCTGAAAAGTTCTTCCTGTACAGGTATGTGAAGAGTATTCGCTAAAGAAAGGACATATTGACGAATAATGCCATTTAAAATAAGGTGATTGGCTGGATGTGTGTAAAGAGTTCCATTTTTAATTAAAAAGAAGTTGGAATGGCTTCCTTCCGTTACAATACCATTCCTTACGAGAAGTGCCTCTTTACAACCTTTCCGTTCAGCTTTCGTAGCAGCTAGTACGTTTGGTAATAAATTTAATGATTTAATGTCACAGCGTAGCCATCGAGTATCGGGTTCTGATATAGCGCGTATACCATATTCAATCCATAAGGCTGGTCTTTCTTTTTTTGTAATATAGGCATAAATTGTCGGAGGGGTGTCATATGAAAATACATGTGTGCGAGCTTGTACACCACGAGATACTTGCAAATAAATTGTGCCATCTTCGTGGAAATGGTTTCGTTCAATTAATTTGTAAAGTAAAGTGATGAGCTCAGCTTTTGAGAAAGGGAGCGATAATTCTACTTCTTCCATGGATCGATATAATCTCGTTATGTGCGGATCTAATAAGTGAAAGTTCCCTTTATATAGGCGAATAACCTCGTAGACACCATCTCCGAACTGCGAACCTCTCTCTTCAAGTTCTATGTACGTTTGTTGTTTTGTTGTATCAATAACTTCATCATTCCAAAGTACAAATTTTTCGTATGCCAATTTCCGTCCCATCCTTTCGTAAGTACGTAAGTAATGTGAAACTTTCATTCATGCGAGATAAAAATCACTATAGTAATTTTTATGTAAGCAATTCTCTACATATGACCGTATATGTATTTGTAAATCATAGAGAAGTAAGGATGGTTTACCCCGCATTAACGGGCAGTAAAACTCCTACTTAAAAATTCGGGTGGAGCAAAGAAGTGAATTGGGCGAATAACTGCCCGTAGCTGCCCGATTGGTGAGGGCTGATTAAAGTTTCACTTTACAGCATTTTGTATATACAAATTCGAAAATAAGAATGAGAATCCTGCTTTTAAATAAAAAAAAGCAACATTCTTATGGAATGCTGCACAAGGAGGGTAGCTATCTTTCATAGGGACATTGTCTCGTTGAATGTTTTGTGTATGGAAACAAAACATGTTGAAAGACAATTATAAGAAAGTAGAAACAAAAGATTTACACACTTCTTTAAGGGATCTTACGAAAGATGAGAGATAAGAAATATGTAGAACCTCGTTTACATATTTTATTATAGAGATTCTTCATTAACACTATGTGAATATTTGGTAAAGGTTATGTAATTTTAAAGTTAATGAATATAAGTAGTTGTATGGAAGAAAATAAAAAAAGAGGCTGAGATTACTCAGCACTCTTCTTTTCTTCTTTAATAACTGTTTTTACTTCACCAGTTTTGATCTTATTACTTTCAGAGAAGCGAAGTAAGTCACCTTCAATGATTTTATCAGACATGTTCAATTCATTTTGGGCGCGATCAATTAGTGGTTGAGATTCTTCTTTCGGTAATTGTACAACTTCGCCAGTAGCACGGTCATAGAATGTACTGTTTGTGTACATGTATTTATCTGTAACGAAGCTACCGTCACGAAGAACAACGAATCCTTTATTATCAGGTGAGAATACATCATGACCGAATCGAACGTCATTTGTAGAATCTACACCAAGTAAGTTTAGAATAGTTGGTTTAATGTCAATTTCACCAGTTGGTTTCGAAATTGTTTTACCTTCTTTTTGACCTGGAACGTGAATAAACATCGGTGTTTTTTGTAAGTTCATATGGTCAAATGCAGTGATTTCTTCTTTTCCTAAGAACTGTGCCATTGCACGGTTATGGTTTTCAGAAATACCGTAGTGGTCACCGTAGAATACGATTACTGAGTTGTCGTAAATACCTTCTGCTTTTAGACGCTCAATAAAGTGTTTCATTGCTTCGTCTAAGTAACGAGCAGTTACCATGTAACGGTCAAATACTCCATCACCAGAATTGTATTCGTCGATTAATTTTGTACTGTCATCGTAAGTGAATGGGTAGTGATTCGTTAAAGTAAGGAAGCGAGTATAGAATGGTTGCTTCACTTGTTTTAACATATCAATAGATTGATCGAAGTACTCGATATCTTTTAATCCCCAATTTAATTTTGTTTCTGGCGTAATCTTGTAGTCAAGCTCGTTGTAGTAACGATCATAACCAAGTGCTGGATACATAATGTTACGGTTCCAGAATGTTGCGTTGTTTGCGTGGAATACCGACGTGTGATACCCTTGCTGACGTAAAATTTCTGGAGTTGCTGTATATTCATTGTTACCGTGTGTGAAGAATACAGCACCGCGGTCTAGTGGATATAACGAAGTATCTACTAGGAATTCAGCATCAGATGTTTTACCTTGACCAGTTTGATGGAAGAAGTTATCAAAGTAATAACTTTCTTTCGTAAATTGGTTTAAGAATGGTGTAACTTCTTGTCCGTTAACTGTTGCACCAATTAAGAATGTTTGTAATGACTCAAGAGAGACAACAATTACGTTTTTCCCTTTTGCAGTACCGAACATATTTGGATCTGGTTTACTTTGTGTTGTTTTTACGTAGTTTTCTGTTTCTTGTAATTTACTACCGTCAGCGAACGCTTTTTGTGAACTTGATTTTGCTTGTAAGCCAAGATCGTATACTTGGTGTACATATAATCCTAAGTTTTTAACAAGCATAACGCGGTCGAATGAACGTGTTAATAGTTCTGGGCGTTCAGCTTCTGCAAGTCCTAAGTTTGCGAAGAAAATAGCAACTGTTGATACGAAGTATAGAGAACGCATCGGGCGTGCTACACGCTCTGTAGGTGCAAAGTTCTTCATTTTCTTTAATAGAACGAAGAAAACGATAATGTCTGCAAATGCAAGGATAATTTTGTAGTTAAATAATTCTTTCACACTAGAACCTAAACTTCCGAAGTTAGATGTTTGTCCTAGCACCGGTAATGTAACGAAGTCATTGTAGAATCCGTAGAACATTACGTTACCAACAAGAACGATTGTTAAGACAAAATTAATTCCAAGTGCTATATAGTTACGTTTTTTCCCTTTTGCAAATAATGCAAGACCAACAAGCAGTAATGATGCTGCTAATGGGCTAAGGAATAAAATGAATTCTTGCATGAAAGATTCAAGTTTTAAGTCAAAGCTTGTGCGTGTAATAAGGTAAGTTTTCAGCCATAAGGCTAAAGCTACGAATACAGTGAAACGCACATTTTGAAATTGTGATTTCAAGGTTTCTTTCATTCATTTCCACCCTTTCTCTATCAGGCTTGGTCGATTTTGGAGCGAAAAATGCTAAAATAAAAAATACATAGTTTTCTTGGCCATAATTAAAGGTTCTATATTCACCCATATACGACTATAACTATGCATACCCTTTTGGTTTCTTTTGTTGCTCATAAGCATAACGTCATTTCTGTATTATACAACAAAATTCATTTCTGAGAAACACTATAACATTTTACATTTTTTGTATAAGATTTGTCACTACCAGAGAAAACTTTAACATTCGTTTATATGTCCGTCAACTAGAAAATATAACAAAGGTAGAGCAGAATGTTAAGTAGAAGTGAAAATTTTCTTTGTTGAGAAATAAGAAACGAAGATGGGTAAGGGTTATCTAGAAATCTATTATATGAAGGAAATCTTGTGAAAATTAACGAACACTTGTTCTTTTTTAGTTTGTTTGTTACAATAAAAGTTCATTGATAGGTTTTGTGTAATTTCCATGAACTTTTACTGATAACATATTGTAGCTTATTTCTTTTTAAAAATAGGGAGGCTTTTTACATGAAACAAAAATTTTCAGTTGAAGCGTTTTGGAAGAAAGTAAAACATGTTGCAAAGCAAGCTGGGCAGTCGGTCATTTATGCAAGTTTATTACTGTTTTACGTTTTGCAAAGACCAGATGTTCCAAAACGAGTGAAAATTATTGTAATTGGAGCACTTGCTTATTTTATTGCACCGATTGATGCGATTCCAGATTTCATTGCTGGAATTGGCTATACGGATGATTTAGGGGCGTTAACGGCCGCACTAATACAGGTGTCGTTATACGTCAATGAAGATGTGAAAGATAAGGCACGAGTGAAGTTGGCAGAATGGTTTGGTTCGGATATAGACACAACATTTATCGATCAGAAATTAGGTCAATAGGTGAAACCTGTCTGTTATAAGGTGACAGGACGAACGTAAGCGAGGAAGTGCATTATGCCATCAGGAAGAACGCATACGAAAATAAACTTAATATCCCTTCCGGTTGTTTTGTTTTTTCTCTTTTCGTATGGATTAACAAATTTTGATTTTTTATTAACTTTTGCAATTGGTTTTTTAGTAGGTACTTCATTTTTAACACCAGATTTAGATACGTACAGTAATGCTTATAACAAATGGGGTTTCTTACGTATATTTTGGTATCCTTATAAGAAAGTAATGCCACATCGATCTTTCTTTACGCATACGATTATACTTGGTGATGTGATTCGTATTGCGTACATGTTAATTGTCTTTTCTCCATTTTTATTACTATTAAATGTAATCGCACTGGATGGTAATTTAATAGAAATTGCGAAGAAACATGAGGTTGAAATTGTAACGTTCTTAATGGGAATTGTTGTGGCAAGTACGCTCCACATTATAGCGGATAAAGTGAATACACGCCGAAAGAAAATGATGAGAAAAAAGAAGAAACGCAGAAGATAAAGTGAACGAATTAGGAAAAGGGCCCCTTGCAATTTGCAAGGGGCCCTTTTTAAACAAACATTTGTTTAAAATTAAGCTTTCAGCACTTTAATTCCTTTTACAATGTTCCAGATGAAGTAGTATAAGCTGATGATTCCGCAAATAGCTAAGACAATCATTGATCCAATTCCAAGTGTTACATCTGGTTGATCAGATCCAAGACCCATAATTCCTAAAATAGTTACGCCAATGAATGTAGCGATACTTGGAATGATGTGTGTCCATAGAGCACGTTTTGCATGTGGTTTTGTTTCAGCGTCTCCTACAATCCAAACGATAATAGGGAATAAGATAGGGGCAAATAGTACACTAAAGTATGATAACGCAGCTAATATTTTATTTCCGTTCATATATATCACCTCATAAATAATTTCTGTTGTTATACTATTATTATGCAATAATTTTGGCAAACTTCCTATCGATGAACATTACAAGAACGTGACGATTTTGTAAGATTTTCTGTTAAATGATAAAATTTTCAAAAAAATCTTTTTTAATGGAAATTGTTATGGTACAGTATAAATGAAAGTTATTGAAAACGTTTTCTTAAACGTTTTTTTATTTTAGACTTAAAGGTATGATGACCTGATAGTCTATTGATGAGGTTATTCTATTTAAAAGGGGATTCTTTAGGGGGAGAGAACAATGAACACATGGACACAAGTTTATGATCCATTCGGAAACATTTGGATTTCGGCAGCGGTAGCACTTATTCCGATTATCTTTTTTTTCTTAGCTTTAGCAGTTTTCCGCATGAAGGGGTATGTAGCAGGATTTATTACAGTTGTACTTACAGTTTTAGTAGCGTTATTCGCTTATAAAATGCCGTTCACGATGGCAATGGCAGCAACCGGGTACGGTTTTTTGTACGGGTTATGGCCAATTGCTTGGATTATCATTATGTCCGTATTTTTATATAAAATTTCTGTGAAAACAGGTCAATTCGATGTGATTCGTGCATCGGTATTATCGATTACGAACGATCATCGTCTACTCGTTATTTTAATTGGATTTTCATTTGGAGCATTTTTAGAAGGAGCGGCAGGATTTGGGGCACCAGTAGCGATTACAGCAGCGCTTCTTGCGGGTCTTGGGTTAAATCCTTTATACGCAGCAGGTCTTTGTTTGATTGCAAATACTGCACCAGTGGCGTTCGGAGCGATGGGAATTCCGATTACAGTTGCTGGACAAGTAACAGGTATTGATCCACATAAAATTGGACAAATGGCTGGGCATCAATTACCGTTCCTATCATTATTTGTGCCATTCTTTATCGTATTTTTAATGGATGGATTTAAGGGGATACGACAAACGTGGCCTGCGTTATTTGTAGCGGGTAGTTCATTTGCGATTACGCAGTTCATTACAGCGACATTTTTAGGACCAGAACTTCCGGATATTACATCGGCACTTGTAAGTTTAATTAGTTTAGCGCTGTTCTTAAAAGTTTGGCAGCCGAAAGAAATTTATCAATCTGGGCAAGCCAATAGTGAAGTAGCAGCAACAACGACAGCGGCATCGATGCCGAAATTAACGTTTGGAAAAGTAGTGAAGGCATGGTCCCCATTTATCGTATTAACGGTTATGGTAGTCATTTGGAGCCAAAGTTTCTTTAAGGCATTATTCACTCCAGGAGGGGCTTTAGAAAGTCTTGTATTTAAGTTTGAAATTCCAGGTCTGCATAATCTAGTAATGAAAGCAGAGCCAATTGTAAATAAACCAACGCCTTACGAGGCAATTTTGAAGTTTGATGTATTATCGGCAACCGGAACAGCGATTTTAATTGCGTGTATCATTTCCATGTTTATTTTGAAAATGAATGTAAAAGATGCAGTAGTGACATTTAAAGAAACGTTAAGCGAATTAAAAATGCCAATTCTATCTATCGGATTCGTACTAGGGTTTGCATTTATCGCAAACTATTCTGGTCTATCTTCCACGTTAGCGTTAGCATTAGCCGGAACTGGCGGCCTATTCCCGTTCTTCTCACCATTCTTAGGCTGGATTGGCGTATTCCTAACAGGGTCTGATACATCTGCGAATGCACTGTTCTCAAATTTACAAGCCATTACAGCGCAGCAAGTCGGCGTATCTGAAGTGCTTCTCGTTGCAGCAAATACAACAGGCGGTGTAACAGGTAAAATGATTTCCCCACAGTCGATTGCGATCGCTTGTGCAGCGGTTGGTCTTGCTGGAAAAGAATCGGATTTGTTCCGTTTTACAGTGAAGCATAGCTTATTCTTCGTAATTATTGTTGGTATTATAACGTATGTTCAAGCATATTATTTAACGTGGATGATTCCATAAAGAGAAAAAGAAATAACCTTTGCATTTTTCAGATTATCGTGTATGATGGGAAAGTATTGAAAATTAAATCAGTGATAAACTAGGGGTGCCTAACGTATGCGTAGGCTGAGAGAGAAGCGCGTGATCTTCTTAACCCTTTGGACCTGATCTGGCTCGTACCAGCGTAGGGAAGTTAACGGCTTTACATAATGATGTCTTTTATGAGCCAGGTCCTTATTTTTTTATGGACCTGGCTCTTTTTATTTTGGCATGCGCTGGCCATATCTCGTCCTTGTCACGAACAGGGGAGGCAACAAAGGTTATGAAACAGTCTGTTTCAGCTGAGCAAATTGAATTGAAATCGAGTTTACCAGGGAGTAAGAAAGTATATGTGGATGGACCACGAGAAGGCATGAAAGTACCGATGCGTGAGATTGAACAAAGCGAAACAAATGGCGTTCCAAATCCGCCAATTCGTGTGTATGATACGAGCGGCCCTTATACGGATCCTGAGTATAAAGTGGAGTTAGAAAAGGGGATTCCAACGCCGCGCCATTCTTGGATTCTGGGGCGTGGTGATGTAGAAGCATACGAAGGGCGTGAAGTGAAACCAGAGGATGACGGTGTGAAAGTGGCTTCGAAACATACACCTGTTTTCCCGCAGATGGATCGCAAGCCACTTAGAGCAAAGCAAGGTGCAAACGTTACGCAAATGCACTATGCACGTAATGGCATTATTACGTCTGAGATGGAGTATGTTGCGATTCGTGAAGGGGTAGAGCCGGAGTTTGTTCGTAAGGAAATCGCAGAAGGCCGCGCTATTTTACCAGCGAATATTAATCATCCAGAAGCTGAACCGATGATCATCGGGCGTAATTTCCATGTGAAGGTAAACGCGAATATCGGAAACTCAGCTGTATCTTCTTCGATTGCAGAAGAAGTAGAGAAGATGACATGGGCAACGCGCTGGGGTGCAGATACGATTATGGATTTATCTACAGGTAAAAATATTCATACGACGCGTGAGTGGATTATTCGTAACGCGCCTGTACCAGTTGGAACTGTACCGATTTATCAAGCGCTGGAAAAAGTAAACGGAATTGCAGAAGATTTAACGTGGGAAGTATATCGTGATACGTTAATTGAGCAGGCGGAGCAAGGCGTTGATTACTTTACAATTCACGCTGGTGTATTGCTTCGTTACATTCCAATCACGGCAAAGCGTACGACAGGTATCGTTTCGCGCGGTGGTTCGATTATGGCGCAGTGGTGTTTATTCCATCATAAAGAAAACTTCCTATATACTCACTTTGAAGAGATTTGTGAAATTATGAAGCAGTACGATGTTTCATTCTCTCTTGGAGATGGATTACGTCCAGGTTCGATTGCAGATGCAAATGACGAAGCACAGTTTTCTGAGCTTGAAACACTTGGTGAATTAACGAAGATTGCTTGGAAACATGATGTGCAAGTTATGATTGAAGGGCCTGGGCATGTACCGATGCATTTAATTAAAGAGAATATGGAGAAAGAGCTTGATATTTGTCAGGGCGCGCCGTTTTATACACTTGGGCCACTAACGACAGATATTGCACCAGGTTATGACCATATTACATCGGCAATTGGAGCTGCGATGATCGGTTGGTTTGGAACGGCGATGCTGTGTTATGTAACGCCGAAAGAACATTTAGGTTTGCCAAACAAAGATGATGTACGCACGGGTGTTATTACGTACAAAATTGCAGCGCATGCGGCTGATCTTGCGAAAGGACATAAAACGGCTCATCAGCGTGATGATGCACTTTCAAAAGCACGCTTCGAATTCCGTTGGCGCGATCAATTTAATTTATCTTTAGATCCTGAACGTGCGATGGAATATCATGATGAAACGTTGCCTGCAGAAGGGGCAAAGACAGCTCACTTCTGTTCAATGTGTGGACCGAAGTTTTGTAGTATGAGAATTTCGCATGATATTCGTGAGTATGCAAAAGAAAATGATTTAGAAACGACAGAAGCAATTGAAAAAGGAATGAAAGAGAAAGCAGAAGAATTTAAAGAAGCTGGTAGTCATTTATATCAATAATATGTTACACCTCTTTACTTGATTGATCACACTGTAGTACCTAACTTTATTATAGAAGAAGCCCCATTTGCTAAGACGGTAGCAAATGGGGCTTCTGTTGTTTATAAGGCAAAGAAGAGATGTACCCAGTAGAATAAGAGGAATAGTGTGACGACTGTTGTGAGCGGGATAACGATAAGGGATACACTTAAATAGTCTTTCCATTTTACTTTAATTTTGTTTTGTTTCAGAATATACATCCAAATGAGTGAAGCTAGTGTACCAATTGGTAGTAATAGTGAACCGATGTCACTACCAATGATGTTTGCAAGATAGATTGTTTTTAATGTGACTGGATCTAGTCCCATTTCTGTTAATGTGATTGTACCAATCATAAGGGCAGGATGGTTATTGAAGACGTTAGAGAGGATGGATACAAGTCCGCCCATTGCAAAGCTAGCATAGAGTAGATGCTGATTCACAATTGGCTCGAGCCATTGTACAAGTGCAGCTGTTAATCCTGCGTTGTGGAGTCCGTAAATAATGACGTACATAGAGAAGGCGAAAATTAAAATGTGCCACGGTGTCTTTTTCAAAATGTCGACAGGATTTGTTCGTAAGTAGTACCATCTCCAAATGAGAAGAACGAGTGAACCAAGTACTGCAACGATTTCAATTGGGATGGATAAGAAGGATGCAACGAATAGAAGACAGCGCATCAGGAAGACGAAACCTAATACTTTTAACATGAATCTAGTCCGTTTTTGTTTCGTATCAACAGAATTATTTCCTTTTAGTGGATGGAAGTTTTTCGTGAAGAAAATTTCTTCAATATCATATGAAGAAACAGGTAATTTTTTCGGAAGTTTTTTCTTCAAAACTGTATACATGAGCCATGACATAAATAATAAGCCTAATGTTGCAGGTACAAACATCATAGCAGTATGCATATAAAGAGTCATATTAACGATATTTAATGCAATTAAGTTTACGATATTACTTACACCAATTGGTGCACTAGATGCGGTAGCGATTAAAGCTCCGCTTAATAAATAAGGAATTTGTTGATGTGGTTTTAATTGAAGGTTTTTTAGAAGAAGAATTAAAATGGGAGTTGTAATTAGAATACTACCGTCGTTATTAAATAAAAGAGTCATAAGAAAACATAATAATTGAATATACCAGTATAGACGGCGTCCAGAACCCTTTGCTAGATTTGCTAGTTTCGCTGCGGACCAATGGAAGAAGCCGAAGCTTTCTAATATAACTGCCATGACGATGGTCGCTAATATTGTTATGGAGGCCCCTCCTATTTTACTAACAATATCTATGACGTCTGGTTTTGACACAAGTCCAGTAATTAGGATAATGCCAGCACCGATTGCTGCTGGCCACGCCTCATTCAAACCTCGAGGCCGCCAAAAGATAACGATCATCGTTAAGAAGAATACAATAATAGTAATCCATATTTCAATGCTCATATTTTGCCTACCTTTCTATTTTCCCTTGAACAGATGTAGCTTGTCTCAAGTTTATATTGGTAGTATATTCAGCAAAAAATAAGAAGAACTAGACGTATAACGAGATGAACCGAATATGTGTTTTTCATGCTAAAGGACAAGTGTCATTAGTAGTGAAATAACTATTGTGATAGGAGCCTATAAATTGATTGGGTAGTAAGGTAGTAAATGAGATTTATATCGGAAATTTTTAAAATATATCGACTTAACGACAAAATATAACAAGAGGAGTCTATCCCAAAATACCTTTTGGAATAGACCCCAATGCTATATTATTTTTCCTTCAAAAAAGTACGATCCTTCAAGAATAAATTCCAGAAGAAAATAAATCCTGGTAATAAAATTGCAATCCCAATTGCGTATAGAATGAGCAGTGCATAGAATGTTTCTGTCGTTGTGAAGCTTGTAAATACAGTTACGTCAGGATAAATAATATAAGGTAAATGCGCGACGCCGTAAGCGTAGCTTGCAAATGCATATTGAGCGACGACAGCTAAAACGGCAATGCGAGGGTATCCTAGTGTATTGTATTTTTTGTTTGTCCACCAAAGGGACGAGTATCCGATAACGAATAAAACAATAGAAACTGTAAACCACGGGAATTGCTTTATTAATCCTTGCATAAGCCAATGTGTTTCTGGATCCATTACAACGAGAGCGATGATCGCTGTAACGAGTGTTGCAGGACCAAGGATGATGGCATTTCTTCTATAAATTCTATACGTATCTTCTGAACTTTGTTCTCTCGCAAAATCAGCGAGAAAGAGAGAGGAGAGAAACAGTTCAGACGTTAGTCCGAAGAGCATATAACAATAGATAACCGGGCTAGAAAGAAGTTTTCCATACAAGAGTACTTCTTTTCCTTCAGACATTGTAATATAGGCCCCCTCTGTAACGGGTAAAACGGTAATTAATAGTGCTGGAATTAAGAGACCAGTAATACCTGAAATAACCCGAAGAAGGTACTGATATTTTGGTAAGGAGTAAGCAAATACCATAAACGTACTACGTACTGCAACGAGCACTAAAATTAACATAACTGGTACGAACATTACTGTCGCAAGAGTAAAGGCCGCTTTCGGAAAGAAGCCGAGAAATGCGACAACGACGAAAACAAGAAACGTATTTGTTACTTCCCACGTTGGTGATAAGTACCGATTCGCAAGTTTGGCAGCGAGCGTTGGATGTTTTGCGTATACCATGCCCCAAAAACCAGCTCCAAAATCGATGGACCCTAATATACTGTATACGAAAATAAGGGCCCATAAGATGATGATTGCAATACTTTCCTCATGCACGAGAATCGCCTCCTTGGTGTTGTAAATCATTCTTTAATGGATGTCTTCTAAAGAATGTCCGTAGAACAAAGACTGTTAAAATAGCGAGTCCAATATATAAAATGATGAATAAAACAAATAAAGGACCGACGAAATCAGCGCGAGTAGAAGCATCGACTGTACGTTGCATACCATAAATTGTCCATGGCTGACGACCGCTACAACTGAAAATCCATCCGAATTCAATACCGAGCATCATAATTGGTCCGCATGCGGCAGCCCCCCAAAGTAACCACTTCGGTAGTTCTGTCCCCTTTTTTCGGTAAACGAAGTACCAATATAAGAGAGCAATTGCTGCAACTGCAAAGGTAAACGCAGCAGTGCCGACCATTAAGTTGAACAGTGTATGTGTATAAAATGGTGGCCATGTTTCTTGTGGGAATTCATTTAGACCTTTTACGACAGTGCTAGGGTCTAGTCCCACTAATAAGCTAAGCATGTTTGGGATTTCAAGTGCATAGTTTAGTTCAAGTGTATTAGGATCCACAACCCCGCCAATGGATAGCGGTGCGTGTGATGTCGTTTCAAATAAAGCTTCAGCAGATGCAAGTTTTTCAGGTGAGTGTTTATGTAGGGCGATTGCCGATTCGTGCCCTGAAAGCCACATCGTAGCGCCTGTAATAAATGTCACGACAAGCCCTAATAGTAGCCCCTTTTTATGATAAGCAATTTCACGTGTACTTAAATTTTTCTTCAATAATTTAAATCCAGCGATAGAAGCAATGACAGCCGCACCAGTTGCATAAGCCGTAATAACGACATGGAATGCACTTGTGCCAAAACTCGGATTAAAGAAAGCTTTCCAAGGATCAACGTTAAAAACAGATCCATCTGGATTCATTGAAAAGCCTGCTGGTGTATTCATCCATGTATTTGCTGATGTAATGAGCACGGCGGATGCCGTGGCACCAAGCATGACGAAAAATAGCGAGATTAATCTCATAAATGGAGGAAGTTTATCAGCTGCATATACGTAAATCGACATGAATAAAGCCTCCAAAAAGAAGGCGAAAATCTCAATTTGGAAGGGAACAGAAATAACTTGCCCAACAATTTTGGCGAAACCAGGCCAAAGAAGTGAGATTTG
Organism: Bacillus cereus group sp. Bce041; assembly: GCF_052646455.1. Classification (NCBI taxonomy): domain Bacteria; kingdom Bacillati; phylum Bacillota; class Bacilli; order Caryophanales; family Bacillaceae; genus Bacillus; species Bacillus cereus group sp. Bce041. The sequence continues at coordinate 47,569 of NZ_JBQXON010000006.1, forward strand.
CACACCAACAATTGTTCCAGTTGGAATTGCTACACCGAGAAGAATAGCAAACGCCTTTGTCCATCTTTTCGCCATAATGGCATAGTCGGAGTCTTTCTTCCAGTGATAGAGTATTTCGCTTATAAAAATCATCAATGAAAGACCGACACCAAGTGTTGCAAAGATTATGTGGAATGCTAATGAAGAACCAAAAAATGCTCTTGCTAATGTTACCGTATCCATATGTAAACTCCTCTTCTTTTTTGCCATTATTTTCTGATTGAATTGGAAGATTTATTCAAAAAAACTACCAAAAATATATATGTATTTAAAAAGTGAATATGATAATATAATGTTGTAATATTTTGAATAGAAAGAAATAAATAGTTGGTCATGTTTTGTTTGTTTTTTGCTCAGGAATCTTTTATAATCTTTTATGCGAACATAAGTTCTGTTTTTCGGAATCAAGAAGTTTATGTGAAATGGAGAGGGTGTTTTATGTATCCTGAAGTCATTAAAAAGATGGCATTTTCAAAAGAGCATAGAGATTTATTATTGAAGCTATATAATAAAGAAATTACACGTCGTGAATATGATCGACTTGTACAATCGCTATATAAACCTTCTAAAGAGGTTTGCGGGGGATAGAAATGCGGGAGACAATCTAATAGATTGTCTTTTTTAAATTTATGTATGTTCTGATAAAATTAAGGTTAGCCTTACTAGGGAGGTGAAAAGATTGCGGAAACGTTTATATATAGGGATTGGAGTTATCTTCTTAATCGCTTTAGGTGGAATTGTATTTTGGTCAGCTTTACAAGGAAACCGTACAGAAAATTTTATTTTAAGACATATGGTGAATGACAATGGAACACTTGCCACGTATCGTTTAGTAGATACTAAGGCAGGTACGGGTGAAGCTAAGGGACGTGAAGCTTTATCAGAATCGGCGGGATTATGGTTACAGTATACACTTGATAAAGATGATCAGGCGTTATTTGATGAGCAAGTAAAGGTTATTCAAGATAATTTCATATATAAGAATCATATTGTTTTATGGAAACTCTCTGAAAAGGGAGAGAGGCAGTCAGCTACAAATGCACTTATAGATGATCTTCGTATTATAGAACAATTATATCGTGCTTATGAAATGTATAAGGAAGAGCGTTATAAAAACCTTGCCGATCAATTAAGTGATGCTGTACTTCGTTATAATAAAAAAGATAATTATTATGTTGATTATTATGATGCAGATGCAGGAAAACAAAATAATTTTGTAACAACATCATACATAAATCCGCGTGCATTCTCCTATATGAAGAAGTACGGCAAAGTTTCTGCTCAGCAATATCAGGAAGTCGTTCAATTTTTAGCAGATTATCCAAGGCATGGCTGGGCATTCCCAAAAGAGTATAAAGAAGATGGTACATTTACGTACGATAAAGAAGTGAATCTTATTGACCAATCATACGTTGCATATCATCGAAGTTTAGGTGGTCTTTCATCAGCTGCTTATTTGGAATTTATAAAGAAGAAGTTCCAGGAGGATGGAAAGCTATACGGTCGTTACAATTTAGAAACGGGAAAACAAACTGTGAATTATGAATCGCCGGCCGCGTACGGACTAACGATTTTGTACGTACTACAAACAGGTGATACAAAGTTTGCGAAGGAATTGTATGATCATATGGCCACATTCCGAAATGACAACGTATTTAGTAGATATTACGGTGGATATGTAACAGGTGAAAATAATAATACGCATATTTTTGATAACGTATTGCCGCTTTTAGCTGAAATAGAATTAAAAAAGAGTGAACAATAAAAGGTGCCACCATATGAGGGTGGCACCTTTTATTTGTTCATATAATTTTACGTCCTAATATTAGAGAAGTAGTCAATCACAAATTCACGAAATTGCTGAGCAGTTTTCGATAAGTAGCGTTTCTTCGACCAACTTAAGCCGATAGTTCGCTCACAATTTGGTTCAATAATACGTAACTTATTTAATGCTAAAGTAGAGTTTTTTAATAAAGTTAAACTTGGAACAAAAGCGATGCCGAGACCTTGCTTAATGAGGTCGCTAATCACGGTCGGTTCATCTACTTCAAAAGCAATATGCGGAGTGAAACCAGCTTCTTTACAAAATTCATCCGTTAAGTGCCGAAATCCGTAGCCAGTGTTCATACTAATAAACGGTTCGTCTTTTACTTCATGCAGGTGGATATTTTCTCGGCCGGATAAACGGTGGCCTGAAGGGACGACTAAGAAAATTTCTTCTGTAATAAGTGGTTCCCAAACAATCTCCTCACCTTCAATTGGCACAGAGGAGATACAAAAGTCAATTTCTATATTATCTAGTTGTCGTTTCATAGAAGGAGTAGATGCAAGAAATTGTTGAAATCGAACGTTAGGATGTTCTATTAAAAAAGAGCCAAGTAGTTCTGGTAATATTCTCGGAATAGAAACGGCCAGTGTAATAGAGCTTTGTTGTAATTCGGCTAAATCTTTAATTTCTCGTTCCCCTTCACTTAATTCATGAAAAATACGCTCTACTCGTTTTAAAAATACTTTTCCGAAAGAATTTAAAGTAATCTGTCGGCCTTGGCGATCAAATAAAGGGACGCCTAAATCCTTTTCGAGTCTAGCGATTGTTTTGCTGAGTGAAGGTTGCGCGATATGCAATTCTTCAGCTGCCTTTGTCATATGTTCTAGTCGTGCAACTGTCTGAAAGTATTTTAACTGGAGCAGTTCCATTTCGAATCTCCTTTCTATAGACCAAAAGGAATGAATTGATAATTAAAGATGTATTATACAGTATGGAAAGTGACGTGTATAGTAAATCTGTTAAACCATTCTAATGGTGTTAAATTCGGAGAAGGAGTATGTTTCATGAAGGGAATTCAACTTATATTTAAAGATTGGAAAGCGATGTGGCACCATAAACATGGACGTATCGCTTTAATTTTTTTATTAATCGTTCCGTTAATTTATTCAGGATTCTTTTTAGCTGGATATTGGGATCCGTACGGAAGATTAGATAAATTACCTGTTGCAGTTGTGAACTTAGATAAGGGTGCTATGATGGATGAAAAAACAATTCATGCAGGAGACGATTTTGTTAAAAATTTAAAAGAGAATAAGGAACTAGCTTTTCATTTCGTATCAGAAAAAAATGCAGATGAAGGGTTAAAAGAAGATAAATATTATATGGTTGTTACGATTCCAGAGAATTTCTCTAAAAAGGTAAGTACACTTATGGATGAGAAACCAGAGCCGGCAAAGTTGCAGTACAAAGTAAATCCAGGTAAAAACTTTGTAGCAGCTCAAATTGGAACGACAGCTGTTGAAAATATGAAAACAAAAATCTCGAATAGTATTACGAAATCTTATACAGAAGGTGTCTTTTCAAAGTTTCAAGATTTGGCACAAGGATTGAGTGATGCAAGTAATGGTGCTGAGAAGTTACATGAAGGAACGACCGATGCAAGAAATGGAGCGAATCAGCTTGCGGATGGTATTGATCGTTTAAGTAATGGGACATCGAAATTGAAAGAAGGAAGTGACAAGCTTGCATCCAGTCAATCTGCTTTAACCGGGGGAGCAAATGAGCTGAGTCAAGGAGCGACATCACTTCATAGTGGTATGGAATTACTAGCACAAGGTGAAAAAACGTTACAATCAGGAATTAGTGAATTAAGTGCTGGTACAAATGAATGGGTGAATGGAAATGAAAAACTTGCTGAAGGGCAAGCGAAAGCGGACAATGCGGCAAATAGTGTAAAACAACAATTAGAAGAGTACGTGAAAAATCATCCAGAAGTGCAGCAAGATCCCGCTTTTCAAAAAATTGTTGCTACGTCTAATGGACTAGCTAAAGCAACAAGTACTTTAAATAATAGCCAACAACAATTGACACAAGGTGCGAAGAAGCTTACTGACGGTCAACATAAGATTGAAGAAGGCATAAATACATTCGGAGTTAAGTTAAATGAAGCTACTGCTGGAACGCAAAAGATAGCAGATGGTGCATCGAATTTGGCTGATGGATTTACGAAGTGGGGAAATGGATTTACATCATTGCAAGAAGGTGTAAACCAGCTTGCGAGTGGTGGAACGGAGCTGAATAACGGTGCTAGTAAATTAACAAATGGACTTGTTAAACTGGATGATGGTGCGAAAGAACTTTCTGCGAAATTGGGAGAGGGTGCAGAGAAGATAGCGAATGTTCGTAATGATGATGCACGTAATACGATGTTCTCAGAGCCAGTTCAGTTAGTGAAGTCAACAGTTTCTGACGTTCCTAACTACGGTTCAGGCATTGCACCATATTTCTTATCGCTTGCATTTTATGTTGGCGGAATTATGGCATCGAATATTTTACCGCTTGGTCGTAGACAAAATATGAAGGTAAGCGGAACGGTACATTTTATTAATAAACTAGGATTGGTATATTTAATTGGACTTATTCAAGCGCTACTCGTAGATGTAGTTGTGCTAGGTGTTATGAAATTAGAAGTTGCCAGTGTGCCACTCTTTGTTTTATCAAGTATTGTGATTTCCTTTACGTTCATGACATTTATTCTTATGTTAGTAACAGTATTTGGTCTTATTGGAAAGTTCTTAGCAGTAACGCTTCTTGTCTTGCAATTAGCGACGAGCGGAGGTACTTTCCCAGGAGAATTAAATATAGCTGTTCTTAGTAAAATTGGACAATTTCTCCCAATGTCTCATTCTCTTAGAGGATTACAAGATGTTATTTCTTTAGGAGATTGGTCGCAATTACAAATGCAAATTTTAATATTGTTATGTTACCTCGTTGTTGCCGGTGGAATTGCTTGGATCACGAGTCATATACAGCATAGAGAAACGAATGCAGAACAAGTTTCTTAAAATGAAATAAGCTATCCGATTTTTTCGGATAGCTTATTTTTTATTTACGTTCCATTACTGCAAAGTAATTATTTTCATTATCAGCAAAGTTGAATGCTCTACCAGTAGGTAAATCTACAACCTGTCCAACTGTGACATTTTTCTCAGAAAGATCTTTATATAGACGGTCTAAGTCATTTGAGAAGAACATAAGTGAAGGTGTATTTAGGTTTAGTTCAGGTTGCATCTTCGCGATTAACGCTTTATCGTGAAGGACGATGCTTGTTCCTGCTTCTTTCGCCGGTGCAATTTCAATCCAGCGGAATCCGTTTCCGTTATTCTCTTCCGCAATGATTTGGAACCCTACTTTTTCTGTCCAAAATTGTACTGTTTCGTCTTGGTTATTTACATATAGCATAATTTGTCCAACTTGATTAATCATAGGTGTCTCTCGCTTTCTTTTTATATGCGTATCATTATATCAAATATATGGCTTGAATAGTTTTTTATGATTTTTTCGGAATACAACCTTCGTCCATTTCATCTTTGTTGTAGGAGAAGGACCTGTAATCCAAGTATGAAATGGTATTGTGCTACAAATGAACATTGTTGAAATAGAGATAATAGCCGTTAACACAAATAGTAATAGGCTATATAATATAGTATTTTCTTGCAGTGTGAATAAAGAAAGAAACTTTGTGCATAGTTGCAAGAAGAATAAGTGAGCTAAATAAGCACCATACGTGTAATTTCCAATGAAACGTAACGTTTTATATAAGAAACCACGACGCTGTACTATCGTAATAGATAGCACATACAGTATGATAATTTCGCATACGATATATATAAACATAGATGGTTTTAAATAGGTAGAAACAGTTAAATGAATAGAGTTTGCTCCGTAAAAACTAAACAACTCATAATTGATGAATAAAAATAAGATGAAAAATAATATCGTTATAAGCGGGATATGTCTCATGACGAATAGACGCCAAGTTTTTAGTGCTACAGCGGCAATGCCACCCATAACGAAATAGAATGAGTAGAATAGAAATGATCGATCTGTATAATGTAAAATTGTTGAGCTTGTTAATTTTTCTCCATTAAAAATATAGTGAGAAGAGAACCACATTAATAGAAAATATAGGCAAGCGAAAAAGGTCATATATTTATATATGTCTTTTTTATTTTCTGTTCGTTTTTGAAACCAATAAAAAAGTGTGCATAGTAAAGGGAACAATAAGTGAATTTGGAACATCATAATAACGTACCAAAGATGGGGCGCGGCTGTTCCGAGTAATAAACTTTTTATTCCGCCTTGTAATGTAATAAGATCATTTGTTGTTAATAAGTAAAGAATAGACCAAAAGAAATAAGGAATGAGTAAGTGTGTCGCTTTTTCAGAAATATATTCTTTATATACTAATTGCTTCGTATAGTGACGAATTAAGTGAAATCCAACGATAAATATGAATGCTGGTGCTGAGAATTTTGCAAGATTAAATAGCATGCCCATAATGAGGGATTGCTCAAGTAAGACATTTCCTTGATTCATTGTATATAATAAGGAACTTTGCAAAACGACAGCGAGAAATGCAATGCTTTGCAAAACTTTAAATTCAGGTGCGCTTTGTGTCATTATTTCCATCTCCTTTTCCATACATGATTATAGTACGGAGAATGGATAATGGATGTGGAATATTTGTGAAGATTTTAACAAATTTGTGGCGAGAGGAAATATCAACTTATCAACAAATAACGACAAAAAGAGGATGCTCGTTTAGAGCATCCTCTTTCTAGCTATTAAGCAAATTTGTTTTTGATCCAATTCTTGCCTTCTACAAGGCGAGCTGTCATTACCGCACAAGCGTTATCTGCTGTTACGTTTAACATCGTTGCAGGTGGATCAATGATTGTACTAATTGCTGCGATAATTGGCAGTGCTTCTGGTGGGAAACCGTATAGAGATACGATTAACATTTCACCAATCATACCACCGCCTGGAATAGCACCCATTACTGTTCCTACTAATAAAGAAACAACAAGTGCGATTGCTAATGTTTTCGGCCCTTCGAATTCCATGTTGAAAATACCGAATAAGAAAGCAATTTTTAATACGCCACCTAAAACAGAGCCGTCTTTATGAAGTGTAGAACCAAGAAGGACAACTGTTTCACGAACATCTGAAGAAATACCCATTTTCTTCGTTGCTTCTAAGTTCGCTGGAATACTTGCGGCACTACTACAAGTTGCAAGTGATGTAACTGTAGGAGAGACCATGTTCTTCCAAAATACTTGTACACCTTGCTTGCGACCTGCAAGGTATGCATAGAATGTGAAGAATACAAAGAAATAAATTAGAGAAGCTGGATAGTATACCATTGCCGCTCGGAAGTAAGTTCCAAGAAGTTGTGGTCCGAATTCACCAACTAATGCTGCGAAGTAAGCAGCAAGTCCGATTGGAGCGTAGTACATAATGAAAGATACAACCTTCATTGAAATTTCTGCACCAGCTTGTAGGAATGTAGCGAATGGTTTTCCTTTTTCGCCAACTGCTGAAGTTGCAATCCCCATTAAGATAGAGAAGAAAATAAGAGCTAACATATTTTCACGAGATAGTAACTTCGAGAAGTCAGATACTGTTAAAATACCGACGATTTGATCTGCAACACTAACAGCTTTGCCGGCTTTGTCAGGTTGTGTTAGTTCTAGTACAACACCTTGTGCTGGCGGGAATACTTTCACGACAATAATCATAAAAATAGCAGCTAAAATACTTGTAAATAAGAAAGTCCCAGCCATACTAGACATAATTTTACCGAAACGTTTTAATCCATCCATATTAGCAATAGATGACGCGATGCTAAAGAACACTAGAGGTACAACAATCGTAAACATTAAGTTTAAGAAAATGTCACCAAGCGGCTTTAAAGCAACTGCATCGGCACCCATGAAATAACCAATGAAACCACCAATTAGGATAGAAGATAATAAAATAAGTGGAAAGCGATATGCCTTCATAAATATATCCTCCTATCAATTAAAAAAAGTCATACTGAATTATTATAGCGAGTTAGAGTCCTCTTTACTAGGAGAATAATGATAGATGGAATAGCGTGAAAACCGAGAAATTTTTGTTTTTAAGCTCGGCATACAGCAGGAAATCTAGACATATATATTTGTAACCTAGTGGTGGCAAGGAGTGCACCATAATTTAGGTAGAGAAAAAAGGGGAGGGAAGCGGGATGAATATTTTACTTTGCTGTGCAGCGGGAATGTCTTCCAGTTTGATTGTTACAAAGATGGAGAAAGCAGCAGAGGCAAGAGGGATAGAAGTAAAAATCTGGGCAGTATCAGGTTCTGAAGTGAATAGTCATATTGATAAAGCTGATGTCCTTTTACTTGGACCGCAAGTACGTTATTTATTACCGAAAATGAAAGAATTATGTAAGGATAAAGGGATACCTGTTGATGTCATTCAATCCGTTCATTACGGACTTTGTAATGGAGAAGCTATCTTGCAAGCAGCGTTGTCAATGAAACCATGAGGAGAGTGGGATAGATGATACGGTTTTTAGAGAAGTATGTGATGCCAGTAGCAGGGAAGGTTGCAGAGCAGAGGCATTTACAAGCAATTCGAGATGGAATTATTTTAACGATGCCTTTCTTAATTATTGGATCGTTTTTCCTCATTATTAGTGCACTGCCGATACCAGGATATAACGAGTTTATGGCAGGTTTGTTTGGTGAGAATTGGCAGAGAGCTTTAGGGTATCCAGTTAGTGCAACTTTTAATATAATGGCTTTAATAGCTGTTTTTGGAATCGCTTACAGGCTTGGGGAGTATTATAAAGTGGACGCTTTAGCATCCGGGGCATTGTCGCTTGTGACGTTTTTACTTGCGACGCCATTTCAAGTTGCATATATTATACCAAGTACAAAAGAAAGTGTACTTGTAGAAGGCGCTATCCCAGCTGCATTAATGGGAAGCCAAGGGTTATTTGTAGCAATGATTATTGCACTTATATCTACTGAACTTTATCGATTTATTGTACAAAAAAAGATAATCATAAAGATGCCAGAGACAGTTCCACCAGCTGTCACGCGTTCATTTGCGGCACTTGTTCCAGGATTTATTGTTGTAACAGTTATTTGGATTTTACGCTTAATTATAGAAAATACTTCTTTTGGCAGTATCCATAATATTGTAGGACAAATTTTACAGGAACCACTTAGTGTACTTGGTGCTAGTCTTTGGGGCGCAATAATAGCAGTTATTCTCGTTCATGTTCTTTGGTCGTGTGGAATTCATGGTGCTACTATTGTTGGTGGTGTAATGAGCCCCGTTTGGTTGTCGTTAATGGATCAAAACCGAGTCGCTTTTCAAGCTGGGCAAGATGTACCAAATACGATTACGGCACAGTTTTTTGACTTATGGATTTATATGGGCGGTTCTGGTGCAACGCTTGCTCTAGTTGTCGGAATGTTACTATTTTCACGAAGTCAACAATTAAAAAGTTTAGGGAGATTGTCAATTGCACCTGGTATATTTAATATTAATGAGATGGTAACTTTTGGTATGCCGATTGTAATGAACCCACTTTTACTAATTCCATTTATATTAGTTCCAGTTGTGTTAACAATTGTTTCTTACTTTGCAATGGAATGGGGATGGGTCGCACGTCCGAGTGGGGCCGCTGTACCTTGGACGACACCTATTCTTTTTAGTGGATATTTAGGATCGGGCGGGAAAATTTCAGGTGTTATTTTGCAAGTTGTTAACTTTGCGCTAGCATTCTTCATTTATTTACCGTTCTTAAAAATATGGGATAAACAAAAACTGGCGGAAGAAAAGGGGGAGTAAAGAACTAAAATGGATACGATAGAGACGAAAGCTTTTCATTTAATCTTGCATGGGGGAAACGCGAGAAGTTGTTCAATGGAAGCAATTGATTGTGCGAAGCGTGGGGAGTTTACAGAAGCTGAAGCTAAATTACAAGAAGCACTAGAGGAATTAAAAGAGGCGCACCGTGTACAAACGGAGCTTATCCAGAAAGAAGCTGGTGGCAAAAAGACCGAAGTTACTCTTTTAATGGTACACGCACAAGACCATTTAATGAATGCAATTACGGTGAAAGAATTAGCGAGTGAGTTTGTAGAGTTATATAGGAAGATGTCGGTGGATGAATGAACCTTGCTTATGCAAGGTTTTTTTATGTATATGCCTGTACCATCAGTGGAATGTTCATCCCACTGATGGTATTTACAATCCTCCTTTTCTCGGATGAGTAAGAGTTATAATTAATCGACAGTAACAATTTCTCCTATACCACGAATTAATTTTTTTATATGCATTCGCTCCGGTTTTAATATATTTACGATATAATCAATCGCAATTTGTGGTTCAACGGTTGTACCACAAGTATAACAGTCAATAGCCGCAAAATTTTGTTCCGGGTAAGTGTGAATGGAAAGATGGCTTTCTGATAATAACACTAATACAGTAACACCATATGGCTGGAACTCTTTTTTACTTACGTTTAAAACATGGGCACCAGAGCAATCTGCAGCGTTAACTAAATGGTATTCTAAAAAGTGAATATCATCTAATAGGGAAAAATCCACTCCCCATAAATCCACTATTATATGCTTGCCAAAGGTAGAGTATTCCATAGGGCAGCACTCCTTACTATTAATATCGTCAAAACTTCATTTCCTGTTTGTAGCATTGATGTAAGATAAGATTTGATTCTGAATTTAAAAGAGCGAGGTTACGTTGTTCTAGATGTTCTTCTTTAAATTGAAATAAAGGAAAAAGAATAGCAGGCAATGTTCGAGGAGTTGGTACTACATATAATTGTTCAATTTGATCGAGTACATGTGCAGAATTAGCAGCGATATGAAATCCCCAATCAGTTCCGAAAGAAGGGACTATTGTATGATAACTCTTCACAGTTAATCCAGCGTGTTCAATTGTATTACCGATACTCCAATATACGAGAGGTGCATCAGCAGGTGAATTAGATTGACAGACAAAAGCACCATCTTTTGTTAAGAATGTAGCTATACGAGCAAATAGTTCGCTTGTATATAAAGTACTTAACAACTCTGTCGCTGGGTCTGGAAAATCAATAATGATTACATCATATAAAGATGAAGGTGAATTTAGAAATTCTTTTGCATCGCATACGTGCACGTTCACTCGATTATCAAAAAAAGCGTTTTTGTTTAAAGATACTATTTCTGGGACATTACGTGCCATATTAATCATCGCCTCGTCTAAATCAACAAGGTCTACATGTAGCACAGTTTCATATTTCAAAACTTCTCGTAAGGCAAGACCATCGCCACCACCTAATATGAGAACACGTTTAGGATCAATTACTTTTGCCATAATTGGATGTACAAGCGCTTCATGATAAATTTGCTCATCAACGGAACTAAATTGTAGTTGCTTGTCCAAGTATAAGCGAACATCATTTACTTGGACTAAATTAATATTTTGATAATTACTCTTTTCTTCAAATAACTTCGTATGTTCACCAGCTTGTATTTCCTTTAGAGAAATTTCATCCCATACATCTAAGTTGTGTGAACTTGTTTCTATTATGGGTTCCAACTGTTCTTGTTTATTTTGTTTTTCCTGTTTACCATGTTTGTTTTGCTTATTTTCTGTTTCCTGCTGTTCTAGTTTAATTTTGTCAGAGTCTAATTCAGAATGCTTACCTTTTTTATAGCTTGTTATTCTATAAATCTTTATTTTGCTTTGTTTTCTATGTTTTGGCATAGGAATCCCCTTTCGAATTGTGTTATTTTATTCTATTTTATTTTATGTAATCTAGTAGAGTTTGCTTGGACAATAGAATAGATAGAAGACTGAGCTCAAGAAAATGTTGTTTTTTACTAGATTTCTACGATAAAAAAATTTTTTAGTGTTTTTTCATATTAAACATAACTAGACAACTAAACACTAATCTATTTTCATACAGTTATGTGTTAAAAGCGTGTTGTTTTATAACACACTGTGTGTTTTTTGGACGACACACTAATTGAAAGCGTTAACGCACAAAGAAAACAGTCGGAAAAGCACTGATTTTAGTGGTTTTAAAAAGTTGGCACGCTAATTGCATTAATAAATAGCGTAAAGAAAAATAAATAAAACATAAATTTTTTATACTACACAAGGGGGATTTTCAAATGAATATTTTATTATGTTGCTCAGCAGGGATGTCTACAAGTTTACTAGTTACAAAAATGGAAGCGGCTGCAAAAGCTCGCGGTCTAGAAGGAAAGATTTGGGCTGTATCTGGGGATGCAGTAAAAACAAATATCGATCAAGCAGATGTATTATTATTAGGACCACAAGTTCGTTACATGCTTTCTTCAATGAAAACGCTTGCTGATGAGAAAAACGTTGGAATCGACGTTATCAATCCAATGCACTACGGCATGATGAATGGAGAAGCAGTTTTAGATCATGCATTAACACTTAAAAAATAATTAGGGGGGAAGCGAAATGCAAAAATTTATTGCATTTATGGAGAAATATTTAGTTCCAGTCGCAGGTAGAATTGGAGCGCAACGCCATTTAGTTGCAATCCGTGATGGATTTATCGCAGTTATGCCTCTTATTTTAGTTGGATCATTTGCAGTACTTATAAATAACTTACCAATTGATGCTTTCCAAAACTTTATGAAGGGCACATTTGGTGACGCTTGGAAAGATGTCGGTGGCGGTATGTGGACTGGTTCCTTTGCTATACTCGCCCTCATAGTCGCAGTTGGGATAAGTTACAATTTAGCGAAATCTTACGGCGTCGATGCGTTGTCAGCAGCAATCATTACATTCGGTGCATTAATTATTATTTCTCCGACAACGCCAAAAGAAGGCGGTATTGATTTAGCGTGGACAGGGGCACAAGGTCTATTCGTTTCCATTATAGTGGCTCTTCTTGTAACAGAAGTATTTAGATTCTTTGTTCAAAGGGATATTACAATTAAAATGCCAGATGGTGTTCCACCGGCAGTAATGAAATCATTCGCAGCGTTAGTTCCAGCCTTCGTTATTTTAATTGTAACAGCAGGTATTCAATTAGCTGTGAAACTTGCGGGAACAAGCATTCATAAAATGGTATTTGAAACAATTCAATTACCATTACAAGGTTTAGCGGGTACATTACCAAGTGCAATTATTATCGCGTTACTTATTCACGTATTATGGTTCTTCGGATTACATGGTCCAAATATTATTGGGGGGATTATTGACCCAATCTATTTACCAGCATTAGAGAAAAATATGAAATTATTTAATGATGGTATGTCTGCATATGACGTACCGCATATCTTCACAAAACCATTCTTTGATGTATACGTATATATCGGGGGATCGGGTGCAACGTTAGCATTCTTAGTGGCAGTAATGCTTGTAGCGAAAAGTGCGCAGCTTCGTGGTGTAGGCCGTGTATCTATCGGTCCTGGTTTCTTTAATATTAACGAACCAGTTATTTTCGGTACGCCAATTGTATTAAACCCAACGTTAATTATCCCATTCGTACTTACACCGGTTGTATTAGTTATTACTTCTTATACAGCAATCTCTTTAGGGTGGGTACCAAAAACAGTTGCGTTAGTTCCATGGACAATGCCACCAATCTTTAGTGGTTATCTTGTAGCGGGCGGAAGCATCGCTGGTGCAGCACTACAAGTGGTGAACTTTGCAATCGCGGTAGTAATTTACTATCCATTCGTATTAATGTGTGACCGCACTTATGTACAGGCTGCAAAAGCTGAAACAAAAGGAAGCGACAATTCAGTATCACTTTAAAAAATATTATTCTGGCGAGTTTCTATAGCTCGTCAGAATAATTACCTTTATATCATGTTCAAAAAGATGAAAAACATCTATATGAACACTAAACTATCATTAATAAATTCATACTTTAATAGAAATGTTCAAACTGAAGGGGTATTTAAATCGGTTGAACCTTATAGAGAGGGCGGTAATTATGATGACTACAGCAGAACAAATTCCATTCCAATTGATTTTAAATAGTGGTAACGCACGAAGCTTTGCGATGGAGGCACTTCAATTTGCCAAACAGGGGAAAATGGTAGAAGCAGATGAAGCGATGGTAAAGGCAAAAGAAGCGATTAATGAAGCGCATCATTTCCAAACAGAGCTCATACAATCAGAAGCAAGAGGAGAAAAAACAGAGGTTAGTGTTCTTTTAATTCACGCACAAGATCATTTAATGAATGCGATTACAGTGAAAGAATTAGCAGCAGAGTTTATCGATCTTTATAAAAAGCTTGAAGCGAAAGGGGAATAAAGCATGACTGGAATTAAAATTGCTACAATCGGCGGTGGATCTAGTTATACACCAGAGTTAATTGAAGGATTTATTAAGCGTTATGATGAACTGCCTGTTCGTGAAATTTGGTTAGTAGATATTGAGGCAGGAAAAGAAAAGTTAGAAATCGTTGGTAACTTAGCGAAACGTATGGTGAAAAAATCAGGTTTACCAATCGAGGTACATTTAACACTTGATCGTCGCGAGGCATTAAAAGATGCTGACTTCGTAACAACACAACTTCGCGTTGGTTTATTAGAAGCACGTGCAAAAGATGAAGCAATCCCATTAAAATATGATGTAATCGGTCAGGAAACGAATGGTCCTGGTGGTTTATTCAAAGCGTTGAGAACGATTCCTGTTATTTTAGATATTTGTAAAGATATGGAGGAGCTCTGTCCGAATGCATGGTTAATTAACTTTGCAAATCCAGCTGGTATGGTAACAGAAGCTGTTCTTCGTTATACAAATATTCAAAGAGTAGTTGGTCTATGTAACGTTCCAATCGGAATTCGTATGGGTCTTGCAAAATTACTTGAAGTAGATGCGAGTCGTGTTCACGTTGATTTCGCAGGTTTAAATCATATGGTATATGGATTAGACGTATATTTAGATGGCGTGAGTGTAATGGACCGTGTGTTAGAGCTTGTGACAGATCCAGAAAAGCAAATTACGATGGAAAATATCGCAGCGCTTAACTGGGAACCAGACTTTATTCGAGGACTTCGTGCAATTCCATGTCCATACCACCGTTACTACTACAAAACACGTGAAATGTTAGAAGAAGAGAAAGAAGCTTCTGTTGAAAAAGGTACACGTGCAGAAGTAGTAAAACAATTAGAAAATGATTTATTTGAGTTATATAAAGACCCGAACTTAGATATTAAACCACCACAATTAGAAAAACGTGGCGGAGCTTATTATAGTGATGCAGCATGTAGCTTAATTACGTCTATTTACAATAATAAAGGTGATATCCAGCCTGTTAATACACGAAACAACGGAACAATTGCAAGCTTACCACATGATTCAGCTGTTGAAGTGAACTGTATTATTACGAAAGAAGGCCCAAAACCAATTGCAGTTGGAGACCTTCCAGTACCAGTTCGCGGTTTAGTACAACAAATTAAATCATTCGAGCGCACAACAATTGAAGCTGCTGTTACAGGGGATTATCATAAGGCGCTGCTTGCTATGACAATCAATCCACTTGTACCATCAGATAAAGTTGCAAAACAAATTTTAGATGAAATGTTGGAAGCACATAAAGAGTATCTTCCGCAGTTCTTCAAAAAGGTAGAGAAGTAAAAGCGGCGCTATTTAGCCCGCTTTTTTTATTCTATTAGGAGGTATTATGATGATTAAGTTAATTGTAAATGCAGATGATTTCGGTCTTACAGAAGGTACAAATTACGGCATTATTGATGGGCATATAAATGGACTTGTAAATTCAACGACGATGATGATGAATATGCCAGGAACAGAGCATGCGGTACGCTTAGCGAAAGAGTACAACCTACTCGGAGTAGGCGTACATCTCGTATTAACGGCAGGAGAACCACTGTTAAAGGATGTACCGTCACTTGTAGGGGAAAACGGATCGTTTCATAAACAAAGTGTTGTAAGGGAAGGGAATATAAATCCAGAAGAAGTTGAGAGAGAATGGACTGCTCAAATTGAGAAGTTTTTATCTTACGGATTAACACCAACTCATTTAGATAGTCATCATCATGTGCATGGTTTACCGATTTTACATGATGTTCTTGAGAGATTAGCGGCTAAATATAATGTTCCGATTCGTCGTTGTGAGGAAGATAGAGCGGTGCATCCATTTTCTGATGTGTTTTACAGTGACTTTTATGCGGATGGTGTGACGGAAGATTACTTTGTGAAGTTAAAAGAAAGAGTACAAGGTGAACAAACGGTAGAAATTATGGTTCATCCAGCATATATTGATCCAGAGCTTGTGAAGCGTTCTTCTTACGTAATGGATCGTGTGAAGGAATTGCGTATTTTAACAGAGAGTGAGTTGCCAGAAGGGGTAGAGCTTGTAAAGTTTTAATAGAAAAAAAGACGGCTATATCATGCCGTCTTTTTTTCTATTTATAAAATGGACAGAATATATCCGCCAAAGGCTCCCAGTATAACGATAACCCAAGGTGGCGTTTTCCAAAAAGCTAGTAAGCAAAAAAGAAGCGAAGCGAAAACGAAATCTGAAGCATTTATAATTGTACTCGTCCAAATAGGATCATAAAAAGCGGCAATTAAAATACCGACAACAGCGGCATTGACTCCAAGTAGTGCGCCTTGTATGAAAGATATTTTTCTCACACTGTTCCAAAATGGTAAAACACCAATAACGAGTAAGAAAGCAGGGAGGAAAATCGCAATTGTTGCGAGTGTTGCCCCAAGCGTCCCGTTTAACACTGCTCCTATATAAGAGGCGAATGTAAATAGTGGTCCTGGTACTGCTTGTGTTAATCCGTATCCAGCTAGGAACTGTTCTTTCGTCATCATCCCGTTTTGTACGAACTCACCTTCAAGAAGGGGCAGCACGACGTGTCCTCCTCCAAATACAAGTGCGCCAGAGCGATAGAAACTATCAAATAAAGCGATGTAATAAGAGAACGGTCTTAATATTGGTAGCAGTAGTAATAGTCCAAAGAATAAGACGAGACAAAAAACTGCTATTTTTTTTGAAATAGGTACTTTTATATTTTGAGATTGGCTAATTGGTTGGTTGCGATATAAAAACCAGCCGATAAAGCCACATATTATAATGAGGATCACTTGCGTCCAGCTACTTGGCCATAATAAGGCGATTGCGGCAGTTACAATCGCAATCGTCGCACGGTTGCGATCTGGAGTTAACTTTTGCGCCATTCCCCATATGGCATGAGCGACAATAGCGACTGCTACAAGTTTGAGTCCATGAATCCAGCCAGCACTTCCAAGATCGAACTGATTAAGGAATGAGGCGAAGAAAACCAAAACAAGGACAGACGGTAAAGTGAATCCAATCCATGAAATAATAGCTCCTAAAAGCCCGCCCCTTAATAATCCAACGCCCATACCGACTTGACTGCTGGCAGGACCAGGAAGGAATTGACATAATGCTACTAAATCTCCATAGCTTCGTTCATCCATCCATTTTCTTTTTTGCACGTATTCGTGGTGGAAATAACCGAGATGAGCGACAGGACCGCCGAATGAAGTAAGTCCTAATTTAAATGAGACGAGAAAAATCTCTAATAATGTGTGAAAGGTGTGTTTGTTTTTTTTCAAAATAACCTCCTATAATGTTTTTCTATGTGCATTATACAAGAAGTGGTAAAGCAAAAGGAATGATTCTAATGTAAAGATTTTGTGAATCTTTTCTTTGTAATTAAAATTGAAAAAGTCATAAATGATTATGTCTAAACCATAAAGTAGTAGAAGTAGTGCTGGGAAATTTATATAAGGAGAATGCCTTATGACAACACATTTCTTTGCCAGGTTAACAGGTAAGAGGGAAGTGCCTCCTGTAAATACAGAAGCTTTTGGGGTAGCAGAGTTTATTTTTAGTGATGATTTAACGAAATTGCATTACAGAGTAATACTAAAAAATATAGAAAAGGTTACATCGTGTCAAATTCATTTAGGGAAGTCTACTCAAATTGGTCCTGTTGTTTTATATTTGTATGGTCCACTGGAGCAAGGGATTAGCTTGAACGAGGGAAGTATTACTGGTGTAGTGAATGTAGAGGATTTTGAGGGACCTTTACAAGGGAAATCATTTGTACATTTACTTCAAGAAATTATTCAAGCAAATGTATATGTTAATGTCCATACGAAATCACAAAAAAGGGGAGAAATAAGAGGGCGAGTTAGAAAAGTAAAGAAGTAGAGGAAAAGGCTGTCCATATGTTGGAACAGCCTTTTCTCATTATATAAGATGCTAGTTTTTAGCGATTATTGTCGGTAAATCGCTGATATAATCTGAGTTGCGCCGATATATTTCAATAATCGCGGATATAACTTGCGTTACGGTCGATATTTTTAAAAACTGCCTCAATTAATTTTTCACAGGTTGATTTTTAATAAAGAAGTCCATAACGTAAAATACTTCGTCATCTGGTATTTGTATTTCAAATGTATTTTCAATTGGTTGCAATGCTTTTTTTACTTTCATATACATCCAGTATTCATCTTGTCTCCTTTTCTCCTTATCAGGATGAGGAAGAAGGCTTTCTCCTTTTTGGAGACGGTCAACCATACAGCTCATATGCAGAATAACACCCATTAAGCTATCAGGAGTTAGCTGTAAGGAAATTAATTCTTGAATTGTATTTAATGCGTAACGAATTGTTTTGATCAGTAATGCCCCATCGTTACGTTGCATTTGTTGTTCAAGAATATCCTCCATTTTTGCATATGTTTCTTCATACGTAATTAATTCTTGAATGGGCTGAATGGCTGTGTAGTTTACGATGTCTTGGAAATGATATGTTAAGCACGGCACTTGCACATCGAAATTCGTGACGATACAAATGATGTTACGCTCTTTTTTTATGTTCTCGATCATTTTCGTCAAATCTTTTTCATGGACGATACTAATCGGAATAATTTCAATTAAGTCTTTATCGAATCGTAAATAGTTCTCTAACATTTTTTGAATAGCTAAAGCACTTCCTTCACCAGTTAAACAAGCTGTTAAAATAACAGATTTCATTGGAGAGAGAGGTTTTTTCTTTTCTTCTTGTACGTTTAAGTAAAACGGTGTTAAATTTTTTACTGTTTCATATAGCGCATCTAATGAATAACCGAGCTGGGCTTTTCGAGCTGCTTCTAGTGCGTGTGGTGTGCTCGTCATCGAGAGAACACGTACAGGGATTTTGAACTCCGTTTCTAATATGTCACCGATATAAGCAAGTGACCCCATATCAACGAGTAAGAGAAGCCCATTTACATTTTGTAGTGTTTTCATATACACTTTCACACGTTCTAAGAAATCTTTCGGTGATTCGTGTAACGGCATATCAATACCGGTTACTTCCTCAATGCCGAGAAGTTCGTTTGCAACGTTTGCCATTTCAGTTGCGATGCCATTACCGTGTGCTAATATTAATACTTTTACTTCTGTTTGTGAGGCAGGAATTGGATCAACAACGAAGAACATTGTTAAAAAGCCAGCTTCATCAATAGGCATTGTTATTTGTAATTCTTCCTCCAGTAGTTGAATGCATTGCATAGCTACGGAAAAAGCTTCTTTATATTTCGTACGAATTTGATTTAATTGTGGGTGATGTATTTGTTTTCCGCTTTGTAAACGTTGTAGAGTTGTCTGTACATGTAAACTTAAAGCGAGAAATACTTTTTCATCAAACGTCTTAGATAAATGCTTTTCAGCAAGTTCGGCTATTTTTTCACATACGGAAACGATATTACGATCCACAATTTTAAAAACATTTTCATGGCTTGTTTTTTTTGATATTTGGTTAAAATATTGTACGAAAAAGCTTTGAACATCATTTTCTATTAGTAATTCTAATTCTTCCTCTTCAATACCACGTGCTTGAAGTTCTTCGTATTTATAATCAATATAATCGTAAATAGAAGAGCGTTTTTCATCTTCTGTTTTATGATTACTCCAACCTTCCTCACCTGTAAATACAAATGTTTCATTTGGTATTTGGTATAAGTGACGGCTCTTTCTTTCAATGAACAACCCTTCTTTCATATACCAAGGTAAATCTGTACTTGAAACATAGACAGAATCACGTTTCTTTGTGACCAAATCAGAATAGGCTTTCGCACATGCAATTTGAACATCTGTTTTTAATTGACCGATGTTATTGGGACAATTGTAAAAGACGAAAGCACGCATTGCATTTGGGCTAACGTGAATGTCTTTTCGCAGACGAATTGCTTCATTTGTGAAAAATAGCTGTAGTAAAGCAAAGCGCTCTTTATGTGTACGCTCACGAAGTGGTGGCAGCGTAACAGTCATAGGTATACGTCTTGTAAATGTTTTTAATAAAAATGAATTTGGTTCTTCTGTTGTTGCAGTAATGATTAATACTTGTGCTTTACGTTCGTTCTCTGTTTCTCCAAGGCGGCGGTATACTCCGCGGTCAATAAAGGTGAAAAGCATTTCTTGTCCCTCTGGAGGCAGGCGATGTACTTCATCTAAGAAAAGAATTCCTTCATGTGCTTTTTCAATTAACCCTTTTTGATCACTTGCTCCTGTATAAGCTCCTTTTTTAATCCCAAATAATTGCCCGAGTAGTAACTGTGGATTATTTGCATAATCAGCACAGTTAAAGACGATAAATGGTGCATCTTTGGGAAGCTGTTCAACTTCAATTGCATATTCGTGCATTAAAGAAGCAAACATAGACTTTCCGACCCCTGTTTCTCCCAGTAGTAAAGTATGCATACCGTTTGGAGGATAGAGAATAGAAGCTTTCGCTTTTTCAATTGCAATTTTAAGGCTCGTATTTTCAATTGCAAATGTATCCAATGAAGTTATGTCTTTTGAATGCGTTTCCAACGAAGTGTTCGTTTCTATGTAAAAACGAACAGGTCGCGTATTTGTTTTTAATAAACGTTTATCTTTTACAAGTTTGTTTAAATCGCTACTTACATTGGCACGATCTAGTTGCAGAAATGTAGCGAGTTCTGATGCGGTTACACCTTCTGTATAATTGCCTTTTTGTATTGCGTTAAAAATGAGATCTATTCGTTTCATTTCTATTCACCTCGAAACTTCATCACTATTTAAAATTTTACACAAAAATGGGAAGGGTGGGAAGAGAAAAATAAAACAGCTTTAGCACATAGGCACTAAAGCTGTTACAATCTTGTGTCTTTCCAAAAATTCACCTTGAGATGAGAAGAAGGATTATAGGGAAGAAGTTTGTATCCTTGTGACTGTAAATAATCAATTACTTTTGGCAGTATTTGTACGGTTACACTCGAATCATGCATTAAAATGACTTCGACTTGTTCATCACTTTGATTACGTACTCTTTCGAGTATGGCAGAAGGATTGTCATAGCTTTTCCAATCGTATGTATCGATCGTCCAATCCCACATTTTATACTGGGCCGATACAAGTGCGTCACGGTAATTCTTTTTTAAGTAAGGCATACTACCATATGGAACGCGAACGAGATGTGTATTTAATTTCGTAACTTGCTGGACAATGCTTTGTGTTTGCTCCATTTCTGCAATTAGAGTGGAGGGGTCACCAGTGTAAAGGCGTTTTACATCATGTGACATACTGTGGAGCCCGATATAATGTCCTTCTTTAATTAATCGTTGCATCGTTTTTGTGTAATGCGGCACTTTTCCGCCAATAACAAAGAAAGTTGCTTTGCCGTTCTTTTCTTTTAAGATGTTTAAAATTTGTGTAGTATATTTGTTTGGCCCGTCATCAAATGTTAAGTACGCAATTTTTTGTGTAGGAGAAGTTGTTTCAGTATTTGGATGATATTCAGCAGGAATAACAGTTGTTGCTTCAGTATTAGATGATGCGTACATAGTAATCGTTAAAAATAAAATAATACATTGAAATATTCGCTTGATCATAACATTCACCCTCAGTTTGACAATCAAGATGTAAAAAAGAAAACTTGATACTTTTCTTATTATGTATATCTTTCTCCAATAGAGGAACTCTCAAACAATCTATATTTTGGAAATATAAAATGAGGAATAAAAAATAGCATCCTCTTATAAGAAAGAGGATGCTATTTGAATATTTCATAATTGAAAAGGTTATACTACAATTAGTCTTCGCGTTTTTTCACTTTTTTATAAAAGGAAATGATTGGTTTGTAGCGTTCATGTACAAGCCCGATTATTTCAGCGATGATTTCTGTGAAGAAAATCAAAGCGAAAAGAAGAATAATGGATAACCATAACGTTGCAGTAGTGAAAATAATGGCATTTACACTAAAGAAAATACCGAATGCGTATATAATTAGTACCGTTTTGCGATGAGAGAATCCCATTGCAAGTAAGCGGTGATGTAAATGCGATTTATCTGGTGCTGAAATAGGTTTTTTATTTACGATACGACGGATGATTGCAAATATCGTATCAAATATAGGTACACCTAAAATGATAATTGGAACGATAAAACTGAATAACGTTACACTTTTGTATAATCCAAGTAACGATATAACAGAAATACAGTATCCTAAAAATAGTGCTCCTGTATCTCCCATGAAAATTTTTGCTGGATGGAAGTTGTAGAATAAAAATCCAATTGTACTTGCTAATATAATTAATGCAAGTGGCAATATAATAGCTGTTCCAGTACCCCATGGGCTAGTGAAGGCCATATATGCTAGCGTTGCAAGTACGATAGATGAAATCCCAGCAGATAATCCATCTAAGCCGTCAATTAAGTTGATTGCATTCGTAATACCTACAAGCCAAAATACTGTAATTGGATAAGCAAGCCATCCAAGTTCAGTATCCCCAATGAATGGGATATATAATACTTGCACTAATAATCCACTTTTTACAATCATAATGGCAACTAACAGTTGTCCACCGAATTTTACTCTCGCAGATAACTCGTACATATCATCTAAAATTCCGATGATTACAATGATAATTGCACCTAGCGTTATCGATAACATTCTTTGTTCATATAAGCCACCGACAACAAATCCTACAGCTACACCAATAAATATTGCTAACCCGCCAAGACGTGGCATAATCTTTTGGTGCACTTTACGTGCGTTTGGCTTATCTGTCGCTCCTATTTTAAAAGCTAATTTAATAACTAAAGGAGTAACGACAAGTACAGTGATGAAAGATGCCAAAATGGCATAAATCACTTGTGAGTCCATTAATACCCCACCCTTTATAGTCTAACGTAATTTTTTTTTTTGAAAATATATTTATCTGAAAATTATGATGTTTGTTTACAGGCTCATAACATATGGTATCACAAAAAGATTAGAATTCAATCTTTTTTTCATTTTACGGTTAATGGAAGCGAATAAAATATATGACAATTGTATATAGAATGTTGAATCATATAAGAAGGTTAATCGTACTGAACCTTGGAATGTGACATTTTCTTTTTTTCTTCGATAGTGAATACTTTTATTTCAGTATTATAAGTGTTGCACGTAGAAATGAGTAAGTCTCGTGTTAAAATGTGGGAATTTATCACGCGTGAACTGGCAGCCTCATTCTTACTGATTAAGTTTTACTTTATAGTGCATTTAATTTTACAAAAACTTTAAAAAAAATAAGAGAAGTAATTCATATAATGAAAAAGGAAAAGGGTTTTCTCATTTTTAATGTGAGAGGGGGAAGCGCAGGGAGAATTCTAATTTTCATATCTTTTCTATTGTAAATTCCTGTGCGAAAAAGAAATGAAAATTACGATAGTAGGTACTGGATATGTTGGGTTGATTACAGGAGTAGGATTGGCAAAATTGGGGCATTCAGTTATATGTTTTGATATAGATAATGAAAAAATTGAACGGATAAAACAAGGGGATTTACCTATTTATGAGGCCAGATTACATGAATTAATAAATTATGCATATGAGAATAATGGTTTAACTTTTACATCAAATAAAGAAGAAGCATTTGATGATGTAGAGTTTATATTTATTGCAGTTGGAACCCCACCTTTATTAGATGGGACGGCAGATTTAACGTATATTCAGAGTGCTTGTAACGATATTGGATTATATGCGACGAACGATATTATTGTTGTTACGAAAAGTACAGTTCCAGTAGGTACAAATGATGTAATGAAGGGATGGATTGAGGAGAAGTTAAAAGGGAGGCATACAGTACATATCGTATCGAATCCAGAGTTTTTGCGTGAAGGTTCAGGTATTTATGATTTCTTTCATGGAGATCGTATTGTAATTGGAGCGGATAGTGAGGAAGTAGCAAGAAGAGTAGAGAGTTTGTATAGTGAATTATGTTTAGAAACGTATGTTACAGATATTAAAAGTGCGGAGATGATTAAATACGCGTCGAATGCCTTTTTAGCTACAAAGATTAGTTTCATTAATGAAATTTCAAATATATGTGAGAAGGTAGGCGCGAATGTATTGGATGTTGCCAAAGGGATGGGAATGGATAAGAGAATTGGTGCATCTTTTTTAAATGCGGGCATTGGCTACGGAGGGTCATGTTTTCCGAAAGATACGAAAGCGCTGGTGCAAATTGCGGGAAATGTTGCTCATGATTTTCGTTTGTTAAAAGCGGTTATTGAAGTAAATAATAAGCAACAGCTGCTATTGATTGAAAAAGCGAAAAAAGTTATGAACATGAGTAAAAAGCGGATTGCAGTTCTTGGCGCATCCTTTAAACCGAATACGGATGATATTAGAGAGGCATCATCTCTTATTATAATAGAAGCATTACTTAATATAGGTGCAGAAATTGTTCTTTACGACCCAAAAGCAATTCAATATGTGAAAAATATATTTGGAGATGCTATACAATATAGTAGATGTATAGATGAATCGATTAGAGATGCGAGTGCGGTTTTTATCGTAACAGAATGGGAAGATATTCAAACTTATCCGTTAGAAAAGTACGTACAACTTATGAGGGAGCCTATTTTATTTGATGGGAGAAATTGTTATACTGATGAAGATGTTAAGAAACAAAAGATAGATTATTACTCGGTGGGAAGAAAAAGTATTTGTAATAGAAAAGTTTCTGTTATGCGTTAAAAAGGGAAGTACTCATGCATATTTTTATATGTCATAATAGAAGCTGTAATTAGTGAAAGAAAAGAGGCAATCACATGACTGAACGTTTAAAAGTAATGACAATTTTCGGGACACGTCCAGAAGCAATTAAAATGGCACCTCTTGTATTAGAGTTGCAAAAACACCCAGAAAAAATTGAATCGATTGTGACTGTAACAGCACAACATCGCCAAATGTTAGATCAAGTATTAAGTATCTTTGGAATTACGCCAGATTTCGATTTAAATATCATGAAAGACCGCCAAACTTTAATTGATGTTACAACGCGTGGTTTAGAAGGTTTAGATAAAGTAATGAAAGAAGCGAAGCCGGATATTGTACTTGTACATGGTGATACAACAACAACATTTATTGCAAGCTTAGCTGCTTTTTATAATCAAATTCCAGTAGGTCATGTTGAGGCGGGCCTTCGTACGTGGGATAAGTATTCTCCATACCCAGAAGAGATGAATCGTCAATTAACAGGTGTAATGGCGGATCTTCATTTCTCACCAACAGCAAAATCAGCAACGAACTTACAGAAGGAAAATAAAGATGAGTCACGTATTTTCATTACAGGAAATACAGCGATTGACGCGCTACAAACGACTGTAAAAGAAACATATAGTCATCCTGTACTAGAGAAACTTGGAAATGATCGTCTTGTACTTATGACAGCTCACCGTCGTGAAAACTTAGGTGAACCGATGCGTAATATGTTCCGTGCAATTAAGCGTCTTGTAGATAAGCATGAAGATGTACAAGTTGTTTACCCTGTTCATATGAACCCTGTTGTTCGTGAAATAGCAAATGAAATTTTAGGTGAACATAACCGTATTCATTTAATTGAGCCGCTAGATGTAATTGATTTCCACAATGTTGCAGCTCGTTCATACTTAATGTTAACGGATTCTGGTGGTGTACAAGAAGAAGCTCCATCACTTGGTGTACCAGTTCTTGTTCTTCGTGATACAACAGAGCGCCCTGAAGGTATTGAAGCAGGTACGCTGAAATTAGCAGGAACAGACGAAGAGACAATCTTTGGCCTTGCTGATGAGTTGTTATCAGATAAAGAAGCTCATGATAAGATGGCGAAAGCATCTAACCCTTACGGTGATGGTCGTGCATCAGAGCGCATTGTAGAAGCAATTTTACAACACTTTAATAAGTAAATAAAAAGGGCCCAATCGGATAGATTGGGCTTTTTTTTACGGCTGATTGCGCATAATCCACTCTGCATGAGCATTTGTAGAAGGTGGCGGATCAGTTGGTGTTTTATTTTGGTTTGTTTCTTTTTTTGTTTGTTCGTTAGAGTTAGAACTTGAATTTGAATCAGGATTTGAGTTGTTTTTTGTAGCTGGATTTTTTGCTTTTTCTCCTAATTCTTTTTCAATTTCTTTACGCACCGTTTCTACACTGATTGGATCTGGAAGGAAGTAATAAATACCGCCTATTTTTTTGTCTTCGCCCTCAAGCTTTAACGTTTGCATTGTAGAAGGATCAAATCCAGAAATTTTATTGTAAAGAGCGAGTCCGTCTGAAATAGGAATGTCGGTTTTTATATATTTTCCAACGACAGCTGTTAAATCTTTAATTTTAAATACAGTAGAGGTGGAGTTTAGTTTATGAGCAACAGCGGCTAGTAATTGTCTTTGTCTAGCAGCTCGACCATAATCGCCATTTGGATCTTGCTTTCGCATACGGACGTAAGCAAGTGCTTCTTCACCGTTTAAATTTTGCTGTCCTTGCTTAAATTGAATTTTTTTGTAGTAATCCACGTCAGAGCGCTCCCAGAAATCGAAGGGTACGTCAACGGTAACGCCGCCAACAGCATCAACGATACCTTTAAAGCCTTGGAAATCAATTTTAAGATAATGGTCTACAGGAACTTTTAGAAAGCCTTCGACAGTTTTGATTGCCATTTCTTCTCCGCCGTAAGCATGGGCAGCGTTAATTTTGTCTTCCTTATTTTTGCCAACAATTTTAACTCGAGAATCACGAGGAATACTCATAAGTGAAATCTTTTGCGTTTTTGGATTGACTGTTGCAAACATTAATGAGTCTGTACGACCATTTTGACCGTCTGTCGCATAATCTTCTATACCCATAATGAGAATTGTAAAAGGTTCTTTTGTAATTTCTACATCCTTGTCTCTTAAATCTGATTTTTCACGAGTAAAACCACTATATATCCCCATAAGAGAAGAGTAAGAATTTAACACATAAACTCCTATACTGCCAAATAAAAATGCGAAAATAAGGAAGAAGAAAAGTTTCCTTCTTCGCTTCTTTTTTATTCTGCTATTTTGGAGATGATAATAACGTTCTTCCATATATAATCTCCTTAGTTCGTTAGTTCATTTGTAGGGAAGTAATTCACTACATTAATCTTTGAAGGTGATAAATAGGGTTATGCTTAGATAACATCTTGTTCTAAGTACAACATATCTCCTTCTATAATTGTACATTTCCCGTTTGTTAATTCAATCATCCAATCTGTAAATGCTTGTTTGCCGTCTTCTTCTACATACGTATCAAATGTGACATTTTCTAGATAATGTATATCTTTAATGGCATATTTTGAATTACGTAATTCATTTTCCACTTTGCCAAGTAATGTGTAATCAATCTCGGTTTGCATCACACGCATTAGTTTTCGCTGGACAACACCGACATGATTAATGCCTTCGCTTGTACACTTTCCATATGCACGAATTAATCCACCTGCGCCAAGTTTAATGCCACCAAAATAGCGTGTTACGACAACAACGGTATCTTTTAGTCCGCGTTTTTTAAGTACCTCTAGCATTGGTACGCCAGCTGTACCGCTAGGCTCGCCGTCATCGTTTGCTTTTTGAATATGATCTTGTTCGCCAATTAAATAAGCGGAACAATTATGTGTTGCATTCCAATGTTGTTTTTTTATTTTTTGTATAAATTCTTGAGCCTCTTCCTCAGTCGTTGCTCGGCTAATATAACAAATAAATCTTGATTTTTGAATGACAATTTCGTGTTCGCCGTAGCCTTTGATTGTTAAATATTGTAATAGCACTTGTGTACGCCCCTATCTATCAAAATGACTAGTACTTTCCATTTTAAAAGCGAGCCTTTTTATATTCAAACATTTTTTCTAAATACACTGAAGTTTTTGGTGAGTATTTTATCTTTTTGTTGTAATTTGTCGAGATGGTGGTATAATTTCAACCGGCATTTTCATGTATGGATGCACCATTTGTAGTTTTCGTGTAAAATTAGGAAATAAAACTTTTTATAAGGCAGGTACGAAAATGAAAATAGCTATTGTTACTGATAGTACGGCATATATACCGAAGCAAATTCGTGATGAACTCAATATATATATGATTCCATTAAACGTTGTGTTTGGAACAGAATCTTATCAAGAAGAAGCTGAAATTTCAGCAGATGATTTTTATGTGAAAGTACGTGAACAAGAGGAACTTCCAAAAACTTCTCAGCCAGCAATCGGAAAGTTTGTTGAGCTATATGAAGAACTAGCTAAAGATTATGATGCAGTTATTAGTATTCACCTATCAAGTGGAATTAGTGGTACATATCAAACATCAACGACAGCTGGACAGATGGTAGAGGGTATTGATGTATACACGTATGACTCTGAAATTAGTTGTGAAGTACAAGGATTTTATGTGCGTGAAGGTGCAAAGTTAGTAAGTGAAGGAAAGAACCCAAAAGAGATTATCGCTCGTTTTGATGAAATGAAGAAAACGATGGACGCCTATTTTGTAGTTGATGATTTACATCATTTACAGCGTGGTGGTCGATTGAATAGCGCGCAAGCTTTCATCGGCAGTCTGTTACAAGTGAAGCCAGTTTTATATTTTAGAGATAAAATCATTATTCCGTTTGAAAAGATTCGTACACGCAAAAAAGCATTAAAACGTATCATTGAAATTTTTGATGAGCAAGCAAGTAAAGGTGTACCTATGGAAGCAGTTATCATTCATGCGCAACGTGAAGAAGAAGCGAATGAATGGAAGAAAGAATTAGAAGCAAAATATCCTCACGTCACAATTCGTACAGGTTATTTTGGAGCTGTAATTGGTACGCACTTAGGTGAAGGTGCATTAGGTCTTGGATGGTATACGAAGTAATAAAGATATAAAAAGCTCTCTTTTTAAGAGGGTTTTTTTACGGGTATGTTACGTTTAGTTGACAAGTTAATATTTGGAAATGGTAAAATAAAATAATGAGGAAAGTTTTATAACTTACTTTTTACAAGAAACTATATTATAATAGAAGAGAGGTGAAACATATGGAGCATAATTCTTGTTTATGTCCAAAGTTTGAGTCAGCTTTTACTCTGCTTAGTAAGAAGTGGACTGGCTTAATTATTAAATCTTTGCTTGAAGAGTCGAAACGTTTTAGAGAAATCGCAGATATTATCCCAAATATGAGCGATCGTATGTTGTCAGAGCGTTTGAAGGAATTGGAAAGCGAGGGCATTGTAGTTCGTAATGTCTATCCAGAAGTACCAGTTCGAATCGAGTATGGCTTAACTGACAAGGGAAAAGCGTTAGAAAGTGTTATGGATGAGGTCCAAAATTGGGCTGAGAAATGGATGAAGTAGCATTTCATTTGTATTCGTATATTTAATAAAACGTAAGGGATTCCTTACGTTTTTTCTTTATTTATAGAAGTGAGAAAAGTATGTAAATTTCTACACATACATACAAAAATATACGCATTTTGCGCTAGAGCTACATATAATATTACATTTGTTTTACAAAAACGTAACATTAGCAAAAAAAATCCCGAATTATGGTATAAATTTTATAGGTTATATACGGAAAAAGAAAAAAGAAAGCGGTGTAAAAAATAAAATGAAAAAGCTAAAAATGACATCTTGCGCATTAGTTGCAGGGTTAATGTTTTCTGGGCTAACACCAAATGTATTTGCAGAAGATAAAATTTCTGACGTGAAATCACAAATTAATACACAAAATGACACTTTACATAAACAACAACAAGAACGTGATGAATTACAAAAACAAATGAATGACTTAAACAAAACAATTCAAGGTTTAGATAAATCTGTTCAAGAGAATGCTGCAAAGCTTGATGAAACAACGAAAAAAGTTTCTGATACTGAGCAATTAATTGAAAAGAAAAATAAAGATATTGCAGAATTACAAACAAAGATTGCAAAACGTGAAGAGCTATTAAGAAAGCGTTTAGTTGCACTTCAAGAACAACCAAATACGAACGTTGTAACAGAAGTTCTTGTAAACTCTAAAAACGTTGCAGATTTAGTTGATCGTTTAACTTCTGTTTCTAAAATTCTTGAGTCTGATGAAGATATCATGAAAACACAACAAGAAGACCAAGCTAGTGTGAAAAAAGATGTTGCAACGGTAAAAGAGAAACAAAAAGAATTAAAAGAAGCACAAGCTCAAATTGAAACTGCTAAGAAAGAACTTGACGCTGAAAAAGAGAAAAAAGCAGCAGCGGTAAACGATTTAAGCGGTAAAATGGATACAGTTGTAACTTCAATGACAAGTACGGAAGGTCAATTGAAAGAGCTTGAGAAACAAGCACTGCAATTACAACGCATTGCAGAAGAAGAAGCACAAGCAAAAGCTGCACAAGAAGCTGCTGCTCAAAAACAAGCAGAGCAAGCTGCTAAAGCTGCACAAGCTCAGCCAGCACCTGCAGAACAAGCTGCACCAGCAAACAATGGTGGACAATCTCAAAAAGAAGAGCCTAAAAAAGAAGAACCTAAAAAAGAGGAACCAAAAAAAGAAGAGCCTAAGAAAGAAGCACCTAAACAAGAAGAGAAAAAGCCAGCTCCAAATGTGGGTGGCGTAATTGGTAAAGCACAAAGCTACTTAGGTTTACCATATGTTTGGGGAAGTGCATCTCCATCAAACGGTGGTTTTGACTGTAGTGGATTCATTTCTTACATTTTTGGTGTAGGTCGTCAAGACGTTAGGGGTTACTGGAACTCAGTTTCTAAAGTAGATAGCCCACAACCAGGAGACTTAGTATTCTTCCAAGGTACTTATAAAGCAGGTCCATCTCACATTGGTATTTATGTTGGTAATGGCCAAATGATCCATGCTAGTGATAAAGGAATTGCGTACGGTGATATTAACAGTTCGTATAACAAAAAACATTTCTTAGGATACGGTCGATTCTAGGATTTATAAAAGAATAAAACAAGTGTATAAAGTCGATAGCTTACTATTTTATAAGTAGGTTATCGGCTTTTTTGAGTTTTTACGAGATGATGAGAAAGGTTTATAGTAGTGCTGGAGGTGATTGTTGATGGTAGCGGGGAAACAGTTGCTACTAGAAGAAATTTCTTCAGGTTTACAGAGGGAATTAAATGATTTGAAAAAGAAGGGAGAGGTCATATGTGTACAAGGTGTAAAAAAGAAGAATTCTAAATATATGTGCCAACGATGTGGAAATGTAGATCGGCGGCTATTTGCGTCGTTTTTATGTAAAAGGTGCAGTAAAGTGTGCACATATTGCCGGAAGTGTATAACGATGGGGAGGGTAAGTGAATGTGCTGTACTTGTTCGAGGGATTGCTGAAAGAAAGAGAGAAAAGAATTTAAACTTGTTACAGTGGAACGGGACGTTGTCTGCTGGACAAGATTTGGCGGCGCAAGGAGTTATAGAGGCTATTAAGCAAAAAGAATCATTTTTTATTTGGGCTGTATGCGGGGCTGGGAAAACAGAGATGTTGTTTTACGGTATTAACGAAGCGCTTCAAAAAGGAGAAAGAGTTTGTATCGCAACGCCAAGAACGGATGTTGTTTTGGAATTAGCACCGAGATTACAAGAAGTATTTCCATATATAAAGGTAGTGGCTTTATATGGAGGGAGTGTAGATAAAGAAAAAGATGCAGTACTAGTCGTTGCGACCACGCATCAATTATTACGTTATTATAGGGCGTTTCATGTCATAGTTGTAGATGAGATAGATGCTTTTCCATATTGTGCAGATCAAATGTTACAGTACGCGGTAAAACAAGCGATGAAAGAAAAAGCGGCGCGTATTTATTTAACTGCGACTCCAGATGAAACGTGGAAGCGAAAATTTAGAAAAGGTGAACAAAAAGGTGTTATTGTTTCTGGACGATATCACCGTCATCCGTTGCCAGTTCCTCTATTTTGCTGGTGCGGAAATTGGAAGAAAAGCCTCAACCGTGAAAGAATTCCTCGAGTTTTACTACAATGGTTAAAGATGTACTTAAACAAAAAGTATCCTGTTTTTTTATTCGTTCCCCATGTACGATATATAGAAGAAATAAGCTCGTTATTGAAATCATTGCATAATAAAGTTGAAGGGGTACATGCAGAAGATCCGATGAGAAAAGAGAAAGTCGCAGCGTTCAGAAAGGGAGAAATCCCATTATTAGTTACAACGACAATTTTAGAGCGAGGCGTAACGGTGAAAAATTTGCAAGTTGCAGTTTTAGGGGCGGAAGAAGAAATATTTTCAGAAAGTGCGCTCGTACAAATTGCGGGCCGAGCAGGGCGGAGCTTTGAAGCACCATATGGAGAGGTCATTTATTTTCACTATGGCAAGACAGAGGCGATGGTGCGCGCGAAAAAACATATTCAAGGTATGAATAAAAATGCGAAAGAACAAGGATTGATCGATTAATGCATTGTTTACTTTGTGATGAGTGTTTTGTAGAAAAGGTTAGTTGGTACACTTTTTTTGTAAAGTGTCATAGAAAATATATATGTGATAGATGTGAGCAGAAACTTTCCTATATTATAGGAGAAATTTGCATGGAGTGCGGGCGACCTTTAGAATTTGTTCCTGCCTCATTTCAAGAAGACGGTATTTGTATAGATTGTATAAGGTGGATGAAAGAGGAGAAGTATCGTTCTTTTAAAAACCGTTCGTTATATATGTATGATGATGAGATGAAAGAAATAGTAGCGCAGTTTAAGTTTCGGGGGGATGCAGAGTTAGTGCACATTTTTTATCGTCCTTTTCGAAGTTTATTTCAAAAGTGTTTTGCCAATGTTTCAACTGTTATCGCTGTTCCGCTTAGTAAGGAAAGGGAAATTGAACGTGGTTTTAATCAAGCTGAGTTATTAGCAACTTGTTTGCCTGTCAAAATTTCTTATCCATCATTAAGAAGAAGGGAAACAGAAAAGCAAAGTAAGAAGACACGTAAAGAAAGGGTGTCAGGAAGCAATCCTTTTTATTTTCAGGGAGAAGAGATGTTTTCTGGGCAACATATTTTACTCGTTGATGACGTGTATACGACAGGGATTACAGTTAGGCAAATCGGAAGTTTGTTATATGAAAGAGGGGCAAGGGAAGTATCTAGTTTGACACTTTGTAGAAGTTAATATGACAGTGTCGAAAGGGATAATAAAAAGGCGATAAGTCTTCTTTGACTTCATATATTGTCATTCGTTATAGTCAAAATATGGGGCGAATGCCCTGATTTTTAGAGTGAAGGGAATGGAATGAACATGCAAGGAAGAGTGAAATGGTTCAATGCAGAAAAGGGATTTGGGTTTATTGAGCGTGAAGATGGTGACGATGTATTTGTCCATTTTTCTGCTATTCAACAAGATGGGTATAAGTCATTGGAAGAAGGGCAACAAGTAGAGTTTGACATTGTAGATGGAGCACGTGGACCACAAGCAGCTAATGTTGTGAAACTGTAGGGTATATTATTTTGGGAAGAGAAAGCTGCGTTTGTGGCAACGTTATATATATGTAGTAGAACCTCTTGTTTTTCGCAAGGGGTTTTTGTTATAGGGTAAGTTGTCAAAAAGTTGTTTCTTTTCTGTAACGAATTGTCCACAGAAATATTCGTTATTCACGATGTTAATAGGATAAAATAAAGATAGAAACGATGCATCTTTTCATTTCAACAAAAAACGATAAAAAAATCGCAATTCCACTAATTTTTTTAAAAAAGTTAGAAGGAGTTTTTAAGCCAATGTCGAAATTATAGTACATAGGCTTGAAAGGAGGAATTCATCTATGAAATTCAACATTCGTGGTGAAAATATTGAAGTAACTCCAGCATTAAAGGAATATGTAGAGAAAAAACTAAGTAAGTTAGAGCGTTATTTTGATACATTCCCAGAGATTAAAGTTAATTTAAAAGTATACTCTGACAAGCAACGTGTCGAGGTAACAATTCCATTTACTGATTTATTACTTCGTGCAGAAGAAACTAATAGCGATATGTACGCTGCTATCGATTTAGTAGTTGATAAAATTGAGCGACAAATTCGTAAACATAAAACAAAAGTAAATCGTAAGTTACGTGAGAAAGGTTCTATAAAAACGAACTTTATCCTTCCAGAAGCAGTAGCTGTTTTGGATGAGGTAGAAGAAGATGAATTAGAACTTGTACGTACAAAACGATTCGATTTAAAACCGATGGACGTTGAAGAGGCAATCCTACAAATGGATATGCTAGGACATAATTTCTTCGTCTTCACAAATGCTGATACAAACGAAACTAATGTTGTATATGGCCGTAAAGATGGGAAATATGGTTTAATCGAAACTAAATAATAATTCGAAAGCGCAGCCGAATGAGGCTGCGCTTTTTTTGCTGAAAATAGATTTTTAAAAAACTTTTCTTAATTTAGAACGAGACAATCGGCCGATTGTTGTCATAGTTATAAGACAAGTGTTACAATTATCATTAGGTATATACATTTTAGTTTTTTTAATTAGGAGAAAAATTGGCATAACATACATTTGATTTTTATAACGACTGATTGTAATAGAGAAAAAGAAGAACAATCGGAAGTTTTATTTTAATAAAAAGAGGAGCGTATTTCCTATGATCGGTATTTTAAAAAAGGTGTTTGATGTAAATCAACGCCAAATTAAACGTATGCAAAAGACAGTTGAGCAAATTGATGCATTAGAGTCATCTATTAAGCCACTAACTGATGAACAATTAAAAGGAAAGACGCTTGAATTTAAAGAACGTCTAACAAAAGGTGAAACAGTAGATGATTTACTACCTGAAGCTTTTGCAGTTGTTCGCGAAGCGGCAACTCGTGTTCTTGGAATGCGTCCATATGGCGTACAGTTAATGGGTGGTATTGCCTTACATGAAGGGAATATTTCTGAGATGAAAACGGGTGAAGGTAAAACGTTAACATCTACATTACCTGTATATTTAAATGCTTTAACAGGAAAAGGTGTTCACGTTGTTACAGTCAATGAATATTTAGCACAACGTGATGCGAGCGAAATGGGACAACTTCATGAGTTCCTTGGCTTAACGGTAGGAATTAACTTAAATAGTATGTCACGCGAAGAGAAACAAGAGGCTTATGCTGCTGATATTACGTATAGCACAAATAATGAGCTTGGATTCGATTACTTACGTGATAACATGGTTTTATATAAAGAGCAGTGCGTTCAACGTCCACTTCACTTTGCTATTATCGATGAAGTCGATTCTATTTTAGTCGATGAAGCACGTACGCCGCTTATTATTTCAGGACAAGCTCAAAAATCAACAGAGCTATACATGTTTGCAAATGCATTTGTTCGTACGTTAGAAAATGAAAAAGATTATTCATTTGATGTGAAAACGAAAAATGTAATGCTAACAGAAGATGGTATTACGAAAGCAGAGAAAGCTTTCCATATTGAAAACTTATTCGATTTAAAACATGTAGCACTTCTTCACCATATTAATCAGGGGCTTCGTGCACACGTTGTTATGCATCGTGATACAGATTATGTTGTACAAGAAGGCGAAATCGTAATTGTAGACCAATTCACTGGTCGTCTTATGAAAGGTCGTCGTTATAGCGAAGGATTACACCAAGCGATCGAAGCAAAAGAAGGTGTAGAAATTCAAAATGAAAGCATGACGCTTGCAACAATTACATTCCAGAACTACTTCCGTATGTATGAAAAATTATCTGGTATGACTGGTACAGCGAAAACAGAGGAAGAGGAATTCCGTAACATTTACAATATGAACGTTATTGTAATTCCGACAAACAAACCGATTATTCGTGATGATCGTGCCGATTTAATCTTTAAATCAATGGAAGGTAAGTTCAATGCTGTTGTTGAGGATATTGTAAATCGTCATAAAAAAGGACAACCTGTTCTTGTAGGTACAGTTGCAATTGAAACTTCAGAGCTTATTTCAAAAATGTTAACGCGTAAAGGTGTACGTCATAACATCTTAAATGCGAAAAACCATGCTCGTGAAGCAGATATCATTGCAGAGGCTGGTATTAAAGGTGCTGTAACAATCGCGACGAACATGGCAGGTCGTGGTACAGATATTAAGCTTGGAGACGATGTGAAAAACGTTGGTTTAGCAGTTATCGGTACAGAGCGTCACGAAAGTCGTCGTATTGATAATCAGTTACGTGGTCGTGCTGGTCGTCAAGGGGACCCTGGTGTTACGCAGTTCTACTTATCGATGGAAGATGAATTAATGCGCCGATTTGGTTCAGATAATATGAAAGCAATGATGGACCGCCTTGGTATGGATGATTCTCAGCCGATTGAAAGTAAAATGGTTTCTCGTGCGGTAGAATCTGCACAAAAACGTGTTGAAGGAAATAACTATGATGCACGTAAGCAGTTACTGCAATATGATGATGTACTTCGTCAGCAACGTGAAGTTATTTACAAACAGCGTCAAGAGGTAATGGAGTCTGACAACTTACGCGGCATTATTGAAGGTATGATGAAATCTACAGTAGAACGTGCTGTTGCTCTTCATACACAAGAGGAAATTGAAGAAGATTGGAACATTAAAGGTCTTGTTGACTACTTAAATACAAACCTTCTTCAAGACGGAGATGTAAAAGAAGAAGAATTACGTCGCCTTGCTCCTGAGGAAATGAGCGAGCCAATTATTGCGAAATTAATTGAGCGATACAATGAAAAAGAAAAGCTTATGCCAGAAGAGCAAATGCGTGAGTTTGAGAAGGTTGTTGTATTCCGCGTTGT
The DNA here is from genome assembly GCF_052646455.1 of Bacillus cereus group sp. Bce041. NCBI lineage: Bacteria > Bacillati > Bacillota > Bacilli > Caryophanales > Bacillaceae > Bacillus > Bacillus cereus group sp. Bce041. The sequence continues at coordinate 84,467 of NZ_JBQXON010000006.1, forward strand.
AGATACGAAATGGACAGAGCATATTGATGCGATGGATCACCTTCGTGAAGGTATTCATTTACGTGCTTACGGTCAAATCGATCCACTTCGTGAGTACCAAATGGAAGGATTCGCGATGTTCGAGTCAATGGTTGCTTCTATTGAAGAGGAAATTTCTCGTTACATTATGAAAGCTGAAATTGAACAAAACTTAGAACGTCAAGAAGTTGTTCAAGGTGAAGCTGTTCATCCTTCTAGCGATGGAGAAGAAGCAAAGAAAAAGCCAGTTGTAAAAGGTGACCAAGTGGGCCGCAACGATTTATGTAAATGTGGTAGCGGTAAAAAATATAAAAACTGCTGTGGTATCGTTCAGTAATATAGGACGGTAGCTTAGGCTGTTTTGCAAACTTTTATATCAAAAATGTATAATTAAGAAGGATTAAACTCTCTCCGTAATAAGTGGAGAGAGTTTCCCTTGTTTTCATACGAAAGTAACAGCAATTACATAGAGGTGAAGGAAATGGAATTAGTAGAAATTAGACAGGAATTAGAGAAAATGGCTAAGCGATTAGCGGCTTTTAGGGGGTCTCTTTGACCTCCCTACTAAGGAGAAACAAATTGCAGAATTAGAAGAGAAAATGATGGGCGCAGGATTTTGGGATGACCAACAAGGCGCACAAGCTGTAATTAATGAAGCGAATGCGTTAAAAGATATGGTTGGAAAGTTCCGTCAGTTAGATGAGACGTTCGAAAATTTAGAAATCACGCATGAGCTTTTAAAAGAAGAGTATGATGAAGATTTACATGAGGAATTAGAATCAGAAGTAAAAGGCTTAATTCAAGAAATGAATGAGTATGAGCTTCAGTTACTATTAAGTGATCCTTATGATAAAAATAATGCGATTTTAGAATTACATCCAGGTGCAGGTGGAACTGAGTCACAAGACTGGGGTTCTATGCTATTACGTATGTACACACGCTGGGCTGAAAAACGCGGATTCAAAGTAGAAACGGTTGACTATTTACCAGGTGATGAAGCTGGTATTAAGAGTGTAACTTTATTAATTAAAGGTCATAACGCTTACGGTTACTTAAAAGCAGAAAAAGGTGTACATCGTCTTGTACGTATTTCACCATTCGATTCTTCAGGGCGTCGTCATACATCATTCGTATCTTGTGAAGTTGTACCAGAGTTCAATGATGAAGTTGAAATCGAAGTACGTACAGAAGATTTAAAAATTGATACGTACCGAGCAAGTGGAGCTGGTGGACAGCACGTAAATACGACAGATTCAGCAGTTCGTATTACACATACACCGACAAATACGGTTGTAACATGTCAGTCGGAGCGTTCTCAAATTAAAAACCGTGAGCATGCGATGAAAATGTTAAAAGCGAAATTATATCAAAAGAAACTAGAAGAGCAACAAGCAGAATTAGATGAAATTCGCGGAGAGCAAAAAGAAATCGGATGGGGTAGCCAAATCCGTTCTTACGTATTCCACCCGTATTCTCTTGTAAAAGACCATCGTACAAATACGGAGGTTGGTAACGTACAAGCTGTTATGGATGGAGAGATTGATCCATTTATTGATGCTTACTTACGTTCTCGCATCTAATAAGCGAAAAAAAGCCAACGAAATTGTTGGCGCATGCTGAGGACAATAGAGGATATAAAGAATTTGATTTTATTTTTATAGATGAAGTAAAGAGGAAGAGAAGTTGGAAACGACAACTTCTCTTTTTGATGAGATTATATGTAGATTACAATGCTGCATATTGTTTTGTAAAAAGTAGAGAATAGTAAAATAGAGCGGTAATATGGTAAAGATTTATATAGAACTTTTCTAATTTTCCTTTTAAAAAGGATGCTTTATAGAAGTTTTTTAAGTTGTTCACAGAATTGAAACAACTTATGAAAGCTTTATTTTATCAAGGTTCTCACTGTATTTTTGAGGAATATGAAATACACCTTAGTTTTTCTATATAAAGATAATGCTTATAATGAAAATGAGTGTGTTAGGAATAAAAAGAATATCAACAATGGGGAGCGATAGAAGTGAAAAAGAAATTGTTGGCTATTGCGCTAGGGACATCGGTTGTTTTTGCTTTAGGAGCATGCGGAAATAAAGAAGAGAGTAAGTCTTCGAAACAGTCTGCAAGCACAGACAGCGCAGAACAAATTTTCCAAAGAAGTTGTGCGGGATGTCACGCAACAGATTTATCAGGGGCAACTGGACCTGATTTAAGAAAAGTAGGCGGTAAGTACGACGCTGCAGATATCGAAGAGATTATTAAAAAAGGCCGCGGTTCAATGTCACCAGGACTTATTCAAGGTGAAGATGCGAAAAAAGTGTCTGAATGGTTAGCTGAACATAAATAAAAAAGGTGAAATGGACGAGTTGATAATATAGTCAACTCGTTTTCCTTTTTTTCTGGTATGTAACATAACTGTAACAAAAATGTATCCAAATTGGAAACCGTTTGATGTTACAATGGGGTTTGTAGAATTTTGCTGAAATATATTACATAGAGTGGTATTGCTTATGAGGAAGCATAAGTAAACTACCTTCAACAAGGATGACTAAATGAAAATGAAGGATGTCTTTTGTTTTCAGATGTACAGAAAAGTATTTCGAAAAAAATCATTAAGTATTGGGTGATAAATAATGATAAAAATGACGAATGTTTATAAGGAGTACCCGAATGGTATGAAAGCCATTGCTGGTCTTACAGTTAATATTAAACAAGGTGAATTCGTATACGTAGTTGGACCGAGTGGAGCCGGAAAATCTACATTTATTAAAATGATGTATCGTGAAGAGAAACCATCTACAGGATCTATTAATGTAAATGGACTTACTATCGAAACATTGGCAGAAAGAGACGTTCCGTATTTTCGTCGTCAATTAGGCGTAATTTTCCAAGATTTTAAATTGCTACCTAAATTAACGGTATATGAGAATGTTTCGTTTGCTTTAGAAGTAATTGAAGAAGAACCGGATGCAATTCGTGAGCGTGTAACAGAGGTTCTAGGTCTTGTAGGCCTTGAAGATCGTGCAGACGCACTTCCAAGTGAGCTTTCGGGCGGGGAGCAACAACGTGTAGCTATTGCAAGAGCAATTGTAAATAGACCAAAGGTTGTAATTGCCGATGAGCCAACAGGTAACTTAGATATTGAAACAGCTCTTGATATTATGAATATTTTTACTCGCATTAATGAGCGCGGCACAACGATTGTTATGGCGACGCATAATGCAGATATCGTAAATACAATCCGTCATCGTGTAATCGCGATTGAAGGCGGAAAAATTGTTCGAGATGAGATTGAGGGAGGATACGGATATGAAGGCTAAGACCCTTAGTCGACATTTGCGAGAAGGTGTAAAGAATCTATCACGTAACGGATGGATGACATTTGCTTCTGTTAGTGCAGTAACAGTTACATTATTACTTGTAGGTGTCTTTTTAACAGCGATTATGAATATGAACCATTTTGCGACGAAAGTAGAGCAAGATGTAGAGATTCGTGTACACATTGATCCAGCTGCAAAAGAAGCGGATCAAAAGAAATTAGAAGAAGATATGAGTAAGATTGCAAAAGTAGATTCTATTAAATATTCTTCTAAAGAAGAAGAGTTAAAACGTTTAATTAAAAGCTTAGGTGATAGTGGAAAAACGTTTGAGTTATTTGAACAAGATAACCCACTTAAAAACGTATTCGTTGTAAAAGCGAAAGAACCAACCGATACAGCGACAATCGCGAAGAAGGTTGAAAAAATGCAGTTTGTTAGTAATGTTCAGTACGGAAAAGGGCAAGTTGAACGATTATTTGATACTGTAAAAACTGGTCGTAACATTGGGATTGCGTTAATTGCTGGTCTTTTATTCACAGCGATGTTCTTAATCTCTAATACAATTAAAATTACAATTTATGCTCGTAGTACAGAAATTGAAATTATGAAACTTGTTGGTGCAACAAACTGGTTTATTCGTTGGCCATTCTTGCTAGAGGGATTATTCTTAGGAGTATTAGGATCAATTATTCCAATTGGCCTAATTCTAATTACGTATAATTCGTTGCAAGGTGTGTTTAATGAAAAACTTGGCGGAACAATTTTCGAGCTTCTACCATACAGTCCATTCGTATTCCAATTAGCTGGTTTACTAGTGTTAATCGGTGCTTTAATCGGTATGTGGGGAAGTGTAATGTCAATTCGTCGCTTCTTAAAAGTATAAAAAGTTGCAAACATAATTCGTACAAGCTTATCATATAGTAGAAATAGGTAAAGGCATCACACACTGTGTGATGCCTTTTGCTACACCACCTGTGTGTTTTGGAAAGGGGAATTCCGCATTGAAACGTAGAGTTGCAATTATTGGAATGGTTGTTGCATTTTTAATTGGTGCTGGCGGAATGTTTGCAGGCATGTCTGTATTTGGGGTTAACCCATCAGAAGTAACGCAAACAATTTCGAGTGGGAATGCTAGCACTGCGCAAGGGAATTTGGCAAAAATTAATGAGGCGTATGCACTAATTGATTCACGTTATGTGGAAGACGTGAAAGATGAAAAGTTAGTTGAAGGTGCAATACAAGGTATGTTGTCTACGCTGAAGGACCCTTATTCCACGTATATGGATAAAGAAACAGCCAAACAGTTTAGTGAATCGCTTGATCCCGAATTAGAGGGGATTGGGGCTGAGGTGAACAAGACGGACGGTAAGCTTATTATCGTATCGCCAATTAAAGGTTCACCAGCAGAAAAGATAGGAATTAAACCGAATGACCAAATTTTATCTGTAGATGGAAACAGTGTGAAAGACTTATCACGTGAAGAAGCAGTATTAAAAATTCGTGGTAAAAAGGGAACGACTGTCGCAATTGAAATTAAACGTGCGGGAGTAACTGATCCGATTGTATTTAAAATTAAGCGTGAAAAGATTCCGATCTTTACAGTATTTAGTTCTGTGAAGCAAGAGAGCGGAAAAGATATCGGTTATATGCAAATCACTTCTTTTGCTGAAAATACAGCGAAAGAATTTAAGGATCAGTTAAAAGAGTTAGAGAAGAAAAATATAAAAGGCTTAGTTATTGACGTGCGTGGTAATCCTGGTGGCTACTTAAATAGTGTAGAAGATATACTAGGGGAAATTATGACGAATAAAAAGCCGATGCTACAAGTAGAGCAGCGAAATGGTGAGAAGAAGAAATTCTCTACGGAACTGAAAGAGAGAAAACCATATCCAATTTCAGTATTAATTGATAATGGAAGTGCTTCTGCTTCAGAGATTTTAGCGGGTGCGCTAAAAGAAGGAGAAGGATACGATTTAATTGGTGAAAAGACATTTGGTAAAGGTACTGTCCAGCAAGCTGTTCCATTTAAAGACGGCAGCAACATTAAATTAACGATGTTTAAATGGTTAACACCGGATGGGAACTGGATTCATAAAAAAGGAATCGCGCCAACAGTAGAAGTGAAGCAACCAAATTATTATCATGCGACACCAATTCAAATTGAAAAAACACTTTCATACAATTCAAATGATGTACAAGTAAAACATGCTCAGGAAATGCTTAAGAGCTTAGGTTATGTACCAGGTCGTGAAGATGGATACTTTAGTAAAGAGACAGAATCGGCTCTGAAAGCATTCCAAAATGCAAATGAAATGGAAGCGACAGGACAGCTTGATAAAAAGACAGCTGAAGCGATTCAAACTAAAATTATCGAAAAAATCCGTTCTGGAGAAAATGATCTACAATTACAGTCAGCATTAAAATTAATGGCAAAATAAGAAGAAATACAGGCAGTTTGCTGCCTGTATTTTTTTGTGTTAAACAAACGTTTGTTTAGTTATGATAATATAAAAAGAAAGAATGATATAAATGGTGGTGAATGAGTTCATGGAGGCATGGATTTTTGAAATAATGCGGGCAGTTGGACGTTTTTTCTTACACCCTGCTGTCTATATATTTGTAATAAGTAGTATCTTCGTTGGATACTTACGTATGTTAAGAGAACGAAAAGATTTTTCTTTTAAAGTTTATGATATTTGGTTTGAACTGCGAACCTCTCTATTTGCAGGGATTGGATACGGATTAGTAGTATCTATTATTACGATTGGGCTTGGACTTGTTGTTTCTAAAGCAAGCTTATGGGCCATTTTAATTTGGACGTTACTATTTGGATTAACGGCTATGTATCGATATTTATCGGCGGCTTATACATTTAGCATTGCGATTGTATGTGTTCTATTATCTTCTAAGCTACCAGTTTCCTTTTTACAGCTTCGAGAAGGTGAAGAGAGTACCATTGTATCCCTTGTTATTTTACTAGGCGTTATGCTTATTGTAGAAGGCTTATTGATTTCTAAAAACGCAGTAGGATATTCGACGCCGAGGATTAGGCAGGGGAAGCGTGGATTAAAGATTGGTTTACACGAATCAAAGCGTTTATGGATCGTTCCTATTTTTATTCTTGTACCGGGTGATGCGGTAACGCAGTTTATTTCATGGTGGCCTGTCGTTTCAATAGGTTCAAATACATATTCTCTATTCCTCGTTCCATTTTTAATTGGATTTATGAGAAATATTAAAAGTTATGAGCCGACGGAAGCTTTATTATTTACAGGAAGACGTGTTTATGGGTTAGCAGGACTTGTGCTCGTTTTAGGAATCGCAAGTTACTGGTGGCACGTACTTGCAATTATCGCGATGGGAGTCGCTATGCTTGGGCGTTTCACAATTTCGATGCAAGAAAAAATTGCCGATGAAACAAGACCAGCGTATTTTGCTGCACGCAATGATGGGCTCGTTGTACTAGATACAATTCCAAATACAATTGGAGCAGAGCTGAAATTACTGCCTGGAGAAATTATTACGAAAGTAAATGGAGTCATTCCAAAAAGCGCCGAGGAATTTTATGATGCGCTTCAAACGAAGACGACAGGAGCATTTTGTAAATTAGAAGTATTAGATACAAATGGTGAGCTTCGTCTTGCACAAACTGCATTATATGCTGGTGGACATCACGAATTAGGTATTGTATTCGTTGAACAGGAGCATGAGTGGGATTCGGAAGCGATGTAATAGAAGGAATGGTATCACCTTGTGGTGGTACCTTTTTTGTTTTTGGGGGATGGGAGAGTAGTTAGTAAATGAAATTTATATCGGCGATTTTCCGAATATATCAGCGATTATTCGAATATATCGACTTTCCGGCCAAAAACGACAACTATCGCAAAGCTTATTTTCAGTTTCATAGACGGATAACTTGAATAATTATTTGATAATGGTTATCATTTAGGGAGTCTTTTTAATTTTGGAAAATGGAGGTAAGATATGCTGCGTAAATTTTTCTCGTACTATAAACCGTATAAAGGTTTATTTATACTCGACTTTTCTTGTGCGGTTGTCGCAGGATTATTAGAACTCGGCTTCCCGCTTATCGTAAATCAATTTATTGATAAGTTATTGCCAGGGCAAAACTGGACGCTTATTTTATGGGCTTGTTTCGGTTTACTCGCAGTTTATATGTTAAATGCAGGCTTACAATATGTCGTTACATATTGGGGACATATGCTTGGTGTTAACATTGAAACAGATATGAGGCAGAAATTATTTGATCATATTCAAAAGCTATCATTCAGATTTTTTGATAATAATAAAACAGGTCATTTAATTTCACGCCTTACAAACGATTTAATGGAAATTGGGGAAATTGCTCACCATGGACCAGAAGATTTATTTATCGCCGTAATGACTTTAGTTGGGGCATTCTCATTTATGATGATGATCAACTGGAAGTTAGCGTTATTAACGTTCTTCGTCATTCCATTCCTATTATGGTTAGCACTTTACTTCAATAAAAAAATGACAGGTACATTTAGACGTTTATTCTCAGACGTTGCTGATTTTAATGCATGCATTGAGAACAACGTTGGTGGTATTCGCGTTGTACAAGCATTCGGAAATGAAAAGTTTGAGAAAGAGCAATTTGCTGTTAACAACGCTCGTTTCCGTACAACGAAATTAATGGCGTATAAAATTATGGCGTTAAATTCGTCGATTAGTTATATGCTCATGCGGCTCGTAACGCTCTTCGTCTTAATATGCGGTACATGGTTTGTTCTGCAAGGAGAATTAACGTACGGTGGATTTATCGGATTCGTTCTATTGACGAATATTTTCTTCCGCCCAATTGAAAAAATTAATGCGGTAATCGAAAGCTATCCGAAAGGAATCGCTGGTTTTAAAAGATATGTAGAGCTTCTTGAAACAGAGCCTGACATTGTAGACTCTAAAGATGCAATGGAAGTGAAGCATGTACACGGTGATATTCAATATAACAACATTACGTTTGGATATGAAAACAAAGAACCGATTTTAAATGACATTAGTTTGAAAATACATGCAGGTGAAACAGTTGCGTTCGTTGGACCATCAGGAGCTGGGAAAACGACGTTATGTAGCCTATTACCACGTTTTTATGAGCAATCATCTGGATCGATTCAAATTGATGGAATTGATACGAAAGATATGACATTATCTTCACTTCGTAAGCAAATTGGAATTGTGCAGCAAGATGTGTTCTTATTCTCAGGAACAATTCGTGAAAATATCGCTTACGGAAATTTAAAAGCATCAGAAGCTGAAATTTGGCAGGCAGTAAAACGTGCGCAGTTAGAAGATTTAATTTACTCACAGCCGGACGGTTTAGATACTGTTATCGGTGAGCGCGGCGTGAAACTTTCAGGTGGGCAAAAGCAGCGTCTAGCGATTGCTCGTATGTTCTTGAAAAACCCGCCAATTTTAATATTGGATGAAGCAACTTCTGCGTTAGATACAGAGACGGAACTTGCGATTCAAAAATCGCTTGCGGAGCTATCTGTTGGTCGTACAACATTAGTTATCGCTCACAGACTAGCAACGATTAAAAATGCAGATCGCATCGTCGTTGTAAATAAAGATGGTATTGCAGAACAAGGTTCACATAATGAATTAATTGAGCAAGGCGGAGGATACAGTAGGTTATACGAAGCTCAGTTTAGTTCGTAAATATAATTTGTACTGAATTAGTGCACCATAAGTAGGTAAAAATCTCATATGGGAGGCTGTACAGTATGATTGTAACAACAACTTCTACAATTCAAGGGAAAGAGATTATTGATTATGTCGATATCGTGAATGGAGAAGCGATTATGGGTGCAAATATCGTTCGTGATCTTTTCGCTTCTGTCCGTGATGTTGTCGGTGGTCGCTCAGGCGCTTACGAAAGCAAATTGAAAGAAGCACGTGACATCGCAATGGAAGAGATGAAAACTCTTGCAAGACAAAAAAATGCGAATGCCATCGTTGGTATCGACGTGGATTACGAAGTAGTTCGCGAAGGGATGCTAATGGTTGCTGTGAGCGGGACTGCTGTCCGTATCTAAAGTGAGAAGCCGTGCTGATGCACGGCTTTTTGTATTCTATGTCGAAGATTCAATATTTCTTGGGAAATGCGGAAGGTCCCGTCGATATATAGGGAAGACATTAGAGTGCTTCTTTACATTTCCGGATTTTAACTAATAATGTTTCGTATTCTTGTTCGAGAGATGAGATATCATTGTGATGATTTGGTATGGAAATTCGGCCGATGACTTCTGTTAATTTTGTTTGTAATCGTAACAACTCTTGCTCAGTAACGTTTACAGAATCTCCGGTGGTTCTTTTTGTGTATTGCTCGTAATTACCGTGGAATACTCTAGGTTCACTCTCATCTACTTGTAGAATATGGTCTGCAACAGAGCGAATAAAGGCACGGTCATGGCTAATGAAAAGTATTGTGCCAGGATATTCTTGTAACATGGTTTCTAATTCTTCTTGCGTTGCTAAGTCTAAATAGTTTGTCGGTTCATCTAGCAGAAGCATATTATAGTTTCCTAAAAATACTTTTGCGAGTGCAACCTTCATTCGTTCACCCCCGCTTAGAATGTGCACGGGTTTATGAACATCCTCACGGCGGAATAGAAGTCGTGCAAGTATTGTGCGAACGAATGCTTCTGTATAGTTTGTTTCTTCTAGAACATTTTCTAAAATGGTTTTATCTGTTTTTAAAATAGATAATGTTTGTTCGAAGTATCCAATTTTACAACTTTTCGATAGCTGCATGCCACGCTCGTTTGTGAGAAGCATGTTGAACAAAGTGGTTTTGCCGCTTCCATTTGCCCCTAAAACGGCAAGCTTTGCACCAGGGGCAATAGTTCCATTCATATTTTTAAATAGTATACGGTCGCCTATTTTCTTTGTTGCTTTATTGAATTGTACTGCCACCTTACTATGAATGGGTGTATGGTATTGCACGTCAAATTGAGCTTGAGAAAGATCCTTTGGCTTTTCCTTCTTTTCTAGTTTTTCGAGACGTGTCTCTAATGCTTTCGCTGCTTTACTAACCTGTTCTTGGCCATGAGCCCCACTTAACCTATAAAGTCTAGATTCAGATGAACTGAACCGTGTTGGGATTTTTTTCATGTTAGAAGCACGTTGCTTTCTTTGTAGAATGGACTGTTCTAAACGATTTTTTTCTTGTATATATTGCTCATATTCTGCTTGTTTTTGTATTCGTTCACGTTCTTTTTGTTTTCGATAGTTTGAATAATTACCTTTGTACTCTTGAATAATACCGTCTTCAATTTCAATAATTTTGGTACATATATTATCTAGAAATTCACGGTCATGCGATATTAAAACAAGTGCCCCTTTATAAGATGAAAGTGCCTTTTCTAATTGCTCTGTACCGACCATATCTAAGTGGCTTGTTGGTTCATCAGCGAATAAAATGCCTGCATTTTGTTCGAGAGCATGCGCAATCTTTAGTCGCATTCGTTCACCGCCGCTCATTGCGTCGGTAACGTTTGAAATACTCCATTTTCCTTTTGCGAGAGAAGAAGCGGTTTCCGGTAGTTCTTCGCTGAGCTGAGGAATGATGGCGATAGAACTATGATGAGTTACTATGCCTCTGTCAGCTTCTATTTCTTTACTTAATATTTGTAATAACGTAGATTTACCAGCTCCGTTGACTCCGACAATTCCTATGCGATCCTGTGCTTGAATTTCCAGTGATGGTAATGTAAATAGTGTGCGATCACCAAAGCTCTTTTCAATATTACGTGCGAATAAAATAGTCATAAAAAAACCTCCCTAGTTTCACTAGAGAGGATAAACGTCGCCCTTGTATGTAAAAAATCGTACATAAATAAACGATTTTTTACATGATCGTTTCGAAAGAAAGTATCGGCAAATGGACAGACTAATCCCCTGCTAGTTTTCATCATTTTTGTTCACTATTTGTGATGGATGAAATAAATAAGAGAATTAGAACTTCATTGGTCAAAGTACCTTCCTTTCATAATATTACTTTTATTGTATGCGTATACAAAAGGGTTTGTCAAACTTATTTCTGTTCGCTATTTTTGAATTTATTATTATACAATTGTGCTTTTGCCAGCGCCTCAGCATCGTTTTTAATTTCATCCAGTCCATTCGCATCTCCAATAACATAACCTTCAAATGAAGAACCAACAAAATCAAAGATATATTGGAATTGAGCAATAAGCGGTAATGCTTTTAGCTTTGGATTATCCCCGCCAACGATGACAACATACATTTTTTTGCCTTTCATTTTTTCTTTGAAATGAAGAGATGTATCGCGCAAGCTTTGTGACCAGCGATCAACAAAGTTTTTCATATGTCCACTCATTCCGTACCAATATAATGGTGTAGCAAAGATAATCGTGTCGTGCTCTAACATGCGTTTGGTTAACTGCTCATAGTCATCATTTACGGATTGGAATCCTTCTGCATCATGACGTTGGTCTGTAATAGGATAGACGGTATGATCACGCAAATAAATTTGTTCTGTTTCAATGTCCTCTATCATCATATGTGTTAAAGCTTCTGTATTTCCGTTTTGTCTTGAACTGCCATGTATAACAAACATGTAATCATTCCTTTTCTTTTGCTTGTTTTAGGAGTGAAACGTGTTTTTGCAAATTCGCTTGGATGTTGGAAAGTAATGTGATTTGCTTTGTTACTTCATTGAGTTTATCTTCGTAAAGCGTAAGGATACTGCTACACGGATTGTCGTACAGGTGCGGTTCAATTTCAAGGCAGCGCAGCATCCTTGCCGTCTCTTCTAAATTTAAGCCAATTTGTAAGTACATTTGAATAAGCTCCACTTTTTCGATGGCACTTTCATCAAAATCACGGTAACCATTTGCAAGGCGCTTAGTAGGGAGTAAGCCCTTTTCTTCGTAATGTCTTAGTGATCTTTCACTAACGCCAGTTTCTTTTGATAATTCTCCAATTCGCAATGCGTTTCACTCCTTCTACATGTATTGTAAACCTTCACACTAATGTGAGGGTCAACTCTGTTTTTTCGCAAAAGAATCTACATGATTTAAGAACACTTGAATGGCTTTAGATGGAATGAAATATTTACCGCGTACGATGGAAAACGGACGGATTAGTTGTTCATTTGGAACTTCGACGTGGAATAGTTCTTTTGCTAATAGCTCTTTCCGTACAGTCCAATCAGAAAGGATAGCGATGCCAAGCCCGGCACTAACAGCTTCCTTTACGCTTTGGATACTACTGAATGTAAAGAATCGTTTCATTTTTAAATGGTGTTGATGAATAAAGCGGTCACTATAAGCGCGTGTACCAGAACCACTTTCTCTTAATACCCATACTTGATCTTGGAGTGTACTTTCATTTATTTCATTTGTGCGGAGTAATGGATGATTTGGCGGGACGACGAGCTTCATTTCATCTTGCATAAATGTTTCAACATCTACGTCGGCGTATACGACTTGTCCTTCCACTAGGCCGATATCAATTTGATTAGAGCGAAGGCTTTGCAAAACGTCTTCTGTATTTGAGATGAAAGTATGAACTTCGACGTGTGGATTTTCATTCGCATAGTTAGCCAGTATTTTTGGAAGTAAGTATTCGCCAATTGTAAAACTAGCACCAATGCGAAGTGTTCCTGTTACAACGTTATGTAGTTCATTAATTTCTTGTTTAGCATCTTCGTAAAGAGAGAGCATTTGCTTTGCATGTATATATAATATGTTTCCAGCTTCAGTAACTTGGACGTGCTTCGGGGAGCGTTGAATAAGTGTAGTGCCAAATTCGTTTTCTAAGTTGCGTATATGCATACTTACTCCAGGCTGTGAAAGGTTTAATAATTCTGCTGCACGGGAGAAGTGTTTCTGTTCAACGACAGTAACAAAAATTTTTAAAATGTCTACGTTCATATAATGGGCTCCTTTCTTTTTCTATCATCTTATCATAAGTATTTCTGATGATAGAGATTTGGTATTGGTATTAAACTTATTATAGAAACTCTCTTATAATGTAAGTAGAAAGAACATGCATGTTCCAATACGATTATTGGAGTGGTTCAAAATGGAACAAACACTTGTTATACAAAAGAAGAAGCGTTTTGGATTTTCGCAAGGAATTGGGATTACATTATTAATCGCAATTGCCGCGAAATATTTAGCAGAGCTTCCATTTTTAAATATTATGGGACAATTAGTAATTGCTATTCTAATTGGGATGGTTTGGCGCGCTGCAATTGGAGTTCCTCACGATGCGATAGCAGGAACGAACTTTGCGAGTAAGAAGTTGCTGCGCTTTGGGATCATCTTACTTGGAATGCGATTAAATCTTGTTGATATTGCGAAGGCGGGACCGAAAGTATTGGTCATCGCGGCGGTTGTTATTACATTTACTATTTTTGTTGTATACGGACTAACGAAAGTATTTAAAGTAGAAAAGAAACTTGGGATTTTAACAGCATGCGGTACGGCAATTTGCGGCGCAGCCGCGGTCGTGGCAATTGCACCGCAAGTCAAAGCGAAGGACGATGAAACAGCAGTTGGGGCAGCAATCATCGCGATTTTAGGTACCATATTTACGCTTATTTATACGTTATTATATCCAGTACTTGGTTTATCTCCGTACGGTTATGGTGTATTCTCAGGTGCGACGCTTCATGAAATCGCTCATGTCATCGCAGCTGCGGCGCCAGGAGGAAGTACTGCTGTAGACATCGCAGTTATTGTGAAGTTAACGCGCGTAGCAATGCTTGTGCCAGTAGCGATTTTAATTGGTCTATGGTTTGGTAAGAGTGAAGGTAGCAAAGAAAAGAAATCGTGGCGCGAACTTCCAATACCATGGTTCATTTTCGGGTTCTTAGCGATGAGTGCAGTGCATTCGCTCGGGATTATTCCAGAAGTTGTTGCGGGATACATTGTTGTTCTTGCTTACATGCTTATCGCAATGGCGATGGCAGGGCTCGGTTTAAATGTAGAGTTTAAAACGTTCCGTAAATTAGGAAGTAAAGCATTCGTGGCAGGGCTGATTGGCTCGGTTTGCTTATCGGTTCTTGGATACGTTCTTGTATATGCGTTAGGATTTATGTAGTAGAGGAGAAAGCTGTTCCCGAAGGTGTTTGGGGACAGCTTTTTCTTATGATTATAGTAGCGCTACGGATGTCGATATATTTGGAAAATCGCCGATATAAATTGAATTACTCTTGTACTTTGTTAGAGTAGATGTTCAATGAAACATTTTTCTAAAATTTGTAAAGATATCTTTACTTATAACTGGAAAATATTTATAATTTAAGTAAAGATATCTTTACTTTTGAAGGTGGATCCTATGGGTGTGAAAAATAAAATAAAAGAGTTAAGAAAGCAAAATCATATAACACAAGTTGAAATGGCAAAGGCGATGCAGGTGACGCGGCAGACGATAGTGGCGATTGAAAATCATCATTACAATCCAAGTCTAGAGTTATCTTTAAAAATTGCCAAATATTTTGGAGTGAAGGTGGAGGAAATCTTTACGCTGGAGTAAGGAGAAAGAAAATAAATGATAAGCTTGAGAGATTTCAATTAGAGTAAACGTTTAAATATATAAGGATTGGTTTTGATTTATTAATTAGTATCGCATCAACGAGTGTGTTAGCAACAAGGAATAATAGATAGAAAAAGGGGAACTGGGATGGGATTACCGGTGTTATGTGTCGCTACAGCTATATTTTCGCTTCTTTGGGGAATGCAAAACTTTTCTCGTAATCCAGTGCCGAGTATTTGTATTATGATTGGTACTGTAGGTTTATCGTATTATTTATTATTATTAGCCCATTATCATAAAACGGCAACGAGTGTTGTTGTTGGAGCACTTATTTTATTTTGTGGGCGCGCCATACAAAAGGGGTTATTTCCATAAAAGCTGTTTATACATTTTGTATAAACAGCTTTTTGTATTTTTTTTACAAAAAGCTTGAAAGTTACGTAACGTCATCTTTTATAATGAAAGGGAAGAGGTGATGGTAGTGATTTCAATACAAGAATTGACGAGAGAAACAGGGGTTACAGTACGTACACTACGTTATTATGATCAAATAGATTTATTAAAGCCGAGCGGAAAAACAGAGGGTGGACATCGGTTATATAGTGAAAATGACGTTATTCGTTTGCAACAAATTTTATTTTTAAAAGAAATGGGATTTTCATTAAAAGAAACTGCGAATATGTTAGTAAAAGGTGAGCTGGATTTAAAAAATTCGCTTGAAAAACAACTTCGGTTTGTACAGGAAGAACAAAAGAAATTTAATCGAATGGAGAGTGTTTTACAAGCAGTTGTTTATTCGGTAGATGTGGAGGGAGAACTCGATTGGAAAGTTATGTTTGAACTGATTCAGCTTTCGAAGCAGTCTTCTCGTATACGTGAAATATTTCAAAATGAAGTATTTTCAAAGGAAGAACAAAAATTGCTTCATAATTTACCAAACATGAGTAAGGAAGATCCGAATGTTTTAGAATGGGTAGATTTATTAAAGCAATTACGCACTTTTATGAAAGACGGTAAAGAAGCTGCTAGTGATGAGGTACAAGGGGCAATGAAGAGATTAATGCAGAAGTGTTTAGAAATGGCCAATGGTGATGAAGCGTTTTTAGATAAGTTATGGGAAGTTAGAAAATCGAAGGAAGATTCACAGAAAATGAGCATGTATCCAATTGAAGAAGAACTTTTAGTGTATATGGATGAGGCTTTTCGTATTTATGATGAAAGGGAGAAGGATAAATGAGCATACTCGCAGAATATCGTTGGTATTTTTTAATTGGGGCAGAAATTGTATTTTGGTTATCAGCTATCGGTTTCTTTTTACTTCGCTACGGATTCCGTTTGAAAAAGGCGAGTTTTATTATGGGAATTGTACTCCTCGTAAATGAAGTGTTTATTTTAACTTTAGGAGTAGTGGACTATTATCAAACAGGAAAGTTCTCTAACTTTCAAATTATTACTGTAATTATTTTATTGTATGCAGTTTTCTACGGGAAAAAGGATTTGAAGAAGCTTGATATATTTGTGCAAAAATCAGTTGCGAAATGGCGGAATGAGCCGGCGCCTATTATAGAAGAACAGGTAGAATTAACAGGTATGGCTTATGCGAAGCAGGAAATAAAAAATTGGGTATTGCACCTTAGTTTGTTTGTTGTTGTGCATATTTTCTTTTTCTTTCTGTACGGTTTCGTACCATTTGAACAATGGGGGAATTGGTTAGAATCAGGAATCGTTTTAAATAAAGCAGCAAGTCGCGTTAGCCAAGTTTGGGCGATTATACTTTTAGTGGATACAGCTATTTCATTTTCATATGTTCTTTTTCCGAAGAAGGAGAAAGGTAACAAGAAGCTACTTTCTTAGGGGAAAGTAGCTTTTGCGGTATACAAATAATTTTTATAGGAGAGGATGACAATAGGAAAAAGAACTAGTTTTATATGGATATTTCTCTTTAGTTTAGTAGCATGCTCACAATCTAACACTGCAATTGATAAGAAGACTGATGTCGTTGTAAAGGGAACAGGAATTTCCAATCTAAATAAATTTGAACAGTTCGTTTTAAATATTGATCAAGGGAAAGTTGATAAAATAAGAATTGTACAATATACCCATGAAGGTGACCCGATTTTTCAAATGTTAGAGCGTAGTAAGCACGATATACTTTATGTGTCAGATAATAGAAAAGACCAATTTGCCGGTGATAATAAAGGGTTATATAAAGATAGTTGTAAAAGTATTGTGAAAGACGAGCGCGAATCAGGAACCATTTATAGGCTAATAGATTGTACGAATGAAGATGGGCGCAATGGATATGACGTATTATATGTACCTAAAAAATAGAGCTAGTAGAGGAAGGAAGTATATACTCCTTCCTTTTTCTATGTATATATTGTCGAAAACTTTACCGAATATCTGTTCGTTTTTTTAGGTTTTTTATGGGCATTCGTGGTAAAATAATAATACAGATTTTTTATGAGGAGGTCGGATTTTTTTGGAACGTCAATTTGAAATTGTCTCAGCGTATTCCCCGCAAGGTGATCAGCCGGTAGCTATAGAGAAGCTTGTAGAGGGAATTAATAGTGGAAAGAAAAAGCAAGTGTTGCTTGGAGCAACAGGAACGGGTAAGACATTTACGATTTCAAATGTCATTAAAGAAGTGCAAAAGCCAACACTTGTTATGGCTCATAATAAAACGTTAGCAGGGCAGTTATATAGTGAGTTGAAAGACTTTTTCCCGAATAATGCAGTTGAATATTTTGTTAGTTACTACGATTATTATCAGCCAGAAGCGTATGTACCACAAACAGATACGTTTATTGAAAAAGATGCGCAGATTAATGATGAAATTGATAAATTGCGTCACTCGGCAACGTCTGCATTATTTGAACGGGACGATGTAATTATCGTTGCGAGTGTTTCGTGTATATATGGTTTAGGTTCTCCAGAAGAATACCGCGAGCTAGTTGTTTCGCTTCGAGTTGGTATGGAAAAAGACCGTAATCAATTGCTTCGTGAACTTGTTGATGTACAGTATGGACGTAATGATATTGATTTCAAGCGTGGTACATTCCGTGTGCGAGGAGATGTAGTTGAAATCTTCCCGGCATCACTTGATGAGCATTGTATTCGAATCGAATTTTTCGGTGATGAAATCGATCGTATTCGTGAAGTAAATGCGTTAACAGGTGAAGTATTAGCAGAACGTGATCATGTAGCAATCTTCCCAGCATCTCACTTCGTTACACGTGAAGAAAAGATGAAGGTCGCTATTGAAAATATCGAAAAAGAATTAGAAGAGCGTTTAAAGGAATTAAATGATAACGGCAAGTTGTTAGAAGCGCAGCGTATAGAACAGCGTACACGTTATGATTTAGAAATGATGCGCGAGATGGGATTTTGTTCAGGTATTGAAAACTACTCCCGTCATTTAACACTTCGTCCAGCGGGGGCAACGCCGTATACGCTATTAGACTATTTCCCGAAAGATTTCTTAATCGTTATGGATGAATCGCACGTATCAGTACCGCAAGTAAGAGCGATGTATAACGGGGACCAAGCGCGTAAGCAAGTGCTTGTGGATCATGGATTCCGTCTGCCGTCAGCTTTAGATAATAGACCGCTCACATTCGATGAGTTTGAAGAGAAAACGAATCAAGTTATTTATGTTTCAGCAACGCCAGGACCGTATGAGTTAGAGCAGTCGCCAGAAGTAATAGAACAAATTATTCGTCCAACAGGGCTTTTAGATCCACCAATTGATATACGACCAATTGAAGGGCAAATTGACGATTTATTAGGAGAGATTCAAGATCGTATTGCAAAAAATGAACGTGTATTAATTACGACTTTAACGAAGAAAATGTCAGAGGATTTAACGGATTACTTAAAAGATGTAGGAATTAAAGTTAACTATCTTCACTCTGAAATTAAAACGTTAGAACGTATTGAAATTATCCGCGATCTTCGCCTCGGTAAATTTGATGTACTTGTCGGCATTAACTTATTGCGAGAAGGATTAGATATTCCGGAAGTATCACTTGTAGCTATTTTAGATGCTGATAAGGAAGGGTTCTTGCGTTCAGAACGTTCATTAATTCAAACAATCGGTCGTGCCGCGCGTAATGAAAACGGCCGCGTTATTATGTATGCAGATCGTATAACGAAATCTATGGGAATTGCGATTGAAGAAACGAAGCGTCGTCGTAGTATACAAGAAGCTTACAATGAAGAGCATGGTATTACGCCGAAAACGATTCAAAAAGGTGTGCGTGATGTAATTCGTGCAACGACAGCTGCTGAAGAAACGGAAACGTATGAAGCAACGCCAGCTAAGAAGATGACGAAAAAAGAGCGTGAAAAGACAATTGCGAAGATGGAAGCAGAAATGAAAGAAGCAGCAAAAGCGTTAGACTTCGAGCGTGCAGCTGAACTAAGAGATTTACTATTAGAATTAAAAGCGGAAGGGTGAAAAAAGTGAGTAAGAGCAAGGATTTTATCGTTGTAAAAGGTGCTAGAGCACATAACTTAAAAAATATTGATGTAACCATTCCGAGAAATCAGCTTGTCGTTGTAACGGGATTGTCTGGTTCGGGGAAATCATCATTAGCATTTGATACGATTTATGCAGAAGGGCAGCGCAGATACGTAGAATCGTTATCTGCGTATGCGCGCCAGTTTTTAGGACAAATGGATAAGCCGGATGTGGACACGATTGAAGGATTATCACCAGCAATTTCAATCGATCAAAAAACGACGAGTCGTAACCCACGTTCAACTGTCGGAACGGTAACGGAGATTTATGATTACTTACGTTTATTATTTGCACGAATTGGTACGCCAATTTGTCCGAATCATGGCATTGAAATTACGTCACAAACAGTAGAGCAGATGGTAGACCGTGTTCTTGAATATCCTGAACGTACGAAATTACAAGTGTTAGCGCCTATCGTTTCTGGGCGTAAAGGTGCGCATGTAAAAGTACTTGAAGATATTAAGAAGCAAGGATATGTTCGTGTTCGCGTTGACGGTGAAATGCTTGATGTATCTGAAGATATTACGTTAGATAAAAATAAGAAGCATTCCATTGAAGTTGTAATTGACCGTATTGTTGTAAAAGAAGGAATCGCAAGCCGCCTTGCTGATTCACTTGAAAGTGCATTAAAGCTTGGCGGAGGCCGAGTGTTAATTGATGTAATGGGAGAAGAGGAACTTCTGTTTAGTGAACATCATGCTTGTCCGCATTGTGGTTTTTCAATCGGAGAATTAGAGCCGCGTATGTTCTCATTCAACAGTCCGTTCGGAGCATGTCCTTCTTGTGATGGACTTGGTTCAAAGCTAGAGGTAGATTTAGAGCTTGTTATCCCGAACTGGGATTTATCATTAAATGAACATGCGATTGCACCTTGGGAACCAACAAGTTCACAATATTACCCACAACTTTTACAATCTGTATGTAATCATTACGGCGTTGATATGGATGTGCCTGTAAAAAATATACCGAAAGATTTATTTGATAAAGTGTTGTACGGAAGCGGGGAAGAGAAAGTTTATTTCCGCTATGTAAATGAATTTGGTCAAGTAAAGGAAAATGAGATTTTATTTGAAGGTGTTATTCCAAACATTGAACGTCGTTATCGTGAAACGAGTTCTGATTACATTCGTGAGCAAATGGAAAAGTATATGGCAGAACAAGCTTGTCCAAAGTGTAAAGGTGGACGCTTAAAGCCTGAGAGTTTAGCTGTATTTGTTGGCAATAAAACGATTGCTGACGTAACGAAGTATTCAGTTCAAGAAGTACAAGAATTCTTCTCAAATGTAGAGCTAACGGAGAAGCAACAAAAAATAGCTCATTTAATTTTAAGAGAAATTCAGGAGCGCGTTGGGTTCTTAGTGAACGTTGGTTTAGATTATTTAACGTTAAGCCGTGCCGCAGGAACTTTATCAGGTGGTGAGGCGCAGCGTATTCGTTTAGCGACGCAAATTGGTTCTCGTCTAACTGGCGTACTTTATATTCTAGATGAGCCTTCAATTGGTTTACACCAGCGTGATAACGATCGTCTTATTCGTACATTGCAAGAAATGCGCGATTTAGGCAATACGTTAATCGTTGTTGAACATGATGAAGATACGATGATGGCTGCTGACTATTTACTTGATATAGGGCCTGGTGCAGGTATTCATGGTGGACAGGTCGTTTCAGCGGGGACGCCGGCTGAAGTTATGCAAGATGAGAATTCATTAACAGGGAAGTATTTAAGTGGTAAAGAGTTTATTCCAGTTCCACTTGAAAGACGTAAAGGTGATGGACGTAAAGTAGAGATTGTCGGCGCAAAAGAGAATAACTTAAAGAATGCGAAAATGTCATTCCCACTCGGTACGTTTGTAGCGGTAACAGGGGTATCTGGTTCTGGTAAAAGTACGATGATTAATGAAGTACTATATAAATCGCTAGCTCAAAAGTTATATAAAGCGAAAGCGAAGCCAGGTACTCATAAAGAGATTAAAGGTCTTGAACATTTAGATAAGGTAATTGATATTGATCAATCACCAATTGGTCGTACACCACGTTCTAATCCAGCGACGTACACAGGTGTATTCGATGATATTCGTGATGTGTTTGCACAAACGAATGAAGCGAAAGTGCGCGGATATCAAAAAGGACGTTTCAGCTTTAACGTAAAAGGTGGCCGTTGTGAAGCGTGCCGTGGTGATGGAATTATTAAAATCGAAATGCATTTCCTACCAGATGTGTATGTTCCGTGTGAAGTTTGTCACGGTAAACGATATAATCGTGAAACGTTAGAAGTGAAATATAAAGATAAGAATATTTCTGAAGTGTTAGGGATGACAATTGAAGATGGAGTAGAATTCTTCGCCAATATTCCTAAAATTAAGCGTAAACTTCAAACGCTTGTAGATGTTGGGCTTGGTTATATGAAATTAGGTCAACCAGCAACAACATTATCTGGTGGGGAAGCACAGCGTGTGAAATTAGCTTCTGAATTACACCGTCGTTCTACAGGTCGTACGTTATACATTTTAGATGAGCCAACGACTGGTTTGCATGCGCATGATATTGCACGTCTTCTAGAAGTGCTGCAACGTCTTGTTGAGAGCGGTGAGACGGTACTTGTAATTGAACATAATTTAGATGTAATTAAAACAGCTGATTATATCGTTGACCTTGGACCAGAGGGCGGAGATAAAGGTGGACAAATCGTTGCTTCCGGAACGCCAGAGCAAGTAGTGAAAGAAGAACGCTCATACACAGGTAAGTATTTAAAAGAGATTTTAAATCGTGATAAAGCAAGAATGAAAGAGAAAATAAAAGAAGTAGAGTTATCGCAATAAGTTTATTGATGAAAACCGAGTGGAAATGACGCTCGGTTTTTATTGTATAGGGGGAGAAGATGGAGTTTTTAGAGGTTTTAAGAAAGAAAAATATGAAGGTAAGAGAATTTCAAAGTTGGGGTGTATATTTTCGAAAGCGCTGGGAGGATCACTTTGCAAATCATTTAAGTGATAAAGAAAAAGAAGATATTTTTCTTTATGGAGATAGGTATGCATGTGGTTATCTATGGCACATATTTAGTTATGAGAAAAAGAAGTGTTTAGAGGGTAAAGAAGCGGAAAACGCGTTTCATAATGAAGTGAAAAAGGATTGCTACATTTTCTATCAACACTGTGATGAGGTACTGTTAATAAAGGATGCGAGTTTGTTACATATGGATGATATATTGTGTGAGACAGACGATGCGTATAAAGGTGATATCTATATCGTAGATAAAGATTTCACTTGGACCTTTGTAAAAACTCATGAACATAGGTGGTGTGGTCCTTATTTTGCGAGGAAGTGTTAGTAGGTATACAAGCATGAAAGATAGAATAAGTTGATATAAGTGTTCGTATCATACTTGCGTTTATTATCTATTAGCGTATGATGAAATATATATGTTTAAAAGGATGTGTGACGAAATGAGATGGATTGTATCACTTCTTGTAAATAGCGTTGTGTTAATCGCTGTATCGGGACTTTTAAAAGGGATTGCACCAGATGCATTTTACGTAGCAAATATACAAACTGCAATTATTGCGAGTATTATATTGGCGGTTTTAAATGTGTTCGTAAAGCCGTTTTTAATTTTAATTACGCTACCAATTACTGTTGTAACTTTCGGCTTCTTCTTAATTGTTATTAATGCGATTACGTTAAAAATGGCAGATTCATTATTAGGAGATGCTTTTAATATATCAGGATTTGGTGTAGCGATTGTTGCGGCAATTTGTATTTCAATTTTTAATATGATAATTGAAAAGGCAATTGTTGAACCTCTATCTGAAAAAAAGAGAAAGTGACAAAAAGAAAAACATTTCATTATTCGTATGAAATGTTTTTTTCTATTTATTAGAAACCGTATTTCTTGTTTCCAGAAAAAAATGGTACAATATCCGATAGAATGGAATTTTACATCAAACGAGACTGAACCCGCAGCGGAGTGGAGGTTTATACATATGCCGAAAGTAAGGACAAAAGATTTAATTGAACAATTTCAATTGGAGTTAATCAGTGGTGAAGAAGGCATTCATCGTCCGATTGATACAAGTGATTTATCACGACCTGGAATTGAAATGGCAGGATTTTTTACATATTATCCAGCAGATCGTGTGCAGCTTCTTGGAAAGACGGAGCTTACGTTCTTTGACACGTTAACGTCAGAGCAAAAACAAGAGAGAATGAAAGCGCTTTGTACTGAGGAGACGCCATGTATTATTGTAACTCGTAATCAAGATGTACCAGATGAGTTATTACAAGCATCACGTGAATCAGGTATGCCTTTATTACGTTCTTCTCAAACGACAACTAGATTATCAAGTCGTTTAACAAACTATTTAGAAGGTAAGTTAGCACCAACAACTGCTGTTCATGGTGTGTTAGTAGATATTTACGGTGTTGGTGTTTTAATTACAGGTCAGAGTGGTGTTGGTAAAAGTGAGACAGCTCTTGAGCTTGTAAAGCGTGGTCACCGTCTTGTTGCGGATGATAGTGTAGAAATTCGTCAAGAAGATGAAGACATGTTAGTCGGAAGCTCACCAGATTTAATCGAACATTTATTAGAAATTCGTGGTCTAGGTATTATTAACGTTATGACGTTATTCGGTGCAGGGGCAGTACGAAATTATAAGCGTATTACACTTGTTATTAATCTTGAAATTTGGGATCAAAAGAAAAATTACGATCGCTTAGGTCTTGATGAAGAGAAGATGAAAATTATTGATACAGAGCTTACGAAGATTACACTTCCAGTTCGTCCTGGTCGAAACTTGGCTGTTATTATTGAAGTAGCAGCGATGAACTTCCGTTTAAAACGTATGGGAGTCAATGCAGCACAGCAGTTCTCTGAACGATTAATGAGTGCAATTGAGTTAGGAAATCAGGAGTAAACTTTGGAGAGGGAGGTCATATACATATGCTGTTAGCTTCTGTACCACAGCTTGACCGTGTAGCTATCCAACTTGGGCCGTTTCCTGTGTATTGGTACGGGATTATTATCGGTACAGGTGTGCTATTAGGTCTTTGGCTGGCAACTCGCGAGGGAGAAAGGCTAGGTATTCCAAAAGATACATTTGTTGACCTTGTATTAATTGCAGTACCGATCGCTATTCTTTTTGCGAGAATGTACTATGTTATTTTTGAATGGGAATATTACGCACAAAATCCGAGTCAAATTATTAATATTCGTCAAGGTGGTTTGGCGATTCATGGTGGTTTAATCGGGGCTGTTATTACAGGTGTTCTTTTTGCGAAACGACGCGGACTTTCTTTCTGGAAGTTGGCTGATATTGCTGCACCAAGTATTTTACTAGGACAAGCAATTGGCCGATGGGGAAACTTTATGAACCAAGAGGCGCATGGTGATGAAGTAACGAGACAGTTTTTAGAAGGTCTTCATTTACCGGATTTTATTATTAATCAAATGTATATTGAGGGTGTGTACTATCATCCGACGTTTTTATATGAATCATTATGGAATTTTGCAGGCGTAATTTTACTACTTGCATTAAGAAAAGTGAATTTACGTCGCGGGGAGTTATTCTTCACATATTTAATTTGGTATTCAGTAGGACGCTTCTTCGTAGAAGGCTTACGTACAGATAGTTTAATGCTAGGACCACTTCGTATCGCACAAGTAATGTCAATTGGACTTGTTGTTATTTCTATTATTTTCATTATTGTGAGACGAAAAATGGGGCAAGCTGATAAAAGATATTTAGAAAATTAGAGACAAGTAGCATCTTATTATAAGATGCTGCTTCTTTCATATTCAGGAAGGCGAAAGGACTAAGGCGATGAGAATAAATACAGTTTTATTTGATTTAGATGGAACTTTAATTAATACAAACGAACTTATTATTTCTTCTTTTTTACATACTTTAAATACATATTATCCAAATCAATATAAGCGTGAAGATGTATTGCCATTTATCGGTCCATCTTTGCATGATACTTTCAGTAAGATTGATGAAAGTAAGGTTGAAGAGATGATTACAAGTTATCGCGAATTTAACCATGATCATCATGATGAATTAGTAGAAGAATATGAAACTGTATATGAAACAGTTCGAGAGTTGAAGAAGCAAGGTTATAAAGTTGGTATTGTTACAACGAAAGCGAGACAAACCGTTGAGATGGGATTACAGTTGTCAAAGCTTGATGAATTTTTTGATGTTGTCGTGACAATTGATGATGTAGAGCATGTGAAACCACATCCAGAGCCACTTCAAAAAGCGCTTGAATTATTAGATGCAAAACCAGAAGAAGCATTGATGGTTGGGGATAATCATCATGATATTGTCGGTGGTCAAAATGCGGGGACGAAAACAGCTGCGGTTTCATGGACGTTGAAAGGTAGAGCGTATTTAGAGGCTTACAAGCCGGACTTTATGCTAGATAAAATGAGTGATTTGCTACCGATTTTGTCTAATATGAACCGTTCATAAAGGTCCAAGTAAGTTAGTAGAGGAGCGAGCTAAGTGCGACGGACAACGCGCTATCCTGTTTCAGGAGAAAATTCATTATGGAATGTGTATAAAACAGTGTCTTTTTGGAAGGTAATGAAAAACTTTATTATTATCCAAATTGCACGTTACACGCCATTTTTATCTGTGAAGAATTGGTTGTACCGCACTTTTTTACGGATGAAAGTAGGAAAGAAAACATCATTTGCGCTTATGGTAATGCCGGATATTATGTTCCCAGAAAAGATAACTGTGGGAGAGAATTCGATTATTGGCTATAACACAACGCTTTTAGCACATGAATATTTAATTCGTGAATATCGACTTGGGGAAATCGTCATTGGAAATGAAGTGATGATTGGAGCGAATGTAACAATATTACCAGGTGTGAAAATTGGAGACGGTGCGACTGTCTCAGCTGGCACACTTGTTCATAGAGATGTACCGAGCGGTGCTTTCGTAGGTGGAAATCCAATGCGTATTATTTATACGAAAGAGCAAATGACCGCCAGAGAAGGTTCATGGTGAAAATGTAACATTTCTCCTCTTTTTTTATGAATAAAAAGGAAATAATTGAGTATAATATACTGTTTTGTTTTTTACGGAATCGTTTATACTTATAGATAGAAGAATGTGTGAACGAAGAAAACAAAAAACTGGAGGATATATGGGGAAAAATCAAAGGATATATAAGGAGAACGGACAAGTTATCTCTTTTAATCAATTAGCGGACTTCTTTTATAAAAAAGGGATGAGAGCTTACAAAGGACAAAAATTGCAAGATGCAATTAAATATTTTCGAAGAGCGGCACAAAGTGAGAAGGAGCCGTTTATTTTATGTCAATTAGCAACAGTATTATCTGAGGCTGGTGAATATCAAGAGTCGAATCAAACCTTCTTAAAGTTAGTTAGATCTAATCCTGAACTTGAACAGTGCTATTATTTTATTGCAAATAATTATGCATATATGGGGTTATTTCAACAGGCGAAGAAATATGCGGATCGCTATTTAGAAGTTGCAAAAGAGAAGGAATTCGTAGAAGATACATTAGAACTTCTAGAGATTATGGAAGAAGAAGCAATGGGTGCGGAAGAGATTGAAGATGAAGATGATTTAATTGTTATGCAGGAAGAAGCGAATCGTTATATTCGTAATGGACAATTAGAAGAAGCAATTGCTACATTAGAAATTGTTACGAAAGATTATCCGGAATTTTGGTCAGGTCATAATAATTTAGCCATTGCACATTTTCAATCGGGTAATGTAGACAAAGCGCTGAAGTTAACAGAAATGATTTTAGAGAAAAATCCTGGTAATATACATGCGCTTTGTAATACACTTATTTTTCTATATTCAATTGGAGAGCATAAACAAGTAGAAGCATTAGCGGGACAGCTAGTTTCAGTATATCCAATTTCATTTGAACATCGTTTGAAACTGGGAACTACACTTGCAACAATTGGTTATTTCGAGCATGCATATAAATGGTTCAAACTATTAAAGCGTCAAGGATATGAGGGAGACGTTAGTTTTTATTATTGGTTTGCATATTCTGCTTATATGGTGAAAGATCAGCAACTAGCTGAAAAAATGTGGCAATATGTCGTGGAATTGCATCCTGATAAAAAGGGAAAAGAACCGTGGAATGCGCTGAATTTAGCAGATGAAGGACAAAACATGTTATTTGAAGAATTACGAAAATCATTTCAGCAAAGTGCGACGCTAGAAGAACAAATGCTAGCTTTATATTTAATGAATGAATTGTCAACGCCGGAGAAGGTGGGATTCTTCTTTGATATAACGCAAGCGAAGAACGGTGTTCCCATCGTATCACAACTTGCAAAGTACTTCTTTTTACTTAATAGTCATAAGAGTATTCCAGCTGATTTACAGCAATTTGAGCAGTGCGCGAGAATCGCGGATGCATTATACAATTATACGAAAAAAGATGATGAATTAATTGAAGAGTGTTTACACTTTTGGTTTTGTACGTTCATACGTTTATATACATCTGGAGACATATTTACAAATGTGTACGGCTGGTCAGCTGCGATTGAATACATTGTACGCGGCGAACAAGGAAATAAAATGACACAGTCGGAGCTTGGAGATGTATATAATGTATCTGTAGCGACTGTCCGAAAGTATGTGCAAGCTGTTAAGCGTACGCACACATAAGATAAGCAAATCATTGGGAAAAAAATGATGCTAACAGTATAATGAGGGTAACTTAATTGTGTAGGAATGGATAGGAGTGAATAGTGTGTCAGAAGAAAAAATTTATGATGTCGTTATTATTGGTGCAGGACCAGCTGGTATGACAGCTGCAGTATATACATCTCGTGCAAATTTAAGCACATTAATGCTTGAGCGTGGTATTCCAGGTGGCCAAATGGCAAACACGGAAGATGTAGAAAACTACCCAGGTTATGAGTCTATTTTAGGACCAGATTTATCAAATAAAATGTTCGAGCATGCGAAGAAATTTGGTGCTGAATATGCATACGGTGATGTGAAAGAAGTCATCGATGGTAAGGAATACAAAACAATTATTGCTGGTAAAAAAGAATATAAAGCACGTGCAATTATCGTTGCAAGCGGTGCAGAGTATAAAAAAATTGGTGTACCGGGTGAAACAGAACTTGGCGGCCGCGGTGTATCATATTGTGCAGTATGTGACGGAGCATTCTTTAAAGGAAAAGAACTTATCGTAATTGGCGGCGGAGATTCTGCTGTTGAAGAGGGTGTGTTCTTAACGCGCTTCGCATCAAAAGTAACGATCGTTCACCGTCGTGACACGCTTCGTGCACAGAAAATTTTACAAGACCGTGCTTTCCAAAACGAAAAAGTAGATTTCATTTGGAACCACACGATAAAAGAAATCAACGAAGCAAGTGGTAAAGTAGGAAGTGTAACACTTGTGGACGTAAATAGTGGAGAAGAGAAAGAAGTCAAAACTGACGGCGTATTCGTATACATCGGTATGTTACCTTTATCAAAACCATTTGTTGAACTAGGTATTACAAATGAAAATGGTTACCTTGAAACGAACGAGCGTATGGAAACGAAAATTCCTGGTATTTTCGCAGCTGGTGATGTTCGTGAAAAAATGCTTCGTCAAATTGTAACTGCAACAGGTGACGGTAGTATTGCAGCGCAAAGTGCACAACATTACGTAGAAGAATTATTAGAGGAATTAAAAACTGTATCAGAAAAATAAGGGATAATATACCTTGTGAGAAGAAAGCTACCGACAGGAGCTTTCTTCTTTTTTTGTGTGAAAATGTCAAAGTTTTGTCAAAAAATATAAGGATTATAAGGTTTCTTATTGATATACTGGACTTTACGGAAAAAATCACTATAAGAAATGAGGAATTTATTCAGTATGGAATGGCGTAATATATATCGTGGATTTTGTATGGGCGTTAGTGATTTAATTCCTGGTGTGAGCGGCGGTACAATCGCTGTTGTGTTAGGGATTTATGAACAATTGCTTGCGGCAATTAGTGGATTCTTTAGTCGTGAATGGAAAAAACATTTAGGATTTTTAATTCCACTTGCAGCTGGTGTGGCAGCGGCATTTTTAACGTTAAGTCACGTTATTAAATATTTACTTGCAAATCATTATGAACCGACTCAATTTTTCTTCCTCGGTTTAATTATTAGTATATTACCGATGTTAATGAGGGAAGCTGATGCAAAGTCGTCGTTTAAAGGTAAGCACATCGTTTTATTAATAGTTGCAGCAATTCTTGTTGCGATTACAGCTTTCTTTAAACCAGATAAGGCAGCAGATCCAATTACGACGTTAACAATTTTAAATGCAATTGGTTTATTTTTCGCAGGATGGATGGCTAGTATGGCCATGCTGCTTCCTGGAATTAGTGGATCGTTTATTTTATTAATTATTGGTGTGTATCCAACAGCAATTAACGCTTTAACTACACTTAACTTACCTTTAATCGTGGTTATCGGTGCTGGTGTTATGGTTGGATTTGTTGTAAGTAGTAAAGGCATTAGTTTTTTATTAGATCGTTATAAAAGTATGACATTTGCGGCAATTATTGGACTTGTAATCGGTTCGATTGTAATTGTATTCCCTGGGATTCCGACTGGCGGATTTTCAATTATAAGTTCAATTATTACCTTTATTTTAGGATTTGCGATTGTTACTTATTTCGGTAAGAAATAAG
Organism: Bacillus cereus group sp. Bce041; assembly: GCF_052646455.1. Lineage (NCBI taxonomy): Bacteria > Bacillati > Bacillota > Bacilli > Caryophanales > Bacillaceae > Bacillus > Bacillus cereus group sp. Bce041. Next base: position 114,553 of record NZ_JBQXON010000006.1, read on the forward strand.
TACTTTAATCCCCTTGGCGATAAAAATCGTTAAGGGGATTTTTCATGCTATTCATTCAAAGTATAAGCATTTACATTGCTTGTTATAGAAAGCTTTTTTAAAATTGCTGAGTAGCATATGCTTAGCGAAAGAGGACTGGCTCCTTCGTTGTAGCAAACTGTTTTTGATAGTATAATGAAAGAAGTATGCAGTGAGGAATTTTACTGCAAGTAGCTGAGGTGAAGAAACATGCAAAGAGTGACAAACTGTGTGTTAATTAGAGATAATGAAGTACTCTTACTCCAAAAACCTCGCCGAAATTGGTGGGTTGCACCAGGCGGGAAAATGGAGCGTGGTGAGACTGTAAGAGATTCCGTTGTTCGCGAGTATCGTGAAGAAACAGGTATTTATTTGAAAAACCCAGCGTTAAAGGGGGTCTTCACCTTTGTCATCCAAGAAGGTGATAAAGTTGTTTCTGAATGGATGATGTTCTCCTTTTTAGCGACAGATTTTGCAGGAGAAAACAAACTAGAGAGCGAAGAAGGCATCATTGGTTGGCATACATTTGATAAAATTGATGATTTAGCAATGGCGCCAGGAGATTATCACATTATTGATTATTTAATTAAAGGAAATGGCATAATCTACGGTACATTTGTATATACCCCAGATTTTGAGTTGCTTTCATATCGATTAGATCCGAGTTAAACCGTCAAGGAGAGGATACAATGACAGAGAATAATGATATAAAAATGGTAATTATTACAGGGATGTCTGGAGCTGGAAAAACAGTAGCTTTACAAAGTTTTGAAGATTTAGGATATTTTTGTGTGGATAATTTACCACCGATGTTATTGCCAAAGTTTATTGAGCTTATGGCGGATTCAAAAGGGAAAATGAATAAAGTGGCACTTGGTATTGATTTACGTGGCCGCGAGTTTTTTGAACATTTATGGGGAGCACTTGATGATTTATCAGAACGTACATGGATTATTCCTCATATTTTATTTTTAGATGCGAAAGATAGTACGCTTGTAACTCGTTATAAAGAAACGAGACGTTCGCATCCACTTGCACCAACTGGTTTGCCGTTAAAGGGAATCGAAGCAGAGCGTAATTTATTAACAGATATGAAGGCACGAGCGAATATTGTGCTTGATACATCGGATTTAAAACCGAAAGAATTACGTGAAAAAATTGTTCACTTGTTCTCAACAGAAACTGAGCAAGCATTTCGTGTAAATGTTATGTCATTTGGATTTAAGTACGGTATTCCAATTGATGCAGATTTAGTATTTGATGTTCGTTTTTTACCAAATCCATATTACATTCCACACATGAAGCCATTAACAGGACTAGATGAAGAAGTTTCTTCGTATGTACTGAAATTTAATGAGACACATAAGTTTTTAGAGAAGTTGACGGATCTGATTACTTTCATGCTGCCTCATTATAAAAGAGAAGGCAAAAGTCAACTTGTAATTGCAATTGGATGTACAGGTGGACAGCATCGTTCTGTTACGCTTACAGAATACCTTGGGAAACATTTGAAACCAGAGTATAGTGTTCATGTATCTCATCGTGATGTGGAGAAGAGAAAGGGCCATTAAGGGATGAAAAAAGAGAGAAAGCCTAAAATTGTCATCATGGGAGGCGGAACTGGACTCTCTGTTTTATTAAGGGGATTAAAGCAATATCCTGTTGATATTACAGCAGTTGTTACAATTGCTGATGATGGTGGCAGTTCGGGTAGATTACGTGATGAGCTAGAAATTCCACCTCCAGGTGACATCCGTAACGTACTTGTTGCGTTATCGGATGTAGAGCCACTGGTGGAAGCTTTATTTCAGCACCGTTTCACAACAGGAGACGGACTGAAAGGTCATGCGTTAGGAAATCTATTGTTGGCAGGTATGACCTCGATTACAGGAGACTTTTTCCATGCAATTACAGAAACAAGTAAAGTATTAAATGTCAGAGGACGTGTATTACCAGCAGCGAATCAAAGTGCGGTACTTCATGCGGAACTTGAAGATGGGGAAATTGTAACAGGTGAATCAAAGATTCCTTATTACGGAAAGAAGATTAATCGTGTCTTTTTAACTCCAGAAGATGTAGAGCCATTGCATGAAACGTTGGCTGAGATTAAACGAGCTGATTTACTTGTTTTCGGTCCTGGAAGTTTGTATACGAGTATATTGCCTAATTTAGTTGTTAACAAAATTGGAGACGCTGTTCTTGCTGCAAAGGCGAAGAAGGTATATGTATGTAACGTTATGACACAAGCGGGTGAAACGATGGGATATACTGCTTTTGATCATGTGCAGGCGTTACACGATCATTTAGGGCAACCATTTATCAATACTGCAATTGTAAATAACCGTGAGATTCCTTGTGAATTACGCAAGTCATATGAGGAAGAAATGTCTACACCAGTTGTAGTGGATGAAGAACGTTTTGTTGAAAATAATATTGATGTTATTCAAGAGGGATTAGCGAAGTATGATGATCATGTTGTAAGGCATGATACGTTAAAGTTAGCGTCCATTTTATATTCATTGTTATAAATATGCGTTGCCTCGTTTGAGGTAGCGCTCCTCATTCATATAGGACAAGAATTTTGTTCCATAATAATCGTATAAGGAGGTGTTGACTGTGTCATTTGCATCAGAAACAAAGAAAGAGTTGACGAATCTTGAGATGAAGGAATGCTGTGAGAAAGCAGAATTATCAGCGTTACTTCGAATGAACGGGTCGCTTTCTTTTTCAAACCGTCGTCTATCTATCGATATTCAAACGGAAAATGCGGCAATTGCAAGAAGGATTTATACGCTTTTGAAAAAAGGATATGACGTGACGGTAGAATTGCTTGTCCGTAAAAAAATGCGCTTGAAGAAAAATAACGTATATATTGTGCGGCTTGTTGAGAAGTCTCGCGAAATATTAGCTGATCTTCATATCGTTCGAGATGACTTTTCATTTATTCGAAATATATCACAAGAATTGATTGAGAAGAAATGTTGTAAACGATCGTACTTACGTGGCGCATTTTTAGCAGGTGGTTCAGTAAATAACCCAGAAACATCATCTTATCATTTAGAAATCTTTTCGTTATATAAGGAACATAATGATGCTATATGTGAACTGATGAACGGATTTGATTTAAATAGTAAGACGTTGGAAAGAAGAAAAGGGTACATTACGTATTTGAAAGAAGCAGAAAAAATTACAGAGTTTTTAAATATTATAGGTGCTCATAATGCACTTTTAAGATTTGAAGATATTCGAATCGTACGTGATATGCGTAATTCTGTAAATCGTTTAGTGAACTGCGAAACAGCTAATTTAAATAAAACAATTGGTGCAGCACTAAGACAGATTGAAAATATTCGTTATATTGATGAGACAGTTGGTCTTGATATTTTGCCGGATAAATTACAAGAGATTGCACAATTACGAAGAGATTATCAAGATGTAACATTGAAAGAGTTAGGTGAGATGGTATCCGGGGGGAAGATTAGTAAGTCGGGTATTAATCATCGTTTGCGTAAAATCGATGAAATCGCAGAGAAATTACGCGCGGGGGAAACGTTAGTAAAAAAATAAGAGGTTAAAGGGGAAATGGAGCTGTGGTTCAAAAACGAGTTCAGGTTTCATTAAAAAACGGTTTACAAGCACGTCCGGCTGCGTTGTTTGTACAAGAGGCAAATCGCTTTCATGCAGATATCTTCATTGAGAAAGATGGAAAGACAGTAAATGCAAAGAGCATAATGGGGATTATGAGCTTAGCAATTGGAACTGGAAGCATGATAACAATTACAACAGAAGGTTCAGATGCAGAAGAGGCTTTAGAAGCATTAGCTGCATATGTACAATAAGAAGCTATCGCGTATATGCGATAGCTTTTTGTTTTTGCGGTTTACTTAAAGGGAGTTTTCGGGATAGGGGGTATGTAGGTGGTTTGTCCTTGTCGTAGATTGTCGGTAAATCGATATGTTGTGTCGAACCGTTGATATATTAAAAAAATCGTTGATATAATTTAAGTTTTGTTCGATATAATTGAAAAATCGTTGATATATTTAGGTGAATACCAGGGTGGGTATCCGGACGGAGGTGCATGATAATAAAAAAGCGCCCTGTAATAGGGTGCTTTTTTATGTATCTAGCTTCAGCGACTAGAATCTCAGGTCGTTGGAGCCCCTTCATTCGAGGCAAAAAGCGCCTCGGAATCAGGCGCTTCATCGCCCTGTGATTCTGAACGAGCCGCTTCTGCTTTTAGTTATATCCAGCTCCAGCGGCTAGAATCTCCGGTCGCTTCGCCCCTTCATTCGAGGCAAAAAGCGCCTCGGAATCAGGTGCTCCATCGCCCTGTGATTCTGAACGAGCCGCTTCCGCTTTTAGTTATTAACGATTTGTAAAGATCTTATCGATTAAACCGTATTCTAAAGCTTTTTCTGCTGTCATGAAGTTGTCGCGGTCTGTGTCGCGTTGTAGTACTTCAAGTGGTTGACCAGTGCGGTCAGCAAGAATTTGGTTTAGTTTTTCACGTAAGAATAGGATACGTTTTGCAGCGATTTCGATTTCAGTCGCTTGACCTTGTGCTCCACCAAGTGGTTGGTGAATCATTACTTCACTGTTTGGAAGTGCGTAACGTTTTCCTTTTTCACCTGCTGCAAGTAAGAATGCACCCATAGATGCAGCCATACCGATACAGATTGTTGATACTTGTGGTTTAATAAACTGCATTGTATCATAGATTGCCATACCCGCTGTGATAGAACCACCAGGGCTGTTGATGTAGATGTGAATATCTTTTTCTGGATCTTGAGATTCCAAGAATAAAAGCTGGGAAACGATTGAGTTAGCTACGTTGTCATCAATTGCACTACCAAGCATAATGATGCGGTCTTTTAATAGTCGAGAGTAAATATCGTAAGCGCGTTCTCCACGATTTGTTTGTTCAATTACTGTAGGAATTAAATTCATCTGTTATTTCCTCCTTATAAAGCTTTCTTAGTCTTATAATACAATTATGGTCAATAAAGGTCAAACGAAACCACTTTAAATCAAAAAAATATGTAGTTGTACCATGAAATATTCGCTATGTTTTCGAAATTCCCTGCTTATGTATCTTCAACATCATAACCGAATTACATAAATTTAAACGTTACGAAAACTGGAGAAAAAAGAAAAGAACGCCTTTTAACTGAAGCGTTCTTTCGATAATTAGTCTTTTAAAAGATAGGTTACTTTATTTAAAATCTTTTCGATTTGTTTCGCGTTTTTACTATACATTTCGCTTGCTGACTTCGACTTTGTTTCTAGGGAAAATAGTTCAAGATCAGCATGACATTTTTTTAAAGATGCTAATAATAAAGGTTTGTTTTGAGGAGAAGGCATTTGGAGTTTGTCATTGTAAATGTCGATAGTAAGTTGTCCGTATGAATCCACTTGACCGAGGAAGACATTTTCAATAACAACACCGATTTTTTCTAATTCTGAATGTAGCCAAGCGCGGTTATGTCCGCTTGCTGAAAGAGGTTCATCTAGTACATTTCCATCCATAATAACAGTTTGTGGTTCTTTTTCATTTGGCACTTTTAAACCTAGATCTTTTGCTGTAAGTGGCTGAGAATCTTTCTTTAATAATACATTTAATTCTCCACTCGGTTCTAAGACAGCAAATTCGACTTCAGCTATACTGAATGCACCATTTCCTCTAAGAAGTTCAAGTAACTCATCACTTGTATATTTCTCTTTCTTTAAATTATCCTCAAGTACTTTGCCATCTTTTATTAACACTGTAGACTTCCCTTCAAAAAAATCTCTAGCCGTTTTGTTTTTTAGGGAGAGAATTCCGACAAAGAAGGGTACTGAGGCGAAAATAAGTATGGCAAAGACACCGTGGAAAAACTTTTGATCAAGCCCTGTAGCTATTTGAGCGGCGATATCGCCAATTGTCATTCCTGCTATGTATTCAAAAAAGGAAAGCTGAGAGATTTGCCTTTTTCCTAAGCACTTTGTAATAGTGAATAAAATGATTAATATGAATACAGAGCGAAGGATAACAAGTGTCCATTCCGGCAGGTGAGACATAGTCATTTCCTCCAGTCTACTTAAAACCCTTTATATTGAGGTTCTTCACGTTCTAATAATGAAACCCTATCCTGTAAATCAGCGATGATGCTGTCCATTTCTAACATACATTCATGAAATACGCGTTTTGCTTCATCGTCTGTAGAGTTTAGCGAAAGGGAACTTAAGCTTGCTTGAGCTCCCCTTACACTAGCGAGGCAAGTTTTTACGCTAGCAATAACAGTCATATAAACACCTCTTATCCTTTCGGTTTGAATAACAATGCTCCAATGAAGCCGAAAATAATAGCTGCTGATACACCGGCGCTCGTTACTTTAAACATGCCGGTAATAACGCCAACGATGCCATGTTTTGCAGCTTCTTCCATTGCGCCATGAACGAGGGCATTACCGAAGCTTGTAATAGGTACGGTTGCCCCAGCTCCAGCGAAATCAATTAATGGTTCATACAAATTGAATCCATCTAATATAGCTCCGGCAACAACGAGTGTTGCCATTGTATGGGCGGGTGTTAGTTTGCCGACATCAAACATAAGTTGGCCGATTACACATATGAGTCCGCCAATGACGAAAGCCCAGAAAAAAATCATTGCGTTGCACCTCCAAATTCAATCGAAACGGCATGAGCGATACACGGAATCGTTTCTTCTTGTTGGAATGTAAGTGGAGATAGTAAAGCGCCTGTCGCAACGACAAGTATTTTTTTGAACTCTCCTCTTTTCATTCGGTTTAATAAATGACCGTACACGACCGTTGCAGAACATCCTGGTCCGCTAGCGCCAGCGATAACAGGTTGCCCTTCTCTATAAATGAGTAACCCGCAATCTTGAAACTGTTCGCTCGTTACTTTCGTTCCGTGTTTATGTAGTAAGTCATAAGCAATTTCGCGACCGACATGTCCGAGGTCACCCGTTACGATTAAATCGTAGTAAGAGGCATCAATTTGGCGTTCGCGTAAGTGGGCTTCAATTGTATCAACGGCAGCTGGAGCCATTGCACCTCCCATATTAAACGGATCTGTTAATCCCATATCAACCACTCGTCCGATTGTGGCAGATGTTACCCTAGGACCGTGTCCAGTATCGCTTAAAATAGCGGCTCCTGCTCCGGTTACTGTCCACTGCGCGGTAGGTGGTTTTTGCCCGCCATATTCGGTAGGATAGCGGAATTGTTTTTCTACAGCGGTGTTATGGCTTGATGCCCCGGTTAATAAATATTTTGCGCCTTTTGCATTTACGATACTTGCTCCAAGTGCTAAACCTTCCATAGAAGTAGAACAAGCGCCAAATAGTCCGAGATAAGGAGTGCCTAGTGTACGGCAAGCAAAGCTTGTAGGGGTAATTTGATTAATTAAATCGCCTGCCAGTACAAATTGAATATCATCTTTACGAAGTTTTGCTTTTTCGGTGGCGCGGCTACAAGCTTCTTCAAATAAAATTTTATGTGCTTTTTCATAGGAATCTTGTCCGAGCCATAAATCTTCATGGAGGGTATCGAAATCTTCTGGGATTTTCCCTTTTGCTTCAAACGGTCCGCCAACGACTCCCGTCGAAATAATAACTGGTTTGTTTTCAAATACCCACGTTCGGTGTCCTTGTAACATTTATAGCCCTCCCCATTGAACGAGAATCGTTTTGATAAGTGCGATGACGAAAGCGGAAAATACACCAAATAAAATAACAGAACCAGCTAGTTTAAACATATTGCCGCCAACGCCAAGGACAAATCCTTCCGTTCGATGCTCAATACACGCGGCAATAACAGAGTTACCAAATCCAGTAACAGGTACAGCTGTACCTGCTCCGGCAAACTGTCCAAAACGATCGTATATACCAAATCCAGTTAGCAACATGGAGATGAAAATGAGAGTTGCGACTGTTGGATTGCCTGCTGAGCGTTCAGTGAAATCAAAATATGTGATGTAAAAAGTAGAAATGAGTTGTCCGATGAAGCAAATAAAACCACCGACGAAAAAGGCTTTTATACAATTTTTTAAGACAGGTCGTTTCGGTTCGCGTTCTTGTTCGAATTTTTTATACTCCTGTTGTACAGGGGTTAAGTTTTTATCTTTACTAGCCATTGCAATCCTTCCTTTTCTTTTAAAAAGCGTTAAGTGTTAGACTCCATTTTTTTACCAATGAATTTTAATTGTTTATTAATTTCATCTTTAGATACTTCTTTTTCCTTAATTTTTCTTTCGAGTTTTTCGAGTAACATAAAGATTTTTTTATCTGTACTGACACGAACATCGAAAGTAGGATGCTCATCACTTAGCTGCTTTTGAAGCTTCTTACGAAGAGGTTTTAATCCAAACCTTTCGTGATGCTCCGGTATAACTGCTATGTAGAGATCTAAATTTGAATTCACTGCTGTGCTTTTTATAATTTCATCCATAGCGAGAGCTCTTTTCTTCGCTCCTTGTGATATAGATTGATTAAAGGATTCCGTACTCGTCTTTGTTAACTTTGGACCTTTTTCTTTCTCCGTTCGTTTTGCTTCTTCTTTCACTTTTTTATCTAAAGGACTATTATCACATCCAGTAAAAGAGCTAAATAGAAGTGCAAATAATGCAGTTATGAGGCCGAGTTTTCGCATAATTATCATTCCATTTCTATTGCAATATGTAATGTGATAGAAAAAGGATGACTGCATATCATCCTTTTTCTATTTCACAGCAAGACTGATTCGTTATTGCTGTGAGTATTGTGGTTCTTCTTGTTGGACTTCTTCAACGCGTGGGTTTAAAGAATCGATAATCGTTTGTGTTTGCTGCGCAGCTGTTTGGAAAAGTTGCTTCGCTTGTTGGTTATCCGTATCAAGAGCGAATCCCTCTAAGCTAGCTTGTGCACTTTTTAATCCAGAAACAGTTTGCTTTAGTTTCGTAATTACAGTCATTGAATGAAGCCCCCTTTGGAATATCAATTCAAAGATTATAATTTGTGAGTTGGGGTGAATTTATGATTGGAAAATTTAGGGGTGAAATAGATTTTATATGCTTTTAGCTAAGATGCATAAGGTATTACGGGGATATTTTTATTGATTTAGATGGATTTTATTGCTATTATTATGAGAAGAAAATGAAGTGTTTTCTATAATCATGCGCCCATAGCTCAGTCGGATAGAGCGGTGGTTTCCGGTACCACGTCTGCCGGGGGTTCGAATCCCTCTGGGCGCGTCAGAAAGTCCTAACTTACGTTTTGTAGGTTAGGACTTTTTTATTTATCTCAGTATTTGAGGGTTAAACAAAACAAACTGATGGAAGTCTCATTTTATATGTGTACTTTCAAAATGCCTTGTCTCATTGCTTCTGTTAAAGCTTCGGAGCGTGATCCTACTTTTAATTTTTTGAAGATTTTTGTTAGGTTGTATTCTACAGCTCTTGAACTCATGTACAGTTCATCAGCAATTTGTTTATTGCTACTTCCTTTAGAGACGGATTCTAAGATTTCTAATTCTTTTTGTGTAAGAAGAGCGGTTTTATTTTCAAGTTGTTGAGTCGTTATATCGTCTGTACGTAGTTGACGTAATAACGAAATAGGAAGTAAAGTATATCCGTTTACAGCTGCACGAATTGCCATTAATAGCTCTTGCTGAGAAGCTGATTTACTAATAATGCCGCTGATACCAGAGTTTATTAATAAATTGAATTGGGATACGTATTCAAAACCTGTATATAAAATGATTTTTGCATCTGTTTGAATATGTAATATTTTCTGGGCGAGTTCAATACCACTACAATTGGGCATATTCATATCCAAGAGGTATACGTCAAAAGGTGTAGCATCACTTTTTATAAGTGCTTCCTGTTCATTTAAAATATATTCTGCTTGCATATCTTCTTCTAATTCAATCATGCTCTTTGTTCCTTCGCCTACAATTTGATGATCATCTACAATTAATACTCGAATCATTATTTACCACCTCGGAACTGTAATGTTTATTTGAAGTCCTTTTTTAGCTTCGGATACTATATGTATTTCTCCACCAATTGATTGAAGCCTTCCTTTTATACCGGAAAGCCCCATATGCTGCTTAGGAGAGTAGGGAGTGTCTATATTAAAACCTTTGCCGTTGTCTCGGTAGTCTAGGAAAATACAGTTATTCTCTTCCCATAAAAAAATCGATACGATGGTTGCCTCGGAATGTTTATCTGCGTTTGTTAGTAGTTCTTGACTGATACGATATAAAGATAAAATTTTGTCAAAATCGTAATGATGCTCTTGAATTGATTCATGATCAAATTGAATTTGAAACTGCACACGTAATTGTGTTTGGGCTAGCAATTCTCTTAATGCACCAATTAAACCAGCATCTGATAAAAGTGATGGACGCAATTCATTACATGTGTCGCGAATTTGTTGTATTACATCGTGCATACCGAAGTGGATTTTTTTTAGTTCATTTTTTAATTCTAGTGGAACGGATTTGTTTTTTAGTAAAGAGTCTAGTTTGCGGTACCATACAATTTGATCTTGTAATGCAGAGTCGTGTAAATCTGAAGCAAGTCGGCGCCTTTCTTGTTCAGAAATTTGAAAGAGTAGGCGTGATAAGCTTGCAGAATTTGTTTTGGATTCTAAACTCTCCTGCTCTAGAGAATGAATAATTTCATTAATGGTATACAAGTTTTCGTAAATAAGACGGACGTATGTCGTGACAGTGATGAACCATGATTTTTCATGCGTATTATATTTAATATTATTCACTTTTGTTCCAATCCAGATGTAGTGTTTTATATGTTTAGTAGAGTATAAGTAAATGCCGATGCATCCATCATCCTCTAATAAATCATTAATTAGTAATGCTGCCATACTCCATTTTTTCTTTTTAGAAAGTGTGAAATCTTTCGTTTGTCCATATCCGTTGCATTGTGTATATGTGTTTTCTTTCATATCATATTGAACAAATTGAATAAAAGAAGGTTTCAACATCGAAACGATTTCATTAGTGAATTTTTTCTCTAACTCTTCTGTTTTCATAATAGATGATAGCTGTGCGGTAAACTGTTCAATGTTTACGTATAAGTTTGTTTTAGTCCGAAAGAGGTGATTACGAAATGTAAAATCTAATCTTTCTTTTAATATGAGAAATAGAATATTTAACGGAAAAATAATAATAAAACTTTGCAGCAGTCGAGAGAGAAAATTGTCTTTGTAATAAATGCTCCAGCTCGTAATGATTGCAATTAATAGAGTTGGGATTAATGACAGAAATGCGTAATACCGTAAACGATCAAATACAAAATCTATATCAAAAATCTGCTTCGTCGCTACTAAATAAAAATAACCGATTGGAAGAGCGATTAGGAACATAGCTCCAATATCTGCTGAGAGAATCGGTGTACTGAATATTGCATCTGGAAGGGCATAGAGTGTAACGAACGGAAAGAAGGCAATGGAATGAATAGTGAGCATTAATTTTAAAAATGGTTTATGTACTGTATTGTGATATTTGATATAGGCACGGATTAAAAAATATATGCAAAAGATAATATTTATTGAAAGGTAAATTAGTTCTAATCCATCGGTATTAACTACGGGAAATGGAATGAACATCGTTAAAATAGAGAGTGATAGTAAAATAATGCTAATTGCAATATCGATTTTTAGAAATCTCATAGAAATGACGTATAGTTGCTTTTTCTTGAATAACTCATTCAATAATAAAATGAGAGACATAGGTGTACCTTGAAATACAATACTTAAAATAATGAGGGCGATAAAATCACCTTTACCAGATTCAACTGCGATTAGAAGACTTGAGGAAGTCATGAATAGAAACGTAATCAAAAAGAATGTTTCCCGGCTCAAAGGCTTCTTTGTATAAAGAAAAATAGATAATCCTAAACAAATAAAAGCGAGTAGGAAGGGAAAGTATATAGAAATAATTTTGTCACGAGAATCAATAAAATGTTGTGTTCCTTTATAAGTTTGGATGATATCGCCTTTTTTAACTTGTATTTCAGATGCATTTAGTGATTGGTTTTGATATCCAGGAAGTATTCCTAAATGAGGCTTTTCTTTATTTATCGAATAGATTATATCTCCTTCTTTTAAGTCCGTATGAAAAGCCCAACCGGAGGATTTAATTTTTGCTATTGTGTATGTAGCTGAGTCTGTTTTAGAAATAAGAACTCCACTATATGGTTGGTTTATTTTATATAAGATATAGCCTTGTAAACAAAAATACAGGATAGTTACACATAAAATGAAAACGAAGTTACGTTGTATCTGCAACGGTTTGGACACCTCTCTTTGTAGGTATATCATTTAATTTCTGAATATTTTTATAATAAAATTTAAGAAGTTTTCATACAATCAACTTCATCTGTTGAAATTGCGGTGAACCACATAAGAGTGGTTCGCTTTTTTTACGGTAAATACAGTACGGATTGCGGACAATAGCATCAGAAAGAAGTCTATGATAAAGATACAACTTAACAAGTCAATGAAGGAGGAAATAGTTATGAAAAAGTTTTTGTTGATGGTAGGCGGGATGGTATTAGGAATGGCGGTTATTTATTTCGTAAAAAGCTAAAAGGAGCTGTTATGGATGGCATTTGAAATTCAAGGATTAAATAAAACATTTGGTGAATATAAAGCTGTTGATGATTTAAATATACGTGTAGAAGAAGGTGGAATTTTAGGGATGCTGGGCCGGAATGGTGCTGGTAAGACGACAACAATTCGTATGATCTTAGATTTAATCAAACCGGATAGCGGCCAAATTCTATGGAATAATCGCCCTTTTTCAAAGAAAGACTTGTCTATCGGCTATTTACCAGAAGAGCGTGGATTATACCCGAAAATGAATGTAGTGGAGCAATTAGTGTATTTAGGCAAGTTAGAAGGAATGCCAGCAAATCTTGCAAAAAGGCATGCGTTACAGTGGCTAGAAAAATTAGAAATGACACCACATTTAAAGAAGAAAACAGAGGAATTGTCAAAGGGAAATCAACAAAAAATCCAATTGATTTCAGCGATATTGCATAATCCGGAATTCATCATACTAGATGAGCCATTTAGTGGATTGGATCCTGTAAATGCAGAGATGTTAAAAAATGTTGTACTTGAGTTAATCGCGCAAAGAAAAACGATTATCTTTTGTAGTCATCAAATGGACAGTGTAGAAACGTTCTGTGAGGAAATTTGTATTATGAAAAACGGTCAAATTGTATTATCGGGTGCCTTGTCAGATATTAAGAAAAGTTATCAATACAAATATATGACGTTGCAAACGGAAGGGGATATTGAACCAATTCTTAAGAAGAAAAATTTCAATTTTGAAAAAGTTAATCGTACGTTCATGATTAAAGTTAATGATGGAGAGGATGCATTTTCGCTGCTTGAAGATATTAAAACTAAACAATATATCCGAGACGTTTCTATTAAAGAACCTTCTTTACATCAAATCTTTGTTGAAAAGGCGGGTGCATAAGTAATGAGGAATTTCTGGATTGTTTTAGGGCAAACGTACTGGGATCGTGTGAGGACGAAAATATTTATTGGGATGACATTGTTATTAATAGGGGGAGGGATATTCTTATTCTCCTTTCCAACTTTAGTACAAAAGTTTTCTGGAGAGAAAGAAAAAGCAAAAGTTGTATTTATTTCCGAAGCACCTAATGTTACTTTGGATCAATCTAATCTTAGTAAAGCTCTTCCAGAATGGGATTGGTCTTTAGGTGATAAAACAAAATTAAATCAATATAAGCAAGATTTGTTAGATAAGAAAGTCGAAGCGCTCTTTATATTAAAAGAGGGTGCGGGTGCTGAACCAGTATTAGATTACTTTATGAAGGTGGATAATCCTAAGTTGATTCAAGGTGCGCAGGTATTTGTACAAAATCAGTATTTTCAAAGTGCGGTAGTTAAACAACAGTTATCAGAAGAGGCTGTGAAATCACTGACGATGAACGTGCAAGCGAAAAAGCAAAACTTAAATAACGAAGAAACAAGCTCATTCTTACTGGTGTATTTATTAGTGGCGATTATGTACTTAGCAATTACTTCGTATGGAAATGCGATTGCTACAGCGGTAGCGTCAGAGAAGGCGTCGCGTGTTATGGAAGTGATGGTAACGAAGGTGTCGCCTGTTCACATGGTCTTTGGGAAGATATTAGGAGTCGGTCTTGCTAGTTTGACACAGTTATTTATTTTCTTCCTTAGTATGGCGCTATATATTAAATCTGGAATTTTTAAGGTATCGGATTCGTTTTTTGGAGTGAATATTGATGTAAATATGATTACAGGTGAGCATGCTGCATATTTCTTGTTATATTTTGTTCTCGGTTACTTCGTTTATGCGGCACTTTTCGCAGTGTTTGGTTCTATGGTAAGCAGGCCAGAAGAATTATCCGGAACAACGATGCCGATTACTCTTATATTGATGGGAAGCTTAGTGGTGGAGTTATTAGTAGTACTTGATAACCCTGAAGGGCTAGTATCAAGGGTGACATCATATGTTCCGTTTACAGCCCCAATTAGTATGGTAGTTAGGATTATTAATGGATCCGTTGGGAGTTTAGAAATTATTACATCTATGGTTGTATTACTGGCTAGCATTAGCTTAATTGCTATGTTTGCAGCGAAGGTCTATCCGAAAGGTGTATTAAGAAGTGGTAAGAGCCTTAAATTCATTCAATTGTTAAAAAATAATTAATTGCAGGGGGGAATAAATTATGGGATTTTTTTCGAAAAGAAAACAAAAAATGATGGATAGTAATAACGAGAGAAGCGTGAAAAAAATAGTTGAGTTGTCTGTGGAAGAGATGAGAGGGATTCAAGGAGCGTCTAGTGAATCGAACGATTATCTCTATGATTCCTATGTAATTAGGAATCAAAGTTCCTTAGCTTTAAATAAGAGGTTTCTTTCTTAATTAAGTATCGTAAAAGAGTAGTTAGGCATAGTGAAGTGTCACTATACCTAAACTGCTCTTTTTATTTTGGAATTGAACAGAGATAAATTTAATGTTGTTATATATAAAATTAAGGGTTACTATTAGTATGTGGTAACAAATGATTGAGTTTATTATTTTCTTTCAATATTATTCAAATTTAGGTTGTAAGTTGTAAATCTCATTAATACATATAAATTAATAATATTTTGGAATGGGTGTCTGCGTGAGGATTCTCCTTTTACCAAACTTATTGTACAATAGAAACAAGGGGGAGATTAGTTTGAAGGCAAGTCTTTTACAAGAACAAAGCTTACGTTTGGCAATGACACAAGAGTTAAGGCAAGCGATTACAATGCTCCAGTATAATGTACAAGAATTATCGGAGTTTTTGTATGAGCAATCGTTAGAGAATCCCCTTATTGAGTTAGGTGGTTTTGAGAGGGAGAAGAAAAAGAGCTCTAACAACAGTAAAAGTACCAGCAAACAAGTCGAGAATCAGATGGAGATCTACAGTGTGGATTCTACAACGATTCAGCAACATTTATTAAATCAAATACAGTATTATAAAATAGATGAAGAAGAGCGAAAAGTAGCTTCTTTCATTATTATGAACATGGATGGAAATGGATATTTACAAGAAACGAATGAAGAGTTAGCAGAGCTCCTTTCTGCGCCCATTCATGTAGTCGACCGCTCTGTAGAGCTTGTCCAATCACTGGAACCAGCAGGGGTAGGGGCGCGTAATATTCAGGAATGTTTAACTTTGCAATTGAAGCGCTTACAAAGACGGAATGGATTAGCAGAAGAGGTTGTAGAAGATCATTTCGCTTATTTCGTGAAGAAAGATTGGCGAAAGCTCGTTCAAGTGTTGAAGTGTAGTAATGAGGAATTGCAGAGTGCGGTAAATTGTATAACGTCATTACAACCAAAACCTGGTCTTGCGTTTTCTTCAGATAAACCACTTTACATTGTACCTGATATGGCGGTGAAAAAAGATGGCGATCGCCTCATTTTACAAATGAATGAGAGAAATATGCCGAGAATTGAAATTCATTCTGAATATAGTGCGCTTCTTAATAATAGTGAAAGTGAAGTAGCATCTTACGTATCAGAAAAGTATCAGCATGTGCAGTGGATTATGCGTAGTTTGAAGCAGAGAAAACAGACATTGCTGCAAGTAATGACTATTATTATGGAAAAACAACGTGATTTCTTCTGGAAAGGTCCAGAGTATTTAAGACCTCTCGCTTTAAAAGAGGTAGCGGAAGAGTTAAGTGTGCATGAATCGACAATTAGTCGTGCGACGCGAAATAAATATGTTCAAACACCACACGGTTTATTTGAGATGAAATCGTTCTTTAGCAATGCCGTTTCGACGACTGAAGATGAAGCAGTTTCTACAAAACGTGTAAAACAATTTATTCAAACGCTAATTGGGGCAGAGGATAAGAAAAAGCCACTTTCAGATCAAAAGATTTCAAAATTATTAGAAGAAGAGCATGAAATTGTTATTTCTCGAAGAACAGTGGCGAAGTATAGAGAACAAATGCATATCCCAGCTTCGTCATTACGAAAAACGATCGGATAGGTGAAGAAGATGAAAGTTGTACTGTATACTAAAAAAGATTGTGGCCTTTGCGTGAAGGCGAAACAAGTTTTAAAGGAAGTACAATGTGAATATTCTTTTCAAATCGAGGAAATAGATATATATGAAGATAATGACCTTTTAGAAAAATATCACTTAATGATTCCGGTTGTAGAAATGGACGGAAAACAAGTAGAATATGGTAACATTCACAAAGGTGTCATAATAAACTATATAAAGAATGCAGTTAAGAGTTGAATAAGTTTCTATCTCCTGTTACAATAATACACGTAGCAGGGATTATTTTTTTAACCTATGTGGGACACAAAATGTCACTACGGGACGTAAAGTGACCACGAAGGAAAAATGAACCGATGTAGTGAGGAGAAAAGATATGCGCTCATGGATTCAGAACACAAAAAAATTATTACCTGATCTGCTACCTGTTATGCAAACGAGAATGCAAATTCTTCAATACATTAGGCTCATGCAGCCGATTGGAAGAAGAAACTTATCAGCAAGTCTCGGTATGACAGAACGAGTATTGCGAAGTGAAGTTCAAGTTTTGAAAGAACAAAACTTAGTTCACGTCGCTTCTTCTGGAATGACTTTGACAGAAGAAGGAACAGCTTTAGTTCTTGCTTTGGAAGACTTTATGAAAGAAATTTCCGGGTTAAAGGTTTTAGAAAAGCAACTTAAGGAAACATTAGACTTGGATGAAGTTTTCGTTGTCCCTGGTGATAGTGATGAATCACCTTGGGTCAAACTGGAGATGGGCCGTGCTTGTGTGACTTGTATAAAAGACCGTCTGACAGCGAATAATATCGTTGCTGTGGCTGGAGGAACTACGCTAGCTGCTGCTGCGGACATGATGCAACTTGATTGCAAAGATTTACATATGCTATTTGTCCCAGCACGTGGTGGAATTGGAGAAGGCGTCGAATTAGAAGCCAATACCATTTGTGCCAAGATGGCACAAAATACGATGAGTAATTATCGCTTATTGTATGTTCCAGACCATGTTAGTAGCGAAGCATATGCGTCTATTGTGACAGAGCCTTCCGTGAAAGAAGTTCTTGAGTTGATTCGATCTTCCAATATCGTCATTCATGGAATAGGTGATGCGTTAACAATGGCACGTCGCAGAAGTACTTCAGAAGCAGATTGGTTAAAGATTCAGGCAAGCGAAGCAGTTGGCGAAGCTTTCGGTTACTACTTTAATGAAGAAGGAAATGTTGTTCATAAAGTGAGAACAGTTGGTATGCAACTAGAGGATTTACAAAATGTATCTCACGTTGTTGCAGTCGCTGGAGGTTCTTCAAAGGCAAAAGCAATACAGGCTGTAATTAAACAAGGGCACACTTCAATTCTAATTACAGATGAAGGTGCAGCAAAACAGTTAACAAAGGGTTTTACCCTTTAATATAATCCCCCAAGGAGGAAATTCAAATGACTAAAATTGGTATTAATGGATTTGGACGTATCGGACGTAACGTATTCCGCGCAGCTCTTAACAACTCTGAGGTAGAAGTAGTAGCAATCAACGACTTAACAGATGCTAAAACATTAGCTCACCTTTTAAAATATGACACAGTTCACGGAACTTTAAATGCAGAAGTATCTGCTAACGAAAACAGCATCGTTGTTAACGGTAAAGAAATTAAAGTTATCGCTGAGCGTGACCCAGCTCAATTACCATGGAGCGACTACGGAGTAGAAGTAGTAGTAGAATCTACTGGCCGTTTCACTAAAAAATCAGACGCTGAGAAACACTTAGGTGGATCAGTTAAGAAAGTTATCATCTCAGCTCCAGCTTCTGACGAAGATATCACTGTAGTTATGGGTGTTAACCACGAACAATACGATGCAGCTAACCACAACGTAGTATCTAACGCTTCTTGTACTACAAACTGTCTAGCTCCATTCGCTAAAGTATTAAACGAAAAATTCGGCGTAAAACGCGGAATGATGACAACAATTCACTCTTACACTAACGACCAACAAATCTTAGACTTACCACACAAAGATTTACGTCGTGCTCGTGCAGCAGCTGAAAACATGATCCCAACATCTACTGGTGCAGCTAAAGCTGTAGCATTAGTATTACCAGAACTTAAAGGTAAATTAAACGGTGGCGCTGTACGTGTTCCAACTGCTAACGTTTCTCTAGTTGACCTAGTTGTTGAACTTGACAAAGAAGTAACAGTTGAAGAAGTAAATGCAGCATTCAAAGCAGCAGCTGAAGGCGAATTAAAAGGTATCCTTGGATACAGCGAAGAGCCATTAGTATCTATCGACTATAACGGATGTACAGCTTCTTCTACAATCGATGCATTATCTACAATGGTAATGGAAGGTAACATGGTTAAAGTACTTTCTTGGTACGATAACGAAACTGGTTACTCTAACCGCGTAGTAGACCTAGCAGCTTACATGACTTCAAAAGGTCTTTAATTCTTAATTATATAAGTTATCAATGACAAAACGAGGGAGAGGGTTTGTTCCCTCTCTCTCTTCTTTCGTTTTAAAAGCAAATGTGTTAAGCTTTTGAGTGGGTTTTGTCAATCCTAACTAGTAGTCGGAGGGAAATCCAATGAACAAAAAATCAATTCGTGACGTAGATTTAAAAGGTAAGCGTGTATTTTGCCGCGTTGATTTCAACGTACCTATGAAAGAAGGCAAAATTACAGATGAAACTCGTATCCGTGCAGCTCTTCCTACAATTCAATATTTAGTAGAGCAAGGTGCGAAAGTTATTTTAGCAAGTCACTTAGGCCGTCCAAAAGGTCAAGTAGTAGAAGAAATGCGTTTAACTCCAGTAGCAGCACGTTTAGGCGAGCTTCTTGGTAAAGACGTTAAAAAAGCGGACGAAGCATTCGGACCAGTTGCACAAGAAATGGTTGCAGCAATGAACGAAGGCGACGTATTAGTTCTTGAAAACGTACGTTTCTATGCGGGCGAAGAAAAGAACGATGCAGAACTTGCGAAAGAATTTGCAGCACTTGCTGACATCTTCGTAAACGATGCATTCGGTGCAGCTCACCGTGCTCACGCTTCTACAGCAGGTATCGCAGACTACCTACCAGCAGTATCTGGTCTATTAATGGAAAAAGAGTTAGATGTACTTGGTAAAGCACTTTCTAACCCAGAACGTCCATTTACAGCTATTATCGGTGGTGCGAAAGTAAAAGATAAAATCGGTGTAATTCGTCATCTATTAGACAAAGTAGATAACTTAATCATCGGTGGTGGACTTGCTTACACATTCGTTAAAGCTTTAGGTCATGAAATTGGTCTATCTCTATGTGAAGACGACAAGATCGAACTAGCTAAAGAATTTATGCAACTTGCAAAAGAAAAAGGCGTAAACTTCTACATGCCAGTTGATGTTGTAATCACTGAGGAATTCTCTGAAACTGCAACAACTAAAATCGTTGGTATCGACTCTATCCCTTCTAACTGGGAAGGCGTGGACATCGGTCCTAAAACACGTGAAATTTATGCAGATGTAATTAAAAATTCTAAGCTTGTTGTATGGAATGGACCAATGGGTGTATTCGAAATGACTCCATTCGCAGAAGGTACAAAAGCAGTAGGACAAGCATTAGCAGATGCAGAAGATACATACTCTGTTATCGGCGGTGGTGACTCTGCAGCAGCTGTTGAAAAATTCGGTATGGCTGATAAAATGAGCCACATTTCTACTGGCGGCGGTGCGTCATTAGAATTCATGGAAGGTAAAGAGCTTCCAGGTGTAGTTTGTCTTAACGACAAATAAGTAGCAGCCAAAGAAAAAGGACGGTGCAAAGCATGCGTAAACCAATTATCGCAGGTAACTGGAAAATGAATAAAACTCTATCAGAAGCAGTTAGCTTCGTAGAGGAAGTTAAAGGTCAAATCCCAGCAGCTTCAGCTGTTGATGCAGTAGTTTGCTCTCCAGCTCTATTCTTAGAGCGCCTTGTAGCAGCAACTGAAGGAACTGACTTACAAGTAGGTGCACAAAACATGCACTTCGAAAAAAATGGTGCATTCACTGGCGAAATTAGCCCAGTAGCACTTAGCGACTTAAAAGTTGGCTATGTAGTACTTGGCCACTCTGAGCGTCGTGAAATGTTTGCTGAAACAGATGAGTCAGTAAACAAAAAGACTATCGCAGCATTTGAACATGGTTTAACACCAATCGTATGTTGTGGTGAGACTTTAGAAGAGCGCGAAAGCGGAAAAACATTTGATCTAGTAGCAGGTCAAGTGACAAAAGCACTTGCAGGTTTAACAGAAGAGCAAGTTAAAGCAACTGTTATCGCTTATGAGCCAATCTGGGCTATCGGTACAGGTAAATCTTCTTCTTCTGCAGATGCAAACGAAGTATGTGCGCACATCCGTAAAGTTGTTGCAGAAGCTGTTTCTCCAGAAGCTGCAGAAGCTGTTCGTATCCAATACGGCGGTAGCGTAAAACCAGAAAACATTAAAGAGTATATGGCACAATCTGACATCGACGGCGCTTTAGTTGGCGGTGCTAGCTTAGAGCCAGCTTCGTTCTTAGGTCTTCTGGGGGCGGTAAAATGAGAAAGCCAACAGCTTTAATCATTCTTGACGGTTTCGGACTTCGTGAAGAAACTTACGGGAATGCTGTAGCACAAGCTAAGAAACCTAATTTTGATGGTTACTGGAACAAATTCCCTCACACAACGCTTACAGCTTGTGGCGAGGCAGTAGGTCTTCCAGAAGGTCAAATGGGTAACTCTGAGGTTGGTCACTTAAATATCGGTGCTGGCCGCATTGTATATCAAAGCTTAACACGCGTTAATGTTGCAATTCGTGAAGGTGAGTTCGATAAGAACGAAACGTTCCAAAGTGCAATTAAAAGCGTAAAAGAAAAAGGTACTGCACTTCATTTATTCGGTTTACTTTCTGACGGTGGTGTGCACAGTCACATGAATCACATGTTTGCTCTTCTTCGCTTAGCAGCTAAAGAAGGCGTTGAGAAAGTATACATTCATGCATTCTTAGATGGCCGCGATGTTGGACCAAAAACAGCACAAAGCTATATCGATGCAACAAATGAAGTAATTAAAGAAACAGGAGTAGGACAATTCGCGACTATCTCTGGTCGTTATTACTCCATGGACCGTGACAAGCGTTGGGATCGCGTAGAAAAATGTTACCGTGCTATGGTGAATGGTGAAGGCCCTACTTATAAATCAGCAGAAGAGTGTGTAGAAGACTCTTATGCGAACGGTATCTATGATGAATTCGTATTGCCGTCTGTAATTGTTAACGAAGATAACACGCCAGTTGCAACAATCAATGATGATGATGCAGTTATCTTCTATAACTTCCGTCCAGACCGTGCAATTCAAATTGCTCGTGTATTTACAAACGAAGACTTCCGTGAGTTCGATCGTGGTGAAAAAGTACCTCACATTCCAGAATTCGTATGTATGACACACTTCAGTGAAACTGTAGATGGTTACGTGGCATTCAAGCCAATGAACCTTGATAACACTTTAGGTGAAGTTGTTGCGCAAGCGGGATTAAAGCAACTTCGCATCGCGGAAACTGAAAAGTATCCGCACGTTACATTCTTCTTTAGCGGTGGTCGTGAGGCTGAATTCCCAGGAGAAGAGCGTATCTTAATTAACTCACCAAAGGTTGCAACGTATGACTTGAAACCTGAAATGAGCATTTACGAAGTAACGGACGCTTTAGTAAATGAAATCGAAAATGATAAACATGATGTTATCATTCTTAACTTTGCGAACTGTGATATGGTTGGCCATTCTGGGATGATGGAACCAACAATTAAAGCAGTAGAAGCAACTGACGAATGTTTAGGAAAAGTTGTAGAAGCGATTCTTGCAAAAGATGGTGTAGCACTTATTACTGCTGACCATGGTAATGCGGATGAAGAATTAACTTCTGAAGGAGAGCCAATGACAGCTCATACAACTAACCCGGTTCCTTTCATCGTTACTAAGAACGACGTAGAATTACGTGAAGATGGTATCTTAGGTGATATCGCTCCAACAATGCTTACACTTCTTGGTGTTGAGCAACCGAAAGAAATGACAGGTAAAACAATTATTAAATAATTTGCTTATATAAAAAGGAGAGAATTTATTATGTCAACAATTATTGATGTTTATGCTCGCGAAGTCCTTGACTCTCGTGGTAACCCAACTGTAGAAGTAGAAGTTTACACAGAAAGCGGCGCTTTCGGACGCGCTATCGTACCAAGTGGTGCATCTACTGGTGAGCACGAAGCAGTAGAATTACGTGACGGTGACAAATCTCGTTACCTTGGTAAAGGTGTTGTTAACGCAGTAAACAACGTTAACGAAATTATCGCTCCAGAAATCGCTGGTTTCGATGTAACTGACCAAGCTGGTATTGACCGTGCTATGATCGAATTAGATGGCACTCCAAACAAAGGTAAACTAGGCGCTAACGCTATCCTTGGTGTATCTATGGCAGTAGCTCACGCAGCAGCTGACTTCGTAGGTCTTCCATTATACCGTTACCTTGGTGGATTCAATGCAAAACAATTACCAACTCCAATGATGAACATCATTAACGGTGGTTCTCACGCTGATAACAACGTTGACTTCCAAGAGTTCATGATCTTACCAGTTGGTGCTCCAACATTCAAAGAATCAATCCGTATGGGTGCTGAAGTATTCCATGCACTTAAAGCTGTATTACATGACAAAGGTCTTAACACTGCAGTAGGTGACGAAGGTGGATTCGCTCCAAACCTTGGTTCTAACCGTGAAGCTCTAGAAGTAATCATCGAAGCTATCGAAAAAGCTGGTTACAAAGCTGGCGAGAACGTATTCTTAGGAATGGACGTTGCTTCTTCTGAGTTCTATAACAAAGAAACTGGTAAATATGACCTTGCAGGCGAAGGCCGTACTGGCTTAACTTCTGCAGAAATGGTTGATTTCTATGAAGAGCTTTGCAAAGACTTCCCAATCATCTCTATCGAAGATGGTTTAGACGAAAACGACTGGGATGGTCACAAATTATTAACTGAGCGTATCGGTGATAAAGTACAATTAGTTGGTGACGATTTATTCGTAACTAACACTCAAAAACTTGCTGAAGGTATCGAAAAAGGTATCTCTAACTCAATCTTAATTAAAGTTAACCAAATCGGTACTTTAACTGAGACTTTCGAAGCTATCGAAATGGCTAAACGTGCTGGTTACACAGCAGTTGTATCTCACCGTTCTGGTGAAACTGAAGATGCTACAATCGCTGACATCGCAGTAGCAACTAACGCTGGCCAAATCAAAACTGGTTCTATGAGCCGTACTGACCGTATTGCTAAGTACAACCAATTATTACGTATCGAAGACGAGCTAGGCGAAGTAGCTGTTTACGATGGCGTAAAATCTTTCTATAACATCAAACGATAATTGTAGAAAATAAACGACAGACCGTGAGAAATCACGGTCTGTTTTTTTATGCTAAAATTGTTCACCCGTCATAAGTGACATGAAATGTTTGAAGAAGCGGTTATAATCAAAATCAATTGCTATTTGATGACTCGGCCAATCAATAAATGGTTTAGATTCTCCTAAAGAGCGAAATTCTCCAATGCTTGCCCCCTGTGCATAAGATTCTGTCATGACAACGATAGGTGATTTGTGATAGGTAAACATAGAGTTATCAAGTAAAGCGAGTATTGGTATTGTGTCATGGAAGGGGCTCCCCTTTAAATGTGGTAGGGCGTCTTTATAATATCCGTAGTAATAATGATCAAATAACGGTTTGACAAGTGGAGCTTTTCCTTTTGCCTCAATGTATTCTGCCATTTCTGGTGTAATGATGGAGTATTGAGTGACGTTTAATGGGTATATGTACATGCTAGCTGTGGATTGAAGGACTATATTAGCGGCAGTAGGATCGCCATAAAAGTTTGCTTCGGAAATAGGGGTAACATTACCAGGATGTAAAAAGGCACCGCCCATTACGTAGTAAGATTTAACTTGCTTCATTAACTGTTTACATACGATGAATAAAATTGCTAGGGAGGTAAGTCTTCCTAAACTTACAATGATTAATTCATCTTTATACTGTTCAATAAGAGGAATGACTTCAAAAAAATTCTCCATTTCTCCGTTAGTCACATTCACCTTTGGAATAATTGGACCGAGCCCCTGTTTCCCATGTACATCCGTAAAAAACGCAGGTGGGGCACCAGTAAGGGGACGTTCTGAACCACCGAATATCTTGATATTTCTATTCTTTGTTTCGTTATTAAAAAAATGAGCGTTTTCTACGGCCATTTTTTTTGAAACATTGCCGTAATCAGCAACGATACCGACGATTTCTATTTCATCGATAAAGAATGCTAAGAGGAGAGCCATCGTATCATCAATCCCAGGATCACAAAAAATGAGAACTTTTTTGGGCATATGTTCACCACCTATCTTGTTTATCCCGTACAAACCGGCTTGGTGAGGGCTAATAATCAATAAGGATGAGGGAAATCTCATTGATTAAAGTTTCACTTTATATATATGTAAGTTTAAGAATAAAAAGATTATTTTATTGAAATAATAGTCTTTTAAATTCAGAAAATAAAAACTTTTTATATTAGGTCAAGGTTTTTGACGTAATTTTCATTTGGAAATGCAGTCATATCAAGGTTGTAAGCGTATAACATAGGCTGTTTTTGCTGTCAAGTTGATAAATTGCAGCTTTTTACAATTTATACTATGATAAAGATATTAACAGAAGATCGTATAAACATGAGGGATGATGAACATGAAATTTACAAAGATTCTTGTCCAAATTGCTGCTCTTTACGTGTTTTATATGGTTGGAACTTGGGTGCAAGAAATGTTAAATATTCCGATTCCAGGAAGTTTGATTGGAATGTTCCTCTTACTTGTTTTACTTAGCCTAAAAGTTCTGCCAGTGAAATGGTTCGATTTAGGAGCAGAAACACTCGTTGCTATTATGCCGTTTTTATTAATTCCGCCAACGCTTGGCCTAATGAATTACGGTGCTTTTTTTATGAGTAAAGGAATTTCTCTTTTCATTACAGTTGTAGCGAGTACATTTTTAATTATTATTGTCGCAGGACATACAGGACAATATCTTGCGAATAGGAAGGAAAGAGAGTCGCGATGAGCCAAATATTAATCGGAATCGGTTGGGTTCTTTTTACGGTGCTATTATATCAATTATCTAAAAAAATCTATAAATTATTTCCAACACCATTCACCATTCCAATGCTTGTAGCAACTGGATTAATGGCTTTCCTATTTATCGTGCTTGATATACCATATCAACATTATATGGAAAGTGGTGGTGGCTGGATTGCAAAGCTACTTGGACCCGGTGTTGTAGCATTTGCAATTCCTCTTTATAAACAACGCC
Organism: Bacillus cereus group sp. Bce041; assembly: GCF_052646455.1. Lineage (NCBI taxonomy): Bacteria > Bacillati > Bacillota > Bacilli > Caryophanales > Bacillaceae > Bacillus > Bacillus cereus group sp. Bce041. The sequence continues at coordinate 140,498 of NZ_JBQXON010000006.1, forward strand.
ATGTTCTGCAAAAATATGTTGTACCGATTGCTGGCGGGGTATTAGTAGGTACAACAGTTGCAATCGCTAGTGATTTTGCGATTGCTTCACTTATGGGAACGGATAAAAGCTTAATCTTATCGTCTTTACCAAAATCGGTGACAATGCCAGTTGCGATGAGTGTTTCAGAGCAAGTCGGTGGTGTACCTTCCTTAACAGCAGCTTTCGTTGTTATCGCAGGTATTACTGGAACGATTACAGGACCCCTTTTATTAAAATGGAGCCGTGTTACAAACTCAGTTGGTAAAGGTATCGGATTTGGATGTGCTTCTCATATTATGGGCGTGATGAGAGCGATGAAAAATAACGAACATGAAGGTGTTATTGGATCGGTAACAATGACATTAACAGCAATTTTGACATGTTTACTTGGACCGTTATTTGCGATGATGTTTATGTAATAGAAGAAAAGCGAGAGCGCCTCTATAGCTCTCGCTTTTCTATAGAATTTATGCTACAGTTACAATAACTGAATCTTTGTAGGAGGTACGCCAAGTGCATACGTTATTATCAGTTTTACTTATTATTGTATCGATTTTAATGATTGTTATGGTACTTATGCAATCTAGTAATAGCTCAGGCCTTTCAGGTGCAATTTCAGGCGGTGCGGAGCAATTATTTGGTAAGCAAAAGGCACGTGGAATTGAAGCGGTATTAAACCGTATTACAATTGTTTTAGCTGTATTGTTCTTTGTATTAACAATTGGTGTTACGTACTTCAATTTATAGAATTGAAAGAAGAAGCGTTAGTGAATGGTACTAATGGTTCTTCTTTTTTTGTTTTGCTATTTGAAAGATGTTTCTAATTAGATTATAGAAATACAAATATGGTACACTAGATATAGAAAGAATACGACTAGATTACAGAAGAGAAAGAGGAGAAATACATGATGAAATTAGCATCTCCGAAACCATTTACATTTGAGGGTGGAGACCGCGCTGTTTTATTACTACATGGATTCACAGGGAACTCAGCTGATGTACGCATGTTAGGGCGTTTCTTAGAAAAGAAGGGCTATACTTGTCATGCGCCAATTTATAAAGGGCACGGTGTACCACCAGAAGAGCTTGTTCATACAGGGCCTACAGATTGGTGGCAAGATGTAACGGAGGCATATCAGCTTTTAAAAGATAAAGGTTTTGAGAAAATTGCTGTTGTTGGATTGTCACTTGGCGGCGTATTTTCTTTAAAATTGGGTTATACAGTACCGGTTTTAGGTGTAGTACCAATGTGTGCACCTATGTATATTAAGAGCGAAGAAACGATGTATCAAGGTATATTGGCATATGCCCGCGAATATAAAAAACGTGAGCAAAAATCACCAGAACAAATTGAACAAGAAATGTTGGAGTTCCAAAAGACACCGATGAATACATTAAAAGCATTACAACAATTAATTGCTGACGTACGTAACAATGTGGATATGATTTATGCGCCAACATTTGTTGTACAAGCACGTCATGACGAAATGATTAATACAGATAGTGCTAACATTATTTATAACGGTGTAGAATCTACGTTAAAAGACATTAAATGGTACGAAGACTCTACGCATGTCATTACACTTGATAAACAACGTGACGAGCTACATGAGGATGTATATAACTTCTTGGAGCAACTAGATTGGTAAGATCTAGTTGCCTCTTTTTTTCATAAGGAATTTTTTGTGAAAACTGTAAAAATCATAAGGGGAGTATTGAAGTTTCACTTTATACATCCTCTATCTTTCGGATACACTAAATAATATAAGGTTTTAAAGGAGGTATTTTTGCTTGGAAGAAATCATACAAGAACATATTGATAAGTTGTTATTATTTATGAGAGAAGAAGCGTATAAACCGCTAACGATACAAGAGTTAGAAGAGGCATTTGGGATTGAAGGTTCTGAGGGCTTTAAAGATTTCGTAAAGGCACTTGTAACGATGGAAGAAAAGGGACTCGTTATTCGTACTCGTAGCAACCGTTACGGTCTTCCTGAAAAGATGAATTTAGTAAGAGGTAAGTTAATTGGACATGCACGTGGTTTTGCATTCGTTGTACCAGATGAGAAGAAAACGGGAGACGATGATCTTTTCATCCCGCCTACAGAATTAAACGGTGCACTTCATGGCGATACAGTATTAGCACGCCTTAGTTCTCAATCAAGCGGTTCACGTCAAGAAGGTTCAATTGTACGCATTTTAGAGCGTGGAACGAAAGAACTAGTTGGTACATATACAGAATCGAAAAACTTTGGGTTCGTTATACCTGACAATAAGCGCTGGACAAGTGACATTTTCGTATTGAAAAGTGCATCTATGGGCGCTGTAGAAGGTCATAAAGTAGTTGTGAAAATTACGAGCTATCCAGAGAATCGTTTAAGTGCAGAAGGTGAAGTTATTCAAATTCTAGGTCATAAAAATGATCCAGGAGTAGATATTTTATCTGTCATTCATAAACATCACTTGCCTTTAGCGTTCCCTGAAGAAGTGATGGAACATGCAAACAGTGTACCAGAAACGATTTCAGAAGAAGATTTAAAAGATCGCCGTGACCTACGTGATCAAATGATCGTAACAATTGACGGTGCAGACGCGAAAGATTTAGATGACGCTGTTACAGTAACGAAGCTAGAGAACGGTAACTACAAGCTTGGCGTTCACATTGCGGATGTAAGTCATTACGTTCAAGAAGGTTCTCCAATTGATGTAGAAGCAGCGGAAAGAGCGACGAGTGTGTATCTTGTTGACCGTGTAATTCCGATGATTCCACACCGTCTATCTAACGGTATTTGTTCATTAAATCCGAAAGTAGACCGTCTGACATTATCTTGTGAAATGGAAATCAACAACTTAGGTGATGTTGTTAAACACGAGATTTTCCAAAGTGTGATTAAAACGACAGAGCGTATGACTTATGCTGACGTAAGAAGCATTTTAGAAGATGAGGACGAAGAGTTAATTAAGCGTTATGAGCCGCTCGTACCGATGTTTAAAGAGATGGGTCAATTGGCACAAATTTTACGTGAAAAACGTATGCGCCGTGGTGCAATTGACTTTGACTTTAAAGAAGCGAAAGTATTAGTGGATGAAGAAGGAAAACCGACAGACGTTGTCATGCGCGATCGTTCTGTATCAGAGAAGTTAATTGAAGAATTTATGCTTGTTGCGAATGAAACAGTAGCAGAGCACTTCCACTGGATGAACGTACCATTCATGTACCGTGTCCATGAAGATCCGAAAGAAGATAAGCTTGAGCGTTTCTTCGAGTTTGTAACGAACTTCGGATATGCAGTAAAAGGACGTGCGAATGAAGTGCATCCTCGCGCGCTACAACAAATTCTTGAAATGGTTCAAGGACAGCCAGAAGAAGTAGTTATTTCAACAGTTATGCTTCGTTCTATGAAGCAAGCTCGTTACGATGCGGATAGTTTAGGACATTTCGGTTTATCAACTGAGTTCTACACACATTTCACATCACCAATTCGTCGTTACCCAGATACAATTGTTCATAGATTAATTCGTGAATACATTATTAATGGTAAAGTCGACAATGAAACGCAAGCAAAATGGCGTGAAAAATTACCTGAGATTGCAGAGCATTCTTCTAATATGGAACGTCGTGCTGTTGAAGCAGAGCGTGAAACAGATGAGATGAAAAAAGCAGAGTATATGGTTGATAAGATCGGTGAAGAGTATGACGGTATGATTAGCTCTGTAACAAACTTCGGTTTATTCGTAGAGCTTCCAAATACAATTGAAGGTCTTGTACACGTTAGTTATTTAACGGATGATTACTACCGTTATGACGAGCAACATTTCGCTATGATCGGAGAACGTACAGGAAACGTATTCCGCATCGGTGACGAAATTACAATTCGCGTTATTAACGTAAACAAAGACGAGCGTGCAATCGACTTTGAAATCGTTGGCATGAAAGGCACACCTCGCCGTAAGTTCAAAGATCGTCCAGTCGTTATCGAGCAGCCAAGAACAGGCAGAAAGAAACGCGGTGGACGTAGCGAGCGCAGTAATGAGCGCGGCGGTGAACGTGGCACAGGTAGAAAATTTGACCGTGGTGGTAAAGGAAAAGGAAGAGGATCTGCATCCGCTTCTGCTAGCCAGCCGGGAAAAAAAGATGGTAACGGTAAGAAGAAAAAAGCATTCTTCGAAAACGTACCAGGATTCAAGAAGAAAAAGAAAAAGCGTAAGTAAGAAAAGGATGGCTTCGCTTTGATGAAAAGCGGGGCTTTTTCTTTTTTTTGGTGGCTTGAGAGCGAGCCACTTTCGCTTTTAATGGAATCCAGCTACAGTGGCTAGAATGTTCGGCGGCTTCGCTTCTTCCCGAGAGGCAAAGAGCGCCTCAAGGTCAGAAGCTCCATCCATCTCACATTCTGAGCGAGCCACTTTCGCTTTTTATTAACATTTGTTACAATAGTAAAAATAGAGGAGGGACGTTATATGCCAAAGGGTACAGGTAAGGTTATTGCACAGAATAAAAAAGCATTTCATGATTATTTCATCGAAGAAACATACGAAGCAGGGCTTGTCCTTCAAGGAACGGAAATTAAGTCGATTCGCGCTGGACGCGTAAACTTGAAAGATGCGTTTGCACGTGTACATAATGGTGAAGTATGGGTTCATAATATGCACATTAATACGTACGAACAAGGGAATCGTTTCAACCATGATCCACTTCGTACGAGAAAATTACTTCTGCATAAAAAAGAAATTGATAAACTAGCGGGCGCTGCGAAAGAAACAGGTTACGCATTAGTTCCACTTAGAATTTATTTGAAAAATGGATTTGCAAAGATGGCACTTGGTTTAGCAAAAGGTAAGAAGCAATACGATAAACGTCACGATTTAAAAGAGAAAGAAGCTAAACGTGAAATTGCACGCGCGTTCCGTGATCGCCAAAAGATGTAATACAGATATTTACATTTGTAAAATGGAGCGCGTATGTTATAATAATTTATGTAAGGTTGTTGCACATTGAAAAACAGCTCTTAGTAGCTATCACGATATTTTCTTCGTATGCTCCATTTTTATCATGGGGACGTTACGGATTCGACAGGGATAGTTCGAGCTTAGGTTGCGAGTCGAGGGGATCGGCCTCGTTAAAACGTCAAAGCCTATAATTGGCAAACAAAACAATCTTTCTTTAGCTGCTTAATTGCACTAAAGGTTCCTCCCTCCATCGTCCATGTGGTAGGGTAAGGGACTCAAACTAAGTGGACTACGCCGGAGTTCGCCGTCTGAGGACAAAGGAAGAGAACAACCAGACTAGCAACTTGGAAGCCTGTCGATAGGCCGAAGAGTTCGCGAAATGCTAATATATCGACTACACTCGTAGAAGCTTAAGTGCCGATATTTTTGGACGTGGGTTCGACTCCCACCGTCTCCACCAATACATATTTGGTGGTTTTTTTATTTTGTATGATATGAACCATAACTTTGCCAGGTTGGCAAGGTTATGGTTCTTTTTGTTTGTGGTTTTATAGAATGCTGAAGTTGATGGGACGATATCCCTGAAATAGAAAATGAAGAAATGGTTATTGACGATAAGCAGGTAGATAATATAGCTGCTAGTAAACGCCCAATTGTTGAGTTCTTATTATTTTTTCACTTTATTCGAATCTTCATATGTTTTGTGTTTTTATCCATACCTATTGTAAGATTATATAGAGTTCTCCTAATAAACTGTTTTAATGGATTATTTAGGGGTTTTAAATTTATAAATCTTAAATTATTTTTTCGGGATAATTTTTTTATCTAAATAATTTATATTGAAGTAGAGGTGAACCATCGGTGAAGCAGGTGTTGGTGATTAAAAATGAACGGTCTTCAGCAAAGAAAATCGTAAGCGGTTTAACGCAAGAAGGTTACTTCATTTTAAAACTTCACAATGAAAACGAAGGTTTAAATATAATATATGAACAAGATTGGGATATTATCATATTGAATTGGGATTCATTAAGTATATCTGGACCAGAAATTTGCAGACAAATACGACTTGTTAAAACGACACCGATCATTATTGTGACTGACAATATTTCTAGTAAGGATTGCGTAGCAGGGTTACAAGCAGGAGCAGATGATTATATAAGAAAACCATTTGCGAAAGAAGAATTAGTAGCAAGAGTTCAAGCAATTTTAAGGAGAAGTGATTGTAACCAGCAAAAGGAGATAAACTTTTTTCAGTTTAAAGATCTCTTTGTTGATGCATCTAGCAATATTGTGAAAAAAGGTGGCAAAAACCTCTCGCTTACTAAGCGGGAGTACGATTTACTTGTATTTTTAATCAAGAATAAAAACACAATATTGAGCCGTGAAATGCTTTTGAATCAAGTATGGGGATATAATATAGTAGTAAATCCAAATGTAGTAGACTTATATATTGGGTATGTAAGAAAAAAGTTAAAGTGCGAGAAGAAAGAGAGATATATTCAAACGATACACGGCAGAGGCTATTCAATGATTGAATGATAAAATAAGGTAATAGAAAACGAGTAAAACTATTTCATTCAGTTTTACTCGTTTTTTTGTTAAATGTGATAATCAAATAGTTTCTGAGAAATATTAATAGATGAAAACTGTAAAAAGAATATTTCTATCAGGCAATGGATTATTAAAACATTAGCTATTAATGAGCATCTTTTGGGTAGTGTGGAGGGGACGAGTTGAGACCAGATCTACTGAAAGTGTCTACTCGAAAAAAATCGACACGCTCTGAAGAATAAAGGTTAATCAACACGCCCGACTTCATATATTACTTTGTTTTCCTGATTTTATGAATTCACACCATTCACAAGATTTTCACAGAATTAATGACTATACTAATTAACAGGATGTTCAAATGAAAATGATTATCAATAGCGATTCAATTGAATAAAAGTTACTTTCTAATTCAATCTATGGATGTCATCATTTTCGAAATAAATCACACTATAAGGAGTATACATATGAAAAAATCTATGCTTTTAAAATTAGTGAGTATTCTAGCAGTTTTCACTTTAATGTTAGTAGCTTGCTCAGATTCAAGTAAAGAAACTTCGAAGGCTAATAATAAAGATAATGGTAGTGATAAGCCAAAAACGGTTGAAATCACTGATGCTCATGGAACTGTTAAAGTCCCTGTAAACCCAAAGAATGTAGTTGCTTTGGATAACAGAACGTTTGAAACTTTATCTGATTGGGGAATTAAATTAGCGGCTGCTCCAAAGGATATTATGCCTGCTGATTCAGCATATAAAAAGGATGAAAAAGTTCAAAATATTGGGAATCACCGTGAACCAAATCTAGAAATTATTGCAGCGGCAAATCCTGAACTTGTAATTGTTGGTCAAAGATTTGCTGACCATTACGAAGAAATCAAAAAATTAGTACCAAATGCAGCAGTTATTGATCTTAATTTTGATGTTTCTGAGAAAGCTACTAAGCCTGGCGAAAACTTAGTAAAAGGACTTAAAGATTCTACAGTTACTTTAGGAAAAATCTTTAATAAAGATAAAGAAGCTAAACAATTAGTAGCTGATTTTGATAAATCTATTGAAAAAGCAAAATCTGCTTATAACGGAAAAGATAAAGTTATGAGTGTTATCGTTACTGGTGGTAATATTGGTTTTGCTGCGCCACATTCTGGTCGTGTTTGGGGACCAATGTATGAAATTTTCGGTTGGACTCCAGCGTTAGAAGTTTCAAATTCTACTGCAGGTCATAAAGGTGATGACGTTTCTGTTGAAGCTATTGCACAAACAAATCCTGATTGGATTTTCGTATTAGATCGTGATGCTGCAACATCTGATGCAGCTAAGTCAACACCTGCTAAGGATGTTATTTCTAAATCACCTGCTCTTCAAAACACAACTGCTGTTTCTAAAAAACAAGTTATTTATGCACCAGAAGATACCTACACAAATGAATCAATTCAAACTTATATAGAGTTATTTGGAAATATGGCAAAAACTTTAGCTAAGTAGTGTAAAGGGGTACGAAACAGTGTCAAAAAATATGATTTCTAGGGTTGAGAATATTTCTCAACCCCAGTTTTATAATCAAAATAAAATATGGACAAAACCTTTTATAATAGCAGTTATAGTTGTTATAATTTTAGGGGTTATATCACTGTTTACTGGAGTTTATGATATACGTGGACAAGAGGACGGGACAGAGATGTTTTTCATAACTCGTGTTCCGAGAACAGCTGCATTAATGCTTACTGGAGCTGCGATGGCGATGGCAGGGCTCGTCATGCAACTCATTACACAGAATCGCTTTGTTGAACCTACTACAACGGGGACTATTGAATGGTCAGGCTTAGGCCTGCTTTTTGTGTATTTATTATTTCCTGCCCCGACTTTAGTTCAAAGAATGACTGGTGCAATCATTTTTTCTTTTATAGGAACTATGATTTTCTTTCTATTTTTAAGAAGAGTTAAGCTTCGTTCGTCTTTAATTGTTCCGATTATTGGATTGATGCTTGGAGCAGTAATTTCTGCAGTGTCTACTTTTTTAGGACTCCTTTTTCAAAAGACGCAAAGTATTGAAACTTGGTTTGTCGGTTCATTTGCTAACATTCAGGTGGGAAGATATGAATATTTATGGCTGATTGTTATCATTACTTTTCTTATTTTTATGTATGCTAATAGATTGACTTTAGCTGGACTAGGAGAAGATGTCGCAACAAGTCTTGGAGTTAATTACAATAGAATTGTTCTTTTTGGGACTGCTCTTATCTCTGTTGCAGTTGGAATTGTTGCAGCTGTTATTGGACACTTACCTTTCTTAGGATTAATTGTGCCAAATATCGTTTCAATGTTTAGAGGTGATGATCTTAGGAGTAATTTACCTTGGGTTTGTGTGATCGGAATGGGATCAATAACTGCCTGTGACATCATTTCTCGAACAATTATACAGCCTTTTGAATTACCTGTTTCTTTAATACTTGCAACAGTGGGAGCAGTCGTGTTTATTACTATTTTATTGAGACAAAGAAAACCAAGGAGGCTACGATGATCACATTAGAATATAGAAAAAAAGAAAATGTCGAAATCGATTCTAGCCTTCATAATGAAAGTAGATCAGCTAGCGCTTTTCGGTCTAAGAAGGAAGCAAGACGTTATTGGATTTTACTGATAACATTGATTGCTTTAGGTCTTCTTTCTTCATATGGCCTTTTAGTTTATAACAATCCAGTTCCGATAGATTCACCTTCTTTTATCCCAGTTGTTAAGAGAAGGATAGTAGCTATTGTTGCAATGATTATTGCTGCGGTTTGCCATAGCTTGTCGACAGTTGCCTTCCAATCTATTACGAATAATAAAATTATTACTCCATCGCTTTTAGGTTTCGAATCACTTTATTCAGCAATTCAAACGAGTACAGTATTCTTCTTTGGTGCTAGTGCGTTAATAAATTTTAATGGAATTGGATCATTTTTATTCCAAGTTGTTGTTATGGTCTTCATGAGTTTGATACTTTATGGATGGTTACTTTCCGGCAAATACGGGAATTTACAACTTATGCTTTTAGTTGGAATTATTATTGGTACCGGGCTAAATTCTGTGTCAACTTTCATGAGAAAACTACTTGCGCCTTCAGAATTTGATATTTTACAAGCAAGATTATTTGGTTCTGTTAATCATGCAGATCCTGCATATTTTCCTATTGTAATTCCTATGATCATAATTGTAGCAGTATTAATTTTTGCTCATTCTAAGAATTTGAACGTTTTGTCACTAGGAAAGGATGTTGCTACTTCTTTTGGAGTTAAATACCAACCTAGTGTAATTTATACGCTTGTATTAGTAGCTATTTTAATGTCCATTTCAACAGCTCTAATTGGGCCACTTACTTTCTACGGCTTTTTAGTGGCAACTTTGAGTTATCAGGCAGCGTCAACTTATGATCATAGATATATTTTTCCGATGGCTTTTGCTATAGGATTTTTAATAATGACGAGCGCATACTTTTTAATGTATCATGTATTCCATGCTCAAGGTGTAGTTTCAGTTATTATTGAATTATTTGGTGGAATCATATTCTTAACTATAGTTTTAAGGAAGAGGGCTTTATGATAAAAATTGATAATGTTAAAAAGTTCTATACTGATAAGGTAAAAATAGGACCTTTGGATATTGAAATACCAAAAGCAGGCTTTACTTCTTTAATTGGACCAAATGGTGCTGGAAAGTCAACGACACTTTTGATGATTGGCAGACTTTTAGATATGGATGAAGGCCAAATTCAGGTAGCAAATATGGATGTTTCTGAATCCAAATCAAAAGACTTAGCAAAAGTTTTGACTATATTGCGACAAGAAAATCATTTTGTAACTAGGCTTACTGTGAGACAACTAGTTGGATTTGGGCGCTTTCCTTATTCAAAGGGAAGATTAACTAAAGAAGATGAGGCTATCATCTCTAAATATATCGATTTCTTAGATTTAACTAGTTTAGAGAATAGATATTTAGATGAGCTTTCTGGTGGTCAAAGACAAAGGGCATATGTAGCGATGGTATTGTGCCAAGAGACGGAATATGTACTTTTGGACGAACCTTTGAACAACCTTGATGTTGCTCGTTCTGTTCAAATGATGGAGCATTTAAGACGTGCAGCTAATGAATTTGGAAGAACAATTTTGACGGTTATGCATGACATAAATTTTGCAGCTAAATACTCGGATAAAATTTGTGCTATGAAAGATGGACAAATTGCTGCTTTTGGAACAGTAGAAGAGGTTATGGACTCAACACTTTTGACAGATATTTTTGAAACAAAAATAGAAATTATTAATGGTCCTTATGGGCCAATAGCAGTTTATTAGTTGTAAAATGTCTTGCGCAGATTATGCAAGCCACTCTAGTTAAAGTTGCTGTCTGTATTTTATAGGCAGCAGCTTTTTTTATGTGATTACTTATAAAATGCAAAAGAATGCTTCACCTTTTCAAGTATGTACCAAACGAAAAAAATATCTCTGTATAACTTTTTAAAAGAATTCAGCTTGTTTTTTTATATGTAATATTGCATATCAGAGTGTATTGATAAAAGTGTAAGGGGTCACTATAATGAGGGCATAAAGATAAATCAAAATTTCGTAGCAATAAAAAGGAGGAAATAATATGGAAATCGCAATGGCAGTTTTAAAATTTGTAGGTGGCGTAATCCCGTTAATTCAAGAACTTTTAAAAGCATTTATATAAATTTATTAGTTAGCAATCATTATTATATTTTACTAAAAAAAGAACGGGGTGATTTTTCTGAATATTAAGAAAAATACTAAAAGAAGAAAGTTCCTTGCATGTTTATTAGTTAGTCTATGCACTATTAATTATTCATCTATTTCCTTCGCAGAAACACAAGCAAGTAATGCAACTGATGTAACCAAAAATGCTAGTGGCATTGATACTGGTATAGCAAATCTTAAATATAATAATCAAGAGGTTTTAGCTGTAAATGGTGATAAAGTAGAGAGTTTTGTTCCGAAAGAAAGTATCAATTCAAATGGTAAATTTGTAGTAGTAGAACGCGAAAAAAAATCACTTACAACGTCACCAGTCGATATTTCAATTATTGATTCTGTAGTGAATCGCACGTATCCAGGAGCTGTACAACTTGCAAATAAAGCTTTTGCAGACAATCAACCGAGTTTATTAGTGGCTAAGAGAAAGCCTTTGAATATTAGTATAGACTTACCGGGCATGAGAAAAGAAAATACAATCACTGTCCAAAATCCGACATATGGTAATGTAGCTGGAGCAGTAGACGATTTAGTATCTACTTGGAATGAAAAGTATTCTACAACACATACGTTGCCTGCAAGAATGCAGTATACGGAATCCATGGTTTATAGTAAATCGCAAATCGCAAGCGCTCTTAATGTTAACGCTAAATATCTTGATAACAGTCTAAACATTGATTTTAATGCGGTTGCAAATGGAGAGAAAAAAGTGATGGTAGCGGCGTATAAGCAAATATTTTATACGGTAAGTGCTGAACTACCTAACAATCCATCCGACCTTTTTGATAATAGCGTTACTTTTGATGAGTTAACTCGAAAAGGCGTAAGTAATTCGGCTCCACCTGTTATGGTTTCAAATGTAGCTTATGGTAGAACGATTTATGTAAAATTAGAAACAACATCTAAGAGCAAAGATGTACAAGCTGCTTTTAAAGCCTTACTTAAGGATAACAGCGTTGAAACAAGTGGACAGTATAAAGATATTTTTGAAGAAAGTACCTTTACTGCTGTAGTATTAGGCGGAGATGCGAAAGAGCATAACAAGGTTGTTACTAAAGATTTCAATGAAATCCGAAATATTATTAAAGATAATGCTGAATTAAGTCTTAAAAATCCAGCATACCCAATTTCATATACAAGTACTTTCTTAAAAGATAATGCAACTGCTGCTGTTCATAACAATACAGATTATATTGAGACGAAAACTACAGAATATTCAAGTGCTAAAATGACACTTGATCATTACGGTGCTTACGTTGCTCAATTTGATGTATCTTGGGATGAATTCACATTTGACCAAAAGGGTAACGAAGTACTAACACATAAAACATGGGATGGTAGCGGAAAAGACAAAACGGCTCATTACTCTACAGTTATCCCTCTTCCACCGAATTCAAAAAATATAAAAATTGTAGCAAGAGAATGTACAGGTCTTGCATGGGAATGGTGGAGAACAATTATTAATGAACAAAACGTTCCATTAACAAATGAAATAAAAGTTTCAATTGGAGGAACAACATTATATCCAACAGCTAGTATTAGTCATTAAGTATAAAAAAAGCGCCCTATAAGTAGGGCGCTTTTTTACTTAGTCACAAATTTTATTCCTCTATTTGCCGGGCAGCCCGATTGATGAGGGCTGATTAATAATGTAATTCCTAATATAGTTAATCGGCGTTGATTTACTTCTTCACGTAAAATGGATTGAAATGAAATTCCTATTACTTGGACAAGTGTTGCTAAAAGTGTGGCAATTGGAGGAATAAAACTTTATGTTCCTTTGTTTTGGGCCAACTTAAGAAACTTTTGTAAAATGATAGGATTACAAAAATGTAATGTGGGTGTAAGGAAACTGGATTGTACCATCTTTATGGTTAAAGCATACTTAAGGTAAGGAAGATTTATATTTTAACGGGTATAAATCTTACAAGTAGAATAGAAAGGTTAGGTATTACCATATGAAATGGATCATGAGAATTTTTGTGTTATTAGCTATAGTAGGAGGTGCTTTCTACTATATGAAGTCAGGGAATGGATACTATTTGACTAAACAATATTATGTAAAAGTAACGACTGATTCTAAAGTAGAAAACGAAAAATTGAGTAATGGAGAAGTTCTTACGTATCATGTTTACGATGAGAAGGTGTACGATAAAAAAGGGGAAGAAAGAGAACTGAAAATTTCCTTGCAAAATGAATTGGAAAAAAATCAATATTATTTGATTGATTGGGAAGATCGCCGTGGGATTGTTTCTAAAATAGCTAAAGTGAATCAAGCAAAAATAGAAAAAGGTATTTTAGATAAGTTGAACGCAAATTCATAATATTTCAGGATAAGTTAATCAAAAGCTGTGTTGGCGTAAGATTTATAAGAAAAAGGTATTGTAGCAAAAATAAAAGAGATTATTATAAAACAAAAAAGACCGAACCGTCTGGTTCTGTCTTTTTTTAGGAATGAAGAATGAATTTTACAAATGATGTGCACAAAGCTGGATTGCTACAATTGGGATGACATGTATGAATAGTGGACTGTAACACTTATGTAGATGGTTTGCAGAGATATAAAATCAATATAGAAGAGGAGTATTATTCTAGATGACTTATGTAACTACAATTTTATCAATAGCGGGTATCGTTATCATGTCTTTAGCGAGGATTAATTTTAAAATAAGGGCGTTTGCTAATAAACCAGCTTGGGGTGGCTTCACTCTTCCCTTAATTCTAATTGGATTTATTTTATTTTGTATCGGTATGTTTTTAGGTTTTGTAAATCATCAACTATAAGGTGGAAATATTGTGAAGACGAAAAGCTACATGTTTTTCGTCTTTTCGTTCTCTTGCTTAATAAGAAAGATCCTGCAACTCAGTACAGGATCTTTAATCAAACGTATTTAAAAACTAAATTGTGGTTTCATATCACCTTTATAAGGTTCATGTTCAACGAATATGGTGATATCTTTACCTGCTTGATCTTTACCAGTTCTTTTATACGTAAATTTCTTATTATTTAGTTCAGTAAGTTCAAGAGCTGCACCGTATTTGTTATTTCCAATTGAAACATGGGCTCTTATTTTATTTTCGTGTACAACATCGAAGTAGCCATAGTCACCGCGGCTTTGACCTGTTTCGCTATTGAAGAACTCATATTTATTAGACTTGTCATCGAATTTTGCTAGACTTATAAAATTCGAATTAAACTGTGTTACATCATTACCAGCTTCATCTACTACTTTTGTTCCGTGCCAAAGGGTACCGCCTAAAATTTTATCTCCATCAACGTTTTTAACAATATCTCCTGTAGTCGTGTTCAGCTGCTTGTCCGGATCAGTGAAAGAAAGTTCTTTTTCTTTATATGGGACATGTTCAACGAAAACTTCTACATCTTTACCGTTAGCGTCTTTACCCATTCGTTTATAAGTAAATACATTTTTATTTAGTTTTGTCATGTCAACGACAGCTTGATACTTCATTGATTCTGAAATTAATATTCTCTTCTTCCCATCATTTGTGACAAAGAAAGTGCCTTTATCGCCACGACTTGCACCTGTTTTAGCATCAAAAAATTCATATCTGCCTGACTTCGCATCATATTTTGCAAGACCAATGAAGTTTGCATTCTCTTTTGTTAAGTCATTCTTATCTTTGTCATACACTCGTGTACCTTGCCAATTTGTCTCGCTAAGAATATTAGCCATTTTTTGCCCTTTAGTTAATTTATTTTCCTTTTTTGTTTCTTTAGCAACTTGTTCTTGTTTTTGTTTCCCATGATTTTCTTCAGCTTTAGTACCAGCACACCCTGTTAATGCTAATGTGAATCCGAGCAGTACGGATGATAGTGCTTTTGCTTTTTTGTTCATGTTTTATCGTCTCCTTATTTTATGATTTCAAGTAGTACGGTTAGCGATTATAGTAGCAGTGCGTCATATATGAACTTAGTTGCTACGTTTCTTATGTTAATCCCCGACTATAAACTGCCTCTAAATAAAACATTAAAAAAAGATAAACTAATTCCTAAAAAATGTTCATATTTATAAAAAATCGCTAGCTTGCTGTAGTGCCTACGAGTAATCCAAAAAATACATTGTAAAGAAGAAGGAAAGCCGCTAATAATAATGTAATTGATAATTGTAGCTATGCGGAAGTAATAACGTTGTGAAACGATTTTGGGGTATATAGTTTCAGTGTGAAAAAAGTGAAAGTTGCTATAAGTACAAATGGATTTTGTGGACTTCACGGCAAAGTTATAGATAGAGTGGCATTGCAGGGTTAAAAACCATAACTTTGCTGGAGGAGCGGGTTATGGTTTTTTTATGAGGAAATACGATTTTAAGTTTTTGCTGAAGGTGTTTTTCTAGGATATGCTGTGAGTGATTGGAGTGAGGTAGTGTCAGATATTGTCGACCAATCGATATATTGGAAAAATCGTTGATATATTGTGAGTTATGATAGATATATTGAAAAAATCGTTGATATATTTGTAAAGGGGTGTTTGAGGTGATTGTGAAAGAAAGAAAAATGCCGATTTATATAAGACAGTTAGAAGCACTGCTTAGAAGGTTACCTGTACATCATCCAAAACGAAATTTAATTGGAGAAAACTTGGCAAAACACATGGCGGGGTATAAAGGGGAGCAAGCAATTGATTATCCACTTAGTTTTATTTCTGAGAAAGAGTATAGTGTTTTACATGATGTTCGCTTATCTAATCATGATCAATACTTTCAAATTGATACTATTATCATTTCCACAAAGTTTCTTCTTTTTCTTGAGATAAAAAATATAGCAGGTACATTAATGTTTGATGCAAAGTTTAATCAACTTATCCGAATAACAGAAGGAAATTCAGAGGGATTTCCAGATCCGGTTTTACAAATAAAAAGGCAAGAAATACAATTAAAGAAATGGTTAAGCTTACATGGATTTTCCTCTAGTCTTCCAATCGAGTCCCTCGTTGTTATTAGCTCGCCTCGTACCATTATAAAATCTTCAGATGACAATCTTCTTCATACAATTATTCATAGTGCAAATTTACCTCATAAAATAAAGTGGTTTGAAAGTAAATATAAGAGAAAAGTTATAGATAATGTAGATAGGCTCATTCATCAAATAATAACGGAGCATTCTCCACTTCAACAAAATATACTTGAGCAATATAAAATAGAAAAAGAGGAGTTGTTAAATGGAGTACAATGTGAGAAATGCTTAGTTATTCCAATGGTTAAAGTGAAGAAGGGCTGGCGTTGTACAAGTTGTAAAGATTTTTCAAAAGTGGCACATGAGGATGCTATACGAGATTATGCATTGCTCATTAGTACGACATGTACGAACGGTAATTTGAAAGAGTTTCTCCATGTTTCGTCGGGTATGGTTGTAAACAGAATGCTCCACACACTAAATCTCCCCTACACTGGCAACAACAAAGGACGAATATATGATTTAACTTCTTTCCAATCGTAATTTTGCTATAATAAATAAGTACTTATACGAAGGGGAGTCTAAAGAGAAAATGAAGTCATTTAATATCGATCATGTTATAGCTAGTGTTTTGCAATGGATATTAAATATAGCTTTAATTATATTATCCATTGTGTTATCGATTTTCTTAGTGAATGAGACAATTACGTTTGTGCAGTATATTTTTTCGGCAAAAGAGTATACGTCTTATAAATTGGTTGAAAGTATCATCGTCTATTTCTTATACTTCGAGTTCATTGCATTAATTATTAAGTATTTTAAATCGAACTATCATTTCCCGTTACGTTATTTTATTTATATCGGAATTACGGCCTTAATTCGATTGATTATTGTGTCTCATGAGGAACCGATGGAGACGTTATTATACGCAGGAGCAATTCTTGTTTTAGTTATTGCTTTATACATATCGAATATGAGAGATTTGAGAAAAGAGTAGTAGTGCAGACGTAAGTTTGCACTACTTTTTTACGTCTTGACCTTCAAGTTGCTTGAAAGTTTACAATGAAATTAGGGCGTTTGAAATCGAAAAAAATTGAGAAATTAAGTGAAGAGGTTTCTTTTACTTGGAGGTTATAGGAATGAATCAGGAATTGAAGTTACGTCCATTGGAACGAGAA
Source organism: Bacillus cereus group sp. Bce041 (assembly GCF_052646455.1). Classification (NCBI taxonomy): domain Bacteria; kingdom Bacillati; phylum Bacillota; class Bacilli; order Caryophanales; family Bacillaceae; genus Bacillus; species Bacillus cereus group sp. Bce041. The sequence goes on from NZ_JBQXON010000006.1 coordinate 157,850, forward strand.
GATTTAAAGTTCGTACACGAACTGAATAATAATGCGCATATTATGTCGTATTGGTTTGAAGAGCCATATGAGGCATTTGTGGAGCTGCAAGACTTATACGATAAACATATACATGATCAAAGCGAACGCCGATTTATCGTTGAGAAAGACAATGAAATGGTTGGATTAGTTGAGTTAGTAGAAATCGATTATATTCATCGTAGAACAGAATTCCAAATTATTATTGATCCGAATTATCAAGGATATGGTTATGCAGTAGAGGCGACGCGTTTAGCAATGGATTATGCTTTCGCTGTATTAAATATGCATAAGATATATTTAGTTGTGGATAAGGAAAATGAAAAAGCAGTACATGTTTATAAAAAAGTTGGGTTTATGGTAGAAGGTGAGCTTATCGATGAGTTTTTCGTTGATGGTAACTATCATAATGCGATAAGAATGTGTATGTTTCAGAAGCAATATTTTGAAAACAAGTAGTTGAAAGATTCGGAAGTAATGTTGACGCTTCGTAAAAACGTATGCTAAAATCCCTTTTAAGTATTAAGGAAGGTGCAGAATATGCTTTATATAAAATTTGTAAAACTCATTAGAAAACTTTGCTCCGCACAAATGTATACGGTGAAGCGTTGTACGGAGCTTAATCAAGGGGTATAAATCCCCTATATTCATCGGCTGAATAACTTTTCTAAAAAAGTATAGTTTATCTATGCTTATTTCGTTATGGTTTTTCAGCTGGTGTATAAAATAGATTAAGGGGCCATAGACAATGCTTTGTCTATGGCCCTTTGTGTATATTATTCCGATGAGTCTTTACTATAAATTGGAGTAGTATAGGAAAAACCATGAAGCAGAGGGCTAGTGTCGAATGACGCTATCTCTCTGCTTTTTTTAATTTCAGGAAAAGAGGAATAAAAATGAGTTTACTTAAAGTTGAAAGTTTATCACATAGTTTTATAGATAAAGTATTATACGAAAATGCTTCTTTTGATTTGCATAAAGGGGAGCATATGGGAATTGTTGGACAGAATGGTGCAGGAAAAAGCACATTAATGAAAATATTGGTGGGGGAAATTATTTCTGATAAGGGAGACATAAAGTGGCAACCAAATATTCAAATTGGACATCTTGATCAATACGCAGAAATTGATGAGGGTTATACCATTTCTCAATATTTAAAGAGAGCCTTTTATGATTTGTATGAAATGGAAAAGAGAATGAACAAGTTATATGAAGAAAGTGCGATGACCGGAGATGAAAATCAACTATTGAAAGCGGCAGAAATTCAAGGACTGCTCGAGGCTCATGATTTTTATTCAGTAGATAGTATTACGAATAAGGTGGCATCCGGCTTAGGTATTGATGTGATTGGGATGGATCGTGTTATTGGTGAATTAAGCGGAGGGCAGCGTGCAAAGGTAATTTTAGCGAAGCTCTTATTAGAAGAGCCTAATATTTTATTACTAGATGAACCGACGAATTTTCTTGATAAGGAGCATGTGGAGTGGCTTGCTAATTATTTAATGAATTTTGAAGGAGCGTTTATTGTCGTATCACATGATTTTGATTTTCTGGAAAAGGTAACTTCTTGCATATGTGATGTAGAGTTCGGAACAGTTAAGAAGTATTACGGCAAATACTCAGATTTTGTAAGACAAAAGGAGCATTTGCGAAAAGATTATATTCGCCAATATTATGCACAGCAAAAGAAAATTGAAAAAACGGAAGAGTATATTCGTAGAAATATTGCTGGGGTGAATTCAAAAATAGCGCAAGGTCGTAGAAAACAATTACAGCGTATGGAAAGAATTGCGCCACCAAGTTTTACTCATAAACCGTCTATTCATTTTCAGGAACTTCCCATTTCAGTTCAGACAGTTCTTGAAGTAAATAACCTTGAAGTTGGTTACGACTTCGCTCTCTTACCAAAGTTGAATTTTTCAGTAATGGGTAGGCAAAAACTTGTTATTACAGGTTTCAATGGAGTAGGAAAATCTACTTTATTAAAAACAATCGTTGGAAATATTGATAGTATTTCTGGAGAGTTTCACTTTTCAGAGCAAATAAAGATTGGATATTATGAGCAAGATTTAAATTGGAGCAATGATTCTTTAACGCCGCTTCAAATTATTTCAGAACAGTTTCCTAAACTGAATATGAAGGAAATACGCCATCATTTAGCTGCGTGTGGAGTGAAGGATACGCACGTTTCGCAAGAAATTCGTACGTTAAGTGGTGGTGAACAATCGAAGGTGAAACTGTGCGGATTATTATTATCACCTTGTAACTTATTAATTTTAGATGAGCCGACAAATCATTTAGATGCAGAAGCGAAGGAAGCTTTGCAAAAGGCGCTAATTAAGTTTAAGGGCAGCATTATACTCGTATCTCACGAAGCGAGTTTTTATCTTGATTGGGCAGATAGCATCTTTCATATAGAGACAGGAATAGTTAAGGGGGTGTGAAACATATGAGTGAAAACAATTGGAAAACGAAAATTATATTATTTTTGACCGCTCAAACTATTTCGTTGTTCGGTTCCTCTCTCGTACAATACGCGATTATATGGTATATCACCCTTACAACATCATCAGGAGTGATGTTGACTATTTCAACTGTTTGCGGTTTTCTACCACAAATTGCGATATCTTTGTTTGCAGGTGTTTGGATTGATCGTTATGAACGTAAAAAGATGATTATGTTATCGGATGGAATTATAGCGATTGCGACGTTAGTTTTAGCAATTTTATTTTTAACAGGATATAAAAGTATTTGGTTACTTTTTATTGTGTTACTCATTCGTTCAGCTGGAACAGGAGTACAAACGCCAGCTGTGAATGCATTAATTCCGCAAATCGTTCCGAAAGAGTATCTTATGAAAGTAAATGGAATAAATAGCAGTATTACATCTTTAATTATGTTTCTTTCTCCAGCAGCAAGTGCGGCGATTCTTTCTATTGCCAGCATTGAAACAACATTTTTTATTGATGTTATTACGGCTATGATTGGAATTAGTATTATGCTTATCATTCAAGTAGAGGGACATGTGAATGCAGAGAATAAGCAAAAATCTAATCTACAAGGAATTAAAGAAGGATTCTCTTATTTAAAAGAAAATGTATTTATTAAAAGGCTAATCGTTTTATTGATTATCATCATGATTTTAATAAGTCCAGCTGCTTTTTTAACACCTTTAATGGTAACTCGTTCTTTCGGGGCCGAAATGTGGAGACTTACTGCTAGTGAGATGACCTTTAGTGCTGGTGCGGCAGCTGGTGGCGTATTGATTGCCGCGTGGGGTGGTTTTCGTAATCGTATGCATACAACAGCGCTAGCTTGTGCATTATATGGACTGCTTATGATTGGACTCGGAATAGCACCGATATTTATTATGTATTTAGTATTTAATTTTTTAATTGGTATAACAATGCCGTGCTTCAATACACCAGTTACTGTGTTATTGCAGGAAAAAGTAGAACCATCAATGCACGGACGGATGTTCAGTCTTGTACAAATTGCGAATTCATGCGCGCTTCCTCTAGGAATGATAATATTTGGGCCATTGTCGGATATGTTTAGTGTAGAGATTTTGTTAATTTATGCTGGGATATTCGTGCTATTTTGCGCAATGTATATTGTATTAAGCAAGAGGTTTGAAGTGTAAATATTTATAATACAGAGGGTTTGCGAAGTGATTTAATATGCTTCGTAAACCTTTTTGTTATTATTCTAGTCAATAATTATTTATTGTTAAACGATAAATAATTATTGACTGTTAATGTTTTTTTGGATAATATGATGTTAAGAATCTAAGGAGAATTACATGAGTAGAGGAGAATGTGAAATGAAAAATAAATACGTAGTAGCTATTTCTTTCATGATTTTAGCGATTATTTCTTTAACTATACATGCTTCAAACAGTAAAGTAGGAGCGGATGGATTCCTTGAAGAACCTTTCTTTTTCCTAGTACCGATAAGTTATGTATTGTTCCTTAGTGGTATTGGCGTATTATTATTTGGATTTATTACTTCAAAGCTGAAAAAGGGCAATAAATAGGGGTTACCAATAGGGACAAAATACTCACTATGAAATAGAAACATACCATATGGAAGAAAAAGAATAAGTGAGATGAATCATGATGAACCATCATTTTTATAATGGAAGACAAGTAGGAGCAGCTATTACGCTGGCTGGGGCACAGGGAACAATTCATGCTATGAATCAAGCTATTCAAATGCAACAACAAGCATATTTTGCACAAATGATGCAAAGTCAGTATATGCCGTATTCACAGCTTCCGATGCAAATTGTACATTACGATGTACATCCAGCTGGTTTATTTTCTATTCCATATGGCGGGACATATTTCTTATGAAAGAAAGCGACTCAATAGAGTCGCTTTTTTTCATATTCCGCCTAGCTTCATTCCAAGGAATGCGAAGAGGATACCAATTATGTACGTAGCGCTTAAGTATAAAAGGAAAGTGCTAATATTTTTTCGATTGAGAAGTTGAACGGCTTCTAGTTTAAACGTAGAAAATGTAGTGAATGCACCCATAAATCCAGTACCTAATAATAGTTGCCAGCCTGTAGTAACTCCGTTGCCGATTATATATCCAAGTAAAAACGCCCCTGTTATATTAATAAGGAATGTAGCAAGTGGAAATTGTGTTTTATTTCTTTTCTTAAACCAATTGCTAATTGCAAATCGTGTAATCGCACCGAAAAATCCTCCTGTTGCGACTAATAAGGCTTCTATCATGAGTAATCACCTTCCGTAAGAGATTTCTTAATTAAGAAATCTCCAAGTGTATAGCCAAGGCCAGACATAATGAGGCCACCAAGTATGCTACATGATACATATAAGAAGGCTATGCTCCACTCAGAATGATTGATCAATTGCACAGTTTCTACACTAAATGTTGAAAAAGTCGTAAAGGAACCGATGAATCCAGTTCCGATGCCTGTGATGACCTCTGAAGGTAAGATGTTTAGCCGGGCGATATAAGTAGTTAGCCACGCTAAGAAGAAGCAACCGATTAAGTTAATGAGTAATGTTGCTAATGGAAATGAATGATGCCAAAATGTGGTGATATTAAGACCTAAATAATAACGAGAAAGAGCTCCTAATATACCGGCAATGCCGACGATAATATAAATCAATTTTCTCACCTCTTTAAATAGATTGCTCAAAAAAATAGACTCCTACCAGTATGTATACTGGTAGGAGTCATTAGCTAAGCAGCGTTTATGGCGAACTCCATCGCCTAGGATTATTACATATAGTGTACTAAATATACCGTTTAAATTCCAGTGAGGAGGTGGGTGTAACGTTTCTTTTTTTGATGTCTGAAGGTTTTTCAAGTAATTAAAATGGGATCGATTACTTATCAACTAAATATAGTGATATACGGTTTTAATTATGATAAAATGTTTCTTATGTGTGTCGTTTTGTTTTATTTGACTGAAAATAAAGAAAAATAAATTCGCGTGAAAAGGAGTCGTTTATTTGAAGAAATTTTTAAAAATCGTATTTACATGTGTTTTAGTAGTAGCGGGCATTGTAGGAGGATTTCTAGCGTATATGACACTTACTAAAGAACAGCCTGCTGATGTTATAAGCTTGAAGGTGGAGAATAATAAGGAGCGCGTATTAGCGACTGAAAATGAGTTTAAAGTTACAACATTTAATATTGGATATGCTGGGTTAGATAAGGATCAAGATTTCTTTATGGATGGTGGAAAGGGATCTGGTTCAAGTAGTAAAGAGCAAACGGAAACTAATTTAAAGAATATGCTTTCGTTTTTACAAAATGAGAATAGTGATTTTGCACTATTACAAGAAGTTGATATAAAGTCACTTCGTTCATTTGATGTAAATGAACATGAATTTTTGAAAAAAGGATTACCTGATTATGTTTCGTCATTTGGCAAGAACTACGATACGAAATGGGTTCCAGTGCCAATAATAAATCCAATGGGATATGCGGAGGCTGGATTAAGTACGTTTTCTAAATACACTGTTCAAGAAGCGAAGAGGTTCCAGCTTCCTGGAATGGAGCCTTGGCCAAAGCGTTTGTTTGATTTAGATCGAGCAATTGTGGAATATAAAATTCCTGTTAATAATGGGAAACATGTTAGACTCGTAAATTTACATTTGTCTGCTTATGATGAAGGCGGGAAAATTAGAAAACAGCAAGTAGAGTACTTAAAAGAATATATGAACAAGCATTATGAAAATGGTGATTACGTAATAATGGGCGGAGATTGGAATCAATTAGTTTCAAACGCTCAATTAAGTGATCCGAAGTTCGTGAAAGAGCGCCCTGAGTGGTTAGTAGAGTTACCGAAGAACTTTACAGACGGTGGCTTTAAGTGGGCTGTAGATCCGTCTGTTATGACTGTGAGAGATGATGTAAAGAAATATGTAGAAGGTGAAAATTTCGTCACTATTATTGATGGCTTTATCGTTTCACCGAATGTAGAGATTGTAAATGTACAAGGGAAAGATTTAAAGTTTGAAAATAGCGATCATAACCCAGTAAGTGCGGTATTTAAACTGAAGTAATTGATATGTATAAGTAGAAGGTGGGGCTTCATATGGAGTGGTTAAAGAGGACTTGTTTTTCTAACCTTGAGAAAGAATCACAGAAAAATCATTTATTACTGTTTATAACGATTTGTAGTTTCTTTCTTGGGATAATCGCAATTGGGTATTATGGATATATTTTTACAGAGAGAGCAATAGCGTTTTGGATTTGTGGTATTTCTGTCGTTGCATTTGGAACGCTTTTTACTTTTATAAAAAGTATGGAATCAGCGTATAAATATATCATGACATTTATGTTGCTTACAATGTCCTACATTATGGTACAAGCCTTTAATGAAAGCCCGGCTGTATTTCAAATGGTCTATTTTACATTAGCTGTTTCACTTATTTACTTAAGTGAGCGCCTCATTTTAATTCTTGGCGGGGTAGCTGTTGTGATCACATTTATCCTTTGTAGCTATTGGCCGGAGCAATTTTTTGCTTATACAGCCTCGTCTGAAGCTGCTAATTTCGCAAGTTTGTTAGCGATTGTAACAATCGCTATGTGGGGCGTCACGAAAATCGGTTCTAATCTGCTCCTTCGTTTAAGTGATGAGAAGCAAGAAGTAATGAGAAAAGCTCAGGAGTTAGAAGAGACGCAAAGACTTATTGAAGAAACAGTTGTGAAACTAGATAGTAATTTCAATCATTTAAGACAAAATATGAACACGTCGATGGAATCGATGAGTGAAATTAATTTTGCCTTTGAAGAGGTGGCAGTTGGTACGCAATCACAATCAGAGATGATGTATCGTTCGGTAGAAGTATTGAATGATATGGAGGGAAATATTGAACAAATCATCTCTCAAGTAAGAACTGCATCGGCTCGTGTGGATGAAAGCTTAGAAATTTCAAAAGGTAGTGTACATACTCTAAGAAATTTTGAAACTAACATGAGAAGTTTAAATGATGTTGTTTCACAGTCTGGAATTATATTTAGAGATTTAATGATGCAATCGAAACAAATTAATGAAATTGTAGATGTAATAACGAATATTTCAAGTCAGACGAGTTTGCTAGCTTTAAATGCAAATATTGAAGCTGCGAGGGCAGGCGAGCATGGAAAAGGTTTTGCTATTGTAGCGAGTGAAGTGTTAAAGCTTGCTGAAGAATCAAATCGTTCTGCGGGAAGAATTCAAGGGATTTTGAAGGAGTTTAGTAATCAAGCAAGTAAGGTAGAAGTACAAGTAGAAAAGTCAGAAAGAGTACAAGAAGAATGTAACGAGATGTTAGCAAGCGTTTTAACAAATGTAACTGATTTAGGGAAGTTTATTGATGCGATTAATGAAGTAATGCGAGAGGTTGTTGTTCATCAAGAAAGTTTCCAAGTTAAAACGACGAATATCGTAAAGGATGTTACGCATGCTTCTAACGTAATTCAGCAAACTTCTACAGCTACAGAAGAAGTGCTAGCGAGTGTGGAAGAAGAAAAACATCGAAATGATACGTCAGTGAAGACGTTACAAACTGTTAGCGAGCAAGTGAAGTTGTTAGAAGATATTTTAGAAAAGTAATATTGCTTGGAAAGAGCACGAATGATGTGCTCTTTTTTCATTGAAACGAATACTTGATAGGAATTTAATTGCTTTTCTGCGCGTTTTCTGCCAAGCTTAAGGAGATAAAATTCAGCTAATAGCGGAATTAAAATACTTCAAAGAAAGAATTAAATAGGTGACGCATATGATCGAAGTTAAGACTTCTGAACTTAGTGATGGAGAATTTAATAGAGGTGTATTTGCAACTCGTGATATTAAAAAAGGTGAGTTGATACACGCAGCACCAGTTATCTCTTATCCGAATGAACAGCATGAACATATTGAGAAAACATTACTTGCTGACTACGCATTTGAGTATGGAATCAATCATACGGCAATCCTTTTAGGATACGGTATGTTATTTAATCATTCATATACACCGAATGCAACGTATGATATTGTCTTCGAGAACCATACGTTTAACTTCTATGCTTATAAGGATATAAAAGCAGGAGAAGAAATTTTAATCAATTATAATGGTGAAGTTGATAACGATGAGCTGTTATGGTTTGATAAAGAAAAAGAAGAGAACGAAAAGTAATATAAAGAGTATAGAAAGAGCACATTCTGTCGGATGTGCTCTTTTTTTATTGATGTAAATAAAGTAAAAAGTACAAAAAAATACCACTTTCTTTTTGTGTGGTATAGTAAGATACTGAGGGATAGTGTTTTGAAAAAGTCACATATTTTACAAATTGTTGTCTTTCTGATGACATGTCAAGTTTAGTAGTCCATTTGGGTTGCTTTATTATGCAATATATATTTTAATATGAGTGGCACCTCTTATAAATTAAGAGGTTTATAGGTGTCTCGAATTGATTTTGGGTACACTGTATCCACCACTTTAGGTTCTTTCATGTACGTGGGGATATTATGGGCCCGTATAACGGGATAAAATGAATATAGAAATAGAGGAATCGTAAAATGAATATGCAAGAGGTTTATAAATATTTAAGTACGGTATTGCCTGAAGGACATGTTAAACAAGATGAAATGTTAAAGAATCATACGCATATTAAAGTTGGCGGAAAAGCAGATGTTTTTGTTGCGCCTACAAATTATGATGAAATTCAAGAAGTTATCAAATATGCGAACGAATATAATATTCCAGTTACGTTTTTAGGAAATGGATCGAATGTCATTATTAAAGATGGTGGAATTCGCGGGATTACAGTAAGTTTAATTCATATTACAGGTGTTACTGTAACAGGAACGACGATTGTAGCACAGTGTGGTGCAGCAATTATTGACGTATCACGTATTGCCTTAGACCATAACTTAACGGGTCTTGAGTTTGCTTGTGGTATTCCAGGTTCAGTTGGCGGAGCATTATATATGAATGCTGGTGCATACGGCGGTGAAATTTCGTTTGTATTAACAGAAGCTGTCGTAATGACAGGTGATGGAGAGCTACGTACTTTGACGAAAGAAGCATTTGAATTTGGATATCGTAAGAGTGTATTTGCGAACAACCATTACATTATTCTTGAAGCGAGATTTGAACTTGAAGAAGGTGTACATGAAGAAATCAAAGCAAAAATGGATGATTTAACGTTTAAACGTGAGTCAAAACAGCCTCTAGAATATCCTTCATGTGGTAGCGTATTTAAGCGCCCACCAAATAACTTTGCTGGTAAGTTAATTCAAGACTCAGGACTACAAGGTAAGCGAATTGGTGGAGTAGAAGTTTCTTTAAAACACGCTGGGTTTATGGTGAATGTTGATAACGGAACAGCACAAGATTACATCGATTTAATTCACTTCGTACAAAAGACAGTTGAAGAGAAATTTGGCGTGAAGTTGGAGCGAGAAGTAAGGATTATTGGAGAAGATAAGGAATAAAGAAATACGTATGAAGATATGAATTATTTTAAAATAATATTTGGGTATTGTTGACAATTTGTTTTCAATTCAATATAATGGCTAATAATTTAACAAATAACATACGTTGAAAGAGCCCAGTAGCAGTTTGTCACTGTTAACGAGAGAGCTAGGGGTTGCTGGAACCTAGCACAAACAAACTTGCGAATTACACTCTGGAGTATCTTAGGTAATGCTAAGCGGACTAGCAATCGATATTATTGCTAAGAGTGGTATGAGTAGCTATGCTATTTATGCAAACTGGGTGGTAACACGGTGAATAATCGTCCCTATGTCTATCGTAGACATAGGGGCTTTTTTGTTTTTAAAAAATAAAGGGGATGACAAAAGATGAATATTATTGATGAATTAGAATGGCGCGGCGCCGTTAATCAGCAGACTGACGAAGAAGGTTTACGTAAGCTAGTAGAAGAGAAAAAGATTTCGCTATACTGCGGAGTTGATCCGACTGGTGATAGTATGCATATTGGACATTTGATTCCGTTTATGATGATGAAGAGATTCCAATTAGCTGGTCATCATCCTGTTATTTTAATTGGCGGGGCAACAGGAACAATTGGTGATCCGAGTGGACGACAATCAGAGCGTCAACTTCAAACGTTAGAAGTGGTTCAGCATAATGTAGATGCGTTAACAGCACAAATGAAAAAGCTATTTGATTTTGGTGGAAATAGCGAAGTGAAGATGGTAAATAACTATGATTGGACACATGAAATAAATATTATTGAGTTTTTACGTGATTACGGGAAAAACTTTAGCATCAATAGCATGTTAGCGAAGGATATTGTAGCAAGCCGTTTGGATACAGGTATTTCTTTCACGGAATTCACGTACCAAATTTTGCAAGCGATGGACTTCCATCATTTATACACGAAAGAGGATGTTCAACTTCAAATTGGTGGTAGTGACCAATGGGGAAATATTACGAGTGGTTTAGATTTAATTCGTAAGTTAGAAGGTCATGAGGCGAAAGTATTCGGATTAACGATTCCGTTATTATTAAAATCGGACGGTACGAAGTTTGGTAAATCAGCAGGTGGTGCGGTTTGGCTTAATCCTGAAAAAACGACACCGTTTGAATTTTACCAGTTCTGGGTAAATACAGATGACCGCGACGTAATTAAATACTTGAAATACTTTACATTCTTAACGAAAGAGCGCATCGATGAATTGGCAGTGAAGGTAGAAACAGAGCCTCATAAACGTGAAGCGCAAAAAGTATTAGCGGAAGAAATGACGAAATTTGTTCATGGAGAAGAAGCATTCCTGCAAGCTGTGAAAATTACAGCAGCGTTATTTAGCGGAGATATTAAATCGTTAACAGCCGATGAAATTGAACAAGGCTTTAAAGAAATGCCAACATTCCAGTCTTCAAAAGAGACGAAAAACATCGTAGAATGGCTAGTTGATTTAGGAATTGAGCCATCTAGAAGACAAGCGCGTGAAGATATTAATAACGGAGCTATTTCTATGAATGGTGAGAAGGTAACAGATGTGGGTACAGATGTTACGGTAGAGAATTCATTTGATGGACGATTTATTATTATCCGTAAAGGGAAGAAGAATTACAGCCTTGTGAAGTTAGGCGAATAGTTTGTTTGAAAGGATGGGAGTAGGAAGAATACTTCCATCTTTTCGTATACACAATTTGGACATGAAATAATCAGTAAATTTAGATAATTAAAAGGGTTATACGATTCTTCTGCCGAATAAATAAGTTAGAGAAAATTACGGATAAAAATAGCCCGAACCATGCAGGGCATAATTCGGGCTTATATTCAGATTAGTAAGCTAAGCTGAATAGACCTTTAATGTGTGATAAGTAACGAACGTTACTTGCTTCTTTCATTAATGATGCTGGTAAGCCTTTAAGTGGAGTATTGCTTGCTCCGATTGTAGCAACAGCATCTTTACGTCCTAGACTAGCAAGTGTTCCAGAGTTTACAGGTGCGAACTCTTCGAATGCTTTGCCTTCTAGTGCTGCGTATAAGTTGTATCCAATTAACTCACCCATTTGCCAAGCGATTTGTGCAGTTGGTGGGTATGGACGTCCGTCTGGAGCGAAGACAACAGCGCTGTCTCCAGCAACGAATACGTCTTTGTGAGAAGTAGATTGTAGGTATGCATCAACTGTTGCACGTCCACGGTTAACTTCAAGACCTGATTCACCGATTAATGGGTTACCTTGTACGCCGCCCGTCCAAACGAATGTGTTAGCAACAAGTTTTTGACCGTCTTTTAAGTCGATTTCGTTGCCAGCAACGTTTGTTACAGGAAGACCAGTTAAGAATGTAACGCCGCGCGCTTCTAGGCTAGTAGTTGCACGTTCGATTAAGTGGTCTGGTAATACTGGAAGGATTTTTGGACCTGCTTCAACAAGAAGAAGTTTCACTTCTTTTGGATTTACGCCGTGGCTTTTTGCAAGTTTAGGCATAATGTCAGCAAGCTCACCAACTAGCTCAACGCCAGTTAATCCGCCACCACCGATTACGATTGTAGCATCAGCTTCGTTTTTCGTTTTCGCGTATTCACGAATACGGTCTTCAACGTGTTTGTAGATTTTATTTGCATCAGCAGCAGATTTTAATACCATGCTGTTTTCTTCTAGTCCTGGAATACCGAAGTAAGCAGTTTTACTTCCTAAAGCAACTACAAGTGCATCGTAAGATAAAGTAGTGCCGCCAGCTAATTTGATTTCTTTGCTATCAACTGAGAATGACTCAACTGTTGCGATTTTAAGATCGATATCTTTACCTTTGAAAAGCTTTGTAAGTGGCATTGCAACTGCTTGCTCAGACACGTTACCAGCTGCAAGGCGGTGTAGTTCAGTGATGATTTGGTGCGTTGGGTATTGGTTAATCACTGTAACTTGTGCTTCTGATTTACTGTAATATTTACGTACGTTTAAAGCGGCAAGAAGACCGCCATAACCAGCGCCTAAGATGACAATTTGTTTTGACATAGTATGATATCCCCCGTCTTTACTAATTGTTGTTATAAGTTAACTTATTTATTGTTACGTTCTGCACTAATTTGAAGATATGCGTTCACAAAGCGGAACATTTTTTGTGCTTGTGGATCTTTTAATAATTTTAATAGACCGAACAGGCCGATAACTTCGTTGCTTTCGTCAGCACGATCTTTCGCTTCGATTGCAGTAGCAGCCATGCTTTTCACTGTATCTTTTACAGGTTCTACAAGCTCTGTGATTGCACCAACAGTGTCGCTTTTTAATACTTCATCAGTAGCAACAGTTTGAGCGAAGTCATAAGACTTAGTTAAAATGTTAACAAGCTCAGTTAATTTTGGAAGCTGTTCTACTAGTGTTGTTAATGATTCTTGTACCTCAGGTTTTAACAACTGATCAAGTACATCAAGTTGTCCTTGGCTAGCAGAAATTTGTACAGTTTCTTGTTCTGGCTTTGTTTGAGTCATAGTTTCTGGCATCTCCAATTCTCCTTTACGATAGCAATACTCTTATTTTTGATAAGTAAGATAGTAAACGGTTACGAAACTTTATACAAAGTTTCACAAAACACAATAAAATGCCTTTAAATTTATGACAGCAAGTAAGCTGACATAAATCTAAAACCATAACGTCTTACTTATTATTTATGAACTGTCCGATACATGGCTTGTCCGCATAATGGAAAAGCTCCGTTACCGGAAAGTGTATATAATATATATCCTATATTATATACTATATACACCTATGTTAACATAAAAATGATTCCTAATTATTTGATATTGAGTGTATAACGTAGTGCTGACAAGGTATGAAAGCGTATAAAATATTTTGTTTCAGTTAGAAATGTACATATATATATAGAAAAAAAGGAAAAAACGAACAAATTCATGTTCGTTTTTTCCTATTATTCACCTTCTGCAATTAGCATCGATGTGTTACCTTCTTTTTCAAGATGGCATTCGCCCCAAGAACAAAGAGAGTCAAGAATGGATTCTAAAGACCAACCGTAGTCGGTAAGAGAATATTCTACTTTCGGTGGGACTTGGTTGTATACTTTTCTTTGAATAACACCGTCGTCTTCTAATTCACGTAATTGCTGCGTTAACATTTTTTGTGTAATACCAGGCATTGAGCGTTTTAATTCACTCGTTCTCTTTGTACCTTTCGTTAAGTGACAAAGAATAACAACTTTCCATTTGCCGCCGATAACTTCTAAAGTCGCCTCTACAGGAATATTGTATTTCTTCATATGAAACCCTCCCTTTTTGAGTAAAGTAAGTTTAATAATACAAATGTTACTTTTTAGTACCTATAGCACTTTAAAGTACGTACTTTTTATTATGTTAAATATGTTTCATAATAGCACATGTAAGAGGCAAATGAGTAGTACGGTACCAAAAAGTGACTATGTTACTTTTTAGTGCCTATCGTACTTTAAAGTGCGTTCTTCAAAAAAGGAATGAAACCATTCATAATAGCATTTGTAAGTATGAAATATATTTTTTAGAAGATAAAAGGGCCTTTTTATCATACTATTATGATTGGATTTCTTGTAATAAGGAGGAATTCAATTGAGTTCATATACAGTACCATCTTCGGAAGCTCAGACGAGCCGAAGAAGTATGTTTGCTTTATTAGCGCTAGCAATTAGTGCGTTTGGGATTGGTACGACCGAGTTTATTAGTGTCGGTTTACTACCATCTATTTCAAAAGATTTAAATGTTTCGGTTACAACAGCCGGTTTAACGGTTTCCTTATATGCGTTAGGAGCGGCAGTAGGAGCTCCTGTTTTAACAGCGTTAACGGCTAGTATGTCGCGAAAGACATTATTAATGTGGATTATGGTTATTTTCATTATTGGTAATGGCATTGCGGCGGTAGCAACAAGCTTCACTGTATTAATTATCGCAAGAATTGTATCTGCGTTTGCACATGGTGTGTTTATGTCAATTGGATCTACAATTGCAGCTGCAATCGTACCAGAGAATAAACGTGCTAGCGCAATTGCGATTATGTTTACTGGATTAACAGTTGCGACTATTACTGGTGTGCCAATTGGAACATTTATCGGTCAACAATTTGGCTGGAGAGCGTCATTTATGGCGATTGTTGTAATTGGAATTACTGCTTTCATCGCAAATAGTATACTCGTCCCATCTAATTTAAAAAATGGTGTACCTGTATCGTTTCGTGATCAATTTAAATTAATTAAAAATGGAAGACTATTACTTGTTTTCATTATTACTGCACTTGGATACGGCGGTACATTCGTAACATTTACGTATTTATCTCCGTTATTACAAGAAGTAACAGGATTTGAAGCAAGTACTGTTACTATCATTTTATTAGTGTATGGAATCGCAATTGCGATAGGGAATATGGTCGGCGGAAAATTATCGAATCATAATCCGATTCGAGCGCTATTTTACATGTTCTTGATTCAAGCGATTATATTATTTGTTTTAACATTTACAGCGCCATTTAAAGTAGCTGGATTAATCACAATTATTTTCATGGGACTATTCGCATTTATGAATGTTCCGGGGCTACAAGTATATGTAGTTATATTGGCAGAGCGCTTTGTTCCTAGTGCGGTTGATGTTGCTTCAGCAATTAATATTGCCGCA
Organism: Bacillus cereus group sp. Bce041; assembly: GCF_052646455.1. NCBI lineage: Bacteria > Bacillati > Bacillota > Bacilli > Caryophanales > Bacillaceae > Bacillus > Bacillus cereus group sp. Bce041. The sequence goes on from NZ_JBQXON010000006.1 coordinate 173,448, forward strand.
TTTAACGGAGGGATCGCTTTAGGTTCTTATATAGGTGGCCTTGTAACGAATTCATTAGGATTAATCCATACTGCTTGGGTAGGTGGCCTTATGGTAGTAGCCGCTGTTATTTTAACAGCGTGGAGCATGACATTAGAAAAAAGAGATCAAGTAAAATAAAAGGAGAGAAAATAAAATGAAAAACTTACAAAGTAAAACAGTATTAAGTAATGGTGTAGAAATGCCTTGGTTCGGTTTAGGTGTATTTAAAGTAGAAGAAGGACCAGAACTTGTAGAAGCAATTAAATCAGCAATTAAAGCAGGATACCGCAGCATCGATACAGCTGCAATTTACGGAAATGAAAAAGCTGTAGGTGAAGGAATTCGTGCAGGTATTGAAGCGACTGGTATTGCAAGAGAAGAATTATTTATTACTTCAAAAGTATGGAACGCAGATCAAGGGTATGAAACAACAATCGCTGCATACGAAGAGAGTCTAAAAAAATTAGGACTAGATTATTTAGATTTATATCTTGTTCACTGGCCTTCAGAAGGAAAATATAAAGATACATGGAGAGCGCTAGAAACACTTTATAAAGAAAAGCGCGTACGTGCAATTGGTGTAAGTAACTTCCAAATCCATCACTTACAAGATGTAATGAAAGATGCAGAAATTAAACCAATGATTAACCAAGTAGAATACCACCCTCGTTTAACACAAAAAGAACTACAAGCTTTCTGTAAAGAACAAGGTATTCAAATGGAAGCATGGTCACCACTAATGCAAGGTCAATTATTAGATAACGAAACATTACAAGAGATTGCTGAGAAACACGGTAAAACAACAGCTCAAGTTATTTTACGTTGGGATCTTCAAAATGGAGTAATCACAATTCCAAAATCAACGAAAGAACACCGTATTATTGCAAACGCTGATGTATTTAACTTTGAATTAACGAAAGAAGATATGGAAAAAATCGATGCGTTAAATCAAAATCATCGCGTTGGTCCAGATCCTGATAACTTCGATTTCTAAGATTAAGGTAAGAAAAAAGAGTGCTTAAAAGCACTCTTTTTTTGTGCATAAAAATAGTTTCTAAATAAATACTACTTAGTATTAAGTTTGTTATTAAGGGGCTGTAAACATGAATATAAAGCAATCGTTCAAACTTTTAGCTATGTTTTTAAGTGTTTTATTTGTGTTATTCCCACTTCAAAAAGCATTCGCAGAAGTGATGGACCATACAAAGTATCAAATGGATTGGAGTTATAGTAAGTCCAAGAAGAAGCCAATTCGAACAGAGCTTATTAAAACGGCAGATGGTAAAATTGCTTTTTGCTTAAATGTAGATTTGAAATCTCCAAGCGGTCAAGATTTACCGGAAATGGGGAAAGTGGATATTAATGTGTACCGTGTACTATTGAATGGATATCCACAAAAGAGCCCACAAGAATTAGGAGTATCTGATTGGAGAGAGGCGCATTACGCAACGCAGCTTGCAGTATGGAATGCGTTAAAACAAATTGATATTAATGATTTAGATTTCCGAAATAAAAATGTAGAGAAAGTAACAAAAGATATCGTTGCAAAAGCAAACGCTAGCGAAGAGCTACAAGAAATTACGATGAGTGTAACTCCTACAGAAGAACAAGAAGCAGTCTTAAAAAATGATTTCTTTGAAACAGGCTTATATACAGTAGAAACAAATGCAAAAAGCGGAACGTATAAAGTGCAAGCAACAGGTGCACCAGCGGGCGTGAAATTTGCAAATGAAAAAGGCGAAACAAAAACAGAATTTAATGTAGGAGAAAAGTTCCGCATTTTAATTCCGAAACAAACACCAGCTGGTGGATTTAGCTTTAAAGTATCAGGAAATTTAACGAAATTACAAGGGATTGCGCATAAAGGTACACCGACTATTCAAAATGCAGTAGTATTACTTGAGCGTAGTGAAGAAAAAACAAGTCCAGAGTTAGCGGTAAGTTGGAAAAAGGCTGAGGCTCCAAATAAACCAAATAAGCCATATACTCCAAATGAACCGCATAAACCGAATCAAAAGAGATAATGAAAAAGCATTGGTATATGCCAATGCTTTTTCATATGAATTCTTTAAAGATATATCAAGATAATAATTAATCGAGTGAAACACTATTTTAACGTTTGAAGAAGTATTTAAAAATAATAAAATATGGAGAAATCTAAACGTTACAATAATTGGATTCTATTCACGAAATTGTAACATTATTCTAATTAGAGAGGCTATCAAACAAAGTGTAAAGCGTGTACAATTCAGTTGGAAAAACTACCTATAGATGGTCATATATGAAGAAAATGTAAAAATCTATTGTTGTTCACATTTTTAGATGTATAGATGACAATACTGAAAAATATCTTTTACTATTCTCTTTTTTATGTAGCAAGAGAACTCATCACAAATAGAGAGAAGTGAGGAGGGGATATTACATAAAAATTTTATAATGTAAGAAAGCGAATACATGGAGGGAAATGCGGTAGTAATAGATACAGGTGCGCGAGGTGTTAGTCTATTCATTAAATTTTTTTATAAAGATAATAGGATTTTTCATTAAATGAATATATAGGATGGTTTGTCTAAAAAAAGGACAGGGGACACAGATTATGTCAAAGAAGAAAAAGAGTAGGGTATTAGTAGCAGGTATATGTATATCTACATTATTATCACCAGTAGCTTTCGAAGCATCAAAAGGATATGCGGCGCCTTTGGAAGAGAATAAAGGTGGGAAATTAGAAGAGAATAAATTTGAGCAGAGAGTATTTCAGTTGCCGGGGAAAGGTAGCGTAGAAGAAGAAAATAATCGTTTAAGAGTTACTTGGAAACTTTCCGCTAATGAACCGACTGGAATTTATGCAGAGCCAAATGAAGAGATTACAATTGACATAAAAGGAACGCAGTCTATCCAAGCTTTTATTGGAACGAGATCTTATGATGAAAAGGACCCAGAGGAGTTTGATTTAAAACCAGGAAAAAATGTTATTTCATCTTCAAGAGGCGGTATTTTATATTTTTATAATATGAATAACGAAGGAGAAGTAACAGCTTCCGTTACAAATGGTGGTAGTCACTTTCCTTTATTTATTTTAGGTAAGCATACGAAAAAAGATTGGGATGAAATGTTAAAAAAATATAAGGATCCTTATGCAGTTGAATTAAAAGGTGAGAGAAGCTTAATTACTACTACTTACGATTCTGTGCAGAAATATATGAAGAATACGGATCCAACAGATTTAATGAAATTGCATGATAAGATTATCCGTTTAGAAAACGCAGTGGCAGGATTATCTGAGGACAGTGTTGGGGTTGCAAAATCTCCAACTCATTATGTTCAGTTTGTTGAAAAACGGAAGCCTGCTAAAGGGGACTTTATGTTTGCGAAACATTATCATACAGGATATATTCCAACTGCAATGAATAGAGTTTTAGATATAGAGGTACTTGAGAAGGATGGATGGGGACCGTGGCATGAAGTTGGTCATTTACATCAGCAAGAACCGTGGAAGTGGTCTAAAGTAAGGGAAGTAACAGTAAATATTTACTCATTAGCTGTTCAAAAGGCGTTAGGGAATCAATTAGAAATGGATGAGCACTATAAAAACTCATTTGAGTATTTAGAGAAGCCTAAAGCAGAAAGATTCATTGATGACATTAATCCTCTTACAATGTTTTGGCAATTAAATGTAGTGTATGGAGAACATTTTTATCCTAGGTTACATCAAGCTTATCGTTTGTTACCTCAGAGTGAAATGCCTCATTCTGATGAAGAGAAAAAGCAGCTATTTATTTATATGACATCAAAAGTGGCAGGGCAAAATTTAATTCCTTTCTTTGAGGAGTGGGGATTAACACCAAATGATGATATTAGAGAGAAAATAGAAAAATCAAAGTTACCTAAATTAGAAAAGGAAATCTGGAAAGCTACAGATAGTAATGATATTCGTGAGAAGCAAGTTGAACTGTATAAGGTTCCGTATGGTGAACCTGCTAATGAAGTACAAAATCTTTTAGTTGGTACAGATTCTGACGAGAATGAAGCAAGTAAGCTTGTTCGAAATTTAGGTGAGAATGTAAAAGTAACAGGAAAGATTGTATGGCCTAAATTAGAGAATGGGAAACAGGAAGTGTTAGTAGAAATTGGGGATGAGAAAGGAAATAAAAATTCAATTCCTGTCCAAGTTAACGGATTTTATGATGACAGTATAGTTTTTCAAGGACTTTCAGATGATGTAATGTCGACAGTGACACTTCACCACAATAAGAAGAAATTAAATGTAAACTTTACTAATAATGAAATACATTACCGTTTTGAAAAAGAAGAATATATGGGCTTAACGCTATATGATCGAAATGGGATTGAAAAGAAACGTGTATCAGCAGAAGGACAAGAAACGGGAAAAAGATTTGCGATGGAACTAAATGAATTGGATTTTGAATATGGTGATGTAATAAAAGTATTCCACGCAGAACCAAGCCGTTTGAAGTGGTTTAAAAATAACGAACTTGTAGATCAAGGAAAAGTTAAAAATAAAAAAGAGAAATTATTCCAAATAACTGAGCAAGGGTTCGAATTAAAAGATAGTTTACAAGAAGTGACGGCGAAACTGCAAAAAGTAGTAGTCGGAATGGATGTAGACAAACTAGATCCGAAAGAATTCGTACAAGTAAAAGATGGAGAAGTGGTTGGTTTTGTAGAAAAACCAAATACATCAAAAATTGGAGAACAAAAAGTAAAAATAGAGACGAAGGATGCTTTTGGAAATAAGAAGATAACAGAAGTGCCGCTTGAAGTAATTTATGGAGATAGTTTAGTATTTCATGCTAATGATAATGCAATACGTTCGGTTGTAACATTGCAACATGATAAAAAGGAACTGCACGCAACGTTTACAGGTAATCCTGTTCATTATCGTTATGTAAATGAAGAGTATATGGGGATTACGCTATATGATCAAAATGGGAACACAAAAAAGCGTGTAACAGCGGAAGGACAAGAAACTTCAAAGAAATTTGCGGAGCAAGTGAGTGGAATGCAGTTTGAATATGGTGATGTAGTAAAAGTATTCCATGCAGAACCGGACCGCTTGAAATGGTATCAAAATAATAGCCTTGCTGGCCAAGGTAAGGCGAAAGTAGAAAAAGAATTATTCTTCAAGGTAACTGAAAAAGGCTTTGAAAGAATGGAAACTTTACAAGAGGTAAAGGCAGTACCACAGAAGGTAGTAATCGGAACAGATGTAGAGAAAATAAATGCAAAAAACTTTGTTGAAGTAAAAGATGGAGAAGTAGTTGGATTTGTAGAAAAACCAAATACAACAAAAATCGGTGAACAAAAAGTAAAAGTAGAAACGAAAGATCGATTTGGAAATAAGAAAGTGACAGAAGTTCCTCTAACAGTAACATATGGAGATAGCCTACTTGTATATGGGCTGAGCTATAGAGATGGTGACTTGAAATCAATTGTAACTTTGCATCATGATACGAAAAAACTGAGTGCGACAGATACAAAGAACCTAATTCATGATTACTTTAAAGATGAAAAGTATTTTGAATTCACATTGTACGATAAAGAAGGAAGAGTGAAGAAAAATATAGCAGTAAAAGGTTTAGAGAATACGCAAGAATTTGCTAAGGAAGTAAATGGAATTGCATTTGAGTATGGAGATGTAGTGAAAGTATATCATGCGGAATCTTCTCGTTTACATTGGTATCAAAAAGATGTATATGTGGGCGAAGGAAAAAGTAAAGAGATAAAGGAATTAGTCTTCAAAATAACTGAAAATGGATTTGAAAGATTAGACGGCGAGCAAACAGTAAAAGCAAATCCGCAGCAAGTAGTAATCGGAACAAATAGCGAAACGCTAGACGCGAAGAACTTTGTTGAAGTACAGGGTGGAGAAGTAGTAGGTTTTGTAGGGGAAATAGATACGACAAAAATTGGTCAGCAAAAAGTGAAAGTAGAAACGAAAGATCGATTTGGAAATAAGAAGGTGACGGAAGTTCCTGTAGAAGTGACATATGGGGATAGTCTAGTCTATCAAGGTGTGTCCGATGTTACACGTTCAATTGTTACGTTAAACCACGCTGAAAAGAAATTACATGCAACATTTACAAATGAGGAGATTCATTATCGCTTTGTAAATGAGCAGTATATAGGCCTTACGATTTATGATCAAAATGGAAATAAGAAAAAGCATGTAACGGCAGAAGGACAAGAGACTTCAAAGAATTTTGCTGGGCAAGTAAATGGAACGGCATTTGAGTATGGAGATGTGCTGAAAGTATACCATGCGGAACCGAGTCGTTTGAATTGGTACAAAAAGAATGAGTTAGTTAAAAAAGAGGATGCGATGAAGGGGCAAGAAATATCCTTTAAGATTACTCCAAATGGTTTAGAACAAGTGTAACAATAAAAAAATCTCGTAAAACATTATGTTTTACGAGATTTTTTTATTATTCAGCTTCAGAAACTACTGTGAAGCGTTCGTTTACATGTTTTGGGTTTTCAATTTCATCAAGTGCTGCAACTGCGAAGTCTTCGTAACTTACGTAGCTATCACCTTTTGCGTTCACAAGAAGGTTGTCTTTACCAGCTTTATAAGAACCAGTACGTTTTCCTAATGCGAATAGTGCAGAAGGGCTGATGAATGTCCAAGTGATGTCATTTGTTTGTTGTAAGATTTCTAAGTTTTTACCTTGGTTTTGAGCTGTTGCAAGATATTCTTTCGGGAAACCTGGTGTCTCAAATACACGTGTTGTTTTCTCTTCGTCTACAAATAAGCTTCCAGCGCCACCAACTACAAGTAATTTTGTGTTAGGTGCACCTTTCATCGCTTCAATTAGTACGTTTCCTGCATCTACGTGAAGGTGTTCTTGTCCTGCTGGAGCACCGAATGCATTTACAACTACATCGAATGCTTGCAAGTCGTTAGATGTAAGAGAAAATACGTCTTTTTCTAAAACTTTTACGTTTTCTTCTGTAATTTTTGCAGCGTTTCTTACGATTGCAGTTACTTCATGTCCGCGATCTAATGCTTCTTTTAAAATACGACTTCCTGCTTTACCAGTTGCTCCGATAATTCCGATTTTCATAATAAATCCCTCCAAAGTGTTTTGTTAAAGTGTATATCTGAAAGTAAATGAATTTGTTGTAATTAGGTTTGTTACAATCTATTGTAATCATTATAGTTACAGGTTGGTATTTTTGTCAATAGGGTTGTTTGTGAATTTATTTTTTGTTTTAGTATGCACAGTTAGAGGGAGGGTAGTCAGTCATAAGGACATTGTTACTGTGAACCTGGCTAATATTTGGAAATTGCAAATTGTCGAAAAATGTTGATTTTTGAATGTTTTTTAAATATAATTCGTTTTATGGAGAAAAGGAGGGGTTAATTGTATGAATATTTTAGAGCAATTTATTTCATCAACAAATACAATTCTTTGGTCATATATTCTTATTGCAATGTTAATTGGTTTAGGTCTTTATTTTTCTATTAAATTGAAATTCGTACAAATTACTCATTTAGGGGAAATGGTTCGACTAATGAGTGATGGATTAACTGGAAAGACGCGTAAAAAAGGTAGTGTATCTTCTTTCCAAGCGTTTTGTATGAGTTCAGCAGCTCGTATTGGTATCGGTAACTTAGCTGGTGTAGCATTAGCTATATCTATGGGAGGACCTGGAGCTGTATTTTGGATGTGGGTTATTGCGATTATCGGGGCTTCTTCAAGTTTCGTAGAAAGTACGCTTGCCCAAATTTATAAAGTAAAAGATGGCAGTGGCTTCCGTGGTGGTCCTGCTTATTATATGGAAAAAGGTTTAAATAAACGTTGGATGGGAATTTGGTTTTCTATCCTTATTACAGTTAGTTACGGTTTAATTTTTAACTCAGTACAAGCGAATACAGTAACATTAGCGTTTGAAAATGCATTTGGTTTAGAGCGTTATATTGTTGGTATTGTATTAGCTGCATTAGTTGCGGTTATTATTTTTGGTGGTGTAAAAAGTATTGCACGTATGTCGGAAATGATTGTTCCGCCAATGGCGCTTGTTTATATTGCGGTAGCTATTTTTGTTGTCATTAAAAACTTCTATTTAATACCAGATGTGTTTACGGAAATCTTTAAAGGTGCATTCGGTTTAGATTCAGCTGTAGGTGGCGGTATCGGTGCTGCGATGAAATATGGTATTCAGCGCGGATTATTTGCGAACGAAGCAGGTATGGGTAGTGCGCCGAACGCGGCAGCGACAGCTGATGTAACGCATCCAGCAAAACAAGGTTTTATTCAAACGATCGGCGTTTTAGTAGATACATTCTTAGTATGTACATCAACAGCATTTATCGTACTATGTTCTGGTGCATATAAAGCAACAAATTTAGAAGGTATTGAATTAACGCAAAATGCATTAAGCTCACAAATCGGCCCATGGGCAAGTAGCTTCTTAGCGATTATTATTTTCTTATTTGCATTTAGTTCTCTTTTAGGAAACTACTATTATGGTGAAACAAATATTGAATTTATTAAGCAAAGCAAAACGTGGTTAACAATTTACCGTATTGCGGTAGTTGGAATGGTATTATTCGGTTCTGTTGCGACGCTTCAAGTTGTATGGAATATGGCAGACTTATTTATGGGTCTAATGGTAATCACGAACTTAATTGCGATTACACTTCTTGGCCGATTTGCGTACGCGGCATTAACAGACTATGTAAGGCAAAAGAAACAAGGGAAAGATCCAGTCTTCAGTGCAGATTCTATTCCTGGTTTAACGAATACAGAGTGCTGGGATAAGCAAGTGGTAACAGATAAAGAAAAAGCAGTGTAATTGAAAAGGCGAGCATCGAGGTAAATTCGATGCTCGCCTTTTTTGTTGTAGTAAATGATGAAAAGGGTGAGGGGTAATTATTAATATAACTTTTTTGTTTGTTTCTCTCGTTATTTGTGGGGAACGTACTGTTTTAAAAGTATGGCTGGTCGAATAGGATAAGTTATTAAGTATTGGATAAATGCATGTAATGGCTATATTTTCATGTAAAAAAACACGTATGTTAAAAGAATTAACGTACTCATGTTATAAAACCTAACATAAAGTTCTTGATTACTAAAAGTTTTTAGAATATAATTTTCTTATTGTTAGGAAGAGGGGGCAATGCAATTATGGATTTTTTAGCTAAGGTAATTGGGGATATAAATAATATCCTTTGGTCATATATCATTATTGCGATGTTAATTGGGTTAGGGCTCTATTTTTCATTTCGTGTGAAATTTGTCCAAGTTCGTTACTTCGGTGAAATGATTCGTTTGCTTGGGGATGGAGCAAGCTCGAAAACGAGGAAAGCGCAAAAAGAGAAGAGCGGCGTATCATCATTCCAAGCGTTTTGTATGAGTACAGCTTCTCGTGTAGGTACTGGTAACTTAGCTGGTGTAGCTATTGCGATCTCAGCAGGTGGTCCAGGAGCAGTATTTTGGATGTGGTTAATCGCTGTAATTGGGGGTGCTTCTGCATTTGTAGAGAGCACATTAGCGCAAATTTATAAAGTAAAAGATGGGAATGCATTCCGTGGGGGCCCAGCGTATTATATGGAAAAGGGTTTAAAGAAACGCTGGTTAGGTGTTGTGTTCTCTGTTCTAATAACAGTAAGTTTCGGATTGATTTTTAACGCTGTACAGTCTAATACTGTAGCGGCTGCCTTTGATGGGGCGTTCAAAACAGATAGTAGATTAGTAGGTCTTGTTATGGCTGGTTTACTTGCAGTTATTATTTTCGGTGGAGTAAAACGAATTGCTCGCGCGGTTGAAATGATTGTTCCAGTAATGGCAATTATTTATGTAGCAGTGGCATTATTCGTTGTTGTAACAAACATTACGGCAATTCCATATGTATTTAAAGAAATTTTCTTACATGCTTTCGGAATTAAAGAAGTAGTAGGCGGAGGATTAGGAGCTGCGATTTTATTAGGGGTAAAACGTGGGTTATTCTCAAATGAAGCAGGTATGGGTAGTGCGCCGAACGCAGCAGCGACTGCAAACGTAACGCACCCAGTTAAACAAGGTTTCATTCAAACTTTAGGGGTATTTACTGATACATTATTAATTTGTAGTTGTACAGCATTTATTATTCTTTTATCAGATGTGCATAATGCAGCTGATTTAAACGGAATTCAATTAACGCAGCAGGCGTTAAGTCAACATATCGGTCCATGGGCTTCTATATTTGTAGCAGTGGCAATCTTCTTGTTTGCGTTCAGTTCATTAGTAGGTAACTACTACTATGGTGAAACAAATATTGAATTCTTAAATGGAAGTAAAGTGCTATTAAATGCATACCGCATTGCTGTACTTGGTATGGTTATGCTAGGATCTGTAGCGACAATTCAAATCGTTTGGGATTTAGCAGATTTATTTATGGGAATTATGGCTGTTATTAACTTAGTAGCAATTGTATTCCTTTCTAAGTATGCTTTCGCAGCGTTATCAGATTATATTAAGCAAAAGAAACAAGGGAAAGATCCAGTCTTTTATGCGGAGTCTATTCCAGGTTTGAACAATACAGAGTGTTGGGGTGAGTCAGCGGTAGCTGATAAAGAAAAAGCGGTATAATGAAAAGGGCATCAAGTGAAACTTGATGCTCTTTTTTTGTTTTATTCAACTATTTGCAGATAGTAAAAGACGAACATTCATAGACGTTTTATAATAAAATGTAATTTTTTAAAGAAAAGTGCGGATATGATTTGTGATTTGTGTTAGAATGGAAAATGCCTTTGAAATAAGAGGTTTTATGATCTTTCCTATCCGATTGAAGATTTTGGAGGAGAAATGGAAAGTTCGGATTATTTCTTGTTTTGAATGGTCAGACGTTCAACGTTAATGAAGAGTTAAATGGAGGATTTTATTAATGAAGTTTGTTATGTTCCTTGTAGGATTACTCGTTGTATTTGTACTCGGTTTTCTTATAAGTGCCGATCGAAAGAAGATTAAGTATAAACCAATCGCAATTATGCTTATTATTCAGCTAGCATTATCTTATTTCTTATTAAATACGCAAGTTGGTTATATTTTAGTAAAAGGAATTTCAGATGGATTTGGCGCACTTCTTGGATATGCGGAAGCTGGAATCGTTTTCGTATTTGGTGGTCTTGTTAATAAAGGAGAGGTTTCATTCTTCTTAACAGCGTTATTACCAATCGTATTCTTTGCGGTTTTAATCGGAATTCTGCAACACTTTAAAATTTTACCGATATTTATTCGTGCTATTGGTACGTTGTTAAGTAAAGTGAATGGTCTAGGCAAACTAGAATCATATAACGCAGTAGCAGCTGCCATTGTTGGACAAGCAGAAGTATTTATTACAGTAAAAGATCAATTAAGTAAAATCCCAAAACATCGTTTATATACATTATGTGCATCTTCTATGTCGACAGTGTCGATGTCAATCGTTGGTTCTTATATGAAAATGATCGAACCGAAATATGTAGTAACAGCACTTGTATTAAATTTATTTAGTGGTTTCATTATCATTCATATTATTAACCCGTACGATATTACAGAAGAAGAAGATACACTGAAATTAGAAAATAAGAAAAAACAATCATTCTTTGAAATGCTGAGCGAGTACATTATGCTTGGTTTCACGATTGCGATTACAGTAGCAGCTATGTTACTCGGTTTCGTAGCATTAATTACAGCAATCAATAGCTTGTTTGATACAATGTTCGGTATTACATTCCAAGCTATTTTAGGATATATTTTCTCACCATTAGCATTCGTAATGGGCATCCCGCAAGCAGAAATGGTAACAGCGGGACAAATTATGGCAACAAAATTAGTATCAAACGAATTTGTTGCGATGCTTGATCTTGGTAAAGTAGCTGGTGATTTATCGGCTCGTACGGTTGGTATTCTTTCTGTATTCCTTGTATCATTTGCGAACTTCTCATCTATCGGAATTATTGCAGGTGCAACGAAAGGTATCGATGAAAATCAATCAAATGTTGTATCATCATTTGGTCTACGCCTTGTGTACGGTGCGACATTAGTAAGTATTCTATCAGCGATTATCGTTGGTGTTATGTTATAAAAAAAGGATGGCTCTAGCTCATAGCTAGGGCTATTTTTTTATGGTAAATTTACATGAAAAAACCAATTAATTAGGAATATATTAACATATAAAAATCTTTTAAAATTTATATTGCATTTCGTCTAGATAACGCTTACAATTTGATTTGTAGGTGGTATCAATTTCAGACTTTCAAGTATGGTAGGAGAGAAGAAGCTACCTTTTATAAATTGCAATTTATGTAAACGCTTACTGATTTTAGATGACAGTTGAATAGTTTTAGGGGTTTTAAATTTTTTTAACAACAATGGTCAGACGTCATTCGTTATACGTTATACGACCAATAACTCGTGGGAGAAGTGGAGGATTCACATATGAAGTTCGTAATGTTTCTAGTCGGTTTACTTGTAGTGTTTGTACTAGGTTTCCTTATTAGTTCAGATCGTAAGAAAATTAAATATAAACCAATTGCACTTATGCTTGTCATTCAATTGGTACTTGCGTATTTCTTACTAAATACAAAGGTCGGATTTGTATTAGTAAAAGGGATCGCAGATGGATTTGGCGCTATTTTAAAATTTGCGGAAGCTGGGGTTAATTTCGTATTTGGTGGTCTAGCAAACGATGGACAAGCACCATTCTTCTTAACAGTATTATTACCGATTATTTTCTTAGCAGTATTAATCGGGATTCTGCAACATATTAAAGTTTTACCGATTATCATTCGTGCAGTCGGTTTCCTATTAAGTAAAGTTAACGGTTTAGGAAAACTAGAATCATATAATGCGGTAGCAGCTGCAATCGTTGGTCAAGGGGAAGTATTCATTACAGTAAAAGATCAACTAAGCAAATTACCGAAAAATCGTTTATACACACTTTGTGCATCTTCAATGTCTACAGTATCGATGTCAATTGTCGGTTCTTATATGAAAATGATTGATCCAAAATATGTAGTAACAGCACTTGTATTAAACTTATTCAGTGGATTCATTATCGTTCATATCATTAATCCATATGAAGTAAAAGAAGAAGACGATATTTTAGAATTACAAGAAGACAAGAAACAAACATTCTTTGAAATGTTAGGCGAATATATTATGCTTGGTTTCTCAATCGCTGTAACAGTAGCGGCGATGTTAATCGGTTTCGTGGCATTAATTACAGCAATTAATGGTGTATTCGATTCAATTTTCGGAATCACATTCCAAAGCATTTTAGGATACATCTTCTCACCATTAGCATTCGTAATGGGTATTCCAACATCAGAGATGTTACAAGCAGGACAAATTATGGCAACAAAATTAGTAACGAACGAATTCGTTGCAATGCTTGATCTTGGTAAAGTAGCTGGTGATTTATCAGCTCGTACAGTAGGTATTTTATCTATCTTCCTTGTATCATTTGCGAACTTCTCATCTATCGGAATTATCGCAGGTGCAACGAAGAGTATCGATGGCAAACAAGCAAACGTTGTATCATCATTCGGTTTAAAACTTGTATACGGTGCAACATTAGTAAGTATATTATCAGCGATTATCGTTGGGGTTATGCTTTAATAAATTAAGAAAAGCAATGAGCGTAGGCTCATTGCTTTTTTTGTTTAACTTGCTTTATCCAAGTCTCTTTTAAAACGTGGTTTCTCTAAATAAGTTCCCAGTCTCCACACATATTCCACTGGCCCCATTCGGTATTTCTGGAGCCAATAGGTGCTAACGAATAATTGAATCGTATAAATTCCGATGGTTAAAAGAATACCGAAGAAATAGCCGATTTTCCCGTATAAGCCAAATCCATATGCGTAAAAAATGGTTGTTGCGATAATAGATTGCGCTAAGTAATTACTAACGGACATTTTCCCCATGTTCGCCATGTATGTTAGTAGACGGGTTGCTTTTTTGTAATGGAATAATAAAATGATTGTGCTTCCGTAAAAGAAGGTCATAGTTACTGGTGTAAGGCCATCTTGTAACATAATTAAAACCGGGTGTTTTATGAACATAGCTAAGATTTTAATTGTAAAAGAGAAGAGACCGGTGGCAAACCATATTTTTTTGACAGCAGGTATATGTTTACTGACCTCAAATAGCCAGCCTTTTTTCCCTACATACATTCCGAGTAGGAACAGTGGAGACATAAAAATTATTGCGAAAACTGATATGAAAAATAATCCGAATGCACCGTCAATTCCCATGTAATCAAAAGGATTTTCAGTCAATCTAAAGTTGACGTGATCCATATAGCTTCCAGTTTGATGGACTTTATGTTCTTTTTCAGTATAAGGTGCGAAATCATTTATATTTGTAGATGGATCAGTTTGATAAGACATAAGTGTAATAAGTGCGAGTAGAATAATCGCCCAAATAAGCAAAGTTTTCGGTTTTCGATTGATGAATATCATTAAAAAAATCCCGATTATTCCGTATGCAAATAAAATATCTCCCTCCCAAACAAAAGTGCCGTGAATGTAGCCGAGTAGTAAAAGAATGATAATACGTCTTATGTATGTGGGGAAGAATTTTTTTCCTTTTGTGATAATACTTTTTTGTAACAAAATAATGCTAAGCCCAAATAGAAAAGAAAATAGGGATATAAAGTTATGTGTGCCGAAAAATTGAATAAACCAATTAGCACCTTTATCAAGATCGCCAAATAGATAAGTTGGTTTTTCACTGGTGAAGAACCCAAATTGAATTAATGTCATATTGACTAGTAAAATGCCAAACAAAGCAAAACCACGAATTGCATCAACAGCTTCTACACGTTGATTCATTTTTCCTCTCCTCGTATATTCGTTTTTATATTGAAAATAATACCACTTTATATCTGGCACTATGTCAAATATGAGGAAATTTAAGGTGATTTTAAGATAGAGAGCAAACAAAAAAATCACCTTAATACATGTATTAAGGTGATTGAAATATTACTCAGCTGGAGGCGTAAATGTACGTTTCTCTAATTCAGCATCTAGCATAAACAGTGCGTTTGAATCGCTTGTAATACGTTTTAATTTTTGAATGATGCTATCGAATGAAGCTTCTTCTTCAACTTGTTCGTCAACGAACCATTTTAAGAATGTAATTGTTGCATGTTCACGCTCGTCCCAAGCGATATCAGATAAGTTGTAAATACGTTTCGTTACTTCACGCTCGTGCTCAAGTGCGACTTCAAAAGCGTTTAATACAGATTCGTATTCGTTATTCGGATTATCAAATCCAGTAATAATAGCGCGCTCTCCGCGGTCATTAATATAGTTGTAAAGCTTCATTGCGTGGAAACGTTCTTCTTCAGCTTGTACAAGGAAAAAGTTAGCGAATCCATCATAGCTCTCAGCTGTACAGTAAGCAGCCATTGCCATATAAGCATGGGCAGAGTAAAATTCAAAGTTCATTTGTTCATTTAATGCGTCGTGCAATTTTTTTGATAACATAAAATCCCCCTTAGTATTGTGACAAGAATATTATACCATAATTGATAATATTCTCATTTAGATACTTCGAACCTTTTTGAAAGCTTTGCAACGTGTGCGTCCATAATGTCTTGTAAGTCTAAATCATATTTTTGCGAAAGAATAATAAGGTTAGATAGTACATCGCCAAGTTCTTCTTTTAGTTCTTGTTTTAGCTCTTCTTCTGTTTTCGCATCTTCATCAGGGCGATCGCGGCCAATTTCAATAGCACGAACGACTCGTGAAACTTCCCCAACTTCCTCGGTTAAGAAATTTAATCGAATAAAGGCATTATACTGTGACCAGCTTCGTTTTTCGTAAAATTCCTCAACCCATCTTTGAAATGCAACGATATCCATTTCTTCCTCATCTCCTCAATATGTTGTACAATGTCAATTGTATCATAACAATATATAGTTTCGGGGTGTAGGGATGAGAAAGATTTGTGTGTTTGCAGGTTCTAATTTAGGGGAGAGACCAGAATTCAAAGAGCAGGCAATTCAGTTAGGTAAAATGTTTGTTGAGAACGAGTATGAGCTTGTATACGGTGGTTCATGTGTTGGATTAATGGGAGAAGTAGCAAACGAAGTTCTTCGTTTAGGTGGACGTGTAACAGGTGTTATGCCGCGCGGTCTATTCCGAGGAGAAATTGTGCATACAGGATTAACAGAATTAATTGAAGTAGAGACGATGCATGAACGTAAAGCGAAAATGGCAGAGCTTGCGGATGCTTTTATTGCGCTTCCAGGCGGATACGGAACGTTTGAAGAACTATTTGAAGTTGTATGTTGGTCACAAATTGGTATACATAATAAGCCGGTTGGTTTATTAAACATAAAAGGTTTTTACGGACCAATTTTGCAAATGGTTGAACGTGCAGCAGAAGAAGGATTTATGAATTCATCAAATAAAGAATTGATCGTTTCAGCTGAGACAGCAGATAAACTAATTCATGCAATCCAAAATTATGAGCGTCCTGTTTTGGGAACGAAGTGGAAGCAACTATCATAGCAAATACGGAAACACGGAAACACATGTCGTTTTAATTTAAGATGGCATGTGTTTTTAATTTAGTTAAATATATTAATTTTTAGATGTAATGTTTTGGGGAAAGGAGAAATAGATGGAGGAGTTCGTATATTTACGTCCGGTTTTTAAAAGTATTTTAGCAGCGTCTATTCTTGTTATGCTAATTGTTTTGAGACAGAAGAAAGAGTTGATTAATGAATTTTCGCTTTGGTTTATCTCGGTATTGTGTATCGGTGTTTCAGCGATAACGTTGTTTATGTCCGGATTTATCGTTGATGAGTATAATCTAGGTGGAGATCCACAATCGCTTTGTATGTTTATTGCGATTGGTTGTATTAGTGGTCTGAATTTCATTATTTATTACAGAAGGCAATAAAAGAGGCATTCCATATTACTTTGGAATGCCTTTATCATTTTGATTGCTTTGTTTTTTATACAGGTACCAGCCACCCCAGCCGCCACCAATTGCTACGACAACGAGGAAAGCATAGTCCTTAACCTCGACACGTATATTGAAAATATTAGCCATAAGTAAGAGAATCCCAACTGTTATTAACGCAAAAAATGCTCTAATTAAGTAGTCTTTCAACTGAACCACTCCCGTCATTTAAGTAGTAAATGATGAATTTGGAAAAGCTAAAGGGTGTTTCCTATATTTTAACATAGATGAGATTGTAATATATTGATAAAAGTAGGGGAGAGGGGCGCTGATATTGTCGTGATTTGTCGGCAAATTGATATCCTTTGTCAAATCGTTGATATATTGCGGGTAATGATCGATATAATGAAAAAATCGTTGATATATTGCGAGTTATGATCGATATATTTGAAAAATCGTTGATATAATTTCGTGTACCGTTAAGTGCGACCATTACATAAAAAAGCGACTCTAAACGAGCCGCTTCCGCTTTTAATTATTATTGATTCAAGAACGCACGTAGCATCCAAGCGTGTTTTTCTAGTTCTGTGTAGATGCCTAGTAGTAGGTCAGATGTCATTTCATCGTCAGAGTCTTGAGCGATTTCCATGCCTTTTTTCAGTTCGACTAGCATCATTTCGTAGTCTTTCATGATTGCTTCGACCATCCCTTCTGCAGTTTCTCCGTATGCTGCTTCTTGAATAGAAGATAGTTCTAAGTATTCTTTCATTGTTGCTACTGGTTTGCCGCCAATTGCTAAAATACGTTCTGCAATTTCATCGATGTGAGTAGCTGATTCTGTGTAAAGTTCTTCGAATTTCTCGTGTAATGTGAAGAATTGAGGTCCTTTTACGTACCAATGGAAGTTGTGAAGTTTTGTGAATAAAACGCTCCAGTCTGCTACTTGTTTGTTTAATACTTCGATTACTTGTTTGTTCATTATGATCAATCTCCTTTTGAGTTGTTATGTGATATCAATTACTAATTTATAATAATTATAATCTAGTAATCTCTATAAATCAACCCTTTTGCTGGAATTAATTTGAACAAATTATGAACTGTTGTAAATAAAAGGCCCTATTACGGTGAAGTAATAGGGCCTTTGTTTGAGATATGGCTCTTGTTCTAAACGAGCCGCTTGTGCTTTTAGTGATATCCAGCTCCGGTGACTAGACCAGTCAGTCATTTCGCGCCTTCCTGTGAGGCAAAGAACGCCTCTTCGTCAGGAGCTCCAATGCCCTCCTGTTCTGAGCAAGTCACCTCCGCTTTTAATTAATATCCAGCTCCAGCGGCTAGAATCTCCGGTCATTTCGCTCTCTCGCTCGAAGCAAAAAGCGCTTCAAGGTCGAGAGCTTGAAGTGTCCTGCGGTTCTGAATGAGCCACTTCCGCTTTAAATGATATCCAGCTCCAGCGGCTAGAACAGTCGGTTGTTTCACTCCTTCATTCGAGGCAAAAAGCGCCTCGTAATCAGGAGTTCCAACACCCTCCTGTTCTGAACGAGCCACTTCCGCTTTTATTTGTTAAACGGCCTTTTGTTTTTCTTCTACATCCTGCCCATCCCAGCACTCTGTATTTTTTAAGCCAGGGATAGAGTTTGCAACGAAGACAGGATCTTTTCCTTGTTTCTTTTGCTTCAAATAGTCTACTAATGCAGCGTAAGCAAATTTGCTAAGGAATGAGATGGCAATTAAGTTTGTGAATACCATTAGTCCCATGAATAAATCAGCTAAACTCCAAACTGTTTTAAGAGCAGCGATTGATCCGAAGAATACCATTCCGACAACTGCAACACGATAAATCATTAACCATGTTTTGCTTTCTTTAATGAATGCGATATTTGTTTCACCATAATAGTAGTTTCCTAGAAGTGAACTGAAAGCGAATAGGAAAATAATAATTGCTAAGAAGGTGCTTGCCCACGGTCCAATTTGTGAACTTAATGCGTTTTGTGTTAATTCGATACCTTCTAAATTTGATCCTTTGTAAAGTCCAGAACATAATACGATAAATGCTGTTGATGTACATACTAAGAATGTATCTACGAAAACGCCTAACGCTTGAACAAGCCCTTGTTTTACAGGGTGAGATACATCAGATGTTGCGGCTGCATTAGGAGAGCTACCCATTCCTGCTTCCGTAGCGAATAAACCGCGCTGAATTCCGAACTTGATTGCTGCTCCAATACCACCAGCGATGGCTTGGTCTAAACCGAATGCACCGTTAAAGATTTCCATGAAAATGCTTGGTAACATACTGAAGTTGTTAATAACGACAAAAATAGCCACGCCGATATAAACGATTGCCATTGGCGGAACAATCATTTCTGTAATACGTGAAATGCTCTTAATGCCACCAAAAATAATAACTGCAACTAATAAGGCTAATAGAGCTCCTACGATTGTTCGCTCTAGTCCAAAAGCATTTTCAAACGCTATTGTTACTGTATTTGCTTGCACTGAATTGAAAATTAATCCGTACGCAACTGTAATAAGAAGTGAAAACCAGACGCCCATCCAGCGTTTGTTTAACCCTTTTTCCATGTAATATGCTGGTCCACCACGGAACCTACTTCCATCTTTTACTTTATAAATTTGCGCAAGTGTACATTCTACAAAACTAGTAGCTGCTCCAATAATTGCGATAAACCACATCCAAAATATTGCGCCAGGTCCACCCATTGAAATTGCTAATGCTACACCAGCTAAGTTTCCGATACCGATACGTGCTGCTGCACTTAAGCAAAATGCTTGGAATGGTGAGATGCTATCTTTCTTTTTTTCTTTTCGATTAAACCCTTTACTAATTAAGCTGACCATCTCACTGAAATGAGTAATTTGGACAAATTTTAATTTAAAAGAGAAGTAAAGACCGAAGCCGATTAGCATTGCAATAAGAATATATGACCATAAAATATTATTCGTTACCTCAAGGAATCTGCTAAAGATATCAACCATATAATACACTTCCTTTTTTTCGTAATAAGAAAATTATATGCAAAAAATATACGAGAATCAATTTTTCTAAAAAATTATGTTACTTAAATCATTTTTGTGTTATGATTATGTTACATCGTGATATTTTTAGAATTATTTACATTTTAAAAAACTAAATTTAAAGCGAGAAGGTGGGGATAATTTGAAAGAAGATTCTTTATGGAAAGTAAGTCTTGAGAGTTTGAAAATGAGAAGTAATATATTTTTTATCATTACATCTTTAAGTATCTTTTTAGGGTCCACTTATTATTACAATAAAAGATTTCCAAATCACAAATATCCTGAGTGGTTAGAATTTCTAAAGTTGATTGGATGAATAAAAGACAGAAAAACAGAAAATTAAAATAAACAAGTTATGGAGGAGCTAAAAATGAATATTAGAGAAAGTGAACTTCCAGGTATTGGTTATAAGTTTCAAATCGTTACGAAAGGTAACGAAAAGATGGTAATTGTCATTCATGATGATGGTCGTAGAGAAATGTATCATTTTGATTCAGATCATGAAGAAAGCATCTCAAGTATTTCACTACGTGACTCAGAGGCGAGACAAATCGCTGCAATATTAGGTGGAATGGTATATAAGCCTAGGGCGTTAGAAAATGTTGAGATGGTTTTTGAAGGTTTAGCGATTGAGTGGTTCAAAGTGGAGAATACAGCTCCAGCAATCGGAAAAACAATTGGCGATCTTGAAATAAGAAAAACATATAGCGTAACAATAATCGCGGTTATGAAGAAGAACATGAAGAAGCTATTTAATCCAGGACCAGAAACAGTAATTGAAGAAGGAGATATGCTTGTAGTTTCAGGTGAGAGAGAAGAAATTAAAAAAATCATTAATGAATTACTTTCAAATAGGGGGGACTGATTAGATGGATACGTTAATTTTTGAAGTTGGTACAGCTTTAGTTTTAGTGGCAATTGCAGCAGTAATTGCTGGAAAATTTAAATTCTCAGTAATTCCTTTTCTAATCGTTCTTGGAATGTTAGTAGGACCGCATGCACCGACAATAGGTGTTATCGATCTCAAATTTATTGAAAGTGCAAGTGTAATTTCCTTCCTTGGACGGATTGGGGTTCTATTCCTTCTATTCTATCTAGGATTAGAATTTTCAATGAAAAAACTAATTAAATCTGGACGCTCTATTGCGATTGGCGGAACGATTTATATTTTAATTAACTTTTCACTTGGTTTGTTATACGGATTTATAATGGGATTCCCATTACTAGAGATCTTAATTATTGCGGGTATTATTACGATTTCTTCTAGCGCTATCGTTGCTAAAGTGTTAGTGGACTTAAGAAGAACTGGTAATAATGAAACCGAATTAATTTTAGGAATTATTATGTTTGAAGATATATTCCTTGCTGTATACCTATCAGTTGTTTCTGGTTTAGTACTAGGGGATCACGCTTCCTTCTTAGGTGCCCTTACTTCAATTGGAATTGCTTTAGGATATATGCTTCTATTCTTTATAGTAGCTAGAAAGGCTACGCCGTTATTAAATAAATTGCTCAATATTAGCTCAGATGAAATCTTTATTATTGTAGTATTTGCTTCATTATTCTTCATTGCTGGTTTTTCAGAAACAATTCACGTTGCAGAAGCAATTGGAGCACTTCTTCTAGGATTAGTTTTCTCTGAGACAGAGCATAGTGACCGAATTGAACATCTTGTTGTTCCATTTAGAGACTTTTTCGGAGCTATTTTCTTCTTCAGCTTCGGGTTAAGTATTGATCCGTTCTCATTAGGCGGAGCGATATGGTTAACGTTAGGTGCTGTCCTTCTTACGATAATCGGTAACTTTGTAGCAGGAATGATTGCAGGAAGACAAGCTGGATTATCTCATAAAGCATCAACAAATATCGGATTAACAATCGTTTCAAGAGGAGAGTTCTCCATCATTATGGCTAATATCGGTATCGCCGGTGGTTTAATGTCAGTACTGAAACCATTCTCAGCACTATACGTGCTTATACTATCCATTTTAGGCCCACTTTTGACAAAAGAGTCGAAGAATGTATATAAATTCTTAAATAAAATCTTTAAGTGGGATACGAAGACTAACTAAACTAAATTTTAAAAAATAAAAGTACAAGATATTTCCTGCTTGTACTTTCATTTTTGTAATGAAAACAGTAAAGAGAGGTACATGATGTTAGGAGAGTTGATCCATTCGGTTTTAGTTTTTTTAGAAGGACTTGGTTATTGGGGAATTATGCTTGGATTAATGCTAGAGGTTATTCCAAGTGAAATCGTATTGTCTTATGCAGGTTATTTAGTATCAACAGGAAGCATTACATTTTGGGGCGCTGTCGCGTTCGGTACAATTGGTGGTGTAATTGCACAACTATTCATTTATTGGATTGGTCGATATGGAGGAAGACCTGTTCTTAAGCGATATGGAAAATATATTTTAATTCAGAAGAAACATATTGATTATGCTGAAGATTGGTTTAATCGTTATGGAACTGGCGTTATCTTTACCGCACGTTTTATTCCGGTTGTGCGGCATGCTATTTCGATACCAGCGGGTATTGCGAAAATGTCACATGCTAAGTTTATTACGCTAACTACATTAGCTGTTATTCCGTGGTCAATTGTGTTTGTATATTTAGGTTTTAAATTAGGAACAGAGTGGGAAAGTATTAATAAAGTTGCGGGGCCATATGTGAAATACTTTGCACTTGCTGCTATTGTTTGTGCAATTGGTTATTTTGTATTAAAAAAAATGATGAAAAAAAAGTGATTACAGAAAAGGAATCTATGTCGACGTAGATTCCTTTTTTATTGGCATTTTTTCAAGGATGAAAGAATACGTTTAATATTTACCATATTGTGGCATACATATAGAAAAAGGGTGCTTGGAAAGGGGAATAAAGAGAAATGGAACTCCAGTTTCAAAATGTATATCAACAGGTAGAGAATTGGTATGTGTTGGATTCGGAGCTTCCTTGGGATGTCAAAAAGTTGAGAGAGGATTTGTTTTCTCTTATTGGAGTATGTAAAACGCCCGTTATTTTTTGTGATACGTGTGATGCAAATGATGTGCTTCTATCATTAGGGGAAGAGGAAGAAGAGTTCCTATTCCCAGTAGGTGGTTTTTATCATAAAGAAAAGCAATTAATTTTCGTTTGTATGTGGGAAGAGTATGATCAAGTTCTCAAAACGCTACTGCATGAATTCCGCCATGCGATGCAGCATAAGAGAGATATATTGTATGTGGGAAGTGAACGGTACGAAGAGCGGTGGATTGAAAAAGATGCGAGGAAGTTCGCGGAGAGGAAATTAGATGAATATAAGAGTAGAAAGTTAATGTAAAGCATAGTGGAGAAATAGCGCTGTGCTTTTTGTACTTATTAAAAATAAGTATTTGACTTTTATTAAGTTTAGTTCTAAACTAATGATATGAAACAAGCGAGGTGATGAAATGAAAACAGAAGATAGACTAGGGCTACTATTATGGTTTCGTTTGTCACGCTTTTATAATAAGAGTATTCGTGAGACGAATCAGCATTTGAAAAAATGGAATATATCTGCCGCCCAGTTTGATGTGTTAGCTCAAGTTGGAGGACATAATCGTTTAACGCAGCAAGAACTTGGAAATAAGCTATTTGTTACGAAAGGAAATGTAACGCAGCTTTTAAATAAAATGGAGCAGCTTGAGTGGATTTTGCGTGAACAAGAGGGTACTACGAAATATATTTCTTTAACAGAAAAGGGAAGAGCTTTATATGAGGAAATCGTCCCACCTCAAGAAACGTTCCAAGCAGAGAAGTTTCATAATTTAAATATAGAGGAACAAAAGCAGTTATTAACACTATTAAAAAAGTTACAGTAAGAAAAAATTTTAAAATAAATCTCGAATTCGAGATAGTATGAGGTGAAGGATATGTTTAGAAAAGTTGATCATAAAAATATGGGCAGAGCAAATCATGGTTGGTTAAATACACATTTTCATTTTTCTTTTGCCAATTACTACAATCCAAATAACATGAACTTCGGAGCGTTACGTGTTATTAATGATGATCTAGTAGCGGCGCAAACTGGTTTTGATATGCATCCGCACCGTGATATGGAGATTATTTCTTACGTTGTAGATGGTGCTTTAACACATGAAGACAGCATGGGAAATCGCGGAACAATTGAGCGTGGACATGTTCAATATATGAGTGCTGGCACGGGTGTATTTCATAGCGAGCATAATTTAGGCGATGAAACGCTGCGTTTATTACAAATTTGGATTTTACCAGACCGCGCAGATTATAAACCAAACTATGGTGAGTTTAAATTTGATTGGAGCAAGCGTGAAGATGAATGGTTCCATATGGTATCTTCAGTAGAAGGAAATGCACCAATTCAAATTCACCAAGATGCGAATTTATATTCTTTATCATTAGAGGCTGGAAAAGAAATTCATTTTCCAGTGAAAGAAGGCCGTCAATTGTACCTTGTACAAATTGAAGGAAGCAGTGTAATAAATGGTGAAACGTTTGTTATGCGGGATGCAGCAGAATCTGTAGAAGAAGATATTCACATTCAAGCGAAAGAGCAATCACACTATTTAGCAATTGAATTGAAAAAACAATAAAAGGTTTATAGAAAAGAGGACATCCGATAGATGTCCTCTTTTTTTGATTAGAATTGTCTGAAAAATGTTTCTCAAATTTTAGGTAGAGGTATCAGCTGGGAAAATAAGAATTGTATAAAAGTGTCAAAAATCTTTATGGGAATGGGGAATGTTATAGTGAAAAAGCAAGTCATTTCATCAGCATTAGCGTTAACTGTTATCGCCGGGGGATTTGGAGCGTTTGGGGCAACGACAACGAAAGCGGAAGAACAAAAAATTCAATATCATCAAGAATTTAAAACACCTGCATACATAGGTGAAGAATGGAAAGCACCGGAAGGACTAGATAAAAAAGAGACAGTCTTTCAATACTTAGAGAGTAAGAAAGATATGTTTAAATTAGCAGGAAATATTGAAAAGCATTTTAATATCGTTGGGGAAGAAAAAGACGCTGAATCTGATACGACACATGTGAAGCTAGTTGAGAAACATAATAACATTCCTGTGTACGGTTCTGATCAAACTGTTACACTTGATAAAGAGAATAATGTAAAAGCATTCTTCGGACAAGTTATTCCGAATTTAGATGATAAAAATATTCCTGCAGCTGCAAGCATTACTGCGGAACAAGCAGAAACAATTGCAAAGGCAGATATTGAGAAAGAAATTGGTAAAGTAAAGAGTTATGATGGTGTGAAAAAAGATTTATTTGTATATGAAAAAGACGGTAATTACTACCTTGCATACTTAGTTAAGGCATCGATTTCAAAACCAGCTCCAGGGTATTGGCATTATTTTGTTGATGCAACGAATGGAAATGTTATTGAGAAATATAACGCTGTAGATAACATTACTGGATTTGGTTACGGAGTATTAGGTGCTAGACAATCATTTGAAATTGCTCAAGATACGAAAACAGGACAATTCAACTTGTTTGATGGTAAACGAGGACAAGGTGTTCATACATTTGATGCAGAAAATATGGACGAGAACTGGTTTAATTTATTCTCACAATGGCTTGGATATACAGGAGAAGAAGTTGAAAGTAAATCTAAGTTCTTCGAAGATAAAGCTGCAGTTGATGCGCATGTAAATGCAGGAAAAGTATATGATTACTACAAAAAGACATTTAATCGTAACTCTTTCGATGATAAAGGTGCGAAGCTTATTTCAACTGTTCACGTAGGGGAGAGCTGGAATAACGCAGCTTGGAATGGTGTGCAAATGATGTATGGTGATGGCGATGGAAAAACATTCATTCCATTATCTGCTGGACTTGATGTTATCGGTCACGAATTAACGCATGCTGTAACTGAACATACAGCAAACCTTGTTTACAAAAATGAGTCAGGGGCGTTAAATGAATCGTTATCTGATATTATGGGTGTTATGGTTGAGAAGAAGAGCTGGGATTTAGGTGCTGATATTTATACACCTGATAAACCTGGTGATGCACTTCGCTCTCTTAAAGACCCAGCGTCTATTCCAAATCCATTAAAACCAAGTGAAGGTTACCCAGATCACTATAGTAAACGTTATACTGGAACAGCTGATAATGGCGGTGTTCATATTAACAGCAGTATTAACAATAAAGCTGCATATTTAGTATCTGAAGGCGGAGATCATTACGGCGTGAAAGTAACTGGAGTGGGCCGTGAAGCGACAGAAAAAATTTACTACCGTGCTCTTACGAAATATTTAACTGCAAACTCTGACTTCAAAATGATGCGTCAAGCTGCTCTTCAGTCAGCTGAAGATTTATATGGTAAAAACTCTAAAGCTGTACAAGCTGTAACGAAAGCTTATGATGCAGTAGGTGTAAAATAATAAGAGAAAAGACCTGACATCCTAGTCAGGTCTTTTCTTTATCCCGCTATCCGCAAATGATGAAATTTCCACTTTATTTAGTCGCGAATGCCTAATGCGATTTTCGCCATACGTGACATACGTTCTTTCGACCACGGTGGATTCCAAACGACATTTACTTCTATTTCATTAACTTCAGGTACGTTCGTTGATAATACTTTTTTAACGTCTGATACGATTTGCCCAGCCATTGGACAACCGATAGAAGTCATAGTCATCGTAATGACAGCATTATTATTTTCATCTGCTGTAACATCATAAACTAATCCAAGATTAACGATATCAACACCTAGTTCAGGGTCAATAACAGCCTCTAAATTGGCAAGTAATTTATTTTCAAATGCTTCTTGTGACATAAGCAGCCCCTCCTACACTTTAATGATATCGATTCTCATTATAACGGAAATGAGCATAATGTGCAGGAAATGAGCTCAAAAAAATATCCCTCTTTCAAAGAAGGGATATTTTTTGAACATCTATTCTGTTTTAAAATGAGATACGAGTTGATCTAACTCTTCAACTGTTTGTTTCATTTTTCTAGCAGTTACTGTCATTTCATTCATAACAATAACTTTCTGTTCAGCAGATTGTGCCGTTGCGGCAGTTTCGCTCGATACTTCAGTAGAGATAGAAGCGATGTTATTAAGTGAAGCGTTCATTTCTTCAGCACTTGCAGCCATTTCTTCAGCAGTTGCTGATATATCTTGCATTTGAGTAGATACTTTATTTACTTGTTCTACAATTGTTGAGAAAGAAGTACCAGCTTCACGAATAACATTAATGCCTTCAAATGCTTCAGAACGGCCTTGAGACATCATAGAGCTAGCAGTTTCTGTATCATTTTGAATTTGATGTAGTAATTGATTAATGTCTGTTGCAGCTGTTTTAGATTGTTCAGCAAGTTTTCGAACTTCGTCAGCTACGACAGCAAATCCTTTTCCTTGCTCACCAGCACGAGCTGCCTCAATAGAAGCATTTAAAGCAAGTAAGTTTGTTTGCTCAGCAATATTAGAAATAGATTGTACAGCAGTATCAATATATTTCGTATGAGTGATTAGACGTTCAACCACTTCTGACGTAGCATTTACAGCTTCGTGTATTGTTGTCATTTGTGAAACAGATTTTTGGATAACGGTACTGCCATCGCTAGCATGTTCAGATGTGGCAACAGCAAGTTCCGCTACAGATGAAGCAGATTCAGCAATGCGCTGAACACTTACTGCCATATCATCCATTGCAGTTGAACTTTCTTCCATACTAGAAGTTTGTGATTGAATACTTGCATTTAAGTTGGACATCGAGCTTTGGACTCTTAATGTCGCCTCACGTGATGTATTCGTTTTTTCTAGCATATTTTCAGAAGCGGTTTGTACTTCCACTGATGTTTTTTGAACACGATTAATAATATGTTGTAGGTTTTCTAACATTTTATTAAATGATGTTGC
This sequence comes from Bacillus cereus group sp. Bce041, assembly GCF_052646455.1. Taxonomy (NCBI): domain Bacteria; kingdom Bacillati; phylum Bacillota; class Bacilli; order Caryophanales; family Bacillaceae; genus Bacillus; species Bacillus cereus group sp. Bce041. The sequence continues at coordinate 201,282 of NZ_JBQXON010000006.1, forward strand.
GATAGCACCTATTTCATCGTTGCTATTTACTTGTAGACGTGCCGTTAAGTCACCTTCTTGAGAGGCCAATTCTTTTAGTTTCGTGTCAATTTGTTGAATTGGTTTCACCAGTTTACCAGAGAACCACCATGCAAGAATAATTGCAACGATAATACATACAACAAGTGATAAGAAAATAACATATTCGATTAAGAGTGCAGATTGATCAATTTTTTCAATAGATTGTTCACGTAATTTAGCTTGTTCATTACTGTAATTTGTGAAGTCACCAATTACTTTATAGACCGTTCCGTTTTCTGAAGAAGCTACTTGTAAAGCCTCTTCCCATTTTTGTTCTTTTGCAAGAGTGAATACTTTTTCTTCAATGAACTTTCTCCAAGTAGACCCTAATTCCATTGTGCTTTTTACGGACGAAGAAAGATTTGGATTAGAAAGAAGTTTATCTTTTGAATCCTCAAGACGTTTACTCATCTCATTAAACTTGTCTAATTCGACTTGATCATGTTGTAGTAAATAACCTCTTAAAGCAGAGAGCTGTACTTGATAAGCGTCTCCACGCTCTTTCAATTCTGTTGCCAGTGGAGAAATTTCTTTTTGTAATGTTTCAGCTTTACGAGATTGGTCGATAGCAAAAAATAAAATAAATGCTAAGGCGACACCAAATAAAGCGCAAATCGTTCCCATCATGAACATAAGTTTTTTTCTGATACTTACAAAATTCATATAATTAAAAGCCTCCTTTGTGAAATCTTAGTATTAGAATTAATAAATGTAAAAAATTGAAAGAAAGCTTTACTCCAGTTGGAATAAAGCTTTCTTATTTCCTTTAGGAATTATAGCAGACGGAATGAGAGATAGAAAGAGATATTTTAAAGTGAAAAAAGAGAGACTGTAAAACTTTCATTCCTATACCTTTGAGCTCGTGTCATTTTCACTTTAAGCGTTTGTTTTGAAATGAGAGACGAGAACTTCAAGTTCTTGTACGATTGTTTTCATTTCAGATGATTTGTTAGCCACGATACTCATTTTGTTTACTTGATCACCAGCCGAATGCGCTGTTTGTGATGTTTCTGCAGCAACTTCGTTTGAAATAGAAGCGATATTATTTAAAGCTGCGTTCATTTCTTCAGAGCTTGCAGCCATCTCTTCAGCAGTTGCAGACATTTCTTGCATTTGTGTAGAGACTTTGTTAATGTGGTTAACAATTTCTGAGAATGAAGATCCGGCGGTACGAATAACCGTAATTCCTTCAGAAGCTTCTGCTTGACCTTGTGTCATCATATCATTTGCTATTTTTGTATCAGCTTGAATTTGATGAAGTAAATGGTTAATGTCAGTTGCGGCTAGTTGAGATTGTTCAGCAAGTTTTCGAACTTCATCGGCAACAACAGCGAATCCTTTGCCGTGTTCACCAGCACGAGCTGCTTCAATAGAAGCATTTAAAGCGAGCAAATTTGTTTGGTCGGCGATATTTGAAATAGATTGAAGTGCAGTATCTATATGATTTGTATGTGTAATGAGCCGCTCAACTACTTGTGATGTAGCGTTAACAGCTTCGTTAATTGTATGCATTTGTGTAATAGATTTCTCAATGACTTTATTCCCATCATCTGCTTTTTCTGAAGTTGTGACAGCTAAACTAGTAACAGAAGAGGCGGACTCAGCGATACGCTGAACACTCGTTGCCATGTCATCCATTGCGGTTGAACTTTCTTCAATGCTAGAAACTTGTGAACGAATATTGTGTTCAAGAGCATTCATAGTTTCTTGGGTTCTTGCGGTATTTTCCATAGAAGCGGTTGTTTCGATAAATACATTTTCGGAAGCTTCTTTTACACTTGTTGATGTTTGTTGAACTTGTTTTATTATATGCTGTAAGTTAGTGAGCATTTGATTAAAGGAATTTGCAATGTCACCAATTTCATCTTTACTTGTTACGTGTAATCTAGCCGTTAAATCTCCGTTTTGAGAAGCTAATTCTTTTAACTTCTCATCAATTTGTCGAATTGGTTTAACGAGTTTACCAGAGAACCACCATGCTAATAAGATAGACGTTAATGTACATGTAATAAGTGAGAAGAAAATAATATATTGAATAAGTGATGAAGAAGACTCGACATCAGCAATTAATGCGTCACGTTTCTCATTCTCTTCATTTGTATATTTATTAAAACGACCTAAAAGATCATTTACATAATCTGTTTGTGATAAAGCAATTTTGGATGCTTCGTCCCATTTTCCTTCACGCGCAAGAGGTAGTACCTCATTATCTATGACGCTACGCCATTTTCCACCCATTAAAATAGCTTCTTTCATTCCTTCTGGGAGCTTCTTGTCACTTGTTACTTTCTCTCTAGTATCAGCTAATTTTTTCCCTTCTCGATTGAACTTATCTAATCCTTTTTGATCATGTGATAGCAAATATTCTTGTAAACCAGCAACTTGTGCTTGGAACCAATCGCCACGTTCTTTTAAAATCGTCGCTCTTTTTGATACATCATTTTTTAACGTTTCGATTTCACTTGCTTGATTCATGGCGAATGAAAGAATAACAATAAGAGCAATACTAAATAAAGAAGAAATGCTTAAGAGTGTGAACAGTAGTTTTTTTCGAATACTAACATATTTCATCGTTACCCCTACCCTCATTTAAACTGTTTATTATGATTTATAGATATTTAAAACAAAATTAATAAAAACATTATTATGAAGTTATTAATCTGTTCAATGAAAATTATAGCAGATAATGGAAGGAGTCAGATTAGTATTAGAAAAAGTTCTTAAAATGTATACATTTGCATATCATAAAATTCATAAATAAATATTAGAAATGCTATTGAAATTTGAAATGACATCATGTATACTTCTAATTAGTTGATAACGATTATCAATATCAACTAAAAACATTACTCTTCGTTATGTTGGTCATACCCCTTTTTGACGACGTAAGTCAGAGACGAAATGTTGAAATATCTTGTGTCCTATTCTACAGAATTATGGTAATCTCCAACCTCAACTTATATGCGTGAGCATGCAAAAAGGATCCTATCCGTGAAGGGATCCTTTTTTGCATGCTGTCGCAATTATTGTATATAGACCAGGGATACGTTCTTCGATTCCTTCTGGTGCAGTAGAAGGAAAGACCCATATTTGATGAGATCCATGTTCTTCAACTAGTTTTTCGATTTTAAAACGTTCTTCCGCAAGTGTTGTAATGATTTCTCCTAGCGTCCAGCGACGGATGGTTGTTTTAGGTAGCGATTCTTTCTGTGCTTCTGTAAGAAGGATGCTATAAGCAACATCATCTTCAATTAATTCTTCATCGAAATAATTTCCATTGGCTTGAAATGATGGGTGGTCGACTCCTAATAATTTTGTGTAAACAGGATGATAGTCACGAAGGATAAGCATTCCATCTCGCTTAAGTAAAGTAGCAATTTTTTGAAAGAGTGGTTTTAAATCTAGAAAGTAATGGAGTACACCAAGTTCCAGCAATACGATATCAAATGATTCGGAGAGCTGCACATTTAATACATCCGAAACGACATACTGGATAGAGACACCTGCTGCGTCCGCAAGTTCATTTGCATATTTTGCATTACTTGCTGAAATATCAACAACTGTTACGTCAGAGCCTAAAAGAGCGAGAGCAACACCTTTATTTCCTTTTGAGCCGAGTAAGTTAATAATACGTTTTCCTTTTGGAGATTGTATGTAAGGTAAATAATGTGCTACTTCGCGTGTGGGATCTTCCATAATCCTCTGGCGCCCCATGGCGATTCGTCCAAGCTTCATAAGCAGCTGTATTCCAGCTTTTTTCATTTATAGTGCTTAGTTGTTTTTGGTTCAATGTTATCACTCCTTTTGTGAACGTATAGGTATTAGGCAGGGGGATGGAATTTCCTTTTCTTTCCGTATAAAAGTTTGATTTTTCTGTGATTAAGTCGTACAATACTTGTTATACGTAAAAGCGTTGAAAAGGAAAAGTAGGATGAACACATTCTTTCCAGAGAGCTTCGGTAGCTGAGAAGAAGCAAGAATATTCATTTGAACAATGGCCTTTGAGCTTCGTCCTGAACTTATCAAATGATAATAGTAGGCGGCGACGAGAGTTGGTACTCGTTATCAAAACCACAGTATAAGAGCATATAGCTCCGTACTTGTTAAGGCTAATTATGTGAGTAATTGGCGAAATAAGGTGGTACCGCGACTGTTTATACAGCCCCGCCCTTATCTTTTTTAAGATAGGGGTGGGGCTTTTTATATTTTAAAGGAGGAATGTAAGATGAGTATTTTTATTGGGGGCGCTTGGCCGTATGCGAATGGTTCATTACATCTTGGCCATATTGCGAGTTTATTACCTGGAGATATTTTAGCACGTTATTACCGGTCAAAAGGTGAGAATGTGTTGTATGTTTCGGGAAGTGATTGTAATGGAACACCGATTGCAATTAGAGCAAAACAAGAAGGTGTGACAGCGAAGGAAATTGCTGATCAGTATCATGAAGAGTTCCAGCGATGTTTTCGTAGCCTTGGTTTTACTTATGATTGCTATACACGTACAGATAGTGAGCACCATCATGAAACGGTTCAAAATGTTTTTTTACGTTTATTAGAAGAAGGACATATTTTTAAAAAAACAGTGGAACAAGCATATTGTGAAACGTGTACGCAGTTTTTACCGGATCGTTATGTAGAAGGAATATGTCCACATTGTCATGAAGCAGCAAGAGGAGATCAATGCGATGCGTGTTCTGCTATTTTAGATCCACTCGATTTGTTAGAAAAGAAATGTAAGTTATGTGGTAGTACACCATCTGTACAGGAAACAGAGCATTTCTATTTCGCATTGCATACATTTCAGGAGCAAATTAAAAGGGCTGTAGAAATTGCCAAGCAAACAGGGACATGGCGCGACAATGCGATTCAACTAACAGAGAGATATGTAAAGGAAGGATTACTAGATAGGGCCGTATCACGTGATTTACCAATTGGGGTACCAATTCCAGTAGAAGGGTATGAAGATAAGAAAATTTACGTATGGATTGAAGCAGTGACAGGCTATTATTCAGCGAGTAAACATTGGGCTGAAGAAACAGGGAAAGATGATCAAGAGTTTTGGGATAGCGAAGCGAAAACATATTATGTGCACGGAAAGGATAATATTCCGTTTCATTCCGTCATTTGGCCAGCGGTATTACTTGGAATAGGGGAGGAAGCAATCCCGCGTCATATCGTTTCGAATGAATATTTAACAGTTGAAAAAAGAAAATTATCTACAAGTAAAAACTGGGCAGTATGGGTGCCTGACATATTAGAACGCTATGATCCAGATTCTATTCGTTACTTTTTAACCGTCAACGCACCAGAAAATCGCGATACTGATTTTTCATGGCGGGAATTTATTTACAGTCATAATAGTGAATTATTAGGTGCATACGGGAACTTTGTGAACCGGACATTAAAGTTTATCGAAAAATATTATGGTGGTATCGTGCCGAAGGGAAGTATTGAAGTAGAGCTGAAAGATAAAGTAGAAGGATTATATAAGCGTGTAGGAGAGGCGATTGAGCAAACTAAATTTAAGGTGGCGCTAGAAACAATATTTGATGCAGTACGTTTTGCAAATAAATACTTTGATGAAAAGCAGCCTTGGAAACAAAGAGAAGATGATCCAGTTTCATGTGAAGAAACGATTTATAACTGTGTGTATCTTATCGCTAATTTTGCAAATCTCCTTGAACCGTTTTTACCATTTTCAAGTGAAAGAGTTCGAAACACATTGTCGATTGTGAAACGAAATTGGGAACCGCAAAATACGTTGCCAAGTAGAATTGATAGCGTACAGCCATTATTTGAGCGAATCGATGTAAAACAAATTGAGCATGAGATAGAGAAGCTGTATGGAGCGGTAAAATGAGATAGAGAAAAAGACCTTTCAAGTAAATGAAAGGTCTTTTGTTATGCAGTATGATTCTCTTTCTTATCTTTCAAAAAGAAAAGTACAGCAAGGATTACAAGAATAATAGCTGCAATATCATACGTTATTTTAAATGTAGTATTAAAGTTTAAGTACTCTACGAAAGGAGTTTTCACTGCTCCTGCATATATACAAACGGGAATGAGAAGTAAATCGTAAAATTTCTTTTCTTTCATATATCTTATTAGGAAGAAGATACACATAATAGCAAAAAATACGATGCTTAAAATAGTCATTTATACCTCCAGATAAATTTACTTATTTTAATTGCAGTTATATCTTTTATATAAATTCTGTATTTTTTCAAGCGCTATGCACGCGATTTTGTTTCCTTTCTTTCCTAGCCGTAAGCAGCTGAGGAGTGAAGATCCCAACTAATATGAAAATAATTCCAATCCACTGCATGAACGTTACGACTTCATGTACAAGTGTAATAGAAGCAATAATAGCAGTTGGTAATTCAGCTGCACCTAATATTGTACCAAGCCCTGTTCCAACCTTTGGTACACCGATTGAAAAACAAATGACAGGTACAACAACGCCGAATAATCCGAGGAAGAAAGCATATTTCCATAGACCGGCTTGCAAAGCACCGTCTGTTAAAAAGGTTGGCGGAAAGAATAGGCATACGATAAGAGTAGCGCTTGTTGTCATAAGGAAGCTTTTCGTATAAGGCGGAACATCCGTAGCGACGCGCCCGCTTGCAAAAACATAGAATGAAAAAGAGACAGCAGCTAATAGTCCAAAGATAATCCCTTTCGTAGAAAAACTTTGTCCGAGGCCTTCAAATACACCACCTGCAAACAATGTACCAGCAAACAAAATAAGGATAGATATAATCTTATCGCGGCTTGGAAATGTTCGATTTGCAATTGCTTCGATAATGACACCAATCCAAGTGAACTGAAAGAGTAGGACGACAGCGATAGATGCGGGTAGTTCTTCTACAGAAATAGCGTAGAAAATCCCGGTCATACTCATTGTTGTTCCGACGGTTAGTAAGGAAAAGAATTGTTTTTTTGTTACTTTATGACGTGAAAAGAAAAGAACGAGTAGAAATAGTCCAATCCATCCGAAGACATATTGTCCCCCTAATAGTTGATGTGCTGAAAATCCATTTATGAATCCGAGTTTGAAAATAGTTGAAAGTATGCCATAGCTGCAAGCACCGAATAAAACGAGCAATGAATATTTAAACTTTTCCATAAAAAATCCTCCTTTTAAGTAATAAAAAACGCCCGCTATCCAAATAAGGATAACGGGCGAACGAAACAGAGTCATATACTCTACAAAATTCCGCCACTCATACGAAGTATGAATTTGGGGTATGAAATTGTAGTAGGTTTTTACATTGCTTTTGGGAATACAATAGAACATTTTACACCTTGAGGCGTGTTTTGTATCCCATAAGGAAACTGATGTTTATCTAATATTTGTTTCACGATATATAATCCAAGACCACTACCTTGTACTAAACCGTGTTTATCAGGGTTTGCGCGATAGAAAGGCTCAAATAAATGAGCAAGTTTATCTTCATCAATTTGTGAACCTGTATTTAATACTTCTAATGCGTAACCATTTGGTTTTTCATAAAGCTTTATATATACGTGCTGATGGTCAATTGTATAATGAATTGCATTTGAAATAATGTTAAAAATAGCAGTTTGAATAAATTTAGGATCAGCTAAAATTTGTACGTCGTGTTTAATATTAGATTGTACATTTAATTGTTTTACAGATACAAAGTAATCTACTTTCTTCATAACATCCTCAATAATATTAGATAAAGAAATGACTTCTAAATTCGGTTTAAATTGAGGGTTTTGTATTTTGGATAATTCCGACATTTTTTCCGTTAATATGTTAATGTCTTGCATCATCTCGTAGGAACGTTTCAAATACTTATCTCTATCTTTATAAGCTCCAATTCCGTGAATCATGCCATCTAGTTGTCCCATAACGGCTGCGATTGGTGTTTTTAATTCATGGGATACCATAGACATAAATTCTTTACGAGATTGTTCTAATTGTTGTTCCTTCTTGAGCTCGTTTCTTAAATCTTGATTGCTTGCATGTAAATTCTTCACAATATTTGGTACTTGTGAAGCAGCTACTTGCAAATTAAAATCTGTTTGATCTGTATTTTTGTTAAGTAGCTTTTTATCTGAGAAATCAAGATTCATAATATCTTTTAAAGCATCGCTCATATATTGAAAAGGTTTGGCAATTAGTTTTGTATAAATTAAAGATCCGAGTAGTGATAATGCAAGCATTGTCGCGCCAATATGTGGAGCTAATTGCTGCAACGCATCTGCTAACTTTGGATTATCATTTGTATCATTTGTTTTACTTGCTGCATTTTGTGTATGTAAGGCATCATTATTAGCGGCTTTCTTTTCTGCTTCTGTAGGCGGATTAGAAGTGCTATTTTTCCCCGAAAGATTTTGTGTATGTTCTTTTGCCTTTGCAGTTTGGCTAGGCTGCAAAAGGTGATTGATAGCTGTAGAAAGAGATTTATAATCTATAATAGAAGATTGAAAATTAGAAATGCTCCCCTCTGACACAGCTTTATTTTGCTTCGTTTTACTTTCGTCGTTTTGCTTATCTGAATTCGCCTGTTCTGTAGTCGGCGTTCCATTTTCTTTCGCAAAACGTTCTTTATCGTAGTTTGAAGCTAGAAAGTAAATAATTTGATAAAGACAAAGTGATAAAAGAATACAAAATAATAAGGTTTTGATGAAAATATTTTTGGTGATGTTGTCTTTGCTACGATTCGATTTTGTAGCCAATGCCTTTCACCGTTTTAATATAAGGAATTCCTAATTTTTTTCTTAAGTTTTTAATATGTGTATCTATAACTCTTACATCACCATAATGTTCATAGCCCCATACCTTATTCAACAAATCACTTCTTGATAATACTTTTCCTCGATTTTGCAGTAAAGTATAAATAATTTCAAATTCTTTTGTTGTCAATTCAATTTGATTACCATGAACATAAGCTGCATATGCTGTAGAGTTTAACATCAATTCATGGAATTGTAGTATAGTTGCAGCTTCTGCTTCCTTCGTTGCTGCCCTTCTTAATACAGCCTCTACACGCTTAATAAATACAGTATAATGGAACGGTTTCGTAATATAGTCATCAATACCTAACTCAAATCCTTTAATTTCACTTTCTTCATTATGTAAGCCTGTTAACATAATGATTGGTACATCAGATTGTCCTCGCATAATTTTACAAATACTATAGCCATCTATATCTGGTAACATTACATCGAGGAGGACAAGATCGTATGAATTTTTTTGGAAAAGAAGAATACCTTCTGTTCCAGCACCAACTACATCAACTGTAAAGTTTTGTGCCATTAGAAATTCACGAATAAGTTCTTGTATATCTGGGTTGTCTTCAATCACCAGTATATGCGTCATAGTAACACCTCCTAAATAACGCTTTTTACTGCAATATTCGAATTCATCATTTTTCGAGTGACTCAGATTGTTTATACATATAATAAGCCCCCGCTATAAAATAATCATGAAGGTAGCAAGGGGAATAGTTTAGTGTTACTGAATAGTTCAGAATTACAGTAGTTCTATTATAGTATGTATTATAAAATTTATAAAACATTATAACTGTATAATTTTAATATCTACGTTTATCAATGTTTAAATATTAGCTAATTAAATCTATTCCTATTATATATGTAAATACAGTTGTTTTGCTACTGTAAATGAATAAATAAAATAAGCCAAGACATAAAATTCTTGGCTACACATAAATCTTGTTTTTAGGCTATTTTACAGTGACAGTAGCTTGCTGCTGAACGCGCTCAAATAACCAGTGTATATCATTGTTATACATACGAATACAACCAAGTGTTGTCCATTTGCCGATTGCTTGATTATTGTTAGTTCCGTGAATCGCATAAGTTGTTCCGTAAGTTCCTGCCATATTTAATCCGAGCCAACGGTCACCAAGTGGATTACGTGGATCGCCGCCTTTAATTTTGCCTGTATAATAAGGGCGATTTTTAATTTTATTTACGATTTGAAAAGTGCCTTTAGGTGTAGGTGTTGCAGCTTTTCCAGTAGCGACAGTAAAACTTTTTATAAATTTTCCATCCTGATAATAATCCATTTTATTTAACTGAGTGTCTACGATTAATTGATCTTTCGTTGTAGCTGCCTCTGCGCTAGCGAATGGAAGAGTTAAAAATCCTAATGATAATAGTGCGCTTAATAATAATTTTTTCATTGTTATTCTCCTTTTACTATCGTAAGAGTCTTACATACAATGAAGTTGTAATCCTCGTAATGCTTTATTTACATTTTCATCTAATGTTTCAAAGAATGTAGTAATTTTGCTGTTGTGTTTGTTGTTGTTATCAATAAGTAATCTTTCATTTAATAAAAGCTCACCACGTAGTCCAAAACTTTGAACTTGAATATTTAGCTCATCTTCATTTTCAGAGATGATTGGTAAGAAATAATGAAAAGCTTTTGTTGGAATGATGTAGCTTTTGCCAATCATGCTTTCTTGATTTGAATTAATCCATTTTTTCGTGACAATTTTAATATTCTTTTTTGAAACGATAAAAGATAGTGTTGTAGATTTTGTTAAACTTACGTCAAATTCACTTGTTTCACATATTTGTAAATTAAAAACGGTTTCATTTTGATGAGATTCAACATTTGTATTAATAAAATCGTGCATTTTATATGCTTCCATTTCGTATTCACCCTTTTTTCAATTTCGAAAAACGACTTATATTTATTCAAATTAATGCTTAGTCATATATTGGTTAAATTTTTCAACAAATTCCGATATAATCTTACAATACGTATATGAAGCTAATATGAAGTTAGCATGAGTTTGTGATGGTTTTTTATTGAGAACAAAATAAGAGAGGTTTTTTAGTGCTAAAAAATGGATAAAATTTGCATGTTATTAATGCGCCTTTTCGCTATTTCGACTTGAAAAATGATTTTTACTATTTAATAAAGAACGAAAATCATTAGTGTGACCCTTACAAAAATGTAATAAAAATGTAAGCTATTGTGATAGTTATTTCGACAATTTTTTTATACAATAATAGTAAGAAGTTGTACGTGATTGAAAGGAGAGATGACATGGAATGGATTCATGAATTATTTCAGCAATACGGGTACTATGTTGTACTTGTCGGCTTGCTGTTAGAATATATTGCACTTCCGTTTCCGGGAGAGCCAACGTTAGCATATGCGGGATTTTTAGCACATAAGGGTGATTTAAGTTTACCGATTTTAATTATTCTATCCTTTATTGGGACAAGTGTAGGAATGACGATTCAATACTTTTTAGGAAATAAATTAGGTATGCCTTTCATTCAAAAGTATGGGAAATACGTATTTTTAACGCAAAGAAAAATTGACTTAACGAGAATGTGGTTTGATAAGTATGGGTACTTCCTGATTTTTATTGGTTTCTTTATTCCTGGTGTACGTCATTTCACAGGATACTTTGCAGGAATTATTAATTTACCATTTCGTCGTTTTGCCATTACAATTTATTCAGGTGCTCTATTTTGGGTATCATTCTTCTTAATCGGTGGTTACTGGTTAGGTGGAAACTTACATGATATCTTTGGAGTGCTAGAAGGTCATATCGGTAAAATCATTTTTGGAGTTATTGTGATTGTAGCGGTTACGTTAGGTATTCGTTTCCGTAAGCAGTTAAAACGAGTATTACTACAAAACGCAAGTTAATATGAAATCCATTCTATGTCAGAATTTAGGAAGTCAGTGCAAAAGCACTGACTTTTTTATTTTCAAGACTATGTTTAATGCGCATTTTACATTCTTTATAGGAATTTGATACAGGATAAGAAATAAGTATCTTGTCAATTATTATAGTCGTAATGACAATTATAATTGACAAAGATAAGGATATTATTTACAATTTTAATTAAATAAATGAAAAAGAGGGAAGACATGAAGCTTCAAAATCGAGTGAGGGAATTGCGAGCAAAGCATCGTTTATCACAAGGGGATTTAGGGAAAGCGATTGGATCATCACGGCAAACGATTAGTTTAATTGAGCGCGGGGATTATGCACCATCTATCGTATTGTCGTTAAAAATCGCACAAATTTTCAATGTACCGGTGGAAGAAATATTTACGTTAGTAGAGGGGGAAGAGGACGATGAAGAGTAAACGAAAAAAACAATTTGATTCTGTGGGGAAAATAGCATTAAGTATGATGGGTGGCTTTTTAACGTCTTATATAGCTTTAAATTTACTCTCGGATGAACCGAGAAAATTATCATCCAATACATTTATAGGTATATGTACTATTTTTGGAATCTTAATGATGTACTATACTTGGAAGAATACACGTATGTTAGCAGAGGCACGCGATGAAGAAGAGAGCGTACAAGGCAGAAAATTAGGCATTATAAGTATATATTTACGTGTAGGCGATATAGTTACGCAGGCATGGTTTGTATATGCAGTTATTACATGTAGACGTGCACTGTTGCAGGATACAAATGTTTCATTTGCGGTGTGGAATTTAGTAGCTTCTATTGTTTGTTTAACTACTGTAGTAATTATCGGACTTATAACAAAAAATCGTTATAATAAGCTATATCCTGAACAAGGTGTAACGTATATGGAATCTATGAAAATGTGGACGAAAAACGCAGATGAAGGATTAAAGCACATTGTGCATGAGGCTGGATATAAAGCGTATGAATTTACGAATACAATATTGGCATATGTATGGTGGGCTGCCGTTATATATACAGCTGCTAGTGATATCGATTTTGTATTAATTGGCTTAATCTCATTTATTTGGATATTGCATCTCGGGAAGTTCATGTACGAAATGCAAAGAAAAATGATTTATTAAGGGGAGAAAAAGGTGGATATTTTAAGAAGGCCAGCTGGCTCAATGACAGTGGCGCTAATTCTGTCCATTTTATACGGAGTAATCCGAACTGGGAAATTAGAAGTAATTTTGAACTTATGGGCAATAGTTGGAATTTCATTGTTAGTGTTAGCCATTCATGAGCTAGGACATGTAGTATTTGGTGTAATAGGTGGTTTGACATTTAAATTTATGACAGTAGGACCCATTACTATTCAAAAAGAAAAGGGAAAATTACGCATTCGAGAAAATAAATTGTGGGCGTACTTTGGAGGTGTTGCAACACTAGTACCACCTTCTATAGAGACACCGAATCTTTCGAAAAAGTGGGCGTGGCTCACTTTAGGTGGACCGATTACGAGTTTACTATTTGGTATTACTTCCGGTTACATATATATGGTGAGTTATTATCAATATCTTTTATATTTTTCCTTTTTCCATTTTGCAATCTTTGCGGTTACAATTGTGCCGATAAAAGGAATGCTTATGAGTGATGGGATGCAATTTCTTATTTTAATTAAAGATGATGAAAGAGCTAGAAATCACTTATATGAGATTCAAATATCGAGTGAGTTATTTAGTTATAAAAGACCGAAAGATTGGGATGAAAGGTTAGTAGAATTGAGTGAGGAGAAAATAAAAGAGAATAAAGGGATAAGAGAGATAATGAGTAGACTTATGCTCGTCTTTTTTGCTCGTGCAGATCAAGAGGGAATGGAAAGAGCGATACCGTATATAGAACGAATTGTTCAACTACCTGTAACGAAAGAAAATAAGTTTTTCGTTAGTAGTTTTCATAGTTGGTACCTTTTATATAAAGCCCTTTATCAGATGGATAGTCTTTCTTTGCAAGAAGCAAAGGAACATGCAAAGGCTATTACAAAAATGGACCTAAGTGGATATTACCGTACACAAGGAATTATTAGATATGTAGAGGGTAATATGGAAGCGTCCCGTACTTATATGAAGAAAGCCAATCAAGAATTAAAGAGCGCCGAGAAGAGTGAGATGGGATATTTACAAGTAGAAAGAGAATGGTTTGAGCAGCTGAAAGAGAGGGTATCTTACGATGGGTGAGGTATCCTTTTTTTTCTATGTCATCTTATGCCGTTCCATAAACAGCCTAGGACGAGTAAAATGAGATAAGAAGAGCAAAGCTTGGAGGAATTCTAGATGGAAATTTTAACGATTATTTTAATCGTCTTGCTCATTTATGCTGTTTTTAAAGTAGCATATGTAGCATTAAAGATACTCGCGATCTTATTAATTATCTTTTTAATCGTAGAGTTCGGCAGTAAATTGCTTGGTGGATAGGGTATGTTGTGCGTTTTGAGTGTCGAAGGTTGTCGGTAAATCGATATCTTGTGTCGAAGCGTCGATATAATGAAAAAATCGTTGATATAAGTGGAGAAACGATCGATATATTTGAAAAATCGTTGATATATTTTAGTGAATACGAAGTGGGGTATATGGAAAAGAAGTTGCCGTGAGGGCAACTTCTTTTTATCGTGATGCGGGGTATGCAAACCAACATGAAAAAGCTGGAAGAGTATCTTCCAGCTTAAGAGTTACTTTCAATTTGGCGACCGCTATCTTCTTCATTGTCTTGTAATAGGTTGAATACGTCTGCTAGGCAGAATGCAATGAACCAAGTCCATAGACCGTGGAAGAAAGCTGAGCTTAATTGAAGTGGTAATGTATAGTTTGTCATTGAGTAGGAAATACATCCACCAACGATTCCGATCATTGTTAATAACATTGTTTTTTGAGCATTTTCTTCTGGATTAAAGAGGAAGTAAATGTATCCGCCTAAAATTGAAGCGCTTACAAGTGTTTCGATTCCATTAAAGATGATATTCTCTCCAAGCTGAGTGTTTGTCCAGAAGCAGATTGTTCCGCCGATAATAGCAAACAGGACAGCTATTGTATATCGTATATATTGATTCATATGTTCATCTCCTTATGTAATAAGATGATTTGGAAGTCAAAAAGGTAGGTATAGTATATTGAAGTGAGTTTTAATTGTACGTATCTTTTTATAAAAAGATCATTGAAGAGTAACTAAGATGATCGGTTGTTTAAACCGTTACGTGTATGGTGTCTGAAATATACCCGACTGCTCGTTTCTTTTTGCTTGTAAAATAAGAGAAACTTCCAAGTCTATATACTCTTTTTTTGTGAGTCTGCTTTCATTATAACACATTTAGAGACATAATAATAGAATTATCTGATTTTGTAATAAGTGTAAAAAATAAAAAGCGCAAGGAAATACCATTAACGGTGCAGTTTAGTGGAAGAAGGATTTTAATTTATTATGATGAAATATGTAATCAAGGTGAGATCTAAGAAGGAGGCTTAAATACTATAAAAAATGTTTTATAGCATGAATGTAAGGGAGGAGAGCTAACTTGGAGTTCACAACAGAAAGATTAATAATTAGACCTTTTAAGAGTACTGATTTACAGGATGTATTTGCTATTTATAATAGTGATGATACATGTAAGTTCCTATTACATAATAAGTGGACTCATGAAGACATGCAGAAAAGATTTAATAAGAAGATAGCAAATAATGTACTTACTAAAGAAACAATATTAAGTTTGGCAGTTATATACAAAACTAAAGTAGTTGGTGATTTATCCGTATGGTACACAAATATGAAAGACACTGTTGAGATTGGTTATAGTTTTTCAAATGAAGTAGTTGGGAGAGGTTTGGCGACAGAAGCAGTAAGTAGTTTGGTATTGAAATTATTTAATGAATGTAATGTACATCGTATACAGGCTAATCTTGATGCACGTAATACAGCTTCACAAAAATTGTGTGAACGAATAGGTATGAGAAAGGAAGCCCATTTCATACAAGATTTTTGGAATAAAGATGAATGGACAGATAGTATTGTATATGGAATGCTATCCTCCGATTTGTAGTAATAAACTTAGTGATTTTATTATGCTAAAAGGTACGTTAGTTGAATAACAAAGGGCATAACATATTATATATGACTAATATGTTATGCCCTTTAATTTATTAACCTTTTTATATGCGTTTGAAACGGCCGACAATTTCAACTGTTTCAGTAATGTTCATAAATGCTTTGTTATCCACTTGACGGATAATACGTTTCATTTCGCCTAACTCATAGCGAGTCACGACAGTGTAAATCATTTTTTTCTTATGGTTTGTATAGCCGCCGACAGCGTCTACCATTGTCACCCCGCGTATGCCGTGATGTAGTAGTGCGCTTTTTATTTCCTCGCCTTTTTCTGTAATAGTCATTATCGTTAATTTAATATGTTTCGTATGCACAGCATCGATAACTTTGCTGACTACAAATCGACTAATTAACGTATAAAGTGTAATATCCCATCCGAAAATAAAACCTGCTGCTACAAGTAAGATTAAGTTGAATACAAATATGATTGCTCCAATTGAAACATCTCGATATTTTGCTACAATCAATCCAACAACATCAAAACCACCTGTTGAAGAAGCAAATCGGAATATAATTCCTGAAGCTGCTCCGCAGATGACACCACCGAATACAGAAGAAAGTAAAATATCGTCTGAAACTTGGTGTACCGGGATAATGTTCATCGCTAACGATGATACAGCTACAAAGTAAGCTGTTAAAAAGGTTGTCTTCTTGCCTAAGTAAAAGTGACTTAAAATAAGAAGAGGAATGTTTAGTAAAAAGATAAGTGCACCGATATTGTAGTGCATTAAATAACCGATAATCATCCCTACACCAGCGAATCCACCGCTAATCATATTATGCGGGATAAAAAACATATTCATAGAAATTGCATACAGAATAGAAGCTATAAAAATAACAACCAACTGTATCATAAATTCTAAGTGAAATGTTTTAGCTGCTGGGAAGGATAAAAAGGCGGTGTCGGGAACGTAATCGGCGTCTCCTAGTTGACCCATAGTATGTTTCATCTCCATATTCATTTTTGATTACAAGAAGAGAATAAAGGTTTTTTCAAAAACTGGCAATAGTTTTATTATAATGCAAAAATTTTATAAATTTCTAATAAATCAAGCCTATTCATTGATGTGTGTGAATATGCTAAAGAAAGCGAATACAACGTTTCTTAATTATTGTTTTCTTGAGAAAATATGCAAAATACTTTTTTTGAAAATAAAAGGAAATAGAGAATATTTGCCCGATGTGCTAAAATGACCTTATTAAGGATGTGAAGCGATGGAATTTTTATTGCAGGATGCAATTCTATATATATCGTTTGTAACGACGGCACTTTGTTTATTAGAAGTTTTCTTCCTTACTAATGTTTCTCGCTTTGTGCGTCAACAAGCATCAAACGGTAGACAAAGAGCTTTTGCGTTAGTTGATACATGTGAAGATAGTGCAGGAAATGTACCGCTATTTTCTATTTTTTATAAATATGGAATGATTCGTTCTGTACGCAGACAAGAATCAAGTGAAGAGAATGACGAGGTCGGTCCGTATACGCCAATGTTTCGCTAAATAATTACGAAACATTGGAGGAATGAACATGTTAAAATCATACCGAGCTGTGCTCGTTAGTTTATCATTATTATTTGTTTTTGTTTTATCTGGTTGCAGTAATGCAGCCCCAATTGATGCACATAGTACGGGAATTTGGGATCATTATTTTGTATATCCAATCTCGTTTATGATTCAATTTGTTGCTCATTATATACCTGGAGCTAGCTTTGGGATTGCTATCATTATTATGACGCTCGTTATTCGTTCAGCAATGATTCCATTAGCTGTTTCGCAATATCGCAGCCAAGCGAAAATGAAGAAAATGCAACCTGAATTGCAGAAGCTAAAGAAAAAGTACGGTGATGTAAGCAAAGACCTTGAAAAACAAAAGCAGTATCAAAAAGAAATGTCAGAACTAATGAAATCAGGCGGTTGGAATCCACTTGCTGGTTGCTGGCCATTATTAATACAAATGCCGATTTTCTCTGCTTTGTATTATGCGATTAGCAGAACTGAAGAGATTCGCACATCTTCGTTTTTATGGGTGAACCTAGGACATGCAGATCCATATCATATATTACCGATTATTGCAGCGTTAACGACATTTATTCAGATGAAAGTTTTCCAATCGAATATTACACCTGGAGAACAAGTACAGATGCTAAAGATGCAGCAAATTATGATGCCGGCAATGATTCTATTTATGGGGTTTGCGGCGCCATCAGGACTTGTGTTGTACTGGATAACAGGTAACTTATTTACAATGACACAAACAATTGTATTAAGAAAAATAATGGAACGTGAAGAGTTACAATTACAAAAAGCATAGAGAAACACCGCTCATTACGAGCGGTGTTTTTTTGTTAAATCGTTAAGGAAATGTTAAGAAACCGACATTACTATAGGCATTGTATACGAAAGTGTACATGCATTAGAAATATGAAGGAGGAAATTTCCTATGAAGAAGAAAACAGTTGGTTATTTAGCGATTGCAGGTGCTTTATCATTCGGAATCATTGGAGGAGTCGGCATTCCGGCATTCGCGGCAACGAATACTCCAGCAGTGGATCAGCCTGCAAAAACGGCGAAAAAGGATTTGGATGACGCTACAAAACAAAAAGTAAAAACAATTATGGACGATACAAAGAAACAGTTAGAGGAACTAGGTGTAAAGCTTCCAGAGAAAGAGAAGCGTAAAGACATGTTTGCAGGATTAGATGAACAGGCGAAAGAAAAAGCGAAGTCCATTTTAGAGCAAGAGAAGTCTGGTAAATTAACACGAGAACAGGCAAAAGAAGAATTAACAAAATTAGGCGTGAAGTTCCCGGAAAAGGGTAAGCACAAAGAAATGTTTGCGGGATTAGATGAACAGGCGAAAGAAAAAGCGAAGTCCATTTTAGAGCAAGAGAAATCTGGAAAATTAACGCATGAGCAAGCAAAAGAGGAATTAACAAAGCTAGGCGTGAAAATGCCGGAGAAAGGTAAACATGGAGACATGTTTGCTAACTTAGATGAACAGACAAAAGAGAAAGCGAAGTCAATTTTAGAGCAAAAGAAATCCGGAAAATTAACGCATGAGCAAGCAAAAGAAGAATTAACAAAATTAGGTGTGAAACTTCCAGAGAAAGAGAAGCATGAAGACATCTTTGCTGGATTAGATGAAGCAACAAAAACAAAAGCAAAAGCGATTTTAGACAACGAAAAGAAACAATTAGAGGCATTGAATGTTGATTTACCGCACCATAAGTTTTTTATGAAAAAAGAAGATAAATAATTGATTTATGTATCTTTCGTGTGGGCAACCGGAAGGTACGTGCGAGGACCGATTTCTGTCAGCAGAAATCGGTCCCTTTTAATGATTCAATAAAATTCTTTTCATTGTTAGTATGTATCCGAAGATGCAGTAGAAGATTGCAAAACCGATAAACACTTCCGTATATTGATATTTACCCAATACGTAGAAGGAAACAGCTGGTATAATAGCTACCGCTAAAATGCTATAACCAGGATACTTGTGCCGATGCATGATAGCGAATAGAATAGAGAGAAACGTAGCAATGATAGAAAAGACAGCAATCATTATTAGTACACCTCCTAAATGGATTATACCATTTTTAGGGAATTAGAGAAGTTTTGTATGTTCTGTTATAATATAAGAAGAGAAATATTTCCTATGTTATATAAAAAAATATATTGATTTTTTCTAACAATTCAATATAATGAACAATAACTACAAAATTCGACATCAAGAAGTGATGATGAGGACATGATCAATTTTTTACGATTTTCAGAGAGGGAAGCCTTTGGCTGTGAGCTTCCTAATACGGAAAAATGGATTACCACCTCTGAACTGCAGCAGTGAACGAGCATCTAGTAATTGCTTGCCGGCAAAAACCGTTATTTAGACTTGAGAAATTGGTGAAGTGTGTTACTTTACGAATTGAAACAAGGGTGGAACCACGAATACAACACTCGTCCCTTTTTTAGGGAGGAGTGTTTTTTTATTTCATTTTTGCATCACACTAGGATTGGAAGGAGGATACGCAGCATGCATCATGATGAGAAGAACAAAATTGGTTTAACAGTAGCACTTTCTATCGTAGTAGGAACGATTATTGGATCTGGTGTGTTTATGAAACCAGGGAGCGTATTAGATTACTCGGGGAGTTCTAATATGGCCATTCTTGCTTGGGTAATTGGTGGTCTGTTGACGCTAGCAAGTGGTTTAACAGTAGCTGAAATTGGAGCGCAAATCCCGAAAAATGGTGGGTTGTATACGTATTTAGAGGAGATTTACGGAAGTTTTTGGGGATATTTATCAGGTTGGATGCAAACAATTGTTTATGGACCTGCTATTATCGGAACATTAGGTTTATACTTTAGTTCTTTAATGATTAATTTTTTCTATTTAGATAAAGTGTGGAATTTACCAATCGCAATTGGAACGGTTGTGTTCCTTGGCGTTGTAAATAGTATGGGAACAAAATACGGAGGTATCGTTCAAACAATCACGACAATTGGGAAGATGATTCCGATTGTGTTAATTGTTGTGCTAGGTTTCTGGAAAGGGAATAGCGATATCTTTAACGTAGTTGTGCCGATATCGGAAAATCAAAGTATCGGTATGGCAATTTTAGCAACGTTATTTGCTTATGACGGCTGGATTTTACTTGCTTCGATTGGTGGAGAAATGAAGAATCCAACAAAGTTATTACCGAAAGCAATGACAGTAGGGATTTTAATCGTAACGGCTGCTTACGTATTAATTAACTTGGCGTTATTAAATGTATTACCAGCAGCGAAAATTGTAGACCTTGGAGAAAATGCAACAGCGACAGCTGCGGGTATGTTACTTGGAGAATATGGCGGAAAAATTATTAGTATCGGTATTATCGTTTCCATTTTCGGCTGTTTAAATGGAAAGATTTTAACGTTCCCACGTATCCCAATGTCTATGGCAGAGCGTGGACAACTTCCATTTTCTAAGTTTATTGCAAAGGAAAGTCCGAGATTTAAAACACCAGCAAATGCGATTACTGTTGAAATCATTTTAGGAATTATTTTAATGATTATTAGTGATCCAAATAAGCTATCTGAGATTTCCGTATTCATTATTTATATTTTCTACGTAATGACGTTTATTGGTGTCTTCATCTTAAGAAAACGTAATAAGAATAAAGAGCGTGCATATAGTGTGCCGTTATTCCCAATCGTACCAATCGTAGCGATTTTAGGTTCGTTCTTTGTAATCGGTAGTGCGATTATTAACGATCCAGTAAGTTGTTTCTTATCAATTGGAATTGTCTTTACTGGACTGCCGGTGTATTGGTATTTAAATAAGAAGAAAGAAACAGAATGATGGAAGGGTAGGCGTATAATACGCCTACCTTTTTTACTGTAAAAAAATTGTACTTGCGTCCACTTTCTATTTTGGTTACTATAATCGTAGTAACCAAAATAGAAAGCGTGGGGAAAGACTTGAATTTTCGTGTTTATATTTTAGCTATCGCGGCTTTCGTAGTCGGAACGGTTGAGTTAATTATAGGAGGAACGCTCGATTTAGTTGCCAATGATTTAGGAGTATCTATTAGCGCAGCTGGTCAGCTTATAACAATATTTTCGGTAGTATTTGCTTTGTCAGGTCCAGTTTTATTAGCTGTGACAGGGAAGTTTGAAAGAAAAACATTGTATGTTGGAGCATTATCGATTTTCTTAATCGGAAATATTATTTCGGCATTTAGTGTGAATTACGGAATGCTAATGTTCTCAAGGGTTATTTGTGCGGCGAGTGGTTCATTAATTATTGCACTATCTGTAACACTTGCGTCTAGTGTAGTAGAACCGCATTTTCGTGCGCGTGCAATTGGAATCATTTTTATGGGAATTAGTGGATCACTTGTACTTGGAGTACCGCTCGGTCTTGTACTCGGAAATGCATACGGATGGCGTGCACCATTTGTATTAATTTCTGTGTTAACAGTTATGGCAATAGCTTGTATTTCATTGTTCTTAACGAAGGTACCACCGACATCGGTATTATCAATAAAAGAACAACTTGCTACGTTAAAAGATAAAAAAATTGTAAGTGCACAGTTAACATCATTTTTGTTTTTAACGGGGCATTTAACATTGTATGCATATTTAACACCATTTTTAAAAGATGTTATGAATGTTGAAGCAAACTGGATAAGTGTGTTTTACTTTATTTTCGGAATCGCAGCAGTAATTGGCGGCGGGTTCGGTGGATGGCTTGCTGATAAATGGGGATCGAAGAAAAGTATTATCTCGATTATTATCGTATTTGCATGTGCAATCTTCATACTGCCATTAATGACATTCTCATTCCCGCTCTTCATCATTATGATGGGACTTTGGAGTATGCTGAGCTGGGCGATTTCACCAGCACAGCAAAATTATTTAATTGAAATTGCACCGGAATCAGCTGGTATTCAGCAAGGTTTAAATAACTCTGCGCTTCATTTAGGAATTGCACTCGGTTCAACAGTAGGCGGAGTTGTTATTGAAAAATCATCTGTTATATATAATGCTTGGGTAGGCGGTGGCTTTATTATATTAGCACTGCTTTGCGCGATTTTCTCGATTACGAGAGGACGCTCTACTCAGTTCGTAAAAGAAGAATCTATCGTTTGATAGGTTCTTTTTTTATTTGTAAAAAATCGCAGGTTTTAGTAAGAATATGGAGAATTGGTATGTAGCGAGGTGATGGGAAAATGGTGTTTAATTTCTCGATATTCGGTATAATACTTACACTATTACCGATAGTTGTAGCTGTTTTTGTATTAGGCTGGATTCGTTGCATCTATCAAAATTCAGAGAAACAAGTGGAGCAAAATGAGAAAATCATTGAGCTGTTGATGGAGATAAAGGAACAAAATAAAAAGGAGTCTAAGTGAAAAACTAGACTCCTTTTTATTATTTAATTAGTATCTTAATTTCATTAACAAACTCTTAATTTCATCATCTTTCATAAAGAGATCGTGGTGCTTCTGGGTAATCTTTGCAAGTGCAACGTCGTGATAGAAAAATTCTGTAAAGAACTTTACGAAAGGTTGTGACATTGTTTTCATCGCTTGCCATGATTCTTGTTCTACGCCAGCAAATAAAATTTCACGATCGTCAACGATGAGTAGCAAGTAGCGCTCTAATGCATTAGGTTCTTCAGCTGGGATTAGAAAATGCATGTTTTCTAAGTCTGTTTCTACTTCTCCAACAATAAGGGACTCAATTTGAACACCTTGTTTTGCTTTTTGTTCTAGTAAAGGAAGATATTCTAAAAGAGTATCATTCCAAGCTGAAATACGGATTGATTCTTTTGCACTTTCAATGAGTTCTTTACTTTGAACTCGAATAGAAGATTGCATTTTTAAGCTCCACACACGGTCATCTGTAAATGATTTTTTTGATATATTTGTTTCCAGTTCTTTAATATTTGATTGGAATTCTGTCGTTAATTTTTCAATTGCTAGCTTTAGTGGTAATGCTGTATACAATTTTTTCTTTTCTGAAACAGAATCCATTACCATTCCTTTATCGATTAGGCGTGCTAGCACTTCATATATTTTTGCTTTTGGAACACCTGAATGCTTCACAATCGTTGTAGCATCTAATGGTTCATTGCTTGATACGACAACTTCATAAGCTTGGCTTTCATATTGTGAGAAACCGAATTTTTGTAACATAGTTCCCTCCGAACGAATGAGATTATATTTTAAGGATAATGAACTATTTGTTTTTGCACAAGTGGTAGTCCTTTTTCTAATTGTATTAAGGTGAGAATTAATTTCAATTTTTTAATTTTATCTATTATACTTAATATAATGATTAATAAGATTTTAATTTAATGCGAAGGGGATGCTTTGGGGGAAATGTTAAGAAGTTTACGTTTAAAAATTGCGGTAGTGTTTTCAGTACTTATTTCTATGATGTTCGTAATATTGGGTACAGCTGTGTATCAATTACAGAAAGAAAAGGAAGTGCGTTCCTTAGACGAGTATTCTCAAAATGCGATGGATCTTGTGACAGAGCAACTTACGACATTTGTTCAAAGAACGGATGAAGATATGGGGTATTACGCGAACAGTGAGATGATTCGTAATATACTTCAAGGTGGGGTTACTCCAGAAGAGGAAGCGTTTTTAACGAAAGAGTTTGCGGAGTATAAAAAGAATCATCCTGGTATTTTAGATTTATATATTGGTACGAAAGATAAAAAAACATTAAGTGCCAATCTTGCTGAAGGTGGGCAAGTGCCAGAAGGATATGATCCAACGACAAGACCATGGTATAAAGATTCAGAGGCTGATGTAAAAAAGGTCCATTGGGGACAACCTTCTTATGAAATTGCAACAGGAAAGTTAAGTGTAGGTGTTTCTAAAGCAATTACAGCTCAAGATGGGTCTGTATTAGGCGTTGTTGCGATGGATGTATCGCTTGGTACGATTCAGAAGTTGCTTCACAATATTCAATACAATAATGACGGAGAAATGTTTATTATAAATGATAAAAATATGGCTCTTGTTTATCCAGAAAAGATAGGGAAAGATGTTTCTAAAGAGCCACTTATACAGAGCTTAAATAAAGAGGTAACAAAATATGCGGTCACTACAATAAAAGGTGAAGATGTAGTTGTTTATAGTCAATCATTTGACACGATGAAATGGACGATAGGAATCTTTTATCCGAAAGAAACGATCGATGGGCTATTAAATAGTACGAGAAATACAGTTATTATAATGGCATGTATTAGTTTATTAGTTGGAATCGTAGCTTCCTACTTGTTCTCAAGAAGATTAGCAAGACCACTGCAACTATTAAAGAATCACGTGCAAAAAGTAGCAGAAGGCGATTTAACGCTGCGAATGAAAGTGACAAGTAAAGATGAAGTTGGAGAGTTGACTAAGCACTTTAATGATATGGTTGAACAAATGAATGAAATGGTAAGTAAAATTAAAAACAGCGTATCAACGGTGCAACAATCAACGAATAGTTTACATTATTTAACGAACGAAACAGTAGCGGCTAGTAGAGAAGTTTCAGGAGCGATGGATGATGTGAGCGGAGGAGCTTCTACTCTTGCGAATAGTGTGGATGAAGTTTCAGCTCAGCTCGAGAATATGGCGGAGTCAGTAGAACAAATGAATAGCTCCGTTGGTGAAATAAAAGGAGTGGCTGGCAAAGCGGAAGAGGCATCTAAGCAAGGATTAAATACAATGAGGAATTTAATCCGTACGAGGGGACAATCATCTTCGATTGTTGTTCATACAGAAGAAGCATCGGATAAGTTAGAACAAAGAGTTGGATCGATTCAAAATGTTGTTGAGCTTATAAAAGGTATTTCGGATCAAACAAATTTACTTGCTTTAAATGCATCGATTGAAGCTGCCCGTGCAGGTGAGCAAGGTAAGGGATTTGCGGTTGTTGCTGAAGAGGTTCGGAAATTAGCGGAACAATCAAAAGAGGCAACCGGAGAAATCACAATGATGATTGGTGATGTACAATTAGAAGTAAAAAGGGTTGTAGAAGTTGTAAGTAAATTGAAAGACATTGCAGATGTGCAAAATAAAGTGACGACAGAGGCGGAAATGGAGTTCCGTACAATTATGTCAGTTGTAAATACGATTAGTACTTCAGTTGAAAAAATTGTAGAAGAGGTACATAACATAGGTTATGAGCAAGGGGAAATTACAGCGGTAATGCATACAATTGCTGGTACGAGTCAAGAAAGTGCAGCTGTTTCTGAAGAGGTACATGCTGCAACGGAATCACAGGTGAATCATTTAGAAAAGGTAGCTCACACGATGGAAAGTTTGACAGAACATATGAGAGATTTAGAAAGATTAGTCGAGCAGTTTAAAGTGGAAGAGTAACATATTAGTAAAATGATGAGGATTTCGGTAAAATAGACAATGGATATATAAGAAACGATTATAGGAGGAAGACTACTATGGCAATTGTTGATGTATCGATTATTCCAGTAGGAACAGGTAATCCAAGTGTTAGTGAATATGTAGCAGAAGTACAAAAGGTGCTAGAGAAAAATGCAGATCGCGTGAAGTATCAATTAACACCGATGAATACAATTATTGAAGGAGATCTTCCTGTCATTCTAGAAGTAATTCAACAAATGCATGAAGTTCCATATACGAAAGGTGCACAGCGTGTTGCAACAACTATTCGTATTGATGATCGTCGTGATAAAGTAAGCACAATGGAGAAAAAATTAAACTCTGTTCGATCAAAATTATAAGAAAAAGCAGCGATCTTCGCTGCTTTTTTCATATAGGAGGTAAATAAAATGAGTGAAAAGTTTAACGAGCAGTTTGATGGTTTACTGGAGAAATATACTGAGCTGTTACTTGGAGAGAGCAATGAAGAGAGAAAAGAACAGGTACAGAAGTGGGCACTGTATTCTTACATAGCTAAGACGATGCCAGCTTTAGTAAAGCATTGGAATGAAACTTATCCAGATGCGAAAGAAGAGATGGTACAGTTAATTACAGATATTAAAAGGCTGAATGAAGAGAAGCGAAATGAGCAATAAAAAAACTTGAGGTAAATATAATCGCAAGTTTTCTGTATTAATATCCTTATATAATTTACATGGAATATAAAGGATTTTATAGGCATGTCGAATATTTTCGACATGCCTATTTTATACCTATTAAACTCCATTTTTCTAAATGTCGAAAAATATTTCAGGTATATTTATAAGCAGAAATATAGGTTTTTAAATGTTTTTATAGTATTTTATAAATTATCTAAATAATTATTTGTATCAAATAATTTTAAACAATGATATAATTTTGAAGAGGGGTAAAAAACAGATAAATTACAGTCATAGGGGTGAATTACATGGAACAATTAATGCGAAATTCGTTTCTTTTCTTATCTAAAAATAAAGCGCTAACAAAACTGGCTAAAAAGTACGGTTTACGCTTTGGTGCAGGTCGCTTCGTCGCAGGGGAGACGATTGAATTAGCGACAGCTGCCATTCAACAATTAAATAAGCAAGGTCTTTGTGTAACAATCGATTATTTAGGTGAATTCGTTGATAATGAAGCGGAAGCAAATGAAATGGCTAACCAATCGATTGAAGCGATCCGTGCAATTGGAAGAGAAGGTCTTGATTCGCAGCTTTCTTTAAAGATGACTTCTATGGGATTAGATATCTCTGATGAAATCGTAATGAACAATATGCGCCGTATTTTAGAAGCTGCAAAAGAAAATGGTGTGTTCGTTACAATTGATATGGAAGACTATACACGCTGTGGTAAAACAATTGATATCTTTAAACAGTTAAAATCTGAGTACGATAATATTGGTACTGTTATTCAAGCTTACCTATATCGTACAGAAAAAGATATTGAGGATTTAAATGCTTATAAACCTAATTTACGTCTTGTAAAAGGAGCTTATAAAGAACCTGAAGAAGTGGCGTTCCCGGACAAGAAAGATGTAGATGACAATTATAAAAAGATTATTAAAATGCACTTATTAAATGGAAATTATACTGCAATTGCTTCACATGACGAAGCGATTATTGAATATACAAAAAAACTTGCTGAAGAACATAATATTCCAAGGGATCAATTTGAATTCCAAATGTTATATGGTATTCGTAATGAGCGTCAACTTGAGCTAGTAAAAGAAGGTTACAAAATGCGTGTTTACGTACCTTATGGAAACGATTGGTATGGATATTTCATGCGCCGTCTAGCAGAGCGTCCAGCAAACGTTGCGTTCGTATTAAAAGGTATGGTTAAAAAATAACCAAGGAGAAAATACTCCTTGGTTATTTTAATTGCTGAAATGCATAATGTGCCATTTTCTTCGTATCAGGATATAGTTGCGCGCGAGTAGAAGATAATACGACGTTAATGACGCGTTTACCGTCTTTTTCATCCACTGTTACGACTGTATATTTGCCAAGTGCTGATAGACCGCTTTTACTTCCAATCGCATATGGATCGTCATATAGTTCTTCTCGTCCGTAGTTTGCGATGTTTGGAGAGCGTTCTGAAGTATGTAGAGTTGTACGTGTTGAATTCATATATTCTAAAACAACTGGATACTTTAATACTTCTTTCGTAATAATAGCAATGTCATATGGCGATACTTTATTTCCAAGTGCATCAGCACCACTTGCGTTCTTGAAAGTCGCATGCTTTGTACCGAGTTCCTTCGCTCTAGTATTCATCATTTTCACAAATTCATTTTTTGATCCTGCAATATGTTCTGCGATGGATTCAGCTATTGGATCTGCACTAATGATAAGCATCAGTTTTAATGCCTCATCACGTTTTAACTTTTCCCCAGCACGAAGTTTAATTTTCTTACTTTGACTTTCTGTTTTAATTGCGTTTTCTGTAACTGTAATTTCTTCATCCTCTTTTACATTCTCTAGTAAAAGAAGGGTTGTCATCATTTTGGCTATACTAGCCGGATAAGAGCGTTCGTCTTCGCGTTTTCCATACAAAACTTCACCTGTGTCTGCATCGATTGTAACTCCATATTGCCCAGTAATATTAGGTTGATCAGCTCTTACAGCTTGTTGCCTTTGTGCATAAGAGAAGAAAATCATCCCTGTAAATAGTGTGGCAATCATTACAATCATAACTATTGTTCGTTTCATTATAATTCCCTCATTTGTTACAAATAAATTGGGCAGAAAAAGCAGCCATTAATCATTATGCCACGTTCTCTGCCCAAAAATATAGCGTTATTTTTCGCCCATATTATGCTTTTTATATTGTTGGTTATTACCTTGGCGTCCTTTTTCAACACCGTGGTTATGCGGACCTGCGTTTCCAGTTACACTAGCTGCACTAATTCCAGCCTTTGAAGGGTTCTTCTTAAGTTTTGCCATATATATTCCTCCAGTTTCGTCAGATTATAAAAAGGGAAAGTGTATTTTAGTGAAGAAAATACATATATAGCATGGGCAAATAAAAGAAAAATATTTATTTCAGAAAATTTTATCAATAAATATATTGCGAAAATTTAAACAGTATCATATATTTATTAGTAGAGGCTCACTCATTGATTGCGACTTATGTCGAAAAATTGAATGAGCATTCATTCAAGAATAGGGGGAGAATTGGATGTTCCAAATTAAAAAGGCTGCTGTTCTAGGTTCAGGCGTAATGGGTTCGGGAATTGCGGCACACTTAGCTAATATTGGTATTCCGACATTATTGCTTGATATTGTACCACCTGCGCTTACGAAAGAAGAAGAAGCGAAGGGACTTACATTAGAACATAAAAGTGTGAGAAATCGTTTTAGTAATACGGCTGTGCAAAAACTATTAAAGCAAAAACCAGCTCCTCTGACAGTGAAAGGAAATTTAGCACTGATTGAAGCAGGTAACTTAGAAGATGACCTTGAGCGTCTAGCTGATGTAGATTGGATTATTGAAGTAGTAGTTGAAAACTTAGATATTAAAAAGAAACTATTTGAAAAAGTAGATGCGGTTCGTAAACCGGGTTCTATCGTAAGCTCGAATACGTCAGGTATTTCAGTTGAAAAAATGGCAGAAGGTCGTTCAGACGACTTCCAGAAACACTTCTTAGGCACACACTTTTTTAACCCACCACGATATTTAAAACTTCTAGAGGTAATACCGACGAAAGAAACAGATCCACAAGTATTAAGCTTCATGAAACTATTTGGCGAAGACGTTCTTGGAAAAGGCGTTGTTATCGCAAAAGATACACCAAACTTTATTGGAAACCGCATCGGTACGTACGGTTTACTTGTTACTCTTCAAGAGATGGTAAAACGTGGCTATAGCATTGGGGAAGTTGATTCTGTAACAGGCCCACTTATTGGTCGTCCGAAGAGCGCAACGTTCCGCACATTAGATGTTGTCGGTTTAGATACATTCGTACACGTTGCAAATAACGTATATGAAAATGTGCAAGAAGAAGAGCGTGATGTATTTAAAGTACCAGCTTTCATGCATGACATGCTGGAGAAAAAATGGCTTGGAAGTAAAACGGGTCAAGGCTTCTTCTTAAAACAAGGAAAAGAAATTTTAGAATTAAATCCTGAAACGATGGAATACGAAGCGCGTAAAAAATTAAAAGCTGCATCCGTAGAGTTAAGTAAACAAGAAAAAGGATTAGCGAATAAATTGAAAGCGCTTGTATACGCAAAAGACCGTGCAGGAGAGTTATTATGGAACATCATTACACCAAC
The DNA here is from genome assembly GCF_052646455.1 of Bacillus cereus group sp. Bce041. NCBI lineage: Bacteria > Bacillati > Bacillota > Bacilli > Caryophanales > Bacillaceae > Bacillus > Bacillus cereus group sp. Bce041. The sequence continues at coordinate 231,367 of NZ_JBQXON010000006.1, forward strand.
TCTTTTATACTCTGCAAAACTTCATAAAGAAATTGCTGACGATATCGTTGCAATTGACCAAGCGATGAAGTGGGGCTTTGGATGGGAGCAAGGGCCATTTGAAGTGTGGGATGCAATCGGCGTTGAAAAATCTGTTCAAAAGATGGAAGAAAACGGCGTAGTTGTTCCTACTTGGGTGAAAGAAATGTTAGAGAAAGGTTTCACTACTTTCTATAAACATGATAACGGCGATAGCTACTATTACGATAATGGCGAATATAAGCTAATCGAGCGTAATAAAAAAGCAATTTCTCTTAAGCAATTAAAAGCGAAAAATGGTGTATTAAAGAAAAATAGCGGAGCGAGCTTAATTGATTTAGGCGACGGCATCCTTTGCTTAGAGTTCCATTCGAAGAGCAATGCAATCGGTATGGATATTACGCAAATGATTAACTACGCTGTTGATGAAGTAGAAAAGAATTATAAAGGTCTTGTTATCGGTAACCAATCGAAGAACTTCTGCGTTGGTGCGAACCTAGCAATGATCTTAATGGAAGCACAAGACGACAACTACTTTGAAATTGAGTTAGTTGTGAAAAACTTCCAAGATGCAATGACGAAAATTAAGTACTCTTCTAAGCCAGTTGTAGCAGCACCATATGGTATGACGCTTGGCGGAGGTACAGAAGTTTGCTTACCAGCAGCGAGCATTCAAGCTTCTAGTGAAACGTATATGGGCTTAGTAGAAGTTGGTGTTGGCTTAATCCCTGGCGGAGGCGGTAATAAAGAGCTATACATTAAACACTTAAACAAAATGGCAAACGGTGTAGAGTTTGATCTGCAAAAAGTTGCAAATAAAGTGTTCGAAACAGTCGCAATGGCGAAAGTTTCAACTTCAGGACAAGAAGCAGTTTCTCATAACTTCTTAGGTGATAAAGATGGTATTAGTGTGAATGGTGATCACTTACTATACGATGCGAAACAGAAAGCACTTGCTTTATATGAAGCTGGTTACAAAGCGCCAATCCGCAAAAAGATACCAGTTGTTGGGGAAACAGGATATGCAACTCTTGCACTTGGTGCAGAAGCAATGTATTTATCTGGTTACATTTCAGAGTATGACCTTCACATTGCGAAGAAACTTGCATATGTCATTGCGGGCGGAAAAGTACCGTACGGAACAGAAGTTGATGAGCAATATTTATTAGATGTAGAACGTGAAGCATTTATTAGCTTAGTAAGTGAGATGAAATCACAAGCAAGAATGCAGCACATGCTTGTAAAAGGAAAGCCATTACGTAACTAATAACGAGGGGAGATATCGTTCATGAGAGAAGCTGTCATTGTTGCGGGAGCAAGAACACCAATTGGAAAGGCAAAGAGGGGTTCATTAAAAACAGTTCGTCCTGACGATCTAGGGGCGTTAGTAGTAAAGGAAACGTTAAAGCGTGCGAATTATGAAGGACCAATCGATGATTTAATTTTCGGTTGTGCGATGCCAGAAGCAGAGCAAGGTTTAAATATGGCTCGTAATATCGGCGGATTAGCAGGACTTTCTTACGATGTTCCAGCTATTACGATTAACCGTTACTGTTCTTCAGGTTTACAAAGTATCGCTTACGGAGCAGAGCGTATTATGCTTGGTCACTCTGAAGCTGTATTATCAGGCGGAGCAGAATCAATGAGTTTAGTTCCAATGATGGGACACGTTGTTCGTCCGAATAGTCGCCTTGTAGAAGCGGCTCCAGAATATTATATGGGTATGGGACATACAGCAGAGCAAGTTGCTGTGAAATATGGAATTTCTCGTGAAGAGCAAGATGCATTTGCAGTAAGAAGTCATCAACGTGCTGCGAAAGCATTAGCTGTAGGAAACTTTGCTGATGAAACAGTACCTGTAGATGTGACGTTACGCTCGGTTGGATCAAACAATAAACTGCAAGAAGAAACAATCACTTTCGCACAAGACGAAGGTGTAAGAGCAGAGACGACGCTAGACATTTTAGGGAAATTACGTCCAGCATTTAACGTTCGCGGTTCTGTAACAGCTGGTAACTCTTCACAAATGAGTGACGGTGCAGCATCTGTACTATTAATGGATCGCGAAAAAGCAGTGAGCGATGGCATGAAGCCACTTGCGAAATTCCGTTCATTTGCAGTAGCTGGCGTACCACCAGAAGTAATGGGAATCGGCCCAATCGCTGCAATTCCAAAAGCGCTAAAAATAGCTGGCTTAGAGCTATCTGATATTGGCTTATTTGAACTAAATGAAGCATTCGCTTCTCAATCAATTCAAGTTATTCGTGAACTTGGTTTAGATGAAGAAAAAGTAAACGTAAACGGTGGTGCAATCGCACTTGGACATCCACTTGGCTGTACAGGGGCAAAACTAACACTATCTCTTATTCACGAAATGAAACGCCGCAACGAACAATTCGGTATCGTAACAATGTGTATCGGCGGCGGAATGGGAGCAGCGGGAGTATTTGAATTACTATAAAAAAAGTGGAAGCGGCTCGTTCAGAATGTGAGGGGGATGGAGCTTCAGACGTAGAGGCGTTCTCTGCCTCGCAGGAAGAAGCGAAGCCACCGAACATTCTAGCCGCTGGAACTGGATTATAAAAAAGTGCAGGTGGCTCGTTTAGAACAGGAGGGCGTTGGAAGCCCTGACGAAGAGGCGCTTTTTGCCTCAAAGGAAGGGGGGAAACGACCGACTGTTTTAGCCACTGGAACTGGACTATAAAAAAAGTGGAAGCGGCTCGCTCAGAACGAGACGACGCTAAAGCAAAGAATGGAAGCAACAAAGGTTTATAAAAAAAGGGAGAGCCAGCTTCTTTCAAAAAGAGAGAAGCGGCTCATGAAAATATGAAGGAGGAAATTTTCATGGAAAAAACAGTAGGAAATGCGGTTAAAGGCGGTAGCTTTTTAGTAGATGAGATTACGATTGATCAAGTGTTTACGCCAGAAGATTTTTCATCTGAGCATAAAATGATTGCAAAAACGACAGAGGACTTTATCGTAAATGAAGTTCTTCCAGAGCTTGAATATTTAGAGCAACATGAATTTGATCGTTCAGTTCGTCTTTTAAAAGAAGCTGGGGAACTTGGTTTATTAGGCGCTGACGTACCAGAAGAGTACGGCGGAATTGGTCTTGATAAAGTAAGCTCAGCGTTAATCGCAGAGAAATTCTCTCGCGCTGGTGGCTTTGCAATTACTCACGGTGCTCACGTAGGTATCGGATCTTTACCAATCGTATTATTCGGTAACGAAGAGCAAAAGAAAAAGTATTTACCATTACTTGCAACTGGTGAAAAATTAGCTGCATACGCATTAACAGAGCCAGGTTCAGGATCTGACGCATTAGGTGCAAAAACAACTGCACGTTTAAATGCAGAAGGTACACATTACGTATTAAATGGTGAAAAACAGTGGATTACAAACTCTGCATTCGCTGACGTATTCGTTGTATATGCAAAAATCGATGGAGAGCACTTCTCAGCATTTATCGTAGAGAAAGACTACGCTGGCGTATCTACAAGCCCAGAAGAAAAGAAAATGGGTATTAAATGTTCTTCAACTCGTACGTTAATTTTAGAAGATGCGTTAGTACCGAAAGAAAACTTACTTGGTGAAATCGGTAAAGGTCATATTATCGCATTCAACATTTTAAATATCGGTCGTTATAAATTAGGTGTTGGTACAGTTGGATCTGCGAAACGTGCAGTAGAAATTTCAGCACAATATGCAAACCAACGTCAACAGTTCAAACAACCAATCGCTCGCTTCCCATTAATTCAAGAGAAACTTGCGAATATGGCAGCAAAAACATATGCAGCTGAAAGCTCTGTATATCGTACAGTAGGTTTATTCGAAAGCCGCATGAGCACATTATCTGAAGAAGAAGTAAAAGACGGTAAAGCAGTAGCAGCTTCTATCGCTGAATATGCAATCGAGTGCTCTTTAAACAAAGTATTCGGTTCTGAAGTATTAGACTATACAGTAGATGAAGGTGTTCAAATTCACGGTGGTTACGGATTTATGGCAGAGTACGAGATTGAAAGAATGTACCGTGATTCTCGTATTAACCGTATTTTCGAAGGAACGAACGAAATTAACCGCCTAATCGTACCAGGTACGTTCTTACGTAAAGCGATGAAAGGTGAATTACCACTTCTTCAAAAAGCACAAAAATTACAAGAAGAGTTAATGATGATGATGCCAGAAGAAGTAGGCGATGAGCCATTAGCACTTCAAAAGTATTTAGTAACTAATGCGAAGAAAATCGGCTTAATGGTAGCTGGATTAGCGGCTCAAAAATACGGTAAAGCATTAGATAAAGAGCAAGAAATTCTTGTGAATATCGCTGACATCGTAAGCAATCTATACGCAATGGAATCAGCTGTTCTTCGTACAGAAAAAGCGATCAAAACAACTGGTCTTGAAAAGAATAAACAAAAAGTGTTATACACTGAAGTATTCTGCCAAGAAGCATTTAACGAAATCGAAGCAGATGCGAAAGAAACACTTATCGCAGTTGAAAACGGCGACATGCTGCGCATGATGTTATCATCATTACGTAAATTAACTCGCCACACACCACTTAACATAATTCCGAAGAAACGTGAAATCGCTGCGAAAATTTTAGAAGATGAGCGTTACACAGTTTAATATCTTTAAAGAACAGTAGTCGTTTATACGGCTACTGTTCTTTTTTTTGAAAAAAAGAAATTTTTAGTGACATAAAACTAATACCATTAGTATAATAAAACTAATACCATTAGTATAATAAAACTAATGGTATTAGTTTTCGTGAAAAGGGAGATGGGACTATGAGGATGATACATGAAAAAACGGTATATCAATTGTCATTTTTGCCAAGAGCGTTTCCTGTAAATTGTTACTTTGTGGAGGAAGAAGCTGGTTTAACTTTAATTGATGCGGCTTTGCCATATAGCGCAAAAGGTATTTTACAGGCGGCTGAGAAAATAGGAAAACCAATTACTAAAATTGTATTAACACATGCGCATGATGATCACATCGGTGCATTAGATGCATTAAAGGAAGTACTTCCTCATGTTCCAGTCTATATTTCTAAGCGGGACGCAAAGCTGTTAGAAGGAGATACGACGTTACAAAAGGATGAACCGAATATACCGATAAAAGGCGGTGTACCTAAAAAATTAAAAACGGTACCTGATGTTTTATTGGAAGATGGCGACCGAGTTGGATCGCTTCTTGCGATTATGACACCGGGACATACGCCGGGCTCCATGTCGTTTCTTGATGTAAGAAATAAAGCTCTTATTGTTGGGGATGCATTCCAAACAAGAGGAGGTATGGCTGTTTCAGGACAAATGAAATTTTGGTTTCCGTTTCCGGCGATGGCAACGTGGAGCAAAGAAATATCATTACAAAGTGCAGAGAAGTTAAGAGAATATGAGCCTTCCTTGCTTGCGGCAGGACATGGAAAAATGATAAACGATCCAGGGGCTGTCATAGAGCTTGCTATTAAAGAAGCGAAGCGGAATATAGAAAGTAGGAAAGAGGGTTAATTTATGTCACCGAGAATCGGGCTTACACTACCGAAAATTGTAGAAACAGCAGCAGAAATCGCAGATGCAAATGGAATACAAGAAGTAACGTTAGCTTCATTAGCGCAAACGTTAGGGGTACGTTCGCCCTCACTATATAATCATGTAAAAGGGTTACAAGATGTACGGAAAAATCTTGGCATTTACGGAATCAAAAAGCTGCATAACAGACTGGAAGAAGCTGCCGAGGATAAACGGATGGATGAAGCAATTCATGCTTTAGGAGAAGCGTATGTAGCATTTGTCCGAAAACATCCTGGACTATATGAAGCAACTTTTTTACGAGATGAAGAAGTAAGAAAAGCAGGTGACGGAATTGTAAAGCTTTGTCTTCAGGTTTTACAACAGTATGGCTTAGAAGGAGAGAATGCACTTCATGCGACACGCGGATTCAGAAGTATTTGTCATGGATTTGCTTCGATTGAACAGCAAGGCGGATTTGGTTTGCCGTTAGATCTGGATATAAGTTTACATGTATTATTGGAAACGTTTATTAAAGGATTACGTGAATAAGAAGCGAGGCAAACAAAAACCTTAGAAGTGATTCTAAGGTTTTTTAGTGCATATGATTCGAAAAGAGCGGTAGGCTTTTTCTCATTACATGATATTATTTTGCAGGTTTGAAAAATGTGTATATGGCTACGGAAAGGCAAACGAAAATAAATGCAATAGGATCTTGATATGGATTAGGCTCAGAGCCCTTCTGGATTTCTGTAAGGAAGTCATGTGTTTTCATGTTTATTGCTCCTTTAACTAATAAGTTTTATATGATGAGAGGATTATGGTGGATAGGAAGTGTTTTTTGAAATTTCATATAATAATTATTGCATAGTAATCCTATTCCTAAAACTATAAAATATAAAGTTTTCATGATATGTAAAATTGCATATTATTCTTTTTGAAAAAATTGTTATATTATCTATATATTTGTATTAAAGAATTTTTGTTAAGGTAATGAAAACAAATGGAGGAATAGTATGAGAAAAACAGTATTAGACGCGTATAATGCAGAAAGAGAAGTAGATAACATAACATATAAAAATCTAGTTGTAACGATTGCAAGCATTCTAGGGTTCTCACTCTTAGGGGGATTATTCCTTGCTTTAGCCCTTGGAATTTTTGGAGAAGAGGTATTACGTGCTAATTTAGAGGGATATTATTTACTTCTATTTGATGCAGCTGTTGTTACTATTGTTTTATTTGCTTATAAACCAGTGCTTCATTTTATTAAGAACATATGGGATGTATCTGTTTTAAAAAATGGGAAAACCAACTTGTATTTATTAATAGGTTTTATCATCATTGCATTAACTCAGTATGTAATGTTAGAGTTGTTTAGCTTTGAAAGTGCAGGGCAGCAGCGAGATCAATTAGGGAGCTTAGGACTTCAAAATAGTCTACAAAGTATTATATATGTGTTAAGTGTTGCTATAATTACACCAATTAAAGAAGAAATTTTATATAGAGGTATTTTGTATCGATTTTTTGAAAAGAAATATAGTTTTCTAGTTGGTATCATTATTTCTTCCTTCCTTCATCTTTGGGATTCTTCATGGTGGTTTTCCGGTTACGGCAATGATTATGGGGATTGTATTTGCTATGTTATACAAAAAGACGCAATCTATTATACCTAGTATTATTTTACACATTATATGGAACTTACTTGTGAGTATAAGTATGATTGTATCTCTATAAAAATAAATACATAACCAGTATAAAAGATGAATGGCTTAGCTATTCATCTTTTATTTTTTTATATGTGGGAAAAGTTGATGAATACAATCCAAAAAGAACCAAATACTAATGATGAATGAACAAAGAAAGGCGGGTATGTTATATGCAAAACTTAACAGAGCTTGAAGTAGAAAACTTACGTCATTTAATTGGTGGACACGCAACAATTATTAACAAGTTGGAGCAGTATGCACAGACGTGTACAGATCCACAACTGAAACAAATGCTACAAAAAGATGCGCAAGATGCACGAAATACGAAACAGCAATTAATGACTTTCCTAGGATAGGAGGAAGCGGAAAATGAATGAAAAAGATATGGTAAATGATTATTTAGCAGGATTAAATGCAAGTTTAACAAGCTATGCAAATTATATTGCTCAGTCTGATAATGAACAGTTACATCAAACGTTAATTCAAATTCGTAATCAAGACGAGGCGCGCCAACGTAATATGTATGAGTATGCAAAGCAAAAGAGTTATTACAAACCGGCAGCACCTGCTAATCCAATGATTGTACAGCAATTAAAAAGTCAATTAAGTGCGGAATAACAGGAAAAAGAAGACGAGCGAATTTATTCGCTCGTTTTCTTTTTGTATATGTCAATAAATACATAATAAATATTTTTCCAGTTGTAACAAATATGACGAAAATGGAATATGACAATTCACAAAAAGGACAAAAACTTTGTTCAACATTTCACAAAGTATCCATGGTTTCTATCGTGGGAACCTCTATAATTAAGAATGTAAAGAACAAAAGAAATAGATTATATGATCAATTAGGAGAGATTGCTATGAAAAGACATACAAGAAAAATTGCAATTATCGGTACTGGATTAGTTGGATCAAGTTGTGCGTATTCCATTGTAAATCAAGGGATTTGCGAAGAGCTATTATTAATTGATATAAATCATGAACGTGCAGTTGGGGAAGCAATGGATTTATCACATTGCATTAACTTTACAAATACAAGAACAAAAGTATATGCAGGAAGCTATGAAGACTGCAAAGATATGGACATTGTCATTATTACAGCAGGGCCAGCACCAAAACCAGGGCAAAGTCGCTTAGATACTTTAGGAGCGAGTGCGAAGATTATGGAAAGTGTTGTTGGTGGTGTAATGGCAAGTGGATTTGATGGTATTTTCTTACTTGCATCGAACCCAGTTGATATTATTACATATCAAGTGTGGAAATTATCTGGATTACCTAGAAATCGCGTAATCGGTACTGGTACATCACTAGATTCTTCTCGCTTAAGAACAATTTTATCTGAAATGCTACATGTAGATCCTCGTAGTATTCATGGGTATTCATTAGGAGAACATGGTGATTCTCAAATGGTTGCTTGGTCTCATGTAACTGTTGGTGGAAAGCCAATTCTGCAAATTTTAGAAGAACAAAAAGAGCGATTTGGTGAAATAGATTTAGATGAAATTGTTGAGAAGACTGCAAAAGCTGGCTGGGAAATTTATAAACGTAAAGGAACTACTTATTACGGGATTGGAAATTCTCTAGCATATATTGCGAGTTCAATCTTTAATGATGATCACCGTGTCATTGCTGTATCAGCCATTTTAGATGGTGAGTACGGTGAATATGATATTTGTACAGGAGTACCAGCTATTATTACTAGAGACGGTATAAGAGAAGTTGTAGAACTCAATTTAACAGAGGATGAAGAATCTCGATTCGCAAAATCAAACGATATTTTACGTGATTATATGAAAACAATTGGTTACTAACTTATAGGAGAAGGTGAAACAAATGAAGGAATATATAATGTCTCGTGTATTTAAAGCATCTGCTGGAATCGCACAAGGTATTTTCGTATCCCTCGGAATTGGTTTACTGATCGAAAATATAGGAAGAATTGTTGATATACCATTACTTATTACAATCGGAGTTGTTGCAAAATCACTAATGGCACCGGCAATTGGTGCTGGAATTGCTTTTATGCTCGGTGCAAACGGTCTTGTAATCTTCTCGGCGATGGTAGCCGGAGCGATTGGTGCCGGATCCATTTCGATTACTGAAGCTGGTCTAATTATTAAAACAGGTGAGCCAATCGGTGCATTATTAACAGCAACTTTAGCTGTATATATTGGTAAACGTTTAAGCGGAAAAACTGCGTTAGATATGATGCTCGTTCCATTTGCGGCCATATTAGGTTCTGGTTTAGTAGGCATTTGGTTATCTCATAATATTACTCCTGTTTTAAATGCAGTTGGAGCGTTTATTAAAGATAGCTCAGCTGGTAGCCCATTCATCGCTTCTATCGTCATTGCAGTAGTTTGGGGACTATTACTTATCTCTCCAGCTTCATCAGCTGCGTTAGCAATTGCACTTAGCTTAGAAGGTGTTGCAGGTGGTGCTGCTCTTGCTGGATGCGTTGCTCAGTTTATCGGATTCTCTGTCATCTCAGCAAAAGAAAACAATTTAGGTGGCATATTAGCTCAAGCACTTTGTACTCCGAAAGTACAGTTACCAAATATCACTAAAAATCCAATGATTCTCGTCCCAACTGTCGTCGCCAGTGCTATAGTCGGTCCAGTATCAGCATTAATTTTCCAACTGGAAGCAGGAAAGGAAATTGCAGGTCTTGGATTAAGTTCTCTTATCGCACCAATTAATTTAATTTCCAGCCAAGGATGGGAAGTTCTCCCGGCGATGGTAATTACTTATATCGTCATTCCAGTAGCTGTTTCTTATATACTTTACATTGCTCTTAAAAAAGCAGGTCGTATTCATTCTGGTGATATGACTGTACCGCAATCTTAAATTGAAAATCTCCTTAATAATAGATAAAAGCAGACTGAGCCACAGTCTGCTTTTTTATGTTACATTTTATGATTTTGTTTTACTGGAACTTTTATTGGTTCTTTTGCTAATAAGAGCTGAACTCCGAAGTATAGTATGCTTGCAAGTGTCATTCCAGAAACGGCATCTAAAAAGGCATGCTGCTTCGTAAATAGCGTTGATAAAATAATAAGTGTACCGAAGAAAGTAAGGATGTAATATTCAAAAGCATGTTGTTCTCTACGCTTAAAGGCAGCTAACATAATTACAAATGTAGTAAGAACGTGAATGCTAGGGAAACAGTTTACCGGTTGATCGATACTATAAATATAGCGAACTAGTTCAGAAAATACATCTGTTCCAACGACAGTCGGACGCGGTACAGTTGTTTGCCAAAAATAATAAATAGAAAAACAAGCAAGCTTTCCAAAAATAACACTACTTAAAGTGACATAATATTGCTTTCGGTCAGCGAAGCAGTAATAAATAAGTGCGCCGTATAAGTATGGAAACCAAAGTAAATAAGGAATAATAAATGCTTTTACAAATGGAATCCAATCATCTACTACAGTTGTAACGTCTACTGCGTGAACAGTCGATTTATTTAATACGTCGTAAAGGGGACTTACGAGTACGAGTAGAAGTATATAACTTAACGGAAGAAAATATGAAAGTTTAAATTTCTTCATGTTGATCTCCTATGTTTAGTAATGTAAGTAAATTCAATTGATTATAATATAGAAACGTGAATTGGGCTATCGATTTTACTTACATTTTCTTGAATTAACCTTACGTTTTTGTCACTTGACTAAAAAGAAGGGGAGGGTGCTAAATGAAGCGTTTATCGTATTTCTTATTTTTTATATTGATATGCCTAGTCGGTGCTGGGTGTGCAAAGGATAAAGAAGGAGAGAAATTAGAATATAACGGAAGAGCACTCGTAATTGGAGTTGTTGGAGAAAAACCGAAAGATACGTTTAGGAATATAAAGTTTGAGGAAATGAAGTTAGGGGAACTGGAAAAGAAATCTAAGGAAGTAGATGGTTTTCTAATAATGAAAGATCACTTTCAAGAAGCCTCAACAGAGCAATATAAAAATGTATTTTCATCACTAAAGAAACCAGTGTTTTTTATCGGTTTACAAGATAAATCATATTCGATTTTTATTACAAAAGGGATAGAGTATAACAGTGCCCGAAAAGATGTAAATGCTATGTATACGCAAGGGTTTGCGAATATCGGAAGTGGTGAAGGACAACAATGGGCAGTTGGTTTATCGAATGGTGGAAATACAGAAGAAAGTATTCATAATATGTATATCGTCGTATTTCAAACAATTGCAGATTATTTAAATAGATAATGAAGGAGCCTACAAAAGAGGCTTCTTATTTTTTTAATCAAACGTTTGTTTAAGCTGTATGTTCGGTAGGAAGAAACCGATGTAACTCAAGGGTTAACAAAGAAAAATAGAGAATTAATCAAACGTTTGTTTAAGCTGTATGTTCGGTAGAAAGAAACTCCTGTAGTTCAAAGGTTAAGAAAGAAAATGGAGAATTAATCAAACGCTTGTTTAAGATATATGTTTGGTGCATAATCTAAAAAATTTATATATTTATTTTTTTCTTAACAAATGGCGGAAAAATAAGAAAAATTCGCAGGATTATTAAAAATTATCACGAAATAAGTAAAAGTTTAGCGAATAATGGTTTGAAATAATAAAACGTTTTCTATATGATAAAGGTAAAGGTTAGTAAAAAAGTAGGTGAATTTATGACAGTAACATTTTATTCATATCCAAAGTGTGGCACATGTCAAAAGGCAAAGAAATGGTTTGAGGCAAACGATGTAGCATATGAGATGATTCATATTGTTGAAAATCCACCATCAAAAGAAGATTTACGTAATTTACATGAAAAAAGTGAATTACCATTAAAAAAATTCTTTAATACAAGTGGAATGCGTTACCGTGAACTTGGTCTAAAAGATAAGTTGAAAGATGCAAGCGAAGACGAAATGTATGAGCTTTTAGCATCTGATGGCATGTTGATTAAACGTCCAATTGTAACAGATGGAACGAATGTAACACTTGGTTTTAACGAAGAGCAGTTTGAAAGTGTGTGGAAAAAGTACCAATAAGGTATTTTTACATAATTAATACATTCACTGGAGGTACAGTCATGAGCATTCCAAATAATTTACGTTACTCTGAAGAACACGAATGGGTAAAAACTGAAGGTAATGAAGTTGTTATCGGTATCACTCACTTTGCACAAGGTGAGCTAGGCGATATCGTATTCGTTGAACTTCCTGAAGTAGGTGCAACAATCGAAGCTAACGAGCCATTCGGAAGCGTAGAATCTGTTAAAACAGTTTCTGAGTTATACGCACCTGTAAGCGGTAAAGTTGTAGCAGTAAACGAAGAATTAAGTGACCAACCAGAACTTGTTAACGAATCTCCATACGAGGGTGCATGGATGGTTAAAGTTGAACTTTCTGATGCAAGCCAAGTTGAGAAGTTATTAACTGCAGAAAAATATGCAGAAATGACAAACCAAGACTAATTATAGTCGACTAAAGGACAGCCTTTGTGCTGTCCTTTTTTATTTTTTGTGAAATAATGAAATTCAAGTTATATGTAAATAAATAAGCTATTATGAGAAAAACTGTTTTTTGGTAAGGTTTCATAAGTCTTCACAATCTAAACGAGCCGCTTGCGCTTTTCTTTTGCAAAAATAAACAGGAAACAACATGAAAATAACGAATATACTATATACTAAGTTCAAGGTTGTATAGTATATGGTGATCGGGTGATGACATATGATTTATGTAGAAAAAGTCATTATTGTAGAAGGTACATCAGATAGAAGAAAGATTGAATCTATTATTCGTGAACCGGTGGAAATTGTTTGTACAAATGGTACAATTGGTTTGTCGAAAATGGATGAGCTCGTTGATCAGTTTTTTGATAAGGAAGTGTATGTGCTAGTGGATGCTGATGATGCTGGAGAAAAGTTAAGGAAACAATTTCGAAAAGAATTCCCGCAAGCCGAGCATATCTATATTGATCGCTCGTACCGAGAAGTGGCAACTGCGCCATCTACACACTTAGCAAATGTATTATGGGGAGCCGACATTGACGTTTATACAGAATATTTACGGTAAGGAATGATAGAAGTGATTGATTGGACAGGAGCCGAAGCTACAGCCCTAATAGAGAACGAAGAAAAAACAGTATTATATGTATATACTCCAATGTGTGGAACATGCCAATTAGCAAAAAAGATGTTAACAGTCGTTGAGATGACAATTGAAGGCCTCAAAATTGGGATGTTAGATTTAAATTATGCTCCGCATTTAGCGAAAGAGTATGGGATTGAAAGTGTACCTTGTTTACTTGTTTTTGAAAATGGGACACTGATGAAGAAGATATACGCATTTCATTCGGTTGAATATTTATATACGGAATTAAAGTAGGCGGCAAAATTTTTGCCGCCTCGACATATTTCTTGGGAAATATGTCGAGATGCAGGGTGGATACAGTATTTGTCGAGCGAAAATAACAGGATTGCTCTTTAGTGAGAGGGAATGGTATGTAATAGAAAGTGATATGAAGGATGTGATTTAGGGTGAGATTATATTCTTTGCTTCAATCATTTGTAAATTACGCTAATGCTCAATATCATTTAGAACCGCTTTTAAGACAAGAAGAAAAAACTGTTAATTTTCGTTTTGGAGATGAAAGTTGTTCGTTACAAATTTCAAGAGATTATATAGAGCTGGTACATGAAGAAAGAGGAACGGAACAAATCATTTGCTTAGATGAAAAGGATATAGAACAATTGGTGAATGGAAATGTACGATTGCAAATGCTAATGAATGATGGACGTGTACAATATTCGGGAACGTACCGAACGATGTTATTAGTGGAATCGATGTTTCATATATGTAAACCGATGTCAGTAGGTGCTTAAAATTCTGAAGTTTCATTTTTTGCGAAAATTTCTGTTGACATGGTGAGTGTATATTGATACAATTCAAGTCATAAAATATAGACAATTTCATAAATTTCAAATCAGACGAAAATTGAATCTGATTTCTCTTATCAAGAGAGGTGGAGGGACTGTGCCCTGTGAAGCCCGGCAACCGTCAACTTATGTTGAAATGGTGCCAATTCCTGCAAAGCAAATGCTTTGAGAGATGAGAGAGAGGGATAATGTTGTTATATACGCATAAAAACCTTTCTGCTTCTCTAAAGCAGAAAGGTTTTTTTATTGTTTGAATGTGGAGGACATTCAAATAATAAAAGTAATGATAACAGTGGACTACACGCATTAAAAATAAAAAATTGCGGAGTCGACCTAAAATCTTTATGAAATCTAGCTCCAGCGGCTAGAACAGTCGGTCGTTTCATCCCTTCCTATGAGGCAAAAAGCGCCTCTACGTCAGGGATTCAAACGCCCTCTTGTTCTAAACGAGCCGCTTGCGCTTTTTATTTAAAAAAGGGGTGATACACCATGATTCTATTAGAGAATGTAAAGAAAATATATAAAGCAAAAAGCGGTGATGTCACTGCTGTAGATAATGCCAATTTAAAAATAGATAAAGGTGAAATATTTGGTGTTATCGGATATAGTGGCGCTGGAAAAAGTTCTTTAATTAGATTGTTCAATCAGTTGGAGAAACCAACTTCTGGCCAAATTACAATTGCAAATCGTGTCATTTCAGCAATTACAGGAAGTGAACTTCGTAAGGCAAGGCAAGAAATCGGAATGATTTTTCAGCACTTCAACTTACTTTGGTCACGAACTGTACGTGAAAATATAGAGTTTCCACTTGAAATTGCAGGTGTTGATAAAGCGAAGAGAAGAAAACGTGTTGATGAATTAATTCATCTTGTTGGATTAGAAGGAAGAGGAGACGCGTACCCATCTCAGCTGAGCGGGGGACAAAAGCAACGCGTTGGGATTGCAAGAGCATTAGCTAACAATCCACAAGTGCTTTTATGTGACGAAGCAACGTCAGCTCTTGATCCGGAAACGACAGATCAAATTTTGGATTTACTATTAGACATTAATAAGCGCCTTGGTTTAACAATTGTACTCATTACACATGAGATGCACGTAATTCGAAAGATTTGTAATCGTGTTGCGGTAATGGAGAAAGGAAAGATTGTAGAAACAGGTCCAGTACTTGATGTATTCCGTAATCCGAAGCAAGATATTACGAAACGATTTGTACAGCAGTTAACGGATTCTGAAGATACAAATGAAACGATTGAAAGTTTAATTGAAAAATATCCAGATGGAAAAGTAATTCGTTTGCAGTTTATCGGTGAGGCTGTAGAAAGACCAGTGCTTCAACGATTGATGCAACGCAGTGATATAGAAGTTAGCATTTTGCAAGGAAATATCGCACAAACGAATAACGGTTCTTACGGTAGTTTAGTTGTTCATTTAAATGGTGAGGAAACAGCGATCCAGCAAGCAATAGAAGGAATTCATCAAGATCAAGTAGAGCTGGAGGTGATTGCACATGGATAAGTTACTCACAAATGTTGATTGGAATCAAATGTTAGAAGCAACTGGTGAAACGTTATATATGACGGCAATCGCAGCTCTTGCGACATTTGTTTTAGGACTCATTTTAGGATTGTTACTCTTCATGACAGCAAAAGATAATTTATGGGAAAACAAATCAATTAATACGGTGATTGGAGCATTCGTAAATATATTCCGTTCTATACCATTCATCATTTTAATTATTTTATTAATCCCATTCACAAAGATTCTTCTTGGAACAATTCTTGGAGCAAGTGCAGCTTTGCCGGCTTTAATTATTGGAGCAGCACCATTCTACGCGAGAATGGTTGAAATCGCACTTCGCGAAATTGATAAAGGTGTAATTGAAGCTTCAAAAGCAATGGGAGCAAAAACAAGCACAATTATTTTGAAAGTGTTAATTCCAGAATCGTTACCAGCATTAGTATCTGGTATTACGGTTACGACAATTGCTTTAGTAGGCTATACAGCAATGGCAGGAGTTGTTGGTGCTGGTGGCCTTGGAACACTTGCTTACTTAGAAGGATTCCAAAGAGGGAATAACGATGTAACAATCGTTGCGACAATTTGTGTATTACTAGTTGTATTTTTAATTCAGTGGATTGGTGATAGTTTAACGACTCGAATAGATAAACGATAATGAAAAACGGGAGGATGTTTCAAATGAAAAAATTGTTACTTACGGCACTTATTTCAACTTCAATTTTTGGATTAGCTGCTTGTGGCGGGAAAGATAAAGATGAAAAGAAACTTGTTGTGGGTGCTTCTAACATACCGCACGCTGTTATTTTAGAAAAGGCAAAACCGTTACTTGAGAAAAAAGGAATTGAGTTAGAAATTAAAAAATTCCAAGACTACGTATTACCAAATAAATCGTTAGCGGATAAGGATTTAGATGCAAACTACTTCCAGCACATTCCGTATTTAGAAAAAGAAATTAAAGATAAAAAATATGACTTTGAAGTAGCAGGAAAAATTCATTTAGAACCAATTGGTGTGTACTCTCAAAAGTATAAGAGCTTAAAAGAGCTTCCGGACGGAGCGACAATTATTATGAGTAATTCAGTTGCTGACCATGGACGTGGTTTAGCAATTTTACAAAAAGAAGGTATTTTAAAAATTAAAGACGGAATAGATCCAGTTAAAGCAACTCCAAAAGATATTGCAGATAATCCGAAAAATCTAAAATTCAAAACGGATATCGAGCCTGGTTTATTGCCACAAGTGTATAACAATAAAGAAGGCGACGCTGTTTTAATTAACTCTAACTATGCAATTGATGCAAAGTTAAATCCGGAAAAAGATGCAATTGCAATTGAAGGAAATGATTCACCATACGCAAACATAGTAGCTGTTCGTAAAGGCGATAAAGATAAGAAAGAGATTAAAGCTCTTGTAGAAGTATTGCATTCTAAAGAAATTGAAGACTTCATTAATAAAGAATATAAAGGGGCAGTTGTTCCTGTAAAAGAATAATTGCTGAAAAGGGCTGGTGTATGCCGGCTCTTTTTATAACTACATAACCATTGGGGAGAAGGGGAAATCGTATGAAAAAGGTTCTACTGTCAGTTGTTACAGCGTTGTCTGTATTTACATTAGCTGCTTGCGGGAGCAAAGAGGAGAATAAGCTTGTTGTGGGAGCTTCTAACGTGCCACACGCTGTTATTTTGGAAAAGGCACAGCCGATATTAGAGAAAAAAGGCATTAAGTTAGAGATTAAAAAGTTCCAGGATTATGTACTGCCAAATAAAGCGTTAGCGGATAAAGAAATTGATGCGAACTACTTTCAGCATATTCCTTACTTAGATAAAGAAATTCAAGAAAAGGGATATAAAATTGTAAACGCAGGAAAAATCCATTTAGAGCCAATGGGTATTTATTCTAAGAAATATAAAAGCTTAAAAGACTTACCAGATGGCGGGACAGTGATTATGAGTAATAACGTAGCGGAGCGTGGCCGCATGCTAGCACTGTTACAAAAAGGCGGCGTTATTAAATTAAAAGACGGAGTAGATGTTGTTAAAGCAACAGTAAAAGATGTTGTAGAAAACCCAAAAAACTTAAAATTTAAAACAGATGTTGAACCTGGACTTTCACCGAAATTGTATGAAAATAATGAGGGAGATGCTTTATTTATTAATTCAAACTATGCAATTGATGCAAAATTAAATCCAACAAAGGATGCAATTGCGATTGAAGGATCAGACTCTCCGTATGCAAACATCATTGCAGTTCGTAAAGGTGATGAGAAGAAAAAAGAAATTAAAGAGCTAGTAGAAGTGCTACATTCAAAAGAAATTCAAGATTTTATTAATAAAGAATATAAAGGTGCTGTACTTCCGGTAAGTGAATAAATATAAGGAAAGGGCTGGAAAATTACCAGTCCTTTTTTCTTTATATAAATAAGAAGAAAGGTGTATCATAGAAAGATGTGAAGGAAATACTTATATACATTTGTGAAAAAAACGGTTACTTTTTTTCGTCGTTTGCGATATCATTTTATTTGATATAAAATTAGAATGAGAATAAAATGAGAATATGAACGTTTTAGGAATTTTTAAAATGTATATATAGGATTAATGGAGGTATTGAGATGGCTGGTTCTACATTAACGGTTAAAGACTTACACGTATCAATTGATGGCAAAGAAATTTTAAAGGGTGTAAACCTTGAAGTAAAAGGTGGAGAAATCCACGCAATTATGGGACCTAACGGAACAGGTAAATCAACTTTATCTTCTGCAATTATGGGTCACCCAAAGTATGAAGTAACAGAAGGTAGCATCATCATCGACGGTGAAGATGTATTAGAAATGGAAGTAGACGAGCGCGCACAAGCGGGTCTATTCCTAGCAATGCAATATCCAAGTGAAATTAGCGGAGTAACAAACGCTGACTTCTTACGTTCTGCAATTAACGCACGTCGTGAAGAAGGCGATGAAATTTCTCTTATGAAATTTATCCGTACATTAGATAAAAACATGGAATTCCTAGAAATGGATCCAGAAATGGCACAACGTTACTTAAACGAAGGTTTCTCTGGTGGAGAGAAAAAACGTAACGAAATTCTTCAATTAATGATGATTGAGCCAAAAATCGCAATCTTAGATGAAATCGACTCAGGTCTTGATATCGATGCATTAAAAGTTGTATCTAAAGGTATTAACGAAATGCGCGGCGAAGAGTTCGGTTGCCTAATGATTACGCATTACCAACGTTTATTAAACTACATCACTCCAGACTTCGTTCACGTTATGATGAACGGTCGTATCGTTAAATCTGGTGGCCCTGAGCTTGCACAACGTCTAGAAGCTGAAGGTTACGACTGGATTAAAAAAGAATTAGGTATTGAAGACGAAACAACAGAGCAAGAAGCGTAAGAGAGGAGCATAAACATGACAATCGGTACATTACCTTTCGATCAAGAAACAATCCGTCAACGCGCAAGCGAAGTAAACGAAGCAGCTTGGTTGACTGAGTTCCGCTTACAAGCTCTTGCAAAAGCAACTGAACTTCCAATGCCAACGCCTGATAAAACGAAAATTGACAAATGGGACTTTATCGGAAAAGGCGACGCTGCTAAGCAAGAGCCTGTAAGTTCTTTAACTGAACTTCCAGAAGCAGTGAAAAACTTAATCGATGAAAATAACAGCGTATTAGTGCAACGCACTGGTACAACTGCGTTCGTTTCTTTAGCAGACGAAGCAAAAGAAAAAGGTGTTATTTTCACAGACATCGTAACAGCTGCAACTGAGCATGCTGAACTAGTACAAAAGTACTTAATGAAAGACGGCGTGAAAGTAGACGAGCATCGTCTAACTGCACTTCATGCTGCATTAATCAACGGCGGTGCATTCGTATATGTTCCGAAAAACGTTGTTCTTGAAACTCCACTTCAAGCTGTATTCTTAGTAGACGGCGAAGAAGCTAACGTATATAACCACGTATTATTCGTAGCTGATGCGAACAGTACTGCAACTTATGTAGAAAACTACGTTGCAAATGAAAATGCTAAAGGTATTGCAAATATCGTAGCAGAAGTAATCGTGGAACAAGGCGCACAAGTGAAATTCGGTGCGGTTGATCTATTAGCAAAAGACGTAACAACTTACGTTAACCGCCGCGGCGTTGTAGGACGCGACGGCCGTATTGATTGGGCTCTAGGCCTTATGAATGACGGAAACACAATTTCAGAGAATGTTACCAACTTAATGGGCGACGGTTCATATGCTGATACGAAAACAGTAACAATTGGCCGTGGTAACCAAACACAAAACTTTACAACTAAAGTTGTTCACTTCGGTAAACACTCTGAAGGTTGGATTTTAAAACACGGTGTACAAAAAGATAGTGCAACATCTATCTTTAACGGAATTGGTAAGATTGAACACGGTGCATCTAAATCAAATGCACAACAATCTTCTCGCGTTCTTATGTTAGATGAAAAAGCTCGCGGTGATGCAAACCCAATTCTTTTAATCGACGAAGATGATGTAATGGCAGGTCACGCAGCTTCAGTAGGTCGCGTAGATCCAGTCCAACTATACTACTTGATGAGCCGTGGTATTCCAAAACGCGAAGCAGAACGTTTAGTCATCCATGGATTCTTAGCACCTGTAGTTAATGAGCTTCCAATTGAAGGAGTAAAGGCACAGCTTGTTGAGGTAATTGAAAGGAAAGTTCGCTAATGAATATTCATGAAATACGCAAACAGTTTCCAATTCTTGATCAAAAAGTGAACGGCAAACAACTTGTTTATTTCGATAGTGCAGCAACTTCTCAAAAACCAATTCAAGTCATTGAAACGTTAGAACGTTACTATAAAGAATATAATTCTAACGTGCATCGCGGTGTTCATACGCTCGGTACGAAAGCTACCGACGCGTATGAAGGTGCACGTGAGAAAGTTCGCAAGTTTATTAACGCGAAATCAATGGAAGAGATTATTTTCACACGCGGAACGACAACTGCATTAAATACAGTAGCAGCTAGCTATGGTCTTGAAAATGTAAAAGAGGGCGATGAAATCGTTATTTCTTACATGGAGCACCATAGTAATATCATTCCGTGGCAACAAGTTGCGAAGAAAACTGGTGCAACTTTAAAATATCTTCCGCTTCAACCAGACGGTACAATTTCTTTAGAAGATGTTCGTCAAACAGTTACACCGAATACAAAAATCGTTTCTATTATGCAAGTATCAAACGTACTTGGAACGATTAACCCTGTAAAAGAAATCGGAGCAATCGCACACGAAAATGGCGCAATTATGGTCGTTGATGGTGCACAAAGTACACCTCACATGAAAGTGGATGTACAAGATTTAAACTGTGATTTCTACGCATTATCTGCTCATAAGATGTGCGGACCTACAGGTATCGGCGTATTATATGGTAAAAAAGAATTGCTGAACAATATGGAGCCAATTGAATTTGGCGGTGAAATGATTGATTTCGTAGATTTACAAGAATCTACGTGGAAAGAGCTTCCGTGGAAGTTTGAAGCAGGTACACCGATTATCGGTAATGCAATCGGACTTGGTGCAGCAATTGATTTCCTAGAAGAAATCGGTCTTGATAATATTGAAAAGCATGAGCATGAATTAGCGCAATACGCTTTAGAAAGACTATCAGAAGTAGATGGCGTTACAATTTATGGTCCAAAGCATCGCGCTGGCCTTGTTACATTTAATATTGAAGACGTACATCCTCACGATGTAGCGACTGTATTAGATGTAGAAGGCATTGCAGTTCGCGCAGGACATCACTGTGCACAACCGCTTATGAAGTGGCTAAAAGCTTCTTCAACAGCACGTGCGAGCTTCTATTTATATAATACAAAAGAAGAAATTGATACATTTGTTGAATCGCTAATCAAGACAAAGGAGTATTTCACAAATGTCATTTAATAATTTAGATACGTTATATCGTCAAGTTATTATGGATCATTACAAAAATCCTCGTAACCATGGCGTGTTAGAAGATAGTGTTACCGTTAACTTGAACAATCCAACTTGTGGCGATCGTATTCAACTTACGATGAAAGTAGAAGAAGGTATTGTGCAAGAGGCGAAGTTTGAAGGTGAAGGATGTTCAATCTCAATGTCTTCAGCTTCAATGATGACACAAGCAGTAAAAGGTAAGAAAATTGAAGAAGCACTTCAGCTTTCGAAAATTTTCTCTGACATGATGCTAGGAAAAGAGTACGATGACAGCATCGATTTAGGAGATATTGAAGCATTACAAGGCGTATGCAAGTTCCCTGCACGTATTAAATGTGCAACATTAGCGTGGAAAGCGTTAGAAAAGGGCTTAAACGAAGATAAGTAATGTTAAAGGTTCCTAAAAACGAGGTTATCTAAGGAGGGACACACCAACATGGCGAAGCAACTGCCAGATATCGGCGATTATAAATATGGTTTCAAAGACAAAGACGTTTCGATTTTCCGTGCTGGACGCGGTTTAACAAAAGAGATCGTTGAAGAAATTTCACGTATGAAAGAAGAACCACAGTGGATGTTAGACTTCCGTTTAAAATCACTGGATAAGTTCTACGAAATGCCAATGCCACAATGGGGCGGCGACTTAAACGACTTAGATTTCGATGAAATTACGTACTACGTAAAACCATCTGAGAAATCTGAGAAGTCTTGGGATGAAGTACCTGATGAAATTAAAGCAACATTTGATAAATTAGGTATTCCAGAAGCTGAGCAAAAATATTTAGCTGGTGTATCTGCACAGTACGAATCTGAAGTTGTATACCACAACATGAAAGAAGACCTAGAAGCTCTAGGAATCGTCTTCAAAGATACAGATAGCGCATTAAAAGAGAACGAAGATATTTTCCGTGAGCATTTCGGAAAAGTAATCCCACCAACAGACAACAAATTCTCTGCATTAAACTCTGCAGTTTGGTCGGGTGGATCATTCATCTACGTTCCAAAAGGTGTTAAAGTTGATACACCACTTCAAGCGTATTTCCGTATTAACTCTGAAAATATGGGACAATTCGAGCGTACGCTTATCATCGTAGACGAAGGCGCACACGTACACTACGTAGAAGGTTGTACAGCACCTGTTTACACGACTAACTCACTTCACAGTGCGGTAGTAGAAATCATCATTAAGAAAGATGCATATTGCCGTTATACAACAATCCAAAACTGGGCGAACAACGTATACAACCTAGTTACAAAACGTGCGGTTTGTGAAGAAAACGCAACGATGGAATGGATTGACGGTAACATCGGATCTAAATTAACGATGAAATACCCAGCAGTTATCTTAAAAGGCGAAGGCGCTCGTGGTTTAACATTATCTATCGCGATTGCTGGTAAAGGCCAACACCAAGATGCTGGTGCGAAAATGATTCACTTAGCACCAAACACGTCTTCAACAATCGTTTCTAAATCGATTGCGAAGCATGGTGGTAAAGTAACTTACCGTGGTATCGTACACTTCGGACCAAAAGCGAAAAACTCTCGCTCTAACATCGAGTGTGACACGTTAATCATGGATAACCAATCTACATCTGATACAATTCCTTACAACGAAATCAAAAACGATTACGTTTCACTTGAGCACGAAGCGAAAGTATCGAAAGTATCAGAAGAACAATTATTCTACCTAATGAGCCGCGGTATTTCTGAGCAAGAAGCTACAGAAATGATCGTAATGGGCTTCATCGAGCCATTCACTCGCGAACTTCCAATGGAATACGCAGTTGAAATGAACCGCCTAATCAAGTTTGAGATGGAAGGTTCTATCGGTTAAATAGAAATGCGGAGCCGACTGTTCAGACCCGTTGGCTAAGGTTCTTTCGCACAGAAGATGCTTTTTATCTTCTCGTGCGGAAGGTTCTTAGACATGAGGGTCTAGGAGGCGAAGCTGGACATATTTAAAGTGGAAGCGGCTCGTTCAGAATGTGAGGGGGATGGAGCTTCTGACGTAGAGGCGCTTTTTGCCTCATAGGAAGAAGTGAAGCCACCGAACATTCTAGCCGCTGGAACTGGATAATATATGTATGAAGAAAGCGTCCTGCTGTGCAGGGCGCTTTTTTGTTTTGCGGATTTGTCTTGGCTTGGGAGAGGATACCCGGGTGGGTGTTCAGCTAAATATATCAACGATTTTTCAAATATATCGATCATAAACGGGAATATATCAACGATTATTTCAATATATCAACGTTTCGACAAGGAATATCGATCTGTCGACAAGATAAGACAAAAGAAAATCCTCATATACCCCAAACATTTTATAAGAACAGAGAACGACTAGGTTTAAGACAAATCCACTTGAACAACCACCCACTGAATTCTCTATTAAACTTTTTGACAAATCCACCCCTCCCTCCACTATCTGGAATTATTTCCTGCATTAGCAAAAGTTTCTCATATAAAAAGGACAATCTTTTGCTTTTTCTCACAATGCGAGTACAATGTAAAATAGCAAGAAAAGACGAAAAGTATTTACAGGATTATTGTGTGCGCATAGCGTAAATGGCAGTAAGGAACTGAGAGGAGGTTTTTTCTCTGAATACAAATAAAGAAACAATCATCCACCTTTATCATACAAACGATATACATAGTCATTTTGAAAATTGGCCGCAAATTTCTCGGTTTGTTCTAGGGGAGAAAAAGCGAAGACAGGAAGCGGGAGAGACTGTTTTGACGATTGATATCGGCGATCATGTGGATCGTTTTCATAGTATTTCGGAAGCGACAAATGGGCTTGGGAATACGAAGCTTTTAAATGAGGCGTTATATGATTATGTAACGATCGGAAATAATGAAGGCATTACGTTAGCGAAAGAGCATTTAAATCGGCTCTATGATGATGCTGGATTTGAAGTACTTGTCGCAAATTTATTTGAAAAAGAAGGTGTACGTCCATCATGGGCAAAGCCTTATAAATTACATACAACGACAGATGGGATTACGATTGCTTTTATCGGGTTAACTGTTGCGTATCCAGAGTTTTATCAAATGCTCGATTGGCATATTGAAGATCCGCTTATCCATTTAGAGTCTATTTTAGAAGAAGTGAGAGATGAGGCACATATTACAGTTGTCCTTTCTCACCTTGGAAAAAGTATGGATGAGTATATGGCAGAGCATTATGATATAGATGTTATTTTAGGGGCACATACGCATCATTTATTTGAGCGTGGTGTTCTAATGAATAATACTTTACTTTGTTGCTGTGAAAAGTGGGGACGTTACGTTGGACACGTGCAGCTTACTGTGGATAAAGAGACGAAGAAGCTGTTGAAAAAAGACGGTAGAGCGATTAAGACGGAAAGGTTAGGTGCTTATAGCGAGCCGTTATCCACAATTGAAATACTGCAGGAAGAAAGTAAGCATATAATGGCAGAGCCTGTCGTTCATTTAAAAGAGTCATTACAGGTTGATTGGTTTCATGAGACGCCGTTTTCTCATATGTTAGCAAGTGCGCTGAAAACATGGTGCGGTGCAGAAATTGGCATGGTGAATGCTGGTGTACTTCTTGAAGGGTTAGAAGAGGGTGTCGTAACGCGCGGAGATATTCACAGAATTTGTCCACATCCAATTAATCCGTGTGCTTTGAAAGTTCCAGGAAAGATATTAAGAGAAGTTATTTTGAAAGCACGTAAGCCGAATATGGAGAATCTTGAGGTGAAAGGATTCGGATTTCGTGGGAAAGTGATGGGGAAAATGATTTACGCGGGTGTAGAAGTAATTCCAGATACGATTCCTGGGAATAAAATTTTACTCGAAGATGTATTAATTAACGGGGAATCGCTGGAATTAGATCGTATATATACAGTAGGAACAATTGATATGTTTACATTTGGCTACTTATACCCAGAGCTATCCACACTTTCTGACAAACAATATTATATGCCAGAACTACTTAGAGATGTGTTAACAGATATGTTAATAACTTATAAATCTTCCGTTAAACTATAGGCTAGTTAACTTGTAACACTCATTTTTCTCTTGTCATACAGATAAGAAAGAGAGGAGTGTGAACTATGGTTAATGTGGAGCCAATTATAATTGATAATTATACGTTTATTGCGGTTAGCGTGAAACTTCCAAAGACAAATTTGCTAGCTGTAATGAGCGATAAAGGATATATTATGTGTGGTGCATTAGATGTAGGTCTTTTAAATGAGAAGTTAGGTGATCGAGGAATTATTGCTGGCCGTGCGGTTGGTGTAAGAACGATTGAACAACTTCTTGAAGCGCCGCTAGAATCGGTAACGACTGGAGCTGAAGCATTAGGCATTCCAGCAGGAACGATTGGAAAAGAAGCATTATTAAAAATGAGATAAGCATATATCGTCCCTCCTTCTTGCATAGAAATGATATAAGAAGGAGGTTTTTTTATGAGTATATTTCGCTCGAAAAACTCGCGGTTTCGAAGGGGACCTATTGCCTTTCGGTATATACTGCTTATGTCGTTTATTCTTTTTGTTATATTACTTACGCAAGGGTTGTGGATTGTGAATAATAATATTCAGCCGACCTTAATTAAATATGGGGAAGTAGAGACGCATAAAATGGCGACGGCAATTATGACGAAGGCGGTAAAGGATCGAATTAATGAAGGATTCGATGTAGATTCATTAATGAAAGTACAGAATGATAAAAACGGAAAAGTATCTACAATTAATTTAAATACAAAGCAAGTAAATGAAATCGTAACGTCAACGACCACGTACATAGAAAAATATTTGCAGCAAGTAGAACAAGGGAAGTTGAAGGAGCTAGGTATTTCTGAAAAAAACGGGGCGACTATGGCAGTTCCTTTTGGGCGTGTAACTGATAATGCACTTCTTGGTAATATAGGACCGGATATTCCGATTCATTTCACGCCAATTGGGCATGTGAATACAGATATTAAACAAAAAATTGAGCCGCATGGGATTAATACTACAGCAATTCAAATTGTTATGGAAATGGAAGTAACATTGCAAGTAATTATTCCATTTCATACGAAAGAGATAACGGTGAAACAAAATGTTCCGATTGCGACGCGTATCGTTCAAGGGGAAGTGCCTACGTATTATGGAAGCGGAAGTGTTGCTGTACCTGATAAAAAGAAAACAGATAGTTAGTTGTAAATAAAGTGAAATCCGGCTCAGCCAGGCTTTTAATGGATAAAAAATAACCGTAGCAATGCAGCTACGGTTATCGTTTTGTATTTGCTCGTTCTTTGCGTTCCCAAAGGCTTAAATGCATGTATGGATCGAAGGCCCATTCTGTATAGCCATTGTCTTTATACATGCCAAAATGTAAGTGGGGCGGAAATTTTCCGGCTGTACCAGGAGGTCCATAACCAGTGCTACCAACAAATCCGATTACTTTCCCTGGCTCAACAATTTGTCCAAGCTGTATTTCTTTTGAGAACCCGCCTAAATGAGCGTAATAATGGTAATTGTTATGAAGGTCGCGAATACCAATGCGCCATCCACCAAGGCGGTTCCAACCTTTCGTTTCAATAATGCCATAGCAAGTCGATCTTACTGGCACGCCATATCCGGCGAAAATATCTGTTCCTTCATGAATCCTTCTGCCGCCAAAACTTCTTCCAGCGCCGAAAGTACTACGGTAGCTATGGTCACTACGGATCGGAAGAGGAAAAGCATTTCCCTCTAAATTAATACGTCCATAATGTTTATAAATTTGGGCATATTCGCTAATTAAATCAACTGTTTTTGCACGTCTATAATATTCCCAGAGCATAATTTTAATACGGTCTTCTGACGTTCCTTGTTTCCTTAAAATAGTCGCTGCGGTATGCAGAAGATCACGGTCGCTATTTGCATTTGCAAATCCATCATTGTCACCATCTAAACCTATTCCGCCAAATAGAGAAATTGTATGGGGGAGAGTATCGTTACTATTAATAGGTCCAGCCCATATTTCTGGTTTGAAATAAAGGGAAATGATGGCATCTGGTTTTTTCGGAATATCTTTTCTTACGCTCCGTATATTTCTTTCATATTGATCCATTGCAGCTAAGTAATACCATGGAATGCCTGAAGACTGCTCGGTTTCTTTAAATAGTGCCATGCGCTTTTCGTATATGCTTTGCTGATTATCTTCACCGTAAGCGATGTTTTGGTGGAGAAGAAAACAAATAGAAAGCAAAAGAGAAATTTTTCGAAGCATGAAATAGACTCCTTTCACAACATCACTCTTTTTAGTGTGGGATATACGGAGTATTTCATTATAGGGAACGATTGGAAAAAATCTTAGAATCTTCATTTGAGCAAATCGCTTTCATACGTTAGAATAGATATGTTACATTGAAAGAAGCGAACACGGTAAACTATTTCATATTGTGCGGAGTTGATAACCATGACAAAACAAACAGAATATAAGCGCAAGCCCGAATGGTTGAAAATTAAGTTAAACACGAATGAAAACTATACAGGCTTAAAGAAAATGATGCGTTCTAAGAATCTTCATACCGTTTGTGAAGAGGCAAAATGTCCGAATATTCATGAATGCTGGGCTGTAAGAAAAACAGCAACATTTATGATTTTAGGTGCGGTTTGTACACGTGCTTGTCGTTTTTGTGCGGTTAAAACAGGCTTACCAACTGAGCTTGATTTACAAGAACCAGAACGCGTAGCAGATTCAGTAGTACAAATGGGCTTAAAGCACGTTGTTATAACAGCGGTTGCACGTGATGATTTAAAGGACGGGGGAGCAGCTGTTTTTGCTGAAACAGTACGCGCAGTACGTCGTAAAAACCCATTCACGTCTATCGAAGTATTACCATCTGATATGGGTGGAGTAGAAGAAAACTTAAAAATGTTAATGGATGCAAAACCAGATATTTTAAACCATAACATTGAAACAGTACGTCGATTATCTGACCGAGTTCGCGCTAGAGCAAAATATGAACGTTCATTAGAGTTTTTACGTCGAGCGAAAGAAATGCAGCCTGATATTCCAACTAAATCGAGCATTATGGTGGGCTTAGGTGAAACGAGAGAAGATTTAATTGAAGCAATGGATGACTTACGTGCAAACAATGTGGATATTTTAACTCTTGGGCAATACCTACAACCATCTAAGAAGCATTTACCAGTTCTTAAATATTACCCACCAGCAGAATTTGCAGAGCTTAAAGAAATTGCACTTAGCAAAGGATTTAGCCACTGTGAAGCTGGCCCACTTGTGCGTTCTTCTTACCATGCGGACGAGCAAGTACGTTCTGCAAAAGAAAAAACAGCAGAAGCTAAATAATGAAAAAAAGAGAGCTAATGATTAGCTCTCTTTTTGTTTGTACTCTAAAACGGTATTTGGACATGTTAATAAAATCTTTTTTAATTCTTCTGTGGATAATTCAATTGTAAATTCAGGAACACCAGGTGTAATTAAAATTTTATCGTACGTATAAATAGCGTTATCCACAATAATTGTTACATCGTGTGAATATCCGAAAGGAGCCACACATCCTGGCGTACAACCAGTTTTGTCTCGCAGTTCATCAGGAGAACAGAGAGATAAGCGTTCTCCTAATAGTTCTTTCATCTCTCCCCGGTTGAGCCTTGTGCCCTCTAACGTAAAAAATACGTAATAATCTCCAGACTTTGATTTTAAAAATAAGCTTTTACTTGGGGTGCCTTGTAAGCCAAGTCTCTCGCGTACGATCCGATCGGTCTCATAATCGAGTACTGGTTCGTGTTCGAATTTTTCATAAGAAACATTTGTTTTATGTAGTAAAGCAAGTACGTCTTCGTACATATGAAATGATACCCCTTTCTATTGTTAGAACAGTCTCTTCTCGTGGCGTCAACTGAATGTTTTGGAAAGGGATATTACTTGGACGATGCTTCCCATAAGCGTTTTATGATACATTGTTCGTCGATTGTAATTTCGTAAATATCAGGATTCGTTAAAGTTCTCCATTCATTAAAGCCAATTGTATGATCAAAATGCTTTAAAATGAGCGTAAGTAAATTGCCATGTGTAACAAGTAGTGTTGTCGTATGGTTTAATTGTAAAACGTCTTGAATAAGCGATAGGGCCCGGTCTGTTGCTTGTTTTGTTGACTCTCCGCCTGAAAAGGCAATATCTATATTTGTAAAAGTAGATTCTAGTTTTTGCATCCAATCATCCATTGGAATGTTGCTCAATATGCGTTCAGTTAATCGTTCATCTTCTTGGATAGATAAGTTAGCTTGGAGCGCATAGGGCCGAATGGAATCGATAGCTCGGACAAATGGGCTTGAAATAATATGATCGATTTGTAGATGATTTTCTAAGAGGAATGTAGCAAGGGTGTTTGCTTGGTCTTTTCCATCGGTCGTTAATTCATCATCACGTTTTTGCCCAATTGCTGAACAATGTCGTATTATAATAATTTTCTTCATAATTCATCCCCATCTTTCAAGTTGACGCTATATACTTCGACAAATGTAGAAATAATTCCTTTTTATTGGAAACAGTATATTGATTTAAATATGTGGAAAAGTAATGTGGATAATGAACATTTGAGGTGCAATCATGAATAAAATGATATGTATTGTATTTAGTCTTTGTTTTTTTATACACTTGTCCACAACTTATGCAGAGTCGGATCAAAAACTAAATTATCCAAGCAATCGAAATAAGTCATTTGTGAGTGAGGATGTTTTTTATAAACAGTTAGATAAGAAGATCTATAAAGAATACAAAAATGCAGCATATAGTGTTCGGAAAAAAATCTTATTTAAAGAAGTGCCTGATGAAGAATTTTCTTTCCTACAAAAAACAGCTGTCGGTTGTCGAGGTAGAGTGGTACTTCAAGATTTTTTTGTTCACTCTGATCGCCAAGTATACTTTTTCGCTTCTTTTATTCAAAATGAAGTAGGAGAGTTTCATAAATATATCGTTATAGATGCAGAAACAAAGAGGGAGCTGCAAGAGGGCAAAAGTTATCATCCATATAAAAAATAAACCACCAATTTTGGTGGTTTATTTTTTACTCCGGTACACTCATTAATTTCTCTTTCATTTTGCGAATAAGAACGACAGCGCCAATTGTACACAGAAGTGTAATTCCTTCGGCAACGAAGATGTTGATTGTTTTTGTTTGGTAAAGTGCCGCGAAAAAGTCTACAAATGCGTGGAATAGTATAGCGTATACTAGGAAGATATATTTCTTCTGTTTGACTGCGTATAAAACAAGCATTGTAAAGGCGATTTGAAGCACGAGTGCCATAATTCTTTCTAAGCTACCAAGGAAGTATAAGTAGGCAGGTTGCTGAATTAACATGTCCTGTAAAATGCTAAGCTCGGGTTTTTGTTCAATCAGTCGAGCGAAGCTACCATCGTTAATAGAATTAGCAAAGATTAATGCTTGTAATGCAGAAAAACCGCCAATTAAAATAGATTCAATTCCGCCGTGACCAATTCCATAAGCGAAGCCATCTTTATATTCTAGATATTTTTTTAGTAAGAAGAAGAAGGCAACGAAGCGTCCTAATTCTTCAAAAATACCAGCAGTCAATCCGCCATAAATTGCGAAGACAAACGGATTTTCTAAAAATGGAGCGATTGTTGGATTACCGCGCATAAATAGGTGGAATGGTGTTTCAAGAATTTGGGTGAATCCGATAAAGATAAGAACACCAACGCCGACCACTTTCCAATTCATATTATATTTTTTACGGAAATAAACGAGTACGATAATTGGGACCAGAATCGAGACAATGAGTTGAAAAATGATGCTGGCAATTACAGTATTTGAAACCATACTTTCACCGCTTTCTAATATATGTACATATCTATTATGCATGAAATAGGGGAGAGATGAAACTTTTAGAAAGAAAATGAATTTACTTATTGACTCTAACGTTGCGTCATACTTTATCGTATGTACTAAGGGGGAGATACAAATGACAATGAGAGTAAAAGAAGTAGCTGATTTAGTTGGAATTAGTGTGCGCACACTGCATCATTACGATGAAATTGGGTTGTTAACCCCAGACGAGACGACAGAGTCTGGATATCGTCTGTATTCCAATGAAAATTTAGAGACATTGCAGCAAATTTTGTTTTTTAAAGAGCTTGGCTTCCCTTTGAAGAAAATTAAAGAGATTATCATGAGTCCATCATTTGATCGCGAAGAGGCACTACAGCTTCATAAGAAGATGCTTCTTGAAAAGCGTGCCAGATTAGATAAGGTGATTGCGACGATTGATAAAACAATTCAGCATACAAAAGGAGAGATTGAAATGACGAATAAAGAGAAATTTGAAGGATTCGATTTCAGCCATAACCCATATGAAGAAGAAGCACGTGAAAAATGGGGAGACGCAGCTGTAGATAAAGCGAACGAATATGCAAAAGGTATGTCAAAAGAGAACCAAGAGGAGTTTAATGCTATTTATAGAAATTTAGCAACGCTTAGACACGATGCACCAGATTCTAAAGAGGCGCAGGCAGCTATTAAAGTATGGTACGATTACTTGCAAAACTTCGGTGAATATTCGTTAGATGCTTTTAAAGGACTCGGTCAAATGTACGTCGCTGATGAGCGCTTTACGAAAAATATCGATAAGTTTGGTGAGGGATTAGCGCAGTTTATGTGTGATGCGATGGAGGTTTATGCGGATCGTAATAAAAAATAAAAAGTAAAACAGGTGGAGATTTTCTCCACCTGTTTTACTTTTTAATCATATCATTCAAAGTCTGATCTCCCGTATTGTTCAAATGAGGATTTTTACTCATTTCTCGTTTTAACATATCGAGGCTTTGTGTATATTCTGTATCATTTAATGCGCCAGATTGAAGCCCTTGAATTTGAGAAATCAACTTTTGGTCTGTTGATACATATGCTTTATAATAGCGAGGAACGATGGACAAAGCAGCTCTATATACTTGATCCGCTACGAGTTTTGGATCCGTTGTGTTTGCACGGTATACAACGAACACTTCATCATCAGTAACGAGTGTAGCAGCGTTTGTAACGTCAGGAAGTTTGACTGTCATGCTTGTAATCATTTCAGCGACCTTCTCGCGATTAATGGCCCCTACTTGTTTGTTAGATACTTCATGCTTTTGTTTAGAAGAATAACCGACTCTTGTGAGTCTTGTATTTGTATTTTCCGTATGATACATGTCGTTTTTATTGGAAACAAGAACACGGCTTCCTTCTTCACGTTCCATTTCAGCTTTGTTCGCTGATTGGCAGCCTGCAAATAAGGAAAGAGTGAGAAGGGAAAGTAAAATTTGTTTTTTCACGATGTATCACCTCCTTCTCCATAGCATGTACTAATTTGCAATTTTTTGTATTTGAAATTGTTGGTTGTTATGCTTTGTGATACGATAAAAAGAAGAATGCTTAGAGAGGAAGTTAATGATGGAGCAAAAGCAAGAGATTCATGCTACAGTGAGCATTAATAATGTTCAGTACGAAGTAATTAAAAACTTTCGTGACGGTTTTAGTGAAGAAGCATTTAAAGAGCGCTATGCAGAAATTTTAAATAAATATGATTACATCGTTGGCGACTGGGGATATGAGCAACTTAGATTGCGCGGATTCTTTGATGATAGTAACCAACGTGCGACATATGATACGAAAATTAGTACGTTAACGGAGTATTTATACGAGTACTGTAACTTCGGTTGCGCACATTTTGTATTACGAAAAGTGAAGAAATAAAAAAACCTCTTACAATTGTAAGAGGATTTTTTCATAGCAGTTATACCAATTGTGAGGAGGCTGTTTACTTGAAAAATAAACAGCACCTCGACAAATATAATGATTCTTTTCATACAAATGCAATGAAACGGGATTGCCAGTGAAAGCATCTAATCGTATGCCCGTATAGTCTTTTCGTTTTGCTTCATTTTCCCAAAAGGATAAAAGTACTTTGCTATATCCTTTTCCTTGGGCGAAAGGATGGATGACGAAAGAATGGACGATAAGAAAGCGACCGTGTGTTTCTGACCAATCAATTAGCTCATATTCTGGAGATTGCCACTCATTCAACACAACAGCACCAACGAGCGAATCATGCTCAAATAGGCAGTAGAGTTCACCTTGTTCTAAGTGATAGGCAATATGTTCTCGAGTCGGATATGAATCATCCCATTGATAAATTTTCTTTTGTAAGAGCGCTTTTTTACATTCTGTATACATTGCATCTAATTCGTCTAATAAATTCATCGTACCTTTTCTCACATTTAGCATGAGACTCCCCCTTATAAACAAATTGAAATAGAATCGCCTTCAGAAAGTATTGTATTTGGTTTCATTTGTTGTCCGTTTAATTGAATATCCCCATTTTTAATTTTATCCACAATGCGTGTACGGCTCCAGTCGGAAATATATGTGGATAAGGCTTTATCGATGCGGTGGGAACCGAAAACAATATCTAATACGATCGTGATTTCGGTTATGCCGCTTTCTTGATGTTGCGTAATGGAAATGGTAGTAGTTGTTTCTGGCTGATCCTGCTGCGTCATATCGACTGTTTCAACGTGATCAGTAAATGCTTTATAAATACGAAGTTTTTGATTCCACGTATGGTCTTTCGGACATTTATAAATGGCAAAGCGGTATATGTTTTTTCCGTTGGCGTTATGCCTACGAATATTTGTGTCGGTAAATAGGGTAGTACGTCTGCAATTTTTACAATATTTTTCGATTGTGTTTTGCTCGTTTTCATATAAACTCCAAGAAAGTTGTACTTTCTGCATTTTCCTTCACCTCTTATAGTAGTGGTAAAGGAACGTAATACAGCTATTTGGATGTCTTGTAGTATGAAGGCATGAGAAAAAGACAAGAATAAAAGGAGGTCCCCAAAGAGGAACCTCCGTAAACATCATACTACAGATGCAATACGCTCCTTTGTAATGGGAATGGGCAGACTACTCCCTTGAAAAAGCACGGTGCTTTTTTGAGAGTAATGCTATCCAATTGCTGGTCCATTACAAAGTAGTTGTTGGCATACGTAGATAACGTCCTTTCTATCCAAATAGATTTATTCTTAATTATAACACAAAAGATTGAAAATTCTAAATACTCGTGATGAAAAAACACCAGCTAAAATAGCTGGTGCATACGATAAATTATATAAGTTCAAATAAAAATGAGCGTAGTTCTTCTGCAATTTCTTCAGTCATAGAAAATGCATGCTCTAAGTAGCCTGGTTCGTTTAAATCGTCAGCACCGATGATTGCAAATTTATTGCGTTGCATATCAAGGACAATTGTTTTACCGTAATGACGATCGGAGTATAATAGCGCTAAATCGTGACGCTCATTTTCTCCCATAAAGCTAACGAAACGAGTTTTTGTAGCGACAGTATCGTCGTACAGAAAGAAACGTTCTTCCATACACATGGCTCCTTTATTAAATATCTAAGTTTAAGTGTGGTTTATGATCTAAATGGTGATGCGTTTTAATGAATCGTACTGTTCTTGTTTTGTAACGCATTACGATAGAGTATGTTTCAGCTAAATCTCCGCCAAGGAATTTAACACCGTCTAATAACTCACCAGCAGATACACCAGTTGCTGAGAAGATTGCATCATCCCCAGATACTAAGTCATCTAACATAAGAAGTTGACGAGGATCTTCTAATCCCATTTCACGACAACGAGCTTCTTCTTCTTCGTTCATTGGAACTAAGCGAGCTTGCATTTCACCTTCAAGGCACTTTAATGCTGCTGCAGAAATAACACCTTCTGGAGCTCCGCCAATACCTACGAATAAGTCGATACCCGTTCCAGGTAGTGCTGTTGCGATTGACGCACCAACATCACCGTCACCAAATAATTTTACGCGTGCACCTTTTGCACGAACACGGTCAATAATATCTTGATGACGTTCACGTTCTTGAACGATAACTGTTAGATCGCGAATCTTTTTATTGTTAGCTTCTGCTACAATTTCAATTGTTTTTTCAATTGGATCATCTAAGCTAATTTTACCAGCTGCTTTTGGACCAACCGCGATTTTTTCCATGTACATATCAGGAGCATGAAGAAGGTTCCCTTTGTCTGCGATTGCAATAACTGCCATTGCATTTGCAAGACCTTTTGCAACGATGTTTGTACCTTCTAATGGATCAACGGCGATGTCTACTTCTGGACCGTTACCTGTTCCTAGTTCTTCACCAATATACAACATCGGTGCTTCATCAAGTTCTCCTTCACCAATTACAACTGTACCTGCCATGTTTACTGAATCGAACATATCACGCATTGCTGTAGTTGCTGCATCATCTGCTTCATTTTTCTTTCCGCGGCCCATCCACTGTGCGGATGCTAAGGCAGCTGCTTCTGTTACACGGACAATTTCTAGTGCGAGTTCACGTTCCAAGATTCCATTCCTCCAATTTCAAAAATCATACAAATATAACTATAACAAATAACGGAGAAAAGGTGAATTCGAAAAATTGTCGATTTTTTCAGAAGAAAGCGTTACAATTAAAATGTAAATGCTTTAATTTCCAGGTAGGTGACATTCATGTATTTTGTAGACAGAAAGAAAATAGAACAAATGCTAGTATGTTTAGAACGAGCAACAAGTACATTTCAAGAGAAAAAGATATATGAAACCGAGTTTGAATTTTACGCATTAGAGCGCATAGCCCATCTTATTATTGATTGTGTATTAGATGTAGGAAATGCGATGATTGATGGATTTATTATGCGCGATCCAGGAAGCTATGAAGATATTATTGATATTTTAATGGACGAGCGAGTGATAAGTGAAGAAGATGGACAAGGGATGAAAGAAATTATCCTTCTTCGAAAAATGCTTACGCAAGATTATATTCAAATGAATCATGATGAATTATATAAGACGATTCAAAAACATATTGCAGTGGTAGAAAGGTACCCAGCAAATATTCGCAGTTATTTAGAAAAGGAATTAGGACCTGTATCTGCATTTGTACCAGAATAATTATGCTTATAAGATCCCCAGAGAATGCCTTTTGGGGATCTTATATTGTATGTGAGAAAGAAAAGGGAGAAGGGTGAAGTATGGGGGAAGCACGTACTACGAAAGACGAGATTGTACAATTGTTGAAAGTAAAGGGAGAGCACACGGTAGCGGAACTAGCTGACGTTTTAGAGATTACAGAAATGGCGATTCGAAGACATTTAAGTAATCTTGAGAAAGACGGACTCATTTATTCTAAGATGGTAAGGCAACATGTCGGAAGACCAACTTATTTGTATGGATTAAGCGAAAAGGGAGAAGATACATTCCCGAAAGAGTATAAGCAATTTGCGATTGATATGCTAGAAGATTTAGCTCGAATGGGCGATGAAAAAATACTTCGTTACGTTTTAAAAGAGAGAACGAAGCGAATGGAAGAACAGTTACAAAAGAGAGTGAGTAATCAAAAGAATTTAGCATATAAAGTGCAAGAGATAGCAGCTATGCAAGAGAAAAATGGCTATATGGTTCAAATAAAGAGAGATGGAGAGAAATCCTTCGTAATTGAAAAACAAAACTGTCCGTTAAAGGAAATTGCCGAGAGATTCCCGCAAGTGTGTGAAGATGAAAAAGAAATGTATAAGCGTTTATTTACGAACGCAGAAGTGAAAACGCTAGCAAATATGTGCGAGGGCGATTGTAGTTGTTCTTACCAAATAAAAGAGAAAAAATGAACGTTATGGGGCGCTTTAAGGTAAAGCGTTTTTTTCTTTTGGAAAAGCGGGTAATATAAGAGTGGTATGATAAGGTGAGAACGTTAGCATAGAAGGAGAGACATAATCGATGTATAAAGGTTACTTAATTGACTTAGACGGTACGATGTATCGCGGAGAAGAACAAATTGAAGAAGCAAGCGACTTCGTAAAAGCATTAGGAGAGCGCGGCATTCCATATTTATTCGTTACGAATAACTCAACTCGCAAACCGGAACAGGTAGCAGAAAAGCTTGTTCGTTTCGATATTCCAGCGAAAGCAGAGCAAGTATTCACAACGAGTATGGCGACTGCGAACTTCATTTATGAACGTAAACAAGACGCAACTGTATATATGATTGGTGAAGAAGGCTTACACGATGCACTTGTGGAAAAAGGATTTGAACTTGTGGATGAAAATCCTGATTTCGTTGTTGTGGGTTTAGATCGTGACATCACATATGAAAAATTAGCAAAAGCGTGTCTTGCTGTGCGTAATGGCGCGACGTTTATTTCTACAAATGGGGATATTGCCATCCCAACTGAGCGAGGATTATTACCAGGTAATGGTTCATTAACATCAGTTGTAGCAGTATCAACAGGTGTGGATCCAATCTTTATCGGAAAACCAGAATCAATCATTATGGAACAAGCTTTGAAAGTGCTTGGCATAGAAAAGAATGAAGCATTAATGGTTGGGGATAACTACGATACAGACATTTTAGCAGGAATAAATGCTGGTATGCATACCCTTCTTGTCCACACTGGAGTCACAACTGTGGAGAAGTTAACAGAATACGAAGTACAACCAACGCAAGTTGTGCATAACTTGACGGAGTGGATTGAGAAGATGTAATGAAATGCAGGTAGCCGGAAGAGGTTACCTGCATTTTTTATGCATAATTGCATATGTACTATAGGTATGCGGAATGTAAAATTTAAATGTATTGATATAAGGGAGGAATAAGAATGTACTGGATGTCATGTATTATGCTTGTTTTTACATTATGCGTTTTGTTCTTTGTTCTATGGAAAATATATAAAATAAATGAAATGAAAAAAAGCGCAGGAAAACTTATTGCAATGTATCCTCGGGTGAAAAGACGTTGGATTGCATTACTTGGACCAGCATATTTCATTGGACAATGTATGTATATATATGCTCAGTACGTAAGTGGCGATATTGATACAGTTGAACAGTTTTTTATTCAGCTAGGTATTCATGCTGTAGCAAGTTGTTTTATGACTTTAATAGCTATACATCTTATTAAAAGTGTACAAATATATGAAAAAGGTGTAATAGATGGATTAAACTTTTATTCATATGAAGAATTGAAAGGCTATAAAACATCAACATGGGAAAATCCAAAAGAAAATATATTTTTATATCGCGGGCGAGAAAAAATGAATGACAATGTGAATTTACTTATTAGACAGGAAGATATGAATGAATTAGAAAGCATTCTTCAAAGATATATTCCGAAATTAATGATGAAATAAAAAAACTCCGGTTGTTAAAGCCGGAGTTTTTTTATTAGAATGCACGATTCACAACGTTTTTAACCTCTTCAAGATATTGCTTACGCACACTGTCATCCACAGAAGGGACACTTGTATAGAATGTATGCTCAATTGTTTCAATGCCTGTAAATTCAAAAATACCAACATCCGCTGTTTTCTTCATTGCATCAAACATGCCGCCTGCTGTGTATGCCTCTTTCGTATTGCCCATTGTAGATAATAACAATCCTTTTTTACCGCTTAATAACTTTTCAATGCCGTTTTCACTGTAAGCATAAGCAAATCCATGGCTAAATACACGGTCAACGTATCCTTTTAAAATAGCAGGAAGTCCCGCCCACCACACTGGATAAATGAATGTAATGCTGTCAGCCCAAGAGATATATTCTTGTTCTTCTTTAATATCTTCTGGTGTGTTTCCTTGAGAAAATGAGATGAAATCGGAAGCGCCTAATACTGGATTAAAGTTTAATTCGTATAGATCGCGAACGCGTACTTCGTGACCTTTTCCTTCTAATTCACTTTTTACCGTTTCTAAAATCGCATGGTTGAAGCTTTCTGTATTCGGGTGTGCATAAACGATTACATGTTTCATTTTTCTTCCTCCTATTTGTGGATATGTGAATAGCTATTTGTATTTCTGTAACTATTATGGTTACTACTTTTATAGAAGTCAAGTAATACATATGTATGTATAAAAAGACGCTCGAAAATTGCCTTTTTATACCCCGCTCATACAAAGTACAAAGAAGACGAATAAAATGATAACAATACCAATGCCGAAGTTAAATACGAGAGTACTATCCATATATGTAGCCTCCTTGTTTGAAAGTAAAAAGCACTCTAGTTAAGAGTGCTTTTTTATTTTGAATCTACTTTATAACTTTTAGAAAGTGATTCATGAGTGTCATGATTTACATTATTTTATGTATTTATACTTTGAAATGAGTAAGTCCTTGTTGGATATAGAAAAAAGACACTCGTTCGAGTGTCTTGTAAGATGACAAAATGTGCCAATTGCTTGAGGTTGATAAGACGCTAATTTCCGTGTTAACGCCTTTTCTCTAATCAAGAAGTGTAGCAACAGCGATTCAAATAAATTGTACCATCTGTTTAACCGCGGTGCGTATGCAATTGTGCATATGATGATCATGAGGTAGGTAATGAACTGTGAATAATTTGAAGTGATTTATTTACGATTTCTTCTGCGGCATATATGCCGATTGCATCTGTTTTTAAAATATGGGGTTGTAAGTTATCATGCATTGCCCCTAACTCACCATGAAGTGGTGCGAAGGCATGGTTCGCCTTTTCAAGCATGCATAAATCAAGTAAAGAATCCCCAGCTGTAATAATCGTATCTATTTGCAAAATTTCTTTTATATATTGCACGGCGTCCCATTTATTAATTGGTTTTGGTACAAAGTATAGCTTTCTACCTTGAAGTGAATGATTCCAGCCTTGTTTGTCTAACCAGGAAGTGAAGGATGATAATTCATCATAAGGAATGTTCTCCCGTTTAATAATGCAATAATGGAATAGATCATCAGCTGTTTTTTGCGATATAACCCAATCCTTATGAGCTATTTGTCCAAATTCCTTTAGTATGTCGTTTCTCTCTATACATTCAACCGATAGTCTTTCTTTTACTTTCCTGTTCCAAGTACCATCTTGTTTCCCGTTATGAAGGATATTGCCGCCGTTACTTGTAATGGCGTATTCGGGAATGATTTCGTTTTGGAATAAAGCAATACGCTGAAACTGCTTAATAGTTCTTGTTGTAACTGGGATGAAATGTGAGTGCAGTTGTAATTTTTTTAGTAGTGAAATGGTTTTATGTGATATGAAAGAAATTTCTTTCCCATCTATAGTTTCAATGAGTTGAATTGATTCATCTTCTATAGGGGCACGAAACGATTTCCGGGAATAAATAAGCGTCTGATCAAGATCACTGGCGAAAATCATCTTGTTTCCTTCCTAAGAGGCTTAATGAGCCCGCAACATGAATAAGCCATATTCTCATAGATTTCAATTGGGACATTCTTTTCTTTAGCGAGAAGTAAAATATGCTTTAAATCGGGATTGTTTTGCTTACGTATTAAAATTTTCCACGGTATTCTCCGGAGTAATACACGAGTTGTTTCACCGACTCCTGGTTTAATTAAGTTAATATCGTCAATTTCAAAGTGATTTTGGATAGACTGTATATCTTTTAATCCTTGCCAAGAGGGATCAGTGTAAGTTGAAGTAATATAACGTAATTGATTATCTATATGAGAATGAACAGAAGGGAATAACTCTGTTACCTCATCAACGAAGAAATTTGATAAGTCTTCTTGTTCTAGATCTTTATAATATTTAACACCATGAAAATCATTTGGACCGATATAGGTGTCATTTAGTACAGTGCGACTAATTAGTCCAGAGACTGTTGCATTTAAGCAAGCGCTAGGAATAAGAAAATCTTCACGTGTACCGTAAATTGAAGTACAGTAACCGGGATCAGCAAGCACAGCCATACAATGAGAAATGTGTGTATTATTTCGTTCGTTAAATGTGTGTACTGCATATTCTAATTCTTTTTTTATTGCACCTTTTCCAGTCCACCCATCAATGAATTGAATTGTTTCTTTAGGGTGATGTTCCAAAATATAATGGAGTGCATTTTCATCAATACCGCGTCCGCGAACAATAGAAATACAATAGTGAGGTACATCAAGGTTGTATTGATAGCGTATGTAGCGTTTGATAAGAATGCCAATAGGTGTACCAGCACGAGCTAATGAAACGAGGACAAGGTTAGTTCCTTTAGTTTGTATAATCTGTTCGGCGACAACTCCAACAGCGATGGCTAGTTTGTGTTTATATTGTTGCAGGGAAGAAAAGAATAAATCCATATACGCTTTAGATGGTTTATATTCCATTGGTAACATTTCGGAATAATGTGTGCCAGCTTGAATTGCTTGTTCTCTAGTTTCCGTGGAACTTTCTTTCATTAAATCACTAATATCTTTTAATAGAAAAATAGCATCATTTGGATTGTAACTACTAATATGAGAATTTACTTTTACCATAATTATCAACCTTCCTTTTCTATGCTATTTGAAAATGAGACGATATGAATAAAAGGAATAACTGTTTGTAACTGCTGTAGAAGAGGAAACAGG
Organism: Bacillus cereus group sp. Bce041; assembly: GCF_052646455.1. Taxonomy (NCBI): domain Bacteria; kingdom Bacillati; phylum Bacillota; class Bacilli; order Caryophanales; family Bacillaceae; genus Bacillus; species Bacillus cereus group sp. Bce041. Next base: position 273,354 of record NZ_JBQXON010000006.1, read on the forward strand.
GCTTCTTCTCCTAAATCACGCTCAATAAAAACAAATACTTCATCGTAATCATGAGGTGAAATATTATAAAAGTAATTTGTAATAGTAGAATTTTCAGGACTTGGATATGAGAAATGATTATGAATGGCGTAGTTTACATCATTTGAAACAGGATGGATAGGGCTTCTTGTTGTAGATTGATATAAAATATTTTCACCCATTTCAGCAGCAATTTTCATTGGGATATACATAAATTCACCCGTTCCGAGACAGAGTGTTCGTTTTCCCATTCTTTCTCTTTTTAAAGTTTTTCCTGCTTCTTGAGCGAAAGAATGAATGTGCTTTTGTTCATATGCTGAAATGCCAAATCGCCCAGTATATTTTATATAATTTGATGTATAGGGTGATTTTGGACAGGTAAGGGTATGCTTTTTGAAATCAGGTTTTGTTTCTTTAATTTGAATATCTGTTTTTGCAATATTTAATGGTTGGCCAGTTGTATGAATACTGCCTTCTAATAAAGAAATAACATGAATCTTAATTTGAAGTTCTTCTTCTAATTGTTTAAATTGTTTTCTATTAGTATGAGAACGCCAGTCTAATAAAGAAGCAATTATATATTCTTCTCGTGGGAATTTATTTTGAATAGATCTAATAATATTTAATGCTGTTTTTCCTGTTGTCATCTCATCATCTACGAGAACAATCGGGTTGTTGTTTTGAAAAAAGCTTTCATCTACATAACAACGGTGCGATGTTGCATGAGAATGTTCTTCCTCAAATGTAATGACAGATTCTAGGTGGGGTATCGATTCCCTAGTTGTATGCACATACTTTGCATTTTGAAAGCATTGAAACATAGAATGACCAAGTGCTGTCGCTGTTTCAGCGAATCCGATGAACACAACTTCTTCTTGCAGAGGATATTGATAACGAAATACTTCCTCTGGGATTTCATCAATTTCTAATGAAATGAGATTTAAAATTTCTTTTTGAAATGGATGAGAAATATTATGTAGTATTTCCAAATATCTTGCAGCGAGAGCAACTCCACTTGATAGAGAGACTGCAGGTTTAATAGGAAGATGCTTTCCAAGGATTGTACTCATAAATAAAAAACTACGTTTCTTATTTATTCTCGCAGCCATTTGAAAAAGATTGTCTAGCGCTAAATTATATGGATTATCACGTACTTCTACATGGACTTGTATATTATTTAAAACGTTATACGTGTTGCTTTGCGTTTGTAATAAGGAGATCGGTGAATTGTTTGTTTTCATGTAGCACCCCGTAAATATTAGATTTTAAAATGGTTTTGCGAGCCCAGCCATAATGAGGTTTTACTTCATTCATTTTGTTAGAAAAACTGCTTTTTAGCACTCCATTATACGTATCTGCATTTTGTAAAATTGATCTCGCATCTAAATAATCTTCCATTGTGACAATGTGCATTGCCTGTACAACTTTAATATGAGATGGGTGAATAACTGTCTTTCCGATTAAGCCATTTGCATGGTCAAGTGATACCTCTTGAATAAGCCCTTCTTCATGATCATTAGAAAAATATTCCCATACACATCCTGAAATAATATATTCATTTGTTGCCCTTGAGAAAACGTTAATAATGTCTGAAATACAATCACGGACAACGGTAATATGATAGATAGGTGTGTATTTATTGCGCCGAATACTAAATAGACTTGAAAAATCAGTAGCACCAATACGTACATTTAAGATGTAATCGTGATAAGAATCTAGTAAATCCTTTATTTGTAATAATGATTCTGCCCGTGTTTCCTTATACATAATTTCGGGGGATTCTAAAATCGGCATGCCATATAGCGATAATGAGTATAACTCGTTTATATATGCAAGCTGATCGATATAAGTCTTTCCGTTAATCGGTGTGAATTTTGGAAAGACAAAACCACATAAACAATGAACAGCACTACCTAATTCAGTAACAATTGTCTTCAGTTGACTTGGCTGTCGAACTCTAATAAAAAGAAGCGGGATGTCTGCTTGATTTAGTATGTTGGCACTGACTAAGTTAGCGATTTGCTGTATTTGAACGACGATGTTTTGCTCTGCAAGTTTTACTTCCTCATCGCTGATAGCGTCCTCTAGACAAAGAATAATTGAGGTAGCATCCACATGTTTCTTTCTAATTATATCTTCCGCAATTGTTTCTTTCGTGCCAGGAGTATATAGTGTGGCGCCTAGTGCGTAAGCTAGTTGTTCTTTCCCTATATTTTTTGAAAAACTAAGAGGTTCTTTATAGAAAAAATTTTGCCGTTCTTCCGAGGAGAGATAAGAAAAGTAATTCAAATTGTCACCACCTTATTTGTAATGATTCTGTTTAATCGTAACATAATAAGAAAAATCTTCCATAAAAATGAAGCGATAAATTTAAAAAATATATTGAGAAAGATGAATTATAAGATGAATATCGAATATTGTTAATAGAAATATAATAGGGGGAAAGAGAAAGTGGATATACATAAGTTAACGATAGAAGAAGCAAAGAAGATAAATACGTGGACGTACGAGGAACCTTATAGTTTATATAGTTTTTCAGGCGAGAAAGAAGTAATAGAAGAGCTATTAGATGGAACGTATTATGGCTGTTGTGACGATCAAGGAGAGTTCATCGGCTATTTTTGTTTTGGAGAAAATGCACAAGTACCAGGTGGAAGAGATGCTAATTTATATGATGGAGAAGATTTGATTGATATCGGACTTGGTATGAAACCGGCGTTAACTGGGAAAGGAATGGGGAAAGAATTTTTCCAAGCTGGAATAGCGTTTGCCACGAAAGAGTTTAATGCAAAAATGTTTCGATTAAGCGTAGCGACATTTAATACAAGAGCGATTACGTTATATAAAAATATCGGATTTAAACAAGGGACTATTTTTTTGAGTCGCGGAAGAGAATTTATGCTTATGGAATACGAAAGGCCGTCAGAATGAAACTGACGGCCTAGAAAACATTATTATTCTGAGTGCTCAGCTCGGTGCGCTAAACGGCTTGAAGCAGCGGCAGCGATTCCGCCAACGATATCATCAAGGAACGTGTGCACCTTTCCAGTTGATTTATCATTTAAGTATTCTAAAATACCAGGTTTTAATTTATCAATATATCCAAAGTTCGTGAAACCGATAGAGCCGTACACGTTCACGATAGAAAGTGCGATAACTTCATCAATTCCGTATAAGCCTTCATCACGTTTTACAATATCTTGTAACGGTTCACTTAGCATTCCCTTTTCAGCAAGGACATCAAGCTCGATACCAGTAATCAGTGCGTTTTGTACTTCACGTTTTGATAGTACACGTTCTACATTGTAACGGCATTCTGACATCTCTAAATTTGGATGATATTTTTTTTGAAGAAAATGAACAAGTTCAGCAATATCGTCAATTGTTACACCACGTTCTTGTAATAGTTGTAATGCTCTTTCTTGTAGTTGATTTGATTCTTTCATGTTTATCACCTTTTTTTCTTTTTAGTATTTGTATACGTTTCGTTGCTTTATCATGTGCATAGGAATGAAAGGCGAGCACAAGCTCATATATATAAAGAAAAACCATAGGTGGCGACTGCGATGATTCAGCATATTTATGAGCATTATCACATGCATGTTAAAGAATTAATCCCCCTTGGCCCCTATAAAAGCTTTTGGATTCGCAACAAAATTTATGTACTTGTTCCAATTGGAGAAATGGAGGAAGAAGTACTTGTAGAGATGAAAAAGCTCAGTGACTATATGAACCAGCAAGGGGATATAACTGTAGCGACTTTCGTTCCAACTATACACGGCTACTATGTAAGTGAGATAGAAGAACAAAATTACTGCTTATTAAAAGGTATGCGAGCGTTAGAACGACATGCTACGTCATTAGGAAGTGAACTTTCTATATTCCATAAAAGAGGTGCATTCTTTCCAGAAGAAATCGAGCAATTAAGCCGCATTGGTGAATGGAAAGCGTTATGGGAAAAGAGACTCGATCAGTTAGAAAAGTTTTGGCAATCACAAGTGATGAACCACCCTACAGACGTATTCGATCAATTGTTTATTGAATCCTTCCCGTATTACTTAGGAGTTGCAGAAAATGCCATTCAATATGTTGTTGATACAGAAATGGATGATACGCCGCAACTAACGGATGCAGCGACAATTTGCCAAGAACGATTCACACCTTTATTATGGCATCAAACGAAGCGTCTCAAACTTCCTTTTGATTGGGTGTATGATCACCCAACTCGAGATATAGCAGAATGGATTCGCTATATGATGATTGAAAAAAAGAAAGACTGGGATCAAACAATCGTTCAATTTGTTACAGATTATGAACGGAATTACTCGCTGTCCTCATTTGGTTGGCGTTTATTATTTGCAAGGCTCCTGTTCCCGCTTCACTATTTTGAAACGGTCGAACGATATTATCAAACTGGAAACGAAGAACAAAAAAGCATATATAGAGATCGCTTAGAAGCCATTTTACACGATGTAAACCGCTCAGAGCAATTTATGAAGCACTTTTATGGCTCACTTCGTTTACCAGTAGATAAGCTCGGGATTAGAAAATTAGATTGGTTATCTTAAAAATATAAAAAAGAGATCGAGTGAGGTCTCTTTTTTATATACCACAATTTTATGTAATACATTATGCCCCTACCTGTTGATCTGTACATATATTTAAAACGAATTGATGCCTTTCGAGCTTTTCATTTACTTTACCCAATAATTCTTGCTGGATTTCTTTAAATAAAAATTGATAGCTTGTATTCCATGTTGGTATAACGGATGAAAGGCCTAATAAATACTCTTTTTTCTTTTCTAGTTCTTGAATTGTTACAAAAGTGTTCCCCATTTTTGGCATCTGTCGTCCCCCTATGTTTTTTTACTGTATATGTGTGAACGATTTACTATATAGTATTAATTATCGCATTTTTTGAGAAGGATTTCCAATTTTGTTTTATGATGTTAACGGATAAATGTGATTTGAATAAAAAAAGGAGACCAAATTTGGTCTCCTTTTAGAAGGCGATTCTGAATGAGCCGCTTCCGCTTTTAGATTAAAATACTTGTTCTACTTCGATAACGCCTGGTACTTCTTCAAGTAACGCGCGCTCGATACCAGCTTTTAGTGTGATTGTAGAACTTGGGCAGCTTCCGCATGCACCCATAAGGCGTAGTTTTACGATACCTTCTTCAATGTCTACTAATTCAACGTCTCCGCCATCGCGAAGTAAGAATGGACGTAATTTATCTAATACTTCTAATACTTGTTCTTGCATATGTGGGTTTTCCATTTTTATCGACTCCTTTCATCAGTTTTATTATAATCAAGATAGAGGGGAAAATCTATTTTTTCTCTTCTTGTTTTATTGTCGAAATATTGTATCGTGTTTTTTCAGTATAGGGGTATGGAATAAGTTTGTAAAATGATGTGCTTATGTAATAAGACATCTGAATATACTGTTGGGACAAGAAGTGGGGGAGAAGAAATGGTTAATGTTCAAGTGTATGGGACGAAAGTAATTTGTGCGAGCTGCGTCGGAATGCCATCTTCAACAGAAACGTTTGAATGGTTACAAGCGGCAATTGGTCGTAAATATGAAGGACAAGAAAATAAATTTAATTTCGAGTATATTGATTTCCAAGAAGAACAAGAAGATGCAGATAAAAAAGCATTCGCTGAGCGCGTAGTGGAAGAAGATTTATTTTATCCGGTCGTTCTTGTAAATGGAGAAATTGTTGGAGAAGGAAATCCTCGTTTGAAGGATGTTTATGAAGAAATCGAGAAATATTTATAAAACAAGAAGTCTTTGCGAATTTGCAAAGGCTTTTTTATTGGAGGGATAGATATGAAAAATGGAGTGAAGCATGCGTTACCAACGGAAGTACAACAGTTAATGGAGCGGTACACAGTAGAATTAAAAGAAATTTTTTTGGATGAAAAAATAGTCGGGGTATATATTTACGGATCCATCGCACTAGGTGCATTTCATAAGGAAACGAGCGATGTTGATTTTGTTACAGTGATAAATGATTCCGTGAATGAAGCTGAAAAACAGCAGCTTGTGGAACTACATAAGAAACTTAGTGACAATACGCTAGGTAAAAGAATGGACGGTATGTATATTCCGCTTGCTGACTTAGGGAAATACAATGATGAAATGAACGAGTACGTGTATTGTGCAGATGGTAAAGCTAATGTTGGTCATTGGGACATTAATGCGGTCACATGGTGGACGTTGAAAAATCAAGGCATTACAGTTACAGGAAAAGAAGCAGAAGATCTTCCGCTGCAAATACAATGGAATGATGTAGTAAATACGATGAAATACAACGTAGAACAGTACTGGAGTGAAAAGGCGAAGAAGCCATATTTATTTTTTATAGAAGAGTGGGTAGAATCAGCTGTCGTTACGATGGGACGCATTTTATATACACTAGATTATAAAACAATCGTTTCAAAAGATAGAGGATTGCAATACTTGTCAGAACGTTCAGCGGAAGAATGGGAGCTCTTATTAAAAGAAGTAGCGAGAATACGGCACAATCCAAAAGAAAAGAGAATGCTCTCAAGGTGGAGAAGGGCAGATATGACGAAGAGGTACTTACTGCATTTAATTGAGACGTGTAGAGAGAAATGGTAGGGAAGAAAATGGACAATACAGTGGGGTGTATTGTCTTTTTTATTTTGTAGTAGATAGAAAAGTATTTACAAGTATTGTGTAGAGGAAAGATAATAGAAAAAAATATGCGCATGGGGGAAGATGATGAGTAAATATAAATTACATATAGATAGAGAACAATTATGGAAAGGATGCGTTTTAAATTCGATTGCCCATGCAATTAATGTAGCGCATTGTCCAGATTTCTCACATGAAAGTTCATGGGATGGATTTAACTATAGTATGCAAGATAGCCAAGGCGGACAAGGGACAATTACGTTTCATCCGAATTACACGATTGTATGTCTTCAAGATGTGAATAGCGAGAGAATTGATGAGTGGATTGATGCGAAAAATTATTTTGAAGGGGCACCTTCGGAAGTAATAGATATTGCGAAAGAAGAAGCACTTCAATACGTATTAGAAGAAGTAGAAGGCGAAACAGTTCCTTTTATTACAACTGCATTTTGGATTGAGGATAGCGGTGCGTATTCAATTGATTCATTTGAAGAGATGGAAGAGCACGGCGGATTCTTATTAGAAATTCCATTACTTGATACAGCATCAGCAATAGAAAGACTAGAAGAAGAGTATGAACTGACAGAGGAACAAATAGAGCTTTTACAACTCGTGTATAAGAAAAAAATCCAAAGTCCAAATGAGGAAATTAAGTTGTCCAAAGAAGAAGTAGCAATGATTGGAACGGAAGATAGTGAAGGATTGGAAGTTAGTAAGGATTCATTTGAAGAAATGAATATTACTTGGGAGTTGTAGGGGGGATAACATGTTTCCGATTGGTGATCAGCCGAAGATTATGAAAGACTTAGCAGGTATAGCTGGTGATTTAGAAGAAGTAGCGATTGAGGGGAAAACAAAAAATATAGAACGACTAGCATCTTTGAAAGTTAAAAAGTTATGGATGTTCACAGTAAATCAAAAGCAGTTTGATCATATTCTTACGTATGTTTGTCCCGATATATTATACGTGTACGAAATGAGGGTCGAGGATTTAAGTAGCCTTCAGAAATTGTCTAATTTACAACAGTTGTATATGTGCTGGAATACAAAAGCGAAGACGTTATGGGACATTGATTATAATAAAAAACTCAAATCCTTACTAATTGATGATTTTTCTAAGTTAGAAGATTTAAGTGCTTTAAGTAAGTGCACACAACTTAATACCTTCTATATGGGTGGTGGAATAAATACAGCGATGAAAGTACAAACTTTAAAACCACTCGCTGAATTACAGCAGTTGCAAAAGCTTACTTTGATGAATTTAAAGGTTAAAGATGATTCATTAGAACCGTTAATGCAATTGAAAAATTTAAAGGAGTTAAGCTTATCTAATCAATTTAAAGTGGAAGAGTATGCAAAACTCTCTGTAGCATTGCCATATACGGTATGTGAGTCTTTTAAACCTTACGTATATATGAACGATGCAATAGATGGGAAAAATATAATGGTGACTGGGAGAAGAAGGCCAGTCCTTAATTCAAAAACGGATACTGTGAAGATGCAAAAGTATGAAGAACGATTTAAAAAGTTACAAGAGGAATATAAAGCACTAGTAGAAAGTACAATGTGAAATTACATTGTACTTTCTACTAGTTTTTTCATATACATATCAACTTCGTGAAAGAATATGGGCTCTTTTTCCTCGGTATTCAGATGCACGGTGCAATGTAAATATTGCTGGAAGTAGCGATTAGCTTGTTCGTACTGTTTTAATTTGTAGAAAGAAAAACAGGTAAGAAGTAGAAACGCTTTTTCTTCTAATATTGGAACGACAGCTAGTACCGGAGTAATGGAATGTATATTTATTTCCACTAAATTTTCATAAGATGCCCACGTTTGAAACCAGTCGAAAATAGTAGAAAGGTAATTCGGAATGTTGATAGTTTCATGTGAAACATTGTGCAATAGCTGGTTCTGTTTGATATGTATAGGCTCTATTCTTGTTTGTAGAATGCAAGCGAATATTGAAATGTTTTCTTTTATTTGTAATTGGTTCGTAATAAGCTGCGGGAGACCGATAGGGTGAACTCCTATATTTATATAAAAATCATCTCCAAACTGGCTTTTTTGTATGTTAATGAGCTTATAAAATCCGTTTTCAGCTTTGAAAAATGTATGTCTTTTTTTCTTAAAGCCGAGTGGTTTTAAAGTGGCGTGTAAATTTGTAATAAAATCTTGCTCCTTTTTAGAGCCAGGCTTATTCTTCGTCATATTCATAAGTAGTTAAGTTTTGTAAGAAACTTTCAAAGTTAGGTGCTAATTCAATAATTTCCTCAAACTCATTATCGATAAATATAACTGGAGGATTTTCAGCTACATTTCGATAGTCTAATGCAATCCATGTATGTCCATCACCAGATAAAAGTACGATATTCTCAGGCATTTCCCATTCTCGAATTAAATAGCGGCTCTCTAAAATACTAGATTCATTTTCATTAAAAGAAATACCATATAAACCAGATACATTAACGTGATCGTCTGCCCAAGAATTTGGCTTTGAAGTAGGGTGAACATCGAGACGAAGAGTTCCCCCATTTTGTTCTTTTAGAAGGGTTATATATGATTCTGGAAGCTTTACGTTCAGTACTTCTTCTGCTTTTTTGATTAGTTCATCGTTAATGGGTGCTAGTTTTAAATAGTCATCGTCTGCCCAAATTGTACTCTTCATATTCGGTCACCTCAAATAATAGTTTTAAGAATCTTATGTCATATATTATAGTTAGTTTAGATAACACGCAATAGAGGGAGGGACGGAGTATGGATGTGTATGAATACCTCGATCACGTAAATTCTAAAGAAGATTTATTAAAATTTCTTGTATACCTCCAAAAGGATTTTAAAGCGAATAAAGATGAATGGGAGAATGTAGAGGTAGAGACTTATTTAGAGGCATTAAATAGTTGGTTAGGTTCTTGTGAATCGGTTTATATAAATCAAGGAGAGAAGTTTCCAGAAAATATTTCATGGAAGTTTATTGCTCAAATGTTACTTGCGGCAGCTCATTATGAATAAAATTAGATTTTTAAAAGATAGAATGGAGAAGATATCATGATTAACCATAATAAAATTAAACAACTTTTAGCACATGTAGATCGTGCTGAGGATAATGAAATTGAGCTAGAGTATGAATCTGAACCTATGACGATAGAGTTGTTTAATAGTGAAGAAATAGAAGAAGGGCAACTTGGTTATAGTTTTGATGAAGAAGGACAAAGCTTAGTCGGGAATGAAGAAGGAGATTGGAAAGAAGGATGGATTGTAATAGGGATAGATTCATATCTTGGAGACCCGATTTTTGTAGATAGTAATGATGAGAATTGTCCAGTTTATACAGCTATGCACGGTGAGGGAGAATGGGAGCTGGAATGTATAGCGGAACGTATAGAAGATATTATTGAGAAAGTGAAGGGGAATGTGGGGGAATAAAATAGTATTTCAATGTGATTAAGAGGGAGGAAATGTAGTATATATTCACTAAAAAAGATATATAAAAATGATTTTGATGCATCCTTTTTAGTGAATATATAAAATAATTAACTTAGTGTATTAAAGATATGATACATAATTATTTTAATATATTTAAAAGTAAAATGAAATAAGAAACGGATAATTGTCGGAATATATTCGATTTCCGTTCACTTTTATGAAATATGTGTACTTTTTGTTAGATTCCTTCATTTTGTCCATATACAATAAATGTATATAGAAATAAGAAAAGGATGATGTACGTGAAGGACACGGTTTTACAAGAAACGATTTCTCCACAAGAATTACATAAAGTTGTTCAAAAGAATACAGCTTATTATGACTTTAAGTGGGGTAAAGTAGAAAACCCTGCGCAAGGGAATACATGGAATTGGGTAGCCTTTTTCTTTCCAACTTTTTGGTTAGCTTATCGTAAAATGTATAAGTTATTTATTATATTTGCGTTATTGGCTATACCTAGTATAGTTATAACCCCTTTTATAGATATTCCAGAGGGGATTTATGTAACATTTAGTTTAGCTCTTCAATTAGGAATGATGATATTTACTGGATGGCAAGGAAACCGTTTATATTATAAGCAGGCTGTTCGTGTTTTTCGTAAGGGAGAAGATGCGTCTGATCATGAGAAGGCGTATTTCTTACAATCTAAGGGTGGCGCTAGTGTAGCTGGTATGATTGGTTTACAAGTTATAGTCGGGATTGTGTTTGGCGGAGCTATGCTCGGACTTTCTCTTTTACCAACTGAGCCGAATATTAAAAACGTTGTTCGTTCAACTGGTGAAGGGGTTACTTTAGAGATTATGACTGATAATCCAACCTGGAAGTTTGTGAAGAAAGAAAAAGATTATGACGTAGTAGAGTTTACTGGTTATGATTATACAGAGAAGAAAAACGTGAAAATTAAATTTGCTGTTTATTTCGATGAAGATTATTTCGAGTGGCAAGAGATATATGAAAATAATAAGAAGTTAAGTGAAGAAGAAGTAGAAGAATATCAAATTTACATTGAAGAAAATAATTGGGGTTTCTAGAGGGAACTCGTTCATTTTGAAAAGAAGAATCTTGTGAAGGTTCTTCTTTTGTTTATTAGGGGGAGAGAAATGATTTCAGTATTAATAGAAGCTCTAATAGGATCGATTAGTTTAAGTACGGGTTTACACACGAAAAAGATTGATGCTAACATACGTTACTTGCAGCAGTATGAATGGTTTCGAATGATATATGAAGACGAGAAGTATCGAAAGTTATTTATTACGAACTACAAAGTTCGCTCATATTTACAAAGTAAGTTAAGAGTTCGATTGCTCGTAAAAAATAAAAATGCACAACGAAGATTTTTAAAATTAGTAGAAGAACAAATAGAAAAAAGGCATACGAATTGAAATTTTGTAAAATACAATAAAAAATGAGAATTTGAGGTAGGCTTGTCAATAACGTGAGACTATGGCACTATAAAGAAATGCTATACAAATTTTATTTATCGAGATGTAAACATCAATTTTGATTTTTACGTATAAATAATGAACGGAGGAAATGAATTTATGGCTACTTTACCAAATTGTCCAAAATGTAATTCAGAATATACGTATGAGGATGGCGTTCTTTTCGTATGTCCAGAATGTGCTCATGAGTGGGGCCAAGACGCAGAAGCTGAAAATAATGATGGTGCAAAAGTTGTAAAAGATGCGAACGGAAACGTTCTTCAAGATGGCGATGCAGTTACTGTTATTAAAGACTTAAAAGTAAAAGGAACTTCTTCAGTTGTGAAGATCGGTACGAAAGTAAAAAGTATCCGTCTAGTTGATGGCGATCACGATATCGATTGCAAAATCGACGGTTTCGGAGCTATGAAGTTAAAATCACAGTTCGTTAAGAAGGCGTAGTACAAATAAAAAGAGGAGGCGAATAGCCTCCTCTTTTTATTATGTCACTTTTTGTCGGTAAATCGATATTTCGTACAAAATCGTTGATATATTCTGAGTTATGATAGATATATTGAAAAAATCGTTAATATAATTTCATTCATCGTGAACTACGCACGATTCACCGTGCACCATATTCAATTTCTTTCAACTGACATCGCTTATTAAAGAACGTTTTATATCCAAGCTGTAAAAAGATAATGACAGCAAAGGCAGTACTTCCAGAAATACCGAGTATGATGGCGATTTGATATTGAATGGCTGTGAATGGTGATACACCGGATAATATTTGACCAGTCATCATGCCTGGTAAGCTTATAATCCCCATTCCGACCATAGAATTAATTGTTGGTAAAATAGCAGAATCAAAAGCGTCTCGAATGAGCGGAGCAGCTGCTTCTTTCGGTGTTGCGCCGAGCATAAGTGCACCTTCAATTTGACCTCTTTGCGATTTCATATTGTTTAAGAACGTATTTGCGCCGAGAGAAACACCAGTCATGGCATTCCCAACTAACATTCCTGTAATAGGGACGATATATTGCGGAGCATACCACGGATTATGTCCGATAATAACAAAGATAAATAGTAGAAGTGGCCCAATTGATCCGGCGACCATGGAAAGGGCGGCTACTCGTTTTAATTCTTTAGACATTGGGATGTTAACTCGTTTATAAATATTAAAAATTGCAAAGGTAGTAATAGAAGTAATGAGAGCAATTGTATAAAATGGATTACTGTTTTCAAATACGTATGTAAGGACATATGCAACAAGTACGAGCTGAATCGTCATACGGAATGTTGCGAGAGCGATTTGTTTTTCGCGAGGTATTCCTTTTAATTTTACAAGTCCAATTAAAATAAGAATGAAAATATAGGCAGCTGCAAGTTGCCAAATTTGGAGTTCAATAACGCCCTTCAACAGAGAGCACTTCCTTTCTAGTTGCACCGTTTGCTTTACTAATCTCAATAATGTCGTCTGCAATTTCTTCTGGAAGTTGTTGTGAGTGTGTGATGAAGATAATTGTTTTTTTCTTTTTTCGTGCTAGTCCAGTAAATTGTTTCATAACGCGGCGTTCTGTATCACTGTCTAATGCTGAAGTAGGTTCATCTAATAAATAGACAGGCGGATCCATAAGTACGATACGTGCAAAGGCAAGTCTTTGTTTTTCACCGCCAGATAGTGAGGAGGCGCTATCTTCTAATTGCTTGTCTAAGCTAACGGTTTGTAATGCACTCCGCAGGGCATCATCATTTGGAAATGGTTTTTCAGAAAGACGAAGTCCCATTAATAGGTTGTCTTTAACGGTTCCATCAAAAATAGGTGGAGTTTGCCCAAGCATAACTACGTCACGACGTAATTGAATAGGGTGATAATCAGAAATTAATTTTCCATTATATTCAATTGTGCCGGATGTTGGAGATTGTAAATCGTTTAACATGCGAAGCAACGTGCTTTTTCCGCTTCCGCTTTCACCGATAATGCAAGTAATCTTTTCTTTTTGAATCTGTAAATAAGGAATGTATAGTATATCTTTATATATAACGTTTTTTAATATAAACATAAATCGCTCCTTTCTGATTCTAGTTATATCGTATCAAAAAAGAGAAGATAACGGTTATAAAGAGCAACGTTTTTTCTTCGTCTTGAGTTTTATTAATAAGTTAAGTAAACGATCTAATTCTTGGCTGAAAGAAATCACTTTATCATGAGTCAATCCGTATCGTTCAACGAGATAGATTAACTCTTTCTTTTTCGCTTCTATTCGATTGTTTAGTTTCGATAAGTTCATAAGTGGAATGTAATGCCTCCTACAAAAGTATTTATCACATAAAAAATAAGACCGAATGAATTCGGTCTTCAAGGAAATAATAAAACAACTTACAAATAGCATACAATGTTTATCAATATTTTTTAATATAAAAATGAAAAATAAATCATTATAAATATTGAGAAAGATGTGTCTGATAATTTTTAAAAACTGATGCAAAGAGGCTGCCTACATAGTAGACAGCCTGTAAAGTATTAACCTTTATGATATTTGTACATCCAAAGAAGACCAGATTTTAATAATCTCGGTACACGCCCCATTAATGGTTGGTTTGCGAGTAAACCGAATCCATGCTTCTTACCAAGAGATCCTAGAACACCTTTTAATTTAATAACAGGTAGTTCATCCGGGAGTGGTTCATTATTCCAACGTTTTAATAATATTTGGACAATTTGTTCTCCTTGACCTTCAGCAAGTTGGGCAGATGGTGCATGTGGAAGTGCTGCGCAATCTCCTACAACATACACGTGCTCGTTGTTTGGAATATTGTGATATTTTGTTAAAACAACCCGTCCGCTACCATCTTGTTCAACTGGAAGGTTTCGAACAACTTCATTTGCTTGAATACCAGCTGTCCAGACGATTGCATCACATTCAAGTGGTTCATCGTGGTTGTACACAATATTTGGTTCTACTTTTGTAATGTTAGAGTTTCGTATAATGTTAACTTTATGCTTTACAAACCATTCTTCTACATATCTACTTAATTTCTCTGGATATGGGAATAAAATTCTATCTTTTCGATCAAATAAATAGATTTTTAAATCAGAACGGCTTTCACGAAGTTCACTTGCTACTTCAACGCCACTTAAGCCAGCACCAACAACAGCTACTGTTGCATTTGGTTCTAGACTATTTAATTGTTCATAGGTTTTACGTGTTTGTTCAATTGATTGTAGACTATGTGTATATTCCCTAGCCCCAGGAACGTTATGATATTTATCTTCACAGCCAAGTCCGATAATTAAGTCATCATATTGGATTGCTTCGCCGCCATCGAGATGAACAGCTTTTTCTTCGAGGTCAATATTTGTTATTGTGCCGTATTGAATATTGAGGCGTGGGTGTTCAGGAAACGGTATACGAATATGCGTTTCTGAAATAGTACCCGCAACTAATGCATAATATTCAGTTTTGAAGCAATGATATGGTACTTTGTCGATTAATGTCACTTGTACATCATCTGGAAGTTGGTTGCTTGGAAGTAGCCTTTGCAGAATTCTCATTCCACCGTAGCCGCCACCTAGTATTACGAGGTGTTTCATGATGGATTACCCCTTTTCTGTTGAAATATCCCCTAATCATAAAATTTTATATTAATAAAATATTTTGACTTTACTCAATCAAATTATATCGAATTTGTGAACAAATAACAATGCATGAATGAATACTCTGTTGTACAATAAGAAGAAAAGTAAAATAAACTGTTTTTCCTTTGTAGTTACTATTTCATTGGAAGTAGCATGTTATATAGAAGAAGTCATCTACTTTGAAGTGAAGTAATGAAGTAACTAAATAGTTTAGACTGTGTAACGAAAACAACAAGAAACAGCTTAGTTTTCTTCTTATAGATAAAGTGAAAAGGTAATTTGTTTTGTAGTACAGGGGGGAGAATTTTGATTAAACCATTAATTGAATTTTGTGTAGGTAACCTTGCAAGTGGTTCACAAGCAGCTCTAGAAAAATTAGAAAAAGATCCGAATTTAGATGTAATGGAGTACGGTTGTCTAGGGTATTGTGGTATTTGTTTTGAAGGACCGTTTGCACTTGTAAATGGTGAAGTTGTACAAGGTGCAACAGTAGAAGAGCTTGTTAATAATGTATATGAGTATTTGGATGAAAATCCAATGTTTTAAGGTGTTGCGAATTAGCAGCACCTTTTCCATTAGATAAAACTTTATTTTGTGGGGAAGGCTAATGCTGATTATTAGCCTTCCCCAATTGAAAATAGTGGGATAAATAAAAAAAGGCCCTTTTTAGAAGGGCTTTTTTCTTACACAAATTGTGTAAGAGTGGCTCATCGCCAAACGTTGTCAAATATGAGAAACGGGGGACATTCATATTGTGTTCTAAAAGCATGCATTTTATACTTAACATAACAAATTATTTTTGGAGTGAATATAAATGAGCCAATTTTCTTTTACAAAAATGCATGGTCTTGGCAATAGTTATATATATGTAAATATGTTTGAAGAGCAAATTCCTGAAGAAGATTTAGCCCTTGTGGCCGAAAAGGTTTCAAATATTAATACTGGTATTGGAGCAGACGGGATGATTTTAATTTGCCCTTCAGACGTAGCTCCGGTGAAAATGCGCATGTTTAATAATGATGGTTCTGAAGGAAAGAGCTGTGGTAATGGTTTGCGCTGCGTAGCGAAATATGCGTATGAGCATAAACTAGTAGAAGAAACAGTTTTCACAATTGAAACGTTAGCTGGTATTGTAACGGCTGAAGTAACAGTAGAAGATGGTGTCGTGACATTAGCGAAAATCGATATGGGGGCACCGCGTCTAACACGTGCAGAAATACCGATGCTTGGTGAAGGTGAAACGCCATTTATTCGTGAAAACTTCTTATATAATAATCATCGTTATGCATTTACAGCTGTTTCAATGGGAAATCCGCATGCGGTTATTTTGGTTGATGATGTAGAAAAAGCACCTCTTACAACACTTGGACCAGTCCTTGAGACACATGAAATGTTTCCAGAGCGAGTAAATGTTGAGTTTATCGAAATTTTGAATGATGACGAGATGAACTTCCGTGTTTGGGAACGTGGATCTGGTGTAACGCAAGCTTGCGGAACAGGAGCGTGCGCTGCAGTTGTAGCTGCTATTTTAAATGGAAAGATGGAACACGGTAAGGAAATTACTGTTCATTTAGCTGGTGGCGATTTAATGATTGCGTGGACTGAAGAAGGAAACGTGTTGATGAAAGGACCTGCGGAAGTAATTTGCCGCGGAGTGTATGAGTACAAGATAGAAGCGTAAAGATGTATAATGGACTAAGAACAGAAAGGAAGGTGTATTTCATGATTGAAGTAACAGAACAAGCAGCTTTTCAAATTAAAGATATGTTAAAAGATGCTGAAGATGGAGAGAAGTATGTGCGCCTTGCTGTACACGGCGGCGGATGTAGCGGTCTTTCTTACGGCTTAGGATTTGAAGTAGAACCAAAAGAAGACGACACAGTTCTTGAGTTTTTCGGTGTTGAATTTGTTATCGATACAGAAAGTGCTCCAATTGTTAAAGGAGTAAAAATTGACTATAAACAATCTATGCTTGGCGGTGGATTCACAATCGACAATCCAAACGCAATCGCATCATGCGGATGTGGATCATCTTTCCGTACAGCGACGAATGCTGGTAAACCAGAAGAGTGCTAAGTTTTTAGACGAAATAGAAAAGGCCTTTTTAGCGATGGAATAAAATCGTTAGAAAGGTCTTTTCTTTTGGCATTAAAACAGAAAATGCATGTAAAGTTACTTTGGAATTTAATTTAAATGTTATTATATATAGGATATGTGATTTATATTGTGAATTCCAGTTTCATATTGCTCGTTTTAAGATAAGATTTCGTAACGGAAATGTAAATAAATAGAAGAAATATACTATTTATTAGTTGTATTTAATGTTAATATTTGTAACGAAGATGATTGGCGATCGTGTTCGGACTAGCTGTAGTTTCACCGGTTATTACTAATAGGTAGATTTATCCCATAAAAGCCCGATTGGTGAGGGCTGATTAAAGTTTCACTTTATATAAAAAAGGTGTATGAGGGAGAAGGCTATAGCAAATTGTATAGAACTGAATAGTTCCGTATTCATTAAAATACGTTGATTACTAGATATTAAAAAACACCGGGGGGATTAGAATGAAGTTATTTAAGAAAGTACTTATAGTAGGGGTGGCGTTGACTACAGTATCGATTTTGGGGGCTTGTTCTAGCGATACAGACGTATTAACAAAAGTAGGAGCAAAGCAACCAGCGAAGTCGGAAGGTGACGTATTAAAAGATCAGAAGAAAACACCTATGACCACGAGCAAACGTGAAAGTATTAAAAATGAGGACGCTCCATCATCAAAGAAGCGTTATATTTCTCATGATGAATCTCAAAAGATTGAGGAAGGTATGACGTATACGGATATTCTTAATACGATTGACTACGGTGGTGAGAATATAAAACATTATAATAACAATGAAAAACGCGTATTTTATACTGAAAAAGATACGGATGGTACATATGAAATTATGGTTGAATTAAATACATATGGTTACGTTGTGAATATTGAACGTACTGCTATAAAGGATACAAATAAAGATAAAGATAAAGATAAAGAGAATCGGGTATCTACGAAACGTATTGAAGAGCCTGTAAAGGAATATGAAGAAAAAAACGATCGTGTACCGTGGTATAAAGATGTAAATAACAATTCGGCAGCAGTAATTTACAATCACTATTTGAAAATAAAAAAAGGTATGCCCGCGAATCAGGTAAAAGCTGCAATTGGACAGCCACATGTGATTGAGAAATATAAATCTTATTCAGTATATGATTATACTGGTTATGGTGGAGAAGGATCATTACGTGTAATTTTTGAACCGAATGGAACTGTTACGGATGTAGTGGAAGACGGTTTACCACGATAATAAATTAGTTACGGGAAGAGTTGTAGTAAAGTTGTCTTTGATTTTATAAATTTTTTGGGAGCATCTCCGAATATAGGTGGAAAAATAATTCTCTTAGCCATGTTATAGTATTAGTATTTACCGAAGTTTCTTCCAAATTCAATAGCGTTATTGTGGATGTTGTTGTCGTATTATTTTTGTTGATATATACCGCAGTAGGGCAGCAATTGTAATTGGACGTAAAAGGACGCGGAGGAGTAGCAGTTTCCTTTTTGAAAAAAGGAGGGAAATATGGTGGAGGATATTCTTGAATTCATAAGGAGATACGTAATTAAACCTGTTATTAATTTAGTAAGATATCTTGTAATAGAGATTATAATTGAGGGCATAATAGAAGGCGTAATAAATGGTATAAGGAAATTACGTGATAAGTGGCGAAATTGGCGTGAAAGACGTTATTGGCGGTAGTGTAGCTGATGAACGTGCGAAACAAAAACGTTATACAGAAGTTATGAAGAAGTTTAATGAAATGATAGCAAACCACCCGCATTTAGAATCTGTACTCGTTCCAATTGGTGATGGAATGACAATTTCTAAAGTGAAGAAATAATTATTATCTTACAAAAGTGTAATGTTCATGTCATGTTTTTGAATTTCTTCTTTAAGCTCTGGGCTTTAAGATAAGAATATAAGAAAAAACATATGAGGTGAAGGAAATGAAAAGATACATTGCACTATTTAGTATTTTAGTTGTATTCGCAAGCTTGTTAGTTGGTTGTGATTTAAACCGTATGGGTAAAGATGAGTACTACGTTCAAATTACAGTAGATGGAAAAGAAGTTCATAGTAAAGCTGATAATGGTCAAAAATTTAAAGATTATGAATATAAGTTGACTGGCTTTGATAAAGACGGTAAAGAGAAAGAATTAGAATTTACAGCTCAAAAAAATCTTCGTAAAGAAGCATTCCTACGCGTATATCACTCAGATAAAAAAGGTGTATCAGCTTGGGAAGAAGTAAAGAAAGACGAGCTTCCAGCGAAAGTGAAAGAAAAATTAGGCGTGAAATAAGACAGATAGAAAAGGAATTGACGAACAGGGTCAATTCCTTTTTTTGCTTTCAAATTCTTCTTCTGAAATGACTTTAAATCCGTGTCTTTTAAATAAAGCAGTTGTCACTCCGAAACCAGTTTGCTTATTGCCGTTAAATTCTCCAGTGTAAATCGTAGAACTACCACAAGATGGGCTGCGTTCCTTTAAAATAATATATTCTGGGTGTAAATTTTTAATTTGTTCTAATGCTTTATAAGCGCCATTTACGAAAGCTTCTGTAACATCTTCACCATCTTTTGTCATCACTTTCGCTTTTCCGTCTAAAACGTCGTCGCCATTCCCGCCAATAATTTCAGCTGAGGGGCGAGGTGTTGGTAATCCCCCTAATATTTCAGGACAAATGAGGACTGTATCTTCTTTTTGCAAAAGCTCCTCTATTTTTGAAACGAGATTGTCATTTCCATCATACCGACAAGCGATACCACCTAAACAAGCACTAATTACGATCATATTTTCATCTCCAATAAAAAAATATTAACTATCACGCCAATTTTTCTTCCTGCCTCTTATTTATAAGTGAGGTGATAAAAATGGGAAGCTTATATAATTTAATGAAACCATATAGTGAATTTCAAAGTAAAGAAGAGTTTAATACATATCAAAAACAAGTTTTGAAACATTATCGATTTCAATTAAATAAAACGGATGCTACCATTATTCATTTTTTAGGAAAGTATGCAGTGAATGAGAAACAGAAAACAGTGGGGGTTGCTTGTCCATTAATGGAGACGATTGCTACAAATGTTGGAAAGAGTATTCGTACAGTACGCCGCTCTATTGCAAAGTTAGAGGAACTAGGAATTATAAAGCGTGTTGCGACAAAAGAAAGACATAGGCGCGGCGGATATAGTGCGAACTTATATGTATTTCTTACATCTGCAATTGACCGCATGGATGACCGTATGAAAATGTCCGCATGTGAAAGTGAGGATCGTGCATCTGGCTGTAGTAAAAATGTACAAAAAAATGAGGGTGAAACAATTCTTTCTAAAAACATTCCACAAATAAAAGAGAATAGAAAAGAAACGTACGAGCTTGATGAGACGTATTGCCGTCACGATATACCAAAGCCTTTTATATACGCACTGGTGCCGATGACGAGTAATCCGAAGAAAATTAATATATTTTGGAGTAAGGTCGAGCTTGCATATAAAAAGAGCGGGTTACTAGAACAAGGTGTTTTACTAGAGCAAATATTAGCTGACGAAGAAATGTATGGAAATTTAATTTGGCGTGTGAAAAGTGTTGTAAGAGCATATAAATATGGGGAAATTCGTAAAGACATTGGGGCACTTTTATACAGTACAGTGCGAGATTTATTTTTAGAGATTGGATTAGAATGGGGAGCAGCTGTGAGAAGAAGTAAGGGGATAGCGTTATTTGATCCATTTAAAAAAGAGCCATGCGTATAATACATGACTCCAAGTAGCTAGTCGAACTTTCTTACAACTGGAACACGAATCGCTACAAATAGTACGAAGACGATAACAGCTATTGCACCACTTTTCATAACGGTTACGATTGGAATTCCTATTGCAAGTGCAATGGATGTGAATGCATAAGAGAGCGGGATAAAGCCCATTGATGATAGCATAAGTAAGCTCATTACGCGTCCCATCATTTCCTCTTTTACTGTCGATTGAATCATCGCCATAAGCGGAACGATAGCCATTGCAATTGTAATACCATAAAACATGCCGGCTAATAATGCTTGCCAAAGTACGGTGCTAAAGTTGATGGATAAGAAGAATACACCAGACAGTAGCATCATGATAATGCAAAATAGTCCGCGTCTACGATTAATATTTTTTAAACCGACAATGACAGCGCCTATTGCCATTCCGCCGCCTACAGATGCTTCTAAGTAACTGAAATGGAGCGAGTCACCGTGCAGAACATTTTTAACGAAAAGCGGGAAACCGACTTGCATCGGACCGATTAAAAATAAGTTTAAAAAAGCGCTACAAATAAGGAAAGTTGAAAGGAATGGCGATTCCTTTACATATAAGATTCCTTCTTTAATGGAAGTGAACATACCTTTATCTGTATCTTTTTGTTCTGGCATCGTAAATTGTATTTTTTGAACGAGTATGGCAGCGACAATCAGTAATAAAATCGTAATGGAAAAGATTGTCTCGTAGTTCGTAAATTTAATGAGAATTCCGCCAAGTACAGGGCCTAAGATGACCGATGCTTGGTTCGTCATTTGTGTAAGTGAATTCGCTTGTGTTAACCGGCTTTTTTCTACCAATTCCGGTAAGATAGATCCATCTGCTGACCAGAAGAAAGCATCAGCAAGTCCAAAGAATAAAGCGAATAAAGCAAATGTATATAGCGTTACATCACCAACGATAAACCATGTGAGAATGGTTGCGACAAGAATCGCTCGAATGATATTGGAGTAAAACATAATATTTTTTTTCGGGAATTTATCAGCTACAGCGCCGCCGACAATCATAAAAATAAGCCTTGGAACACTAAGGGCTACGAAAACAACACCGAGTGAAGCTTCAAGGTTTAATGTTTTTGCTATGTACCACGTTTGTGAAAAAGTAAAAAAGGCTAAAGCAAAGCTTGAAAAAAGAGTAGCTGCCCAAAGAAAAAGGAAATTCGTATTTTTTAATAACGGTTTTCCGCTTCCTTCTAAAGCAGTTTTATTTTGTTGTAGTTCCTCCATATTGCTTCCTTTCTATGTGACAAATTTAAACTAAAAAACCAGTAAACGCCCGATTGGTGAGGGCTAATACTTAATGGGAGATGCCCCCACTGATTATAGTTTCACTTTATACAGTTTCTAATATTTCTATACTGCACTTTCTCATTGTAGACAATAATAATGAATTTGCCCAGTAGCTATTTAACGACAAAAAAAGATGCCGAATGGGCATCTTTTTTTAGGCTAACGCAATATAAATATCCAATTGTGCATGATTTGGGTCTAATGCTCTTTCGTCGTAAAGCTCGAAGTCTGTTGTGAAGGCACGTTTATTTTCTTTCGACCATTGCCAAATATATTCCCAAGCTTCGCAAACGACTTCAGCAACTGGTCCCTTTCTCGTTGTAAATACCGCATACGTAGCGGCAGGTATTGTTAAAGTTGTCATATTTTCAGGAACATCTTCTAATGAAGAAACGGGCATACCGATTGTAAATGTATATGTACCAGTTTCATCTGATTCGTAGTTGGAGTAGAAAGCGAATGTTTCTTTCGTTTGTTGATTTGGGATGTGATGCATCATTTGTTCTTGAAAGTATTTGTTCCAAAGCCCGGGGATTTTTCCTTCAGGAGATGCCTCTATTTCATTAGTTGTCGTAACCGAAACGCCGATTGCTTGGAAAGCTTCTTTTTTTACGATAATGGGTTCGTTTATCATTACAAATTCCTCCTTTAAAATAAGAACATACGTTCTTTAATAATATAACATATTTTTACATGTAACGGTTATTGTTTTTTGAAAATTTTAATCATAAACAACAAACTGAAATAACTAAAAAATGGTAAAAATTCTATTGTATGTATGAATAGGTTAGGGAGTATGTTAAGATTTTTATGTATCCTTTAACTGTTATATAAGCCTATGCAGTAGAACGTTTTTACTATATTAAAAATGGTAAAGGTTTGTATAAGTGTCCGGTATATATGCTATTTTTGATAAATTAAAATAGTAATATTCTATGAGATTTATATTGTTGACATTGGGATTTCAACGATACATTTTCGTAGGACGGATTGTTGCGAGTGGATATATATTGCTATGTATACGGCTACGAAATTAAGTAGACGGATAGCAAGTATATAGAAAGGAGAAAGGTAGAAAATATGAAGCAAGTATTGAAGTGTTTTAATGTCGTAACGATGATCACACTTCTCCTATCCATCATATTGCCTTCACCCAGTGCTTTTGCTACAGAGATAAATAAAAAAAGCTGGGATGAGTTACAAGGAAATGATGTGAAAATTAAGGCAGAGCAAGTAAATGCTGAAATATATAAGGGAGAAGTAGCGGAGAGGGAGCACGTATTTCAATATACGATTGAAAATACGGGAGCTACACCAATTCAAGAATTGGTGCTTAAACAAAATAATGAAAATGAAATTACGTTCCCTTCGCAATCTGTGAAAGTAAACGGAGAGAAGTTACCTGAAAATAAGGTAGCGGATTTCTATGTAGAGGAAAAAGATAAGGGAGGAAAGGTTCTTTCTTCTAATCTTAAAATTAAAGATTTAAAATCACATGAAAAAATGACTGTGTTAATAAAAGCTCGTCGTGCACAACATTTTAATAAAGAGTATAAGCAAAAAATTAGTGTGCAAAAGGATCAACTACAAATAGGAAACATGTCTGTAGATGTTGAAGGGATTCCTTCTGAAGACAAGGTTGAAGCTAATACCGATGATGAGGCTGACAGTAGTAAGAAAGAAATCGGATCACCAGCTGATGCTAAATCAAAAGAAGTGGATGGAAAATTAAAAGTATCTGCAGGAGATAAAAATAAACCTACAGCGAACACGGAACTAGTGAAGCAGCCAGTAGATAAAGATGAGAAGAAACTAGAAAAAGAAGCGGAAAATCAGAGCGATGCAAAAGTACAAGCTGCATCAGAAAATGCTTCGAAGGTTCAAATCCAAACAGGAGATAAACAAGGGTTTGGAGATCCACTGTATTCTACAACTGCTGCTGGTAATTTAGTACAGACTGGTAATGTGACACTTGGTTTGACGACCGATCATTATGGCAGACAAAGTCTGGGGTATAAGACGAATAAAATGACTGTGGACGTTGATAACGATGATAGTACTTTTAATTCGTCAACAGGAGCTTTTCCTAACATTCCTGCTGGAAGTAAAGTGAAAAAGGCTTACTTATTCTGGACAGCAGCAATGGGGTTACCAGGAAATATTGCTGATAGAAAGGTTACCGAGGATCAAGTAAGGCAACCAGTCAAAATGAAAATGGGAAATAAAGAATATGCAGATGTAACTGCTGATAGCATACGAAAAGCGGATAGCTTACCTTTTATTTCCAATTACTCAGGTGCTGGTGCTGGTTATGTTGCATATGCGGATGTAACAAATGTAATTGCGCAGCAAGGGATTTCTCAAACTTTGACAGTTGCAAATGTGCCACAAATTAAAGATGTAACAGGTGGCGGCTATTACTGGGGTAACTGGAATCTTATATTAGTTTATGAAAACTATAAAGAAACAGTAAAAGACATGAAGATTTGGGAAGGGCTAGTCTCTCAAAAAAGTACAGCCTGGACAGATATTAGTGTTAATAAAATAAATACACCCAAAGAAGGTACTTTTAAGGCGAAATTTAGTTATTTTTCATCGCAAGGTGATCCAGCTGAGAAAGATGGATATGCATATGATTATGGAGAATATGATTTTGGTGCTGGATATATAAAGATAAAAAATATTAACGGTAAAGATAATGATGCGAATGATTCGTCTATGACAGAAGTACAAGTAGACGGTACTAACGAGTTTGTTACGAAAAAATATCCAGGATATAATCCGGATTGGACGAATTCATTCAGTACTGACATTCATACGTATCATCTTGAAGGACCGAATCAAGTAAAAAATGATTTAAAAGAAGCAAAAATGCGTTTTAGAGCAAATAGTGGCTATGGTGATATTTACGTATTAAATAACGCTACATTTGTTACAGAACATAATGCTCCAAACTTACAAGTTGATAAAAAGGCGTTAGATAGTGCCGGAAAAGAAATTAAGGACATTAAAGCTGGTGAAGAGTTTACGTATCAAATTGAAGTGAAAAATGATACGAAAAATAACCAAGCACCTGTATCTAATGTAAAAGGTTTTGATAAATTAGATGATCGTTTAGAGTATGTTCCGGAATCTATACAATATATTTCTGGAAGTAATAAAGGAAATAAAACAGATAATGCAAGCGATGATGAAGCAGAGTTTGTAAATAATCAAATTGATTTCCGTATGGGTGAAGGGGCAGATGCTAAAGACGGCGGTGTTTTAAAACCTGGTGAGAGTGCTATTATTACATTTAAAGTAAAAGTGAAAGCTTCTGTACAATCAGATACAACAATAAAAAATATCGTTGCGGTAAAGGGAAAAGATAGTACCGAGGTAAATTATGAAACTGCAGATGATGCAAATGTTACGGTTACGCTTCCAAAAGAAGTTCCGGGAGAAATAGAGGCGAGAAAAATAGCTTCTAATAAAACACCGAAGTTAGGTGATGAAGTAGAGTATCGTATTACATTTAAAAATACGGTAAAAGATGGACGTCTAGATGTATTGACAATTGAAGACGAATTACCAAGTAGTCTTGAATACGTGAAAGATAGCTTGAAAGCAGAAGGTGCAAAACCAGAGCCAGTAGAGCTGAAGTTTGAAAATGGTAAAGTAATGGCAAAGTATCCAGAAATTACGGATACAGAAAAAAGAAGTATTGTTTTTAAAGTGAAAGTAAAAGATTCGGCAAAAGTAGGGGAGGCAATCGTAAATAAAGCAATTGCAAAAGATCCGAAAAATGAACCTGTTGAATCGAAGGTTGTTATTACACCGCAAAGTAAAAAAGGTGAAATTGCTGCTACAAAGGTAGTTAATAATAAGAAACCGAAGCTAGGAGAAGAAATCGAGTACCGCATTAGTTTTCATAATACGGTTGAGAACGGAAAACTAGAAGAGGTGCGAGTGGAAGATACAATTCCAAAAGGTCTTGAATATGTAGAAAATAGTATCAAGGCCGAAGGAGAAGCACCTGGACCAGTAGAATTAGCTGTTGAAAATGGAATAGTCAAAGCTAAGTATATCGATATTATGGATATGAAAGAAAGAAGTATCGTCTTTAAAGTAAAGGTGAAGGAAGAAGCAAAAGTAGATAAAGAGATTGTCAATAAAGCAATTGTTGATGATACGAAAAATCCACCGATTGAGCCGGAAGAAAGAATTACTCCGCAATATAAGGATGGAATAATTGATTCGAAGAAGACAGTAGATAATCCATCACCAAAACTAGGAGACGAAGTAGAATACCGAATTAGCTTTAAGAATACGGTAGAAAACGGAAAACTAGAAAAGGTAACGATAGAGGATACAATTCCTAACGGTTTAGAGTATGTAAAAGGCAGTGAAAAGGCTGAAGGTGATAAACCAGCTCCATTAAAGTTAAGTGTGAAAGATGGAAAAGTCATTGCTGAATACGAAAATATTACGGATATGAAAGAAAGAAGTATTGTCTTTAAGGTAAAGGTGAAGGAAGAAGCGGAAGTAGGTAAGGAAATCATTAATAAGGCAACTGTTGATGATATGAAGCATCCGAAAGAACCAGAAGCAAAAATTACACCATTACACAAAGATGGAAAAATTAAAGCGAAGAAAAGCGTAAATAATGAAACACCGAAGTTAGGAGAAGAAGTAGAATACCGAATTAGTATGAAAAATACGGTTAAGTACGGAGAGCTAACAGACGTGATAATAGAGGATACTCTACCAGAAGGTTTAGAGTATGTAGAAAATAGTTTGAAAGCAGAAGGTGCCGGAACAGATTCAGTAGAGCTGAAATTTGAAAATGGTAAGGTAATGGCAAAATATCCAGAAATTATGGATACAGAAGAAAGAATTATCGTTTTTAAAGTGAAAGTAAAAGAAGGAGTAACAGTCGGTAAAAAAATCATTAATAAAGCAACTATTGATGATTCGCAAAATAAGCCAGTTAATCCGACAGCGGAAATTATTCCTCAGTATAAAGATGGAAAAATTGAAGCGAAAAAGATGGTAAATAATGAAACGCCGAAGTTAGGAGAAGAAGTGGAATACCGAATCAGCTTTAAAAATACGGTAGAACATGGAAAGCTAACAGAGGTAATAATAGAAGATTATTTACCAAATGGATTAGAGTATGTGAAAGATAGTGTAAAAGCAGAAGGTTCTAAGCCAGATCCAGTGGAATTGAAATTTGAAAACGGTAAGGTAATGGCAAAGTATCCTGAGATTACAGATACAAAAGAGAGAAGTATTACCTTTAAAGTGAAAGTAAAAGGTAAAGTGAGCGATTCAATTGTTAATGAAGCGATTGTGAGCGATACGAAACATCCGCCAGAAACACCGACAGCAGAAATTATTCCGCAACATAAAGACGGAAAAGTGAAAGCGAAGAAGACGGTAAATAATGAAACGCCGAAGTTAGGAGAAGAAGTAGAATACCGAATTAGTTTTAAAAACACGGTAGAAGACGGAAAACTAGCAGAGGTGAAAATAGAAGATACTTTACCAGAAGGTGTAGAGTATGTAGAAAATAGTGTAAAAGCAGAAGGTTCTAAGCCGGATCCAGTAGAATTGAAAGTGGAAAATGGTAAGGTAATGGCGAAGTATCCAGAGATTACGGATACAGAAGAAAGAAGTATCACTTTTAAAGTGAAAGTAAAAGATGAAGTGAAAGTCGGTAAAAAAATCGTCAATAAAGCAATTATTGATGATACGAAAAATGAGCCAGAAACAACGACGGCAGAAATTACTCCACAGCATAAAGACGGAAAAGTGGAAGCGAAGAAGACGGTAAATAATGAAACGCCGAAGTTAGGAGAAGAAGTGGAATACCGAATCAGTTTTAAAAACACGGTAGAAAACGGAAAGCTAGCAGAGGTAACAATAAAAGATGATTTACCAAATGGATTAGAGTATGTGAAAGATAGTTTACGAGCAGAAGGTTCTAAGCCAAATCCGGTAGAACTGAAAGTGAAAGATGGAAAAGTAATCGCAAAATATCCAGAAATTACGGATCTAGAAGAAAGAAGTATCGTCTTTAAAGCAAAAGTAAAAGAAGAATTTAAGGTTGGTGAAGGCATTGTCAATAAAGTAGTTGTTGATGATACAAAAGATCCAACAACTTCAGAAGTAACAATTACGCCAGAATATAAAGACGGTAAGCTTAAAGCGGAGAAATTTGTAAACAATAAAAAACCGAAATTAGGAGAAGAAGTAGAATACCGAATTAGTTTTAAAAACACGGTAGAAAACGGAAAACTAGTAGAGGTTACAGTAGAAGATGAAATTCCAGCTGAATTAGAGTATGTAGAGAACAGTTTACAAGCAGAAGGATCTAAGCCTAGTCCAGTAGAATTGAAATTTGAAAACGGTAAGGTAATGGCAAAGTATCTAGAAATTACCGATACAAAAGAAAGAAGTATTATCTTTAAAGTGAAAGTAAAAGAAGAGGTAGAAATAGGTAAGGAGATTGTTAATAAAGCAATCGTAGTAGATACAAAAAATAAGCCAGAAGAGCCTCATGTGGAAATTACTCCGCAATATAAAGATGGTAAAATTGCTGCGCAGAAAGTGGCAAATAATCATAAACCGAAACTAGGAGAAGAAGTAGAATATCGAATTAGTTTTAAAAATACGATAGAAAACGGAAAACTAGCAGAGGTAAATATAAAGGATGCCTTACCAAATGGTTTGGAGTATGTAGAAGGCAGCATCACAGCAGAAGGTTCTAAACCGAAACCAGTAGAGCTACAGGTGAAAAATAATAAGGTAATGGCAAAGTATCCAGAAATTACAGATACAGAGGAAAGAAGTATTGTCTTTAAAGCGAAGGTAAAAGAAAGCGTAAAAGTGGGAGAAGAAATCGTAAATGAGGCAATTATAGATGATACAAAGAATCTGCCAGAAGAGCCTTATGTACCGATTACACCACAATATAAAGATGGGAAAATTGAGGCAAGAAAAGAAGTAAGTAATCATGAACCG
This sequence comes from Bacillus cereus group sp. Bce041, assembly GCF_052646455.1. NCBI lineage: Bacteria > Bacillati > Bacillota > Bacilli > Caryophanales > Bacillaceae > Bacillus > Bacillus cereus group sp. Bce041. Next base: position 302,761 of record NZ_JBQXON010000006.1, read on the forward strand.
AAGTTAGGTGAGGAAATCGAATATCGAATTATTTTTAATAATACGGTGAAAGATGGAAAACTAGCAGAGGTAAAAATAGAAGATGAAATTCCAGCTGGATTAGAGTTTGTAGAAGGAAGCGAAAAGGCTGAAGGTGAAGAGCCAAAACCAGTGGAGTTGAAAGTAGAAAATGGTAAGGTAATGGCAAAGTATTCAGAGATTATGGATACGAAAGAAAGAAGTATCGTCTTTAAAGTGAAGGTGAAAGATTCAGTTGCAATAGGTAAAGACATCACAAATAAAGCGATTATCCATGTTGATGATCCGAACCATCCAGTAATTGATCCGACAGCAAAAATTACACCGCAATATAAAGACGGTAAAATTGCTACTCATAAAAAGGTGAATAATCATAAACCGAAGCTAGGGGAAGAAATCGAATACCGAATTTCATTTAATAATACGGTGAAAGATGGAAAACTGGCAGAGGTGAAAATTGAGGATGAAATTCCGTCTGGTTTAGAGTATGTGAAAGATAGTCTGGAGGCCGTAGGTGATAAGCCTGTGCCTACAGAACTTAAAGTAGAGAATGGAAAAGTAACAGTGAAGTATCCAGAAATTACGGATACGAAAGAAAGAAGTGTCATCTTTAAAGTAAAGGTAAAAGAAACAGCAAAAGTTGGAGGAGAAATAACAAATAAAGCGATTATTGAAGTGGATGATCCGAAACATCCAGTTATAGAACCGACAGCGAAAATAAAGCCAGAATATAAAGATGGTAAGTTAACAGCAGCGAAGACAGTAAGTAATAAAGAGCCAAAGCTAGGAGAAGAAGTAGAATACCGAATTAGCTTCAAAAATACGGTGGAAAACGGAAAACTAGATGTAGTTACAATAGAAGATGAAATTCCAGCCGGTTTAGAATACGTGCAAGGTAGTATTAGATTTGAAGGGGCTGAGCCAAATCCAATAGAGTTAAAAATGGAGTTTGGAAAAGTAATCGCCAAGTATCTAGAAATTACAGATACGAAAGAACGTAGTATTATTTTTAAAGCGAAGGTAAAAGAAGCGCCGAGTAAAGGGATAACAAATAAAGCAGTAGTGGACGATAAAATAAATCCGCCACTTGAGCCTACAGTTACAATTTTACCGAAAACAAAAGAAGATTTTAAGATACCAGAAGATCCGAAAGATCCGAAAGAGCCGAAGGAGCCAGAAGTGAAACCGGAAGATCCGAAAGAACCGAAGGAGCCAGAAGTGAAACCGGAAGATCCGAAAGAACCGAAGGAGCCAGAAGTGAAACCGGAAGTAAGATTGGAAAAATTAATTAAAGAGCCGCAAGTAAAAACAGAAAGAGAATTACCGAAAACAGGGGCAGCGTCTCCATGGATGATGTCAGTTGGTGCTGGAATTTCATTCTTAGTTGGCGGAGTATTATTCGTATTAGGTAGAAGAAGAAAACAATAATTTTTTTAGACGAAAAGCACACTGAGTTCGATAGTTTATCGAATTCAGTGTGCTTTCGTGGTATATAAAATAAAAGCTCCTTCCACGTATGGAAGGAGCTTTTATTTCTACATATTAAAACATGCTTGAGCTATGCATTGGTTGAAGTTTTGCATTTGGATCGAAGTAAGCTTTTGCATTGTTTACTGCTGTTGGTGCTTCACCGAAGCCGCAAGCAATGAGTTTTACTTTTCCTTCATATGTACAAATGTCACCAGCAGCGTAAATGCCAGGAATATTTGTTTCCATTTTTGAATTTACAAGGATGCTGTTTTTTTGTATATCTAAGCCCCAGTTTTTAATTGGGCCAAGAGAAGAAACGAAGCCATAGTTTACAATTACGTCATCAACATCGATGATAACTTTTTCTTCCGTTTTTACGTGCTGAAGAACGACTTGTTCAATTTTGTCATCACCAATGAGTTCAACTGGAACATACGGTGTACTTACTTCTGCACGAGAATTCATTAAGTTTTCGACGCTATGTTCATGCGCACGGAATTTATCGCGGCGATGAACGATTGTAACTTTTTCAGCGATCGGTTCTAACATCATTGTCCAATCAACAGCTGAATCGCCGCCGCCAAATACTACGACGCGCTTACCGGCAAATTTATTCATATCATCAACGAAATAATGTAAGTTTTTCTTTTCATACTTTGCTGTACCTTCTAATTCTAAGCGGCGTGGTTGGAAAGCACCATTGCCAGCAGTAATAATAACTGATTTAGAATAGTGAGTTTGCTTATTCGTAACAAGTTTAAATATACCGTCAGCTTGTTTCTCAAGCGTATCGACAGCTTCTTCTAAACAAACGGTTGGGTCAAATTTCTTCATTTGCTCTTTTAAGTTATCAACTAATTCTTGTGCGCGCACTTTTGGGAATCCAGCTACATCATAAATGTATTTTTCAGGGTAGAGTGCGGATAATTGTCCTCCAAGTTGAGGTAAGCTTTCAATGATTTTTACACTTGCTTGTCTCATACCGCCATAAAATGCTGTGAACAGCCCTGTTGGACCACCACCAATAATTGTTATGTCGTAAACTTTTTGATTTTCTGCCACTTTCATTCCCCCTATAGATGGAATTTTGATATTGATTTCATATATTGTTCATATGTACACGAAAATCCTGCAAATGATGACACTTTCAAATAAATGATAGCATATTTGAGTTCATAATACTTCTGAAAACGACTGAATTGTGTGTAAGTTTTCGCATAGGTTCTTTTTTATTGTATAAAATATACAGAAAGGAAAATACATGAAAAAAAGTCTAAAAAACCCTTGAAAACGCTATGTTATTTTAAAATATTGATAATTCTCCAGACGCTTGAATTCTGGAATAAAACCGACTAATATAGGGAAGTATTATGTTAAATTTCTATGACAAAATTCGTACGATTTTTTGACTGCGTTTTGTTATGATATAGAATGTGATAAATTCCACATTCTTGACAAATAGAGTTTTTAGTACTTGGTATTATTTCTCATTACTATTATATAAAGAAAAGGGTTGTGATTTGGTGAAGACTCCAAAAATCGTAGTTTTAGGTGCAGGTTATGGCGGGATGATTACGACTGTTCGTCTGCAAAAAGCATTATCTGTAAATGAAGCTGAAATTACGCTAGTAAACAACAACAGCTATCACTACCAAGCGACTTGGTTACACGAGAGCGCAGCTGGTACATTACAAGATGAAAAAATCTGTCTAGATATTCAAGACGTTATTGATACAAATAAAGTAAACTTTGTACAAGACACAGTAGTAGAAATTAAAGCTGCTGAAAAACGCATTATCTTAAAAGACGGCGAGTTAGAGTATGACTACTTAGTAATTGGTCTTGGTTTCGAATCAGAAACATTCGGAATTACAGGATTAAAAGAGCATGCATTCTCAATCGCTAACATTAATGCAACTCGTGAAATTCGTGAGCATATGGAAGCTAGTTTCTCTAAATATGCAACTGAACAACGCGATGAGTTAGTAACAATCGTTGTTGGTGGTGCTGGATTTACTGGTATCGAGTACGTAGGTGAGCTTGCAAACCGTGTTCCTGAACTTTGCAAAGAGTACAATGTACCACGTGAAAAAGCACGTATCATCTGTGTAGAAGCTGCTCCAACAGCACTTCCAGGTTTCGATCCAGCGTTAGTAGAATACGCTGTAAAACAACTTGAGAAAAAAGGTGTAGAATTCCGCATCGGTACAGCAATTAAAGAAGCAACTGAAGAAGGTATTATCGTTGCGAATGGCGATGACACTGAATTAATTAAGTCTGAAACAGTAGTTTGGGCTGCAGGTGTTCGTGGTAACGGTATTGTGGAAGAGTCTGGATTTGAAGCAATGCGCGGACGTGTAAAAGTTGATGAGTACATGCATGCTCCAGGATACGAAGATGTATTCATGGTTGGTGACGCAGCGTTAATCATTAATGAAGAAATTAACCGTCCATACCCACCAACAGCACAAATCGCAATTCAACAAGGTTACAATATTGCACACAACTTAACTGTATTAGTTCGTGGTAAAGGTGAAATGAAAAAATTCGCATTTGATAATAAAGGATCTGTATGTTCTTTAGGTCATGACGATGCAATGGGCGTTGTTATGGGTAAAAAGTTAACAGGTTGGAAAGCTTCCTTCATGAAGAAAGTAATCGATAACCGTTACCTATTCTTATTAGGTGGACCTTTATTAGTTCTTAAAAAAGGTAAATTAAAGTTCTTTTAATATATAGTAGAAAAAGCAGAAACGGCTAAGAGCTGTTTCTGCTTTTTTCATATTAAAAATATAGTATAATATAAAAAGAAAGAATATTCTGTCCGTTCTGAAAGAGGAGGTTATTACATCATGGAGAAACGAGGGAAGGTATGGCTAGCTGTTAGTGGTTTAGTAGCTACAAAAGATGGTAGGTGGCTATTTGTTAAGAAGAAATACAGTGGATTAAAAGGGAAATGGTCTTTACCGGCTGGTTTTGTAAATGAAGGTGAGACGGTTGATGAAGCTGTGAAACGCGAAGTGTTAGAAGAGACAGGCATTGTCGCTCATGTGAAGGGGATCATTGGTGTTCGATCGGGTGTTATTCGTAATGAGATTAGTGATAATATGATTATTTTTCTTTTGGAGCCTGAAGGAGAAAATATTGTTATACAGGAGAAAGAATTGTCTGAAGTGGCGTTCTTACATCCGGATAAGATTGTAGACGATCCGAATACGTCTGTGCTTATTAAATATTTGTTAGAAGGAAGATCAGAACTACATCTTGAAGTGGACAAAACATTAAATCCAGGCGAACCATTTGGTTATACAGCTTATCACGTATTTACGGCACGTGCGAAGGAGAGGGGAAAAGAGTGAGTATACCGGTACTACTTATTTCAATGATGTTATTCTTTATTTTGTTCTTTGGAATTGGATTTTTACTCAACATGATTTTGCGAGCTACTTGGGTAATGGTTATTGTGTATCCGATTGTTTGTATGCTTATTATTAATAAAGCGAGTATGTGGGATTATTTTTCAAAACCGAAAGAAACATTTTCTTCATTTGGGACAAGTGTATCGCACTTAGGACAAGCAGACGTATTTATTCTATCTACTGGATTAGTAGGGGCTGCTTTAGCAGGAGTCGTAATCAAGAAACTTCGGAAAAGCGGATATCAAATGTTTTAATCTCCAATTAAGTTGGAGATTATTTTTTTGCATATTCCTTCATGGTATAGGGAATGATTAACGATGAAGGAGTGTGGAATATAAAAATGTTAAAACGATATTGTATTCGCATTATGATGACTTGTTTACTTGCAATTGCATTATGCGTAACATGGAATGCTTTCACAGGAGTTTCTTTATTAGAGATTGTAAAGAAGTATGAGGGAACGAGTGCAAAAGAAGTACATGCAGCAGAAGTTAAGAGAAATGTTGCTCCGAGTAAAGAAGTGATAAATGCTTTAGAGCAGGCAAACGACTGGTCTAAATATCGTTCAATTGAAATGACTGCAACAGGTTATACATCGGGGATTGAGTCAACTGGTAAGAGGCCAGGGCATCCAGAGTATGGTATTACATATTCAGGTGTTAAAGTGAAAAGGGATTTATATTCCACAATCGCTGCGGACTTACGCGTATTCCCAATTGGAACAATTTTATTCGTACCAGGTTATGGGTATGGTGTAGTAGCTGATAAGGGCGGTGCAATAAAAGGAAACCGTCTTGATCTATATTATGATACGGTGAAAGATGTTTATAGCCAATGGGGTAAGAAAAAAGTAAATGTGTACGTAGTAAAAGTAGGAAATGGTAAGTTTACAGAAGAAGAGTTAACGATGTTAAATCAAGACGAAACGATGCAAGTGTTTCGTGGTCAATATTTAAAACAAAGATAGTCTAGTCGTAATTACGCTAGACTTTTTTTCTTGGCTTATTTCATAATAGAGGGGATTTTACACGTCATATAACTGTAGTTAGAATTGTCGCATTTTATCGAAAATAAAGTTATAATGGTGGTAGAGAAATTTAGGGGGTCTGAACATGTTTCAAGTACAAAAAGAATTAGCAGGTCATGAAGCAGTAATTGTTGCTTTATTTGAAGAAGAGAAAATGAGTAGTTTTGTACAAGAACTGGACAAAGCGTTTGAAGGACAATTACAAGTTTTACTAGAAGAGAAAGAATTATCTACGAAGAAAAAGGCCATTTCGAAAGTGCATAGCTTAGGAAAAACAAATGTGAAACGTTATTACTTTGTTGGTTTAGGCAAGAAAGAGTCTTACACGACAGAAACGTTACGTGCGGCTCTTGGTAAGGCATTTAAAACACTGCAATCAGCAAAAGTACAAGATGCAGCAATCTTACTTGATTCTTTCGTAACAGAGAAATTAGACGCGATTGATGTCGCTCATATTGCAGCAGAGGTACAAGGCCTTGGTACATATGAATTACAAACGTATAAATCAGATAAAAAGGATCGTGTAGAGTTAGAGAAGTTCACGGCTATTACAGCGGAAGATGCACAAGAAATTGAAGCCGCATTAACAGTTGGCTACGTACATGGACGTGCAACAAATTCAGCTCGTACACTTGTAAATATGCCGCCAAACGTATTAACAGCGACAAAGCTTGCTGAGTATGCTGTTGAATTAGCGGAGAAGTATGATATGGACTATAAAGTTCTTGAGAAAGAAGAGATGGAAGATCTTGGTATGGGTGCGTTACTTGCAGTAAACCAAGGTAGTGTAGAGCCACCGAAAATGATTGCTCTTATTTATAAAGGAAAAGAAGAGTGGACAGATGTCATTGGATTCGTTGGAAAAGGTATTACATACGATACAGGTGGTTATTCTTTAAAACCACGTGAAGGCATGGTCGGTATGAAAGGTGATATGGGTGGTGCAGCTGCTGTATTAGGTGCGATGGAAATTATCGGTGAACTTCGCCCAGAACAAAATGTGATCGCTGTTATTCCTTCAACTGATAACGTTGTAAGTGGTACGGCATTTAAGCCAGACGATGTAATTACATCTATGAGCGGAAAAACAATTGAAGTATTAAATACGGATGCAGAAGGTCGTCTAGCTTTAGCTGACGGTATTACGTATGCGAAAAAACTTGGTGCAAACTACCTTGTTGATGTTGCAACATTAACAGGCGGTGTAATTGTTGCACTTGGAAACTATACGACAGGCGCAATGACAAATAATGAAGAGTTATTTGAGCAAGTGCTAGAAGCTTCTATGGAAACAGATGAGCCAATTTGGCAACTACCGATTTTTGATCGTGATAAAGAACGCGTTCGAAACAGTAAGTTTGCTGATTTAAATAACTCACCAGGCCGTGAAGGACATGCGGTTATGGCAGGTACATTCTTAGGCGAATTCGCTGAAGATACACCGTGGGTACACTTAGATATCGCTGGAACATCAGAAACAAAAGGCGCGCACGACTTAGGTCCAGCTGGAGCAACTGGTGCAATGGTACGTACACTTGCAACACTTGTGGAGCGTTTTGGAGAAGAATAAGAGTATAAGTGAAGACTGTTCCAATATTTTAGAACAGTCTTCTTTTTATAGGTTTGTTTACCCCGCTATTTGCCGGGTAGTAAGACTCGCACCCAAAAATTCAGCGAAAGCAAAGCAGTTAGGTGGGGTTGTCGTAAAAGCCCGATTGGTGAGGGCTGATTAAAGTTTCACTTTATAAAGAAATCGTATACAAAATCCCGTTTAAAGCAAAAGAAGTACGGCCCGTTTCTTCAGAGACAACTAATATAAGTGCATCACTCTTTTCTGATAAGCCAATTGCAGCTCTGTGACGTGTTCCTAGCTCAGGATCAACTTCTGTACTTTTCGTTAAAGGAAGAATATTAGCAGCTGAGACAATATGATTATTTTTTACGAGAACGGCACCGTCATGAAGAGGGTTACCTGGATAAAATATTGATTCGAGTAATGGCGCAGTTAAATGAGCGTTTAATGTCGTTCCAGTTTGAATGAGAGCTTCAAGCGTCTCGTTTCTTTCTACAACGATAAGAGCACCATGTTTTCTGGCGCTTAAATGTTGGATAGCTGTTGTAATAAAAGATGAACTTTCCGTATAAGGTGATAAATATGCCTGAATATAGTATGTAGCTGCCAATGTTTGTACATTTGCTAACATATGATGAATATCTTCCATTTTGCATAAAATACATTCGTCTTCTTTATCGATTGCGTTCCTCATAATCGATAGTTCTTTTTCAGCAATTTCAATCATTTGCTTTGTTTGTATTTTGAGCTCTTCTGACAAGCCCCATTCGTGCATAATCCTCATTCCCTTTAGTGGAGTATTTAACAATAGTGTATACAAATATTCCTAGTAAAATCCTGCTAGATTTTATAAAATATTGAGATACAGCATGTTTTTTTCATATAATAAAGGTATGACGAGCGAGAGGAGAGAGAAGAATGAATTGGAAACAAGAATTTAGTCGCTGGCTTTCTTACGCACAATTAGATGCAGAATTAAAAGAACAGCTAGAAAATATGAAGCAAGATGAGAAGAAAATCGAGGATAGCTTTTATAAAAATCTAGAGTTTGGCACAGGTGGTATGCGTGGTGAACTTGGTGTTGGTACGAACCGTTTAAACGTATATACAGTTCGTAAAGCAACAAAAGGATTAGCAAGCTTTATTGAAAAATTAGGTGAGGAAGCGAAAAAACGCGGTGTTGTTGTAGCCTATGATTCTCGTCATAAATCACCTGAGTTCGCAATGGAAGTTGCTGCTACACTTGGGGCACGCGGTATCACAACATATGTGTTTGAAAGCTTACGTCCAACGCCAGTACTTTCTTTCGCAGTTCGTCATTTACATACAGTAAGTGGAATCGTTCTTACGGCAAGCCATAATCCACCTGAATATAACGGATACAAAGTATACGGTGAAGATGGTGGACAGTTACCTCCAAAAGAAGCAGATGAGTTAATTAGCTACGTAAATGCAGTAGAAGATGAATTAACAGTTGAAGTCGCTGATGTAGAGCAATTAAAAGCTGACGGTTTATTACATATTATTGGACAAGAAGTAGATGATGCATATGCTGCAGAATTGAACAATGTCATCATTAATAAAGAAATGGTGCAAAAGGTCGGCAAAGACTTAAAAATCGTCTTTACACCATTGCACGGAACATCAAATATTTCTGTACGCCGTGGTTTAAAAGAAGTTGGATTTACAGATGTAACAGTTGTAAAAGAGCAAGAGTTACCAGATCCAAACTTCTCTACAGTAAAATCACCGAACCCAGAAGAGCACGCAGCGTTTGAGTATGCCATTCGTGACGGTGAAAAGGTAGGCGCAGATGTATTAATCGCAACTGATCCTGACGCAGACCGCCTTGGTGTAGCAGTGCGTAATCATAATGGTGAGTTCCAAGTATTAACAGGAAACCAAACAGGTGCATTAATGCTTGATTACTTACTATCTCAAAAGAAAGAAAACGGAACGCTTCCAGAGAACGGTGTCGTATTAAAAACAATCGTAACGTCTGAAATTGGTCGTACAATTGCAAAAGCATACGGTTTAGATACAATTGATACGTTAACTGGATTTAAATTTATCGGTGAGAAAATTAGACAGTATGAAGAAAGTGGACAATATGAATTCCAATTCGGTTATGAGGAAAGCTATGGTTATTTAATCCGCCCATTCTGCCGTGATAAAGATGCAGTACAATCTGTTCTATTTGCATGTGAAGTAGCTGCATACTACAAATCACAAGGGAAAACGTTATATGACGGTCTATTAGAAGTATTTGAGAAGTACGGCTTCTTCCGTGAAGACCTTGTATCGTTAACGTTAAAAGGAAAAGATGGAGCTGAAAAAATCCAAGAGATGATGGCAACGTTCCGTGAGAATCCTCCGAAAGAAGTGGCGGGCTTAACAGTCGTAGCAGTGGAAGACTATAAAGCAAGCATCATTACATCTTTACAAGATGGACATAAAGAAGAGATTCACTTACCGAAATCAAATGTGTTAAAATATCAATTAGAGGATGGTTCATGGTTCTGCCTACGCCCATCTGGAACTGAGCCGAAGATTAAGTTTTACTTTGGTGTAAAAGATAGTTCTTTACAAAATAGTGAACAAAAGTTACTTACTATTAAAGAAGACATTATGAATCGTTTATAATACAAAGTAATTTTAAGTAGTAAGGAACAAAAGGGAGCGAAATCTCCCTTTTGTTTTATGTAGGAAATGCTTGCTATTGATTCCGACAGGAGAGAGGGTATTTTGTGATGAAAAAAGTAAGAAAAGCGATAATCCCAGCAGCTGGATTAGGAACACGTTTTTTACCAGCAACGAAAGCAATGCCGAAAGAAATGTTACCGATAGTAGATAAACCAACGATTCAATACATTGTGGAAGAAGCAGTGAAATCGGGAATCGAAGATATTATTATTGTTACTGGTAAAACAAAGCGCTCTATCGAAGATCATTTTGATAACGCATTTGAACTAGAACAAAACTTATTAGAGAAGAAAAAATATGAGTTGCTTGAAAAAGTACAAGCTTCTTCAAAAATGGTAGATATTCATTACATCCGTCAAAAAGAGCCGAAGGGACTAGGACATGCTGTTTGGTGTGCGCGTAAATTCATTGGTGATGAGCCGTTTGCAGTGTTACTAGGTGATGATATTGTCCAAGCTGAGAAACCGTGTTTACGTCAATTAATGGATGAGTATGAAAAAACACTTTCTTCTGTTATTGGTGTACAAACTGTTCCAGAGTCGGAAACACATCGCTATGGAATTATCGATCCATTAGAACAAGAAGGTCGTCGTTACCAAGTTCGCAATTTCGTTGAGAAACCAGCGCAAGGTACAGCTCCTTCAAACTTAGCAATTATGGGCCGTTACATTTTAACGCCTGAAATCTTTATGTTCTTAGAACAGCAACATGTCGGTGCTGGTGGTGAAATTCAATTAACAGATGCAATCCAAAGCTTAAATGAAATCCAACGTGTATTTGCTTACGATTTCGAAGGAAAGCGCTACGACGTAGGTGAAAAGCTAGGATTCGTTCAAACGACAATTGAAATGGCCCTGCAACACCCAGAATTACGTGATGACATGGTTGCAATGATGAAGAAAATTTTAGAAGAACAAGCGAATCAAGAGTCTTAATATAAAAAAAGAGTTATTGCAGCAAGCTGCAATAACTCTTTTTTATTATGAAATCGTCGAATGAGAATGCTGATAAGCAGAGCGACGCACAGCATAGTATATGCGAGGTGCGATAATAGCACCGATAATTGTAAATGCAATATCTTTTACTGCAAACCACATCATAATCATCCAAGCAGCTTTATAGCTCATATTACCGCCCATAAAGAGATTGACTGCTCCGTACATGTAAGTAGTACCGATTATATAAGTTAAAATAATTCCAGTGAAAGAGGCAATTGCAAATGTAATGAAAGTTGGTCTTTCTTTTTGTTCTACTAGTTTTCCTGATACGTAAGCAACGATAATAAAGGCGATAATAAAACCACCAGTAGGATCTAAAAGTGCTCCAAATCCAGCTTTGAAGTTAGCGAAGATTGGTGCGCCGGCTAAGCCAACGAGCATATATACAGTCATGGATAAGGCACCAAGTCTACTTCCAAGAAGAAGACCTGCTAAAATTGCGAAAAATGGTTGCATAGATAATGGGATGCCTGCTACTTGTAAGAAAGGTGCCCAAGATACAATATTTGCACCGATGGCCATAAGAGCAACGAACATGGCAGCTAATGCTAAATCTAAAACATGAAATCTTCTCATAATGTTAACCTCCTGTTGTTTTTAGGTTAACATTATCGTAGCGAAAATATTTACTTGTTGTCAATCAAAATATTTTGATAAGAAGGCTTTAAATAGTCTCTTAGCAACGTATATGGAATACGAAATTGCGGAATTCCACTTGAATAGGGAGCAATCTCATATAAAGGGAAATAAATGACGAGATTGTCTGGCTCTAAAAAGAAGTGAAATTTTTTCATACTCATTACTTTTTCAGTTGCATCAGGAAAATAAATGCTTTCATTTTGTTTAATTTGTCGTACAATCTCTGCACGGATTACATCTTTATATTTATCCTTTTGTTGAAATAAATCGTCTAAGTGCAGCACCTTTTTTTCGTTTAAATCAAATGTATTTGCCTTCCACGTATAAAGACCGTGTGCTCCGCCAGTATATTGATAGTAATTCACATATAGGCTAAGAAAAGGTGGTTTGTTTAAAGAGACTTTATAATCAACATTTGCTACGTACGGATGAAAGGGTGTACTAGATCCTGCGGTCTCTTTATAATATTTTTTTGCTTCTTTTTCTAATTTGTTTTTAAATTTGTCAGTGGATTTTTTGTAGTATAAATTGAGTTTATTTTGAAATTTAGAATCAGAAAAGTTGTGAAAAGAAGGCCTATTTATTTGATATTCTATATAAGGTTTCTTACCTTTTTGCGTTACAGTCTTAACATCGATTGTCAGGTTAGATGCTTTGGCTGTTATTGCACAATTTGGTACAATAGTCAGCAAGGAGAACATAAGCAGTAATATACAAAATTTCTGTTTCATTTAGGTGAAGCCTCCTTATATAAGTGTTATAAGTAGTTTGAAAATAAATAGGTAAAATTATACATTTAATTAAAGTAAGAGAAGGGGGAAGCGATATGGCAAAAACTTTAATGGATTCACTTGGAATTGAGTTGTTAGAGATGACAGAAGATAAGGTAGTTGCTACGATGCCTGTTGATGAGCGTACGCATCAACCGTTTGGATTTTTACATGGAGGTGCATCGGTTGCATTAGCGGAAACAGTGGCAAGTGTTGGTTCATATAATTTAATTGATCAAGAAAAATGTATTTGTTTCGGATTAGAAATTAATGCAAACCACATTCGCTCAAAGAAAGATGGAATTGTAACGGCGATCGGAACACCGATACATAGAGGACAATCGACAATGGTTTGGGATGTTCGTATTATTGATGAAAATGATGATTTACTATGTATATCAAGATGTACAGTAGCAATTAAAGAAAAACGTGAAAAGTAAAAAAGAGGCGCTCTTACGAGCAGCCTCTTTTTCTTATAATTAGAACTGGATTTTCTTCTCTAAGAAACCTTTTAGTTCGCTAATTGGCATACGAACTTGTTCCATTGTGTCACGGTCACGTACTGTAACAGCTTTGTCTTCAACTGAGTCGAAGTCGTATGTGATACAGAATGGTGTACCGATTTCGTCTTGACGACGGTAACGTTTACCGATAGAACCAGTTTCATCAAAGTCTACCATGAAGTCTTTAGCTAATTCTGCGAATACTTCAGTAGCACCTTCAGATAGCTTCTTAGATAATGGTAAGATAGCTGCTTTGTATGGTGCTAAAGCAGGGTGGAAACGAAGAACTGTACGAGAATCGTTTTCTAATTGCTCTTCTTCATATGCATCACATAAGAATGCTAATGTTACGCGGTCTGCGCCTAAAGATGGCTCGATGCAGTATGGCACGTAACGCTCATTCGTTTGTGGATCAATATAGTTAAAGTCTTCGTTTGAATGTTCCATGTGACGTTTTAAGTCGAAGTCTGTACGAGATGCAACGCCCCAAAGTTCGCCCCAACCGAATGGGAATTTGAATTCAATGTCAGTTGTTGCATTACTGTAGTGAGATAACTCTTCTTCACCGTGGTCACGAAGACGCATGCTCTCTTCAGACATACCAAGTGAAAGTAACCAGTTTTTACAAGTTTCACGCCAGAATGCAAACCACTCTAAATCTTCACCAGGCTTACAGAAGAATTCAAGTTCCATTTGTTCGAATTCACGTGTACGGAATGTGAAGTTACCAGGCGTGATTTCGTTACGGAAACTCTTACCGATTTGGCCGATACCAAATGGAAGCTTTTTACGCATAGAGCGTTGAACGTTTTTGAAGTTTACGAAAATACCTTGTGCTGTTTCAGGACGAAGGAAGATTTCGTTTGTGCTAGACTCTGTAACACCTTGGAATGTTTTGAACATTAAGTTGAACTGACGGATTTCAGTGAATTCTTCACTACCGCAATCAGGACATTTTACTTCATGTTCTTTCATTAAGTCAGCCATTTGGTCGAAAGTAAGACCGTCAACAACCATTTCGATGCCTTTTGCATCTAAAGCATCCTCAATTAATTTGTCAGCACGGTGACGAGCTTTACATTTTTTACAGTCAATCATTGGATCGTTGAAGTTACCAACGTGACCAGAAGCGATCCAAGTTTTAGGGTTCATTAAAATAGCTGCGTCTAAACCAACGTTGTGTGGAGATTCTTGAATGAATTTTTTCCACCAAGCTTTTTTAACGTTATTTTTTAATTCGATTCCAAGTGGACCGTAATCCCAAGTGTTTGCAAGACCACCGTAAATTTCAGAACCAGGGAAAACAAAACCGCGATGTTTCGCTAAGTTTACAACTTGTTCCATTGAATACATAAGAAAATCCTCCTTTTGAAAGTTAACGTATTGGCGATGACATACTCTGATACTTTGGAAACGAGCAGTATATGCTAAAAAGAACATAAAAAAACGCTCATCCCAAGGCTTATTTGCCTAGGGACGAGCGTTTGCCCGCGGTTCCACCCTAGTTGATACACAAAAGGTGCATCCACTTTATCATGTATTGCTCGGGACTGCCGTTTCCTTGCGGCTTCAGGCTTTCACTATCCCTGAATCGCTTTTTATGCAAGTACTTATAAGTCCGTCATCGCTACTTATATTAATAATAATGAACATATTCTAACACGTTCTTTTTTAAATCTCAATAGAGGAACGCGTCTATCTATGATAGAGTCTCACCTATTTTTTCATTATTTATTCCGTAATTTTGCTTAATATGCTTAATTGCTTCACGCTTACTTAATGGAGCGAGCTCATTGTTTTGAACGTATTCCCAAACAACATCCGGATTTGTTTTTGCATATTCACGAAGGACCCAGCCAATCGCTTTTTGAATGAAAAATTCTTTTGAAGAATGTAGTTGTCCAATAATCCAGAAAAGAAGTTCTTCATCCATCTTTTGTTTATATTTTAGTTGGAATAAAATAGCGGCACGTTGTAACCATATGTTATCTGATGCAATCCATTTTGGAATATAGGCAGAAATTAATTCTGGATGTTTTAAAAAGATATCGCCTAAAAATGTAGGGACGATGCTATCGACAGAGTCCCACCAAGATTTTGTGACAATCAGTTCTTCTAAGAAGGGGATATGAGTTTCGTTTATATGCTTTTTATATTTTTGCATAATATCAAGTGCGGCCGCTTGGAATTCACGTTCTGGTAAGTCCCAAAGCTCACGTATGATAATTTGGAAGTTTTTTTGATCTGGGAGAGTATGTATTTGAATGATGTCTTTTAATAATTGGCGTCTTTCCGGTGTTTGAATACCTAGAAATGGGAAGTGATTTTTCATATAACGAGCCATAGGTTCTGCTTTTTCAGGATTTTGATGAGCTGTGAAATGCTCTTGTAATGCTTTTACAAATGGATGCATAAGTGTTGCTCCTCTCTTATTCTCTTTCTTCTCTTATTATACAAAGAGTTTGGATAAATTTTAAAACATAACTTGCAATGTAATGAAATATGTTGAAAGTAGAGAGGAGAGGATAAGATGGAGGATCAAGGCGTATTAGCAGGTTTCTTTGCTCTTAGTTTTGCGTTTATTCTTGTTATATTGATTTGGGCAATTATTTCATATTTGTTAACGGCTTTTGCACTTTATTCGATGGCGAAAAATGATGGTGCAACGGACGGGGTGCTTGCGTTTATTCCGTTTTTGAATAGTAAGACATGGGGTGACTTAGCGAAAGATAAATTACCAGATTTTTTGAAAGAAGAAGCAGGGTGGAAAGTATTCGGTATATACGTTGCATGTTTTATTTTTAATTTCGTACCAATTATAAGTTTACTAGCAACAGCTGTATCGATTGTATTGTCCATTTATCTTATCTACGCTATTTTAGACAGATACGGAACGAACTCTATATTATTTACGATTATTCATGTAATCACATTTTCAGTGTTCTTACCGATTCATTTATTTATCATTCGAAATGAACCGGTCAGATATAAAGAGTAGATTTTTCTTTTTTGTTGATAAGTCGATATATTTTAGATATAAGTAAAAAAGCGCCCTGATTATCAGAGCGCTTTTTTTACTACATAAGGTAGCGTAAATAAATATAAATGTGAGAAATGATTAATGAAACGATCATAATTGGGAAACCGACTTTTAGGAAGTCCATGTAACTAAATTTATGTCCTTCGCGGCTCGCGATACCTGCAACGATTACGTTAGCAGAAGCTCCGATTAATGTTCCGTTTCCGCCCAGACAAGCACCTAGTGCTAATGCCCACCATAATACATCGATTTGTGCGTCAGATGGTGATAAGCCTAGCCCAACTGCCATATCGTTAATAAGTGGAATCATTGTTGCAACGAATGGGATGTTATCAATTGTTGCAGAGGCGATACCAGATACCCATAAAATAAGGATGGATGCGTAAGAAATATCTCCGCCTGTTATACCAATTACTTTTTGAGCTAACATTTTGATAAGACCGATATCGATAAGTCCTCCAACAAGTACGAATAGCCCTGCGAAGAAGAAGATTGTTACCCACTCTACACTTGCGAATACCTCTTCAATTTCATGTTCTTTCACACCAATTAACATAAGTACAGTAGCACCAGTTAAGGCGATAATAGCGGCATCAATATGGAAAATAGAATGAGTCATGAAACCTACAATTGTAAGTCCAAGTACCGTTAAAGATTTTTTCATTAATACTGGATCTTTAATGTATTGTTTTTCATCTAAGCTCATTAATTTTTTAACTTGTACAGGATCGGCAATTAATTGTTTACGGTACATGAAGTAAAGTATTGTTGCTGTAACTGCAATAATAATAATTACGATTGGTGCTAGATTCAATAGGAAAGCATTGAAGTCTAAATGCTTATTTGCAGAACCAATCATAATGTTAGGTGGATCACCAATTAATGTTGCTGTTCCTCCAATATTTGAAAAAATAATTTCAGAAAGTAAATAAGGAACAGGATTTACTTGCAGTATGCGCGTAATAGATAAAGTAACTGGAACAACAAGAAGTACAGTTGTAACGTTATCTAAAAATGCGGAGCCAAGCGCGGTAAGTAGGGAAAGGGAAATTAAAATTTTAATTGGATTTCCTTGTGCCCCTTTTGCTGCTTTAATGGCAACGTATTGGAAAACACCTGATTTACTCGTAATGTTCACCAAAATCATCATACCGATGAGTAGCGTAATCGTTCCCCATTCAATATGTTTCGTAAAGGCGTTATGTAAATCGACGACCCCCACAATTACCATGAATGCTGCACCGAGAAGTGCGATGACAGCGCGATTAATTTTTTCAGAAATAATAATGGCATATGTAATTAAAAAGACTGCGATAGCAAAATAATACTGCCAGTTAGCGAGTTCTTGCGTTGTTTCGTGCAAAAATCTCATCTCCTTTCATTCATTTTTCTTAGTGTGTCAAATATTAACTAGATGAAACACACATAACGTCATTATAAAGTAGAAAAACTGCGGATGTAAATGAAAGGAGAGATTTTGTCATATTTTCTGCATAGGTCATTTTTTCTTATTTTTTAAAATATTTGTGGGCATTTGACATATATATAAGATACATCCAATCTGAATATTTAAAATGGAATTAGCATTCGAGCTTGTTCGTGTAGGAGTGTCAAATAGAAAGGAATGACAAAAATGATAAGGAAGGGATCGTATGGATGAACAACGATTTTTATTTTTAGACTTTGAGTTTACGATGCCCCAGCATAGAAAGAAACCGAAAGGATTTTTTCCAGAGATTATTGAGGTAGGACTCGTTTCAGTTGCTGGCTGTAAGGTAGAAGATACGTATTCATCACATGTCAGGCCGAAAACATTTCCTTCTTTAACGGATCGATGTAAGAAGTTTTTAGGAATAAAACAAGAAGTCGTGGATAAAGGGATTTCATTTCCTGAACTCGTTAAGAAGCTTGCAGAATACGAAACGAAATGTAAACCGACAATTGTAACGTGGGGAAATATGGATATGAAAGTGCTGAAACATAATTGTGAAATGGCAGGGATAGCTTTTCCATTCTTCGGACAGTGTCGTGATTTATCGCTTGAGTATAAGAAGTTTTTTGGAGAAAGAAATCAAACAGGATTATGGAAAGCAATTGAGGCGTATGGAAAAGTAGGGACAGGGAAGCATCATTGTGCGCTTGATGATGCGATGACGACGTACAATATTTTTAAACTAGTAGAAAAAGATAAAGAGTATTTAGTAAAGCCAGCACCTCCAACATTAGGAGAACTTGTTGATTTTTCAAAAGTGTTAAAGAAAGTGAGCACACAGTAACGACCAAATTGCACATTATGTAATTTGGTCGTTTTGTTTTTTAGAGTTTGTAGTCTTTCTTTAACTGTTGTAATGTTTCTAGACTACGCTCTGCAAAAGGTGAATCATCTTCAGAAAATGAATTCATTTGAGTTTCTAATGCTAATTTTAGTGACTCGGTATAATTCGGAATTTCTCCTTCATATTTTTTCACCATTTGCTCTGGAATGTTCGTCTGTTCACGGAAAGCTAAAGCGCGTCTTTCATGGAAAAATGGTACGTCAGCTTGTTTTACGTTATGTAAGTCACCTTGCACCGGATGTTTTAAAACAGCTAATACTTTTACGACGTAACTGCCAGGGCGGCTATTTGTAACTTCGCCGATGTATTTTCCTGTTTTATAAATACCAGTAACGATTTCGCCAATTTCAAATGTTTCTCTCATATTTTTCACCTCAAGTTTATAGTAAGGAAAGTAGGAGAAGGAGTCAAAGAAATCATTTGCTTTCAGAACGCCCCTTGAGAATATGGATAGGTTCCACTATAATTTAAAATGATATAACAGAAAATTCTGATGTTTTATAAATCCTATAATAAGGAGTGTTCTATATGATGCCTTTATATTTTCCGGAAGATAAAACAGAATATATTATTCCAGGGATTGTTTGCGTTCTATTTATTATCGGTGCTATTGCCACGTGGCGTATGTTTATTCGTGTATCAAAAAGAGAAGCAGAGCGATTGCAGAAAGTTGAAGAAAAACTATTAGCTGAAAAGAAACAGTAATGCATTTTTGTATGTTTCCCTCTATGCTCGGACAATCTAAGGGCAGAATATATTTTGGAGGGAATAAAATGAAGAAACGGCTTTTTTTCAGTTGTTGTTTATTATTTCTGATGGCAGGTTGTGACCAAGGAAAGCCGAAAGAAATTGAAGTGAAATTACATAATGCTTCAGGAGATGAAGTAGGGACTGCGAAAGTAGTGCAGCAAACAAGTGGCGTGAAAATTACGATTAAAGGAGAAGGTTTCACGCCAGGACCACACGGACTACATGTACATGAAATTGGAGAGTGTAAGGCACCTCGTTTTGAATCATCCGGGAATCATTTTAATCCTGATGATAAAAAACATGGTCTTCTTAATCCGAAGGGTGCAGAAAACGGTGATTTACCGAACGTAGTTGCAGATGGTTCTGGAAAGATTAAAGCGGAAATCGATGCACCTCACATCACACTTGAAGAAGGAAAAACGACGATTCATAGAAAAGATGGAGCGTCTATTATTATTACAGAAAACCCTGATGATGGTATGACTCAACCGACAGGTAAATCAGGGGATCGAATTGCTTGTGGCGTAATTGTAAAAAAAGCATCGGATATGAAGAAAAAGTAAAAGCTACCGTGAATGGTAGCTTTCTTTGTGAAATGTAATTGAAAATATATCAGCGATTATTGGAATATATCGACTGTAACTCAAATTATATCGGCGATTATTGGAATATATCGACCGTAACTTGAAATATATCGACTTACCGACAAAATATTACAAAGGAGTCTGTCCAAGAATGATTAGGGGGACAGACTCCTTTCTTATTATGAAAACGTATGACGCAGTCTGTTTAAAATTTCTTCTAAAACAGATCGTGGACAGCCGATATTAATTCGAATATGTTCTTCGCCACCTAACCCGTATTTCTCACCAGGTTCAACAATGATTTTTCCTTTTTCCTCAAGTAATGCAGTACGCTCGTTTTGAGAAAGCTTTAGACGAGAACAATCAATCCATAATAAAAAGCTACCTTCTGGCTTCGTTACGGAAAGAGCAGGTATGTGAGTTTTAATATATTCACAAGCAAATTGAGCATTATCTTCTATATATAATCGAATTTCGTTTAGCCAATCATTACATTCTGTATAGGCACTTTGCATCGCTGTATAAGCGAAGATATTTAATCCGTGGAAGCCTTGTCTATATTGGATAGATGTAAAGGCTTGACGGAGTTTTTCATTTGGAATGATAATAATCGATGCTTGTAATCCAGCGATATTAAATGTTTTACTTGGAGCCATACAAGTAATCGTGCGAGCTGCTAATTCTTCAGATAAAGAAGCGAACGGTGTATGTCTATGATCTGCGTAAATAATATCGGAATGAATTTCATCCGCCACAACGATTACGTTATATTTAGTACATAACGATCCGAGCTGCAAAAGTTCCTCTTTCGTCCAAACGCGCCCGATTGGGTTATGAGGGCTACAAAGAAGCATGAGTTTGATTCCTTGCTGAAACTGCTTTTCTAAATGCTTGAAGTCTATCACATATGTATCATTTTGTTTCTGTAATGGACTCACGTATAACTGTCTGTTGTTTGTTGTGACCATTTCGAAAAATGGAGGATAAATAGGTGGTTGTACGAGAACGGATTCGTTTTCTTTTGTGAAAGCCTGTATGCTCGTACTAAGAGCTGGAACGATTCCGGCGCTAAAGACAATCCATTCTTTTTGAATATCCCAGTCGTATTGTTGTTTTGTCCAGTTACAAATAATATTCCCAATATTTTCGGGAGGAAGTGTATAGCCAAAAATCGGATGTTCGATTCGTTGTTTTAAGGCAGTTTGAATTGGTTTTGGTACTTCAAAATCCATATCAGCAATCCAAGCATGGATAAGTTCTTCGTTTTTATATGTATCCCATTTTATACTATGCGTTCCACGTCGATTGATTGCTTTATGAAATAGTTGCATAAGTTTGCTCCCTTCTTCTGTAAAACCAATAAGTTATGAAAGTTCTCTCTCTTCTTATAGAATAGCGGATGTGATAGGATAAAGAAAAGTATTAAAAAGTGAAAAGGCGGGAAGCGAATGGGTACATATGAAAAGATGATAGAGGTTGTGAAGAATTGGGATCCGTTTCAAATGGGACCGGAGTTTTATGAAACAGAAGCGAGCGATGTCGTGAACGTCATAAGTGTGTTTGACGATCCAAAATACATCGCAAAGAAGATTCAACATATATACTTTATGTCTTTTGAGGAAGTACCTGCGCTTGAAAAATGTGAGAAATTAGCTATGGAATTACTTGTAATAAAAGAAGGTGGAAGCTGTTCATTATAGGCTGTCGGAATTTCCGACAGCCTTTTTTATATTATCCCGCTATTTTCCGGGCAGTAAGACCCCGACCTCAAAATTCAGCGGAAGCAAAGAAGTTAGGTGGGGACTGATTAAAGTTTCATTTTATTGCGCGGAAAAAGCGATAATTTCTTCATAAACATGTTCAGGCTTTTCTTCAGGTAGTAAATGTCCTGTATTTTCATAAGAAATAAATTTTGAATTCGGTAAATCTTTGTGTAGACGATGACCTACATGTACAGGGACGACGCGGTCTTTTTCACCCCAAATGAGTAGGATAGGTGTTTCGATTTTTTGTAATTCAGTTGAAGATAAGTCACCTTCACGGTCTCGTATCATGCGAGTTAAAGCGGGAAATATACGGTTGTCATAAAAAGGAGCGGAGTAACCTTTTTTCATTTCATCGTCAATTAATGAGTGATCATGAACGACATTCATTAAGTTATGAACAATGCCGCGCCGTATAATCCAGTTCTTTACGTATAAATGAAAGAACGGTAAATAAGAAGAGTATAGTAAAGGTAAGGTTGCGCGCGCTAAATAGCTCGAGCTACATAGTAAAATCGTCTTTGAAATGAGTTCAGGACGTATACGGTTTACATAGAGAGAAATTTGCCCACCCATAGAATGCCCAACTAATACAATGTTTGAGAGAGATAAATGTTCAATTAAATCAATAATAATCGTTGCTAAATTGTGATAAGAATACTTAAACAGATGAGACTTATCACTTTTTCCGAACGGTGGTAAATCAAGAGCAATGACTGTTCCTTCCTTCGCTAGTAAAGGAATGAGACGGCGGTAACTGAATGAGGAAGATAAAAAGCCGTGAACGAGTACGAAAGTAGGGCGTTCTGTTTTATTATCATGTTCATACAATTCGTAATGAACAGTAGTGCCGCGAGTGGAAAAAGTGAAATAAGGACAAGTATATTTATGATTCATTTTTTGTCACTCCATTGATTTTTGTTCATATCATCTCCAAGGAAGAAGAAAATATGTTAACAAAAAAAGGCAAGATGACGATGTCATCTTGCCTTTCGTTTATTCAGTATTACCCGCGCACAATATTAGGCGGTGTTTTTCCTTGTAATCCTGCAACTAAATTTTCAGCGGCGGTCATGGCCATTTGCTGACGAGTTTTTAATGTTGCAGATCCGATGTGCGGTAAAGTCACAACATTTTGTAATGATAAGAGTGGATTATCTTTTTGAATTGGCTCTTGTGTAAAAGTATCGATGCCTGCTGCAAAGATTTTCTTTTCTGTTAAAGCATGGATTAACGCTTCTTCATCTACTGTTTTCCCCCGAGAAGCATTAATGAAGATTGCTGTTTCTTTCATTAATGAAAATTCCTTTTCTCCGATAAGGTGATATGTTTCATCTGTTAATGGAGTAAGAAGAACAATAAAGTCAGACTGCTTCAGTAGCGTCTGTAAATCAAAATATGTAGCATCGAATTTTTGTTCAGCTTCTTCTTTACGACGGCGGTTATAGTAAAGAACATTCATATCAAATCCGAATTTTGCTCGTTTTGCAACGGCTTCTCCAATTCGGCCCATACCGATAATACCAATTGTGCTATGGTGTACATCTAGTCCGAAGTGTTCTTTTCCGATTTCAGCGTTCCATTCACCATTTTTTACGTAAGAATCGAGTTCGCAAACGCGGCGCCCAGCTGATAGCATAAGGGCGAAAACGAGATCAGCTACTGTATCATCTAATACGTATGGTGTATTCGTTCCGATAACCTTTCGATTTTTCATCGCTTGTAAATCAAAATTATCGTAACCAACAGAAATGTTGCTCACTACTTTTAAGTTAGGAGCCACTGTCAGTAATTCTTCATTAATAGCAGATCCGAAATTTAATAACCCATCTTTATCTTGTATTTTCTCTAATAGAACATCACGAGGTACTTTCTCATTTTGATCCCATTTTTCATAATCACAGTGTTCTGATAAATAGTTTTCTACAAATGTCGGAACTGGTTCAGCAATATAAATTTTTGGTTTCACGGTTCCATCCCCTTTCGCTTTATCACGCATTTTTCCGCTGATTAAAGTTTCACTTTATTTTGACATAATTCAATAGAAAAATCTTCTTTTCAAACTGGAAAGGGTATTTGTATAATTTAGACACAAACGAAAAGGAAGGATGATTTATATGGTGACAGAAAAAGAATTAGAATTATTAGCTTGTCTTGAAAAGAGTAGTCGATTATCTGTAGATACATTAGCGAAGCTGTTAAATATAGAAGTAGAAGAAGTAAAGAAGATGGTTGCGAGATTAGAAAATGAAAAGATTATTGTGGATTATGTAACACATATCGATTGGACGAAAGTGAAAGAACATACAGGTTTAACGGCAATGATCGATGTGAAAGTTACGCCAAAGCACGGCGTTGGGTTTGATGCGGTTGCTGAGCAAATTTATCGTTATTCAGAAGTGAAATCCGTTTATTTAATGTCAGGGACATATGATCTTTCTATTACATTAGAAGGTAAAACGATGGGGGAAGTAGCGATGTTTGTTTCTGAGAAATTAGCAACAATTGAATCTGTCGTTTCTACAACTACTCATTTCATTTTGAAGAAGTATAAACATGAGGGCGTTATTTATGAAAAAAACGATGATGATAAGCGAATTGTGGTGACACCATGAAGCAATTTGAACTATCTAGATCAGCAGAATCTTTAAAACCATCTGGTATTCGAAAATTTTTTGATTTAGCAGCAAATATGAAAGGTGTTATTTCCCTCGGGGTAGGAGAGCCGGATTTTGTTACCCCTTGGAATGTAAGGCAAGCATGTATTCGTTCTTTGGAACAAGGGTATACGTCATATACAGCAAATGCAGGATTATTGGAGCTCCGTCAAGAAATAGCAAAGTATCTAAAAAAACAATTTGCAGTATCTTATGATCCAAGTGATGAAATCATTGTTACAGTTGGAGCGAGCCAGGCGTTAGATGTAGCGATGCGTGCCATTATAAATCCTGATGATGAAGTGCTCATTGTTGAACCAAGCTTCGTTTCTTATGCACCACTTGTGACATTAGCTGGAGGAGTTCCGGTTCCTGTGGAGACTAAGCTAGAAAACGAGTTTAAAGTACAACCAGAACAAATTGAAGCAGCTATTACAGCGAAAACAAAGGCGATTTTACTTTGTTCACCAAATAACCCGACAGGTGCAATGCTAAATAAATTCGAGCTTGAAGAAATAGCAGTGATTGTTGAGAAGTACAATCTAATTGTATTATCTGATGAAATTTATGCAGAGCTTGTATACGACGAAGCATATACAAGTTTCGCGAGTATTAAAAATATGCGCGAGCATACGATTTTAATTTCAGGATTTTCAAAAGGATTTGCGATGACAGGATGGCGTCTCGGTATGATTGCAGCTCCTGTTCAGTTTTCAGAATTGATGCTCAAAATCCACCAATATTCCATGATGTGTGCACCGACGATGTCTCAGTTCGCAGCACTTGAAGCGTTACGTGCGGGGAATGATGAAGTAATTCGGATGAGAGATAGTTATAAGAAGCGTCGTAATTTTATGACGACATCTTTCAATGAAATGGGCTTAACGTGTCATGTGCCGGGCGGAGCATTTTATGTTTTCCCTTCTATATCTTCAACAGGATTATCTTCAGCGGAATTTGCAGAACAGTTATTGCTGGAAGAAAAAGTAGCTGTTGTCCCTGGTAGCGTATTTGGCGAAAGTGGTGAAGGGTTTATTCGTTGTTCTTATGCGACGTCGCTTGAACAACTTATGGAAGCAATGAAGAGAATGGAACGGTTTGTTGAAAATAAAAAAAGGACAAAACGTAATACGTTTTGTCCATAAAAGGGGGGGAATACTAGAAAGCCATGTGTTAGTAGTCTATCCCAATATTGGAGAATTATACTTCTTTAAGGGAAATTTTTCATGAATTTTGAATGAGTTCTGTCATAGTGGTATAATTTACTAATATAAGGTATGCGCATTCTAGATATTGTTATCTAGAATGCGTACTAACCAATCGGATATTTAAAATAAATATATCTGCTTTGCTCTCTATAATTGTAGAGAGAATGGTAAACGTATGGGAGTGTTTCATATGTCAGAACAATATACAACAGGAGTGGTTGTAACAGGGAAAGTGACTGGAATTCAAGATTACGGTGCGTTTGTAGCGTTAGATGCAGAAACACAAGGACTTGTGCATATATCTGAAATTACAAATGGATATGTAAAGGATATTCATGACTTTTTAAAGGTCGGCGATACAGTAGAAGTAAAGGTACTTTCAATTGATGAAGAGCACAGAAAAATGAGTTTATCGTTAAAAGCGGCGAAAAGAAAACAAGGAAGGATTCTTATACCGAACCCATCTGAAAACGGATTTAATACGCTGCGAGAAAAGTTGGCAGAATGGATTGAAGAGTCCGAGTTAACAAAGTAAAAGAGGAACGCATATGAGCGTTCCTCTTTTACTTTATCTTATGATATATATTTGCAAATATGATTGCATGCAATCATATTCGTATGTCGGAGGTGAAAGGACATACTGATTATCGAATTTCGTTTGTTTCTGGGTGCGTACCAAGATTTTCAGATGGTTTAAACAGTAAACCAAGGTTGATAAGCCCAGATATACCAACGATGCCGTAAATAATACGTGCAAGAGCTGAATTTTGTCCACCGAAAATGGCTGCTACTAAGTCAAACTGGAAAAAACCGATTAGTCCCCAGTTCACAGCGCCAATTACAGTAAAGACTAATGCGATACGTTGCAAAGTACTCATGAAAAAGCCCCCCTTAATTGTGAAGCATGAGCAAGCGATGAGTTAATTAACTCTTTTATAGAATGGGGTAGTTATGTTGTTTTTATACATAAAAAATGTTTGGAAAGGGATGTATATACATCTATACCGAAAAATGCGAATTTTTATGCAAAAAATGAACTTTTTCTAAAAAATATATATTGGTTACGTTTACAATTGCCTAATCGCTTGATTTACAACTTCAGTTTCGCTAAAGTGAATACAGAAATACATATCCATAATTGGAGGGAAAAAGATGAGTACACATGTAACGTTCGACTATTCTAAAGCGTTATCCTTCATCGGTGAACATGAAATCACTTATTTACGTGATGCAGTGAAAGTAACACATCACGCAATCCACGAAAAAACTGGAGCTGGGAACGATTTCCTTGGGTGGGTAGACCTTCCGCTTCAATATGACAAAGAAGAATTCGCTCGCATTCAAAAATGCGCAGAAAAAATTAAAAATGACTCTGACATTTTACTTGTTGTAGGTATTGGTGGTTCTTACCTAGGAGCACGCGCAGCAATCGAAATGTTAAACCATTCTTTCTACAACACGCTTTCTAAAGAACAACGTAAAACTCCACAAGTGCTATTTGTTGGACAAAACATTAGCTCCACTTACATGAAAGATTTAATGGACGTATTAGAAGGTAAAGACTTCTCTATTAACGTTATTTCCAAATCAGGTACAACAACAGAGCCGGCACTAGCATTCCGTATCTTCCGTAAGTTATTAGAAGAAAAGTATGGAAAAGAAGAAGCTCGCAAACGTATTTATGCAACTACAGATAAAGCGCGTGGTGCATTAAAAACATTAGCTGATAACGAAGGTTACGAAACATTTGTTATTCCAGATGATGTTGGAGGTCGTTTCTCTGTATTAACGCCAGTTGGTTTATTACCAATCGCAGTAAGTGGCTTAAATATTGAAGAGATGATGAAAGGTGCAGCTGCTGGTCATGATGACTTCGGAACATCAGAACTAGAAGAAAATCCAGCTTACCAATACGCAGTAGTTCGTAACGCTTTATACAATAAAGGAAAAACAATTGAAATGCTTGTTAACTATGAGCCAGCACTTCAATACTTCGCTGAGTGGTGGAAACAGTTATTTGGTGAAAGTGAAGGAAAAGATCAAAAAGGTATTTTCCCATCTTCAGCAAACTTCTCAACTGATTTACACTCATTAGGTCAATACGTTCAAGAAGGGCGTCGTGACTTATTTGAAACAGTTCTTAAAGTAGGTAAATCTACACATGAACTAACAATCGAATCAGAAGAAAACGATTTAGACGGATTAAACTACCTTGCTGGTGAAACTGTAGACTTCGTAAACACAAAAGCATACGAAGGTACATTACTTGCACATAGCGACGGGGGAGTACCAAACTTAATCGTAAATATTCCTGAATTAAATGAGTACACATTCGGTTACCTTGTATACTTCTTCGAAAAAGCATGTGCGATGAGCGGCTACTTATTAGGCGTGAATCCATTTGACCAACCTGGAGTAGAAGCATACAAGAAAAACATGTTTGCTTTACTTGGTAAACCAGGATTTGAAGAATTAAAAGCAGAATTAGAAGAGCGTTTAAAATAATAAAAAGCGACCGGATTCCGGTCGCTTTTTATTATTTTATCGAAAAGTCCATCAGTATATTCAAACTAAAGTGGGTATGCTAAAGGAAAAGTCTAGGAGGGATGGGCTTGATTCCGATTCAATCAAATTTAGAAGGACGTACATATGCGTTATATAAGTTAGAAGAGATTATGAAACCACTTGGATATAGCATTGGTGGTAATTGGGATTATGATAAAGGATGCTTCGATTACAAAATTGATGAAGAAGATGGGTATCAATTTTTACGAGTTCCATTTACAGCCATTGATGGAGAACTAGATGTACCAGGCGTAATAGTTCGTCTTGGAACGCCGTATATTCTTTCGCACGTATATCAAGACGAACTAGATGATAATGTGAATACTTTAACAGCTGGAACGAGTGGAATGGATCAATTTGCTGAGCCGAAAGATCCAGATGGAGATGTGAAAAGAAAATATATCAATATTGGGAAAGTGCTCATGCAAGAATTAGAGCGTCATTTTACTAATGGTGAATAACAATGAGTATGTCGCTTTCAATGAGAACAAAGGAATGAACTGGATTAATCATATATTGTTCGTCGCGCTTTATACCTAGTAAGAGAATGTTTTGCTTTAAAAGAGTATAGCTACAATTGGCAAAAGTTTGTCCGGTGCAGGACGATGGAAGCTCCATCAGTTGTAATTTATTATCAGAGATTTCGTCGTAAAGTGAAAATAGTACACCTGAAATGGAAGGGAATAAAAGAGAAGCGGTAAATACATAGCTCGTTAATTTATTTCCTTCTATAATTTCTGACACGCCAGCTCTCGTTGCATTTTGTATTTGTTCAGAAGTAAGAAGTTCAGCGATGCAGTGAATGTTTGGGTTGAGCCCTTTTG
The DNA here is from genome assembly GCF_052646455.1 of Bacillus cereus group sp. Bce041. NCBI lineage: Bacteria > Bacillati > Bacillota > Bacilli > Caryophanales > Bacillaceae > Bacillus > Bacillus cereus group sp. Bce041. The sequence continues at coordinate 331,608 of NZ_JBQXON010000006.1, forward strand.
CAGTTAAAATATTTAAAATGGACTGTGTATCCGCTAAGCTTTCGTTTTTTTCTTTATCAGCTGTTATTAATATGGTGTGTGCCGTTGCAATATTGGCCTTTAATAAAGTTTGATCGTGATGCGGACAACCTTTTATAAATTCTAAATGATGAAATGGTTTTGGGAGTAAAGAAAGTGTTTCATCAATTAAAACGATATCAAGGTTTGGTTGTAATACGTGCATTTGCTTTACAACATGTTTTGCGCGCTCATTCCAGCCAACGATAATCATATGACCGTTAGAAGTAGCGGCTTCTTCACCTTTAATTTTCATATATTGTTTATTAATCATTTCAGTAGCAAACAGCACCATATAATAAGAACAAAAGCCAGTTCCTAATAAAATAATACTTATACCTATTAGTTTTCCTATCTTCGTATGGGGAGAAAAGTCTCCATATCCAACTGTAAAAATGGTAACGATTGACCACCAAATTCCGTCAAACCATGTAGTGAAATGAAAAGGTTCTAATCTATGTATAAGAAAACCGGAAAAAGCAGTCAGTACAATAATAAAACAAATTAAACGAAAAATAATGGAATCACGAAATGTATCTACTAAATTCGGACGGGATTTCAATTGCCTATTCCTCCTTACTTTGTAGGACTACATTCATTGTTGCCATTATAGAAAAAAGAAAAACTCTCTAATTAAAGAGAGTTTGTTTTATGTTACATACTTTCTACTTCAGTTTGTTGGACATTTTCAAGATGCTGGAGAGCATAGTAAACATCAGCAGTATGTCTTTTTTGATCAATGGATAGTTTAAGATGTAAATAGTGAGAACCGTTTTCTAATGTTTTAAGCTTCATATTCTTAACTTTTATATCCATTTCTTTTATTTCTTCAATTACGATTGGGATATTGTCCATATTTCGTACAACAAGTTTCACAGCGATATCACGTTGACGAAATGATCTAGGGCCTACATATTTCATCGCGAGTGGTATAAGTTCGACACTAATCATAAGGAAACACATTCCGAATATCGCTTCAATATAGAATCCGGCCCCAACAGCAATACCAATACCAGAAGCACCCCAGATCATAGCGGCAGTCGTGAGCCCTGCAATGCTATCGTTGCCTCTTCTTAAAATTACGCCAGCACCTAAAAAACCAATTCCTGATACAATTTGAGCGGCAAGTCGAAGTGGATCCATATTCATATGTTCGGTATGTGGTAAGTTATAAGCTGCTTTAATAGAAACAATCGTTAGGAGGCAACTAATAATAGAAATAACTAAACACGTTTTTAAACCAAGTGGTTTCCGTTTTAATTCGCGTTCTAAACCAATGGCAAATCCTAAAATAGCCGAGAGACCTAGTTTGATTAATAAATCGGTATAGTCCATATATATTCCTCCTTGTATGATATGCTATATGAATAAAACGTTTATTATAGAAAGAAACGTCTTTTGATAGAGTAACTTTATATAAAATATATGTAGGAATTGCTCATACATGAAAGAGATATTTCGTTTAAGTATATGATATAAAAAAAGAAATGTGGGCAGTTTTAAAAAAAGTTTATAAAAGGTGTTGCATTTCATTTTTCACCATGATATATTAATAACCGTCGCTGATGCGGAAACGCAGAAAACGACAAAAAAGAAATTGAAAAACTTAGTTGACATCGAAAAACGAAGATGTTAACATAAGGGAGTCGCAAATGAGCGACCAAGTAGTTCTTTGAAAACTGAACGAAACAAACAACGTGAAACGTCAATTTTTATTTTAGATGCTAGACAAACTAAGTTTATTGGAGAGTTTGATCCTGGCTCAGGATGAACGCTGGCGGCGTGCCTAATACATGCAAGTCGAGCGAATGGATTAAGAGCTTGCTCTTATGAAGTTAGCGGCGGACGG
>NZ_JBQXON010000007.1:0-215666 GCF_052646455.1 Bacillus cereus group sp. Bce041
CCGTCCGCCGCTAACTTCATAAGAGCAAGCTCTTAATCCATTCGCTCGACTTGCATGTATTAGGCACGCCGCCAGCGTTCATCCTGAGCCAGGATCAAACTCTCCAATAAAGTTAGTTTGTCTAGCATCTAAAATAAAAATTGACGTTTCACGTTGTTTGTTTCGTTCAGTTTTCAAAGAACTACTTGGTCGCTCATTCGCGACTTCCTTATGTTAACATCTTCATTTTTCAATGTCAACTAAGTTTTTTAATTTCTTTTTTGTCGTTTTCTGCGTTTCCGCATCAGCGACGGTTATTAATATATCATGCAGTATATACAGGGTCAATACTTTTTATAAAAAAATTTCACATCCCGTTAAAAACTTAAAAACCGCTGTAAAAATCATTATAGCGTCCATTCATTCTTGGCTCCCCTCCTATTCATTTCATATCTTATCTCTATATCAATTTACATGAGAGTGAAAATTCTAAATTTTATGTTATATTATTAGTATAGGAGCGTGGTGAGAATGAGCATTAAGTATTCAAACAAAATCAATAAAATCCGGACCTTTGCATTAAGTTTAGTATTTATCGGCCTCTTCATTGCATACTTAGGTGTCTTTTTCCGCGAAAACATTATTATTATGACAACGTTTATGATGGTTGGCTTTTTAGCTGTTATCGCTAGCACTGTCGTTTACTTTTGGATTGGTATGTTATCTACTAAGACTATCCAAATTATTTGTCCAAGCTGTGATAAGCCAACCAAAATGCTCGGCCGTGTCGATGCATGTATGCACTGCAATCAACCTTTAACACTAGATCGAGATCTAGAAGGAAAAGAATTTGATGAAAAGTATAATAAGAAGAGTTATAAATCATAAGTATCAAGGGAAATACGAATTTGCAACACTACAAACGTTTCAACTCATTAAAAAGTTGATTTCTTAAAAAATCAACTTTTTAATTGTTTTATTAAATTTATTACACCTATTTTTTCGAAATAACAGTAAACATCCCTGTCATATTAGGCGAATAATCTTTAAAATCATATTTTTCGTAGAATGATGTTTTACCTTGCGACGCAAACAAACCAATGAATGCTTTATCTGGAGTATTCCCATTTAAGTATTCTACTAAAGTATTCATTATTTTCTTTCCAATACCATTCTTTTGATAATCTGGATGAACCACTATATCTTGAATATAGAAATAGATAGCCCCATCACCAACAATTCTCCCCATGCCGATGATTTGATTATTATCCTTGACTGTTATACAGTAAATCGAATTTTGAAGTGATATTTCCGCCACCTCAAAGTTCATATAGTTAGTCCATCCCACAGAATCACATAAATATTTATATTCTTCCAATGTTGGAATGTTATTTTTAATCTCATATTTCTTCAAAATGTCCCCTCCAAGAATTCATTTCCACCAATACAAAGTAAATTCGACAAACTTTTATCTAACCCTTCTTACTAACTTAGCACTGTAAATCCTGATTAACCTCACGCTAATCCTTATATAATAAAGAAAGAGGCTGACGTATAGCCGTCAGCCTCTTTCTTTATTATATATTACGCCTTATGACACTCTGGACAAACGCCATAAATTTCTAAGCGATGACTATTGATAACGAAGCCTGTCGTTTTCGCAGCTTCCTCTTCCAGCTTTTCCAAGCCTCCATAAGGAAAATCAACAATCTTACCACATTTTTCGCAAATCACATGATAATGTTGACTTGTAACATAATCAAATCTACTTGAAGCGTCTCCATAAGTTAATTCCTTTACAAGTCCAACCTCTTTAAACACACGTAAGTTATTATAGACAGTTGCAACACTCATATTTGGAAACTTACCTTCTAATGCTTTATAAATATCATCCGCTGTTGGGTGCGTCATTGATTCCACAAGGTACTCTAAAATAGCATGACGCTGTGGAGTAATGCGTACACCCGTATTTTTCAGCATTTCTAGCGCTTCTTTTAATTCTTCTTTGACCACCGTCATGCACCCCGATTCTATACGGATTATTATTTTATAATTCTTATAAAGAGTGTACTCCTTTTCTTATAAATCGTCAATATTTCTACTATAAGTATGTAGTTTATTTTTATATTCAGGACTTGTTTTTATGTATCTTTCCCTTTTTTCTTCATATATTCCATAGAAAAAAGTGCGACATAATCGCACTTGGAATACTATCATCTGAGGAGGTATGCCCTACACTTCCACTTTATGTAAGGCAGTAAAATATGTATAGACACTTGCCTTGTTTCTGCATATTTTATCTCCAATGTAGATTTATTTTATATAAGAAAGAACATCCTCAATATGTCCTTTCACTTTCACTTTACGCCACTCTTTTACAAGTTCACCGTCTTTATTAATAAGGAATGTAGAACGCTCGATTCCCATATACTCTTTCCCAAAGTTCTTTTTTAACTTCCAAACATCGTATAACTCTGCTACTTTATGATCTTCATCTACTAAAAGTGTAAATGGCAATTCATGTTTCTCAATGAATTTCAAATGTCTATTCGCTGAATCAGGACTTACTCCAAGAATAACCGTATCCTTCTCTTGAAATACTCCATACGCATCACGAAAATCACATGCTTCAGTTGTACATCCTGGCGTCATATCTTTCGGATAAAAATAGAGAACTACATTTTTACCGCGGAAATCAGCTAGGCGAACTTCTTCTCCGTTACTTCCCTCTAATGTGAATTCTGGTGCCATTTCTCCTACTGTAATCATAGTTATCACTCCTACTCTTTTCCTTTACTATAACAAATGCTTCCTTATTTTTCATTGTCTATTACAGACCTCATCACAAAAGCAAAAGGGAGTGTATATCCAATTAGCGCTTCTGCGATTGCAATCCATCGCCCAATTCCAATCGGAGATATGTCACCATATCCAACAGACAATAAAGTAACTGCGCTAAAATATAAACAAACTTCGACGAGTTGAAAAGAATGAGCGTTCAAACTTTCTCCGTCCTCTTTCAAAACTGCGAAACCCATTTCCTCTAATACAACGTAACTTAATCCAAATGCGATTAGTACTGTTGTATAGATTAAAAATAATGTGGCCAAATTATAGAGCGAAAAAAAACGCGTTGAATCCGAATAGGAACTCCATAATAATTGGACACTTTTCAAAATAGCGATTGCTGCAATTAATAGAATAAATCCCCATAACATGTCCTCCACCTCATTTTATATGTATGAGGTGGAGAACTGATTTATCCCTTAGAAACGAACAAGCTTCTATAATTAATTACCCGCGCCACGATACCTTTTTACCCCTTGGTTCCAGAGGGTGATTGCAATCGTAAAACAGATAACACCAACAATTGGCGTCGCAAATGCATAACTATTCCATTCTGTTTTTCTTAAAAAGTATGCCGCTGGATATACTCCAACAAACGCAAACGGTAAAACAAACGTTAAAATGAAACGAATTACACGATTATAAATATTAACAGGATAGCGCCCGTAATTACCTATGTTATACATAAGAGGCATAATTGAACTTTTCGCATCCGACCAAAAACCAAGGCTCGCCAGCGTAACAAATATCCCTCCATATACAAGTGCTCCTCCTCCTACCATCAATATAAATAAGAAGAAATCATACCAGTAAAAAGATAATTGTAACTCCACAGCTGCATATCCCATTACAACAATCCCTGTAATAGCTCCAATTAAAGATTCAAGTTCCATTCTTTCTAATATAATTTGAAATAGGCTATGGATCGGCCGCGTTAATACACGATCCATCTCCCCTTTAATAATGTATCGATCATTAAAATCCCATATATTAAAGAAAGCTGAAAAGATGGCAAATGGTACTAAAAAGAAACCATAAATAAAGATTACTTCTTCTCGACTCCATCCCTTCAATGCTTGTGTATGCCCAAATACAACGAGAATAAATATTAAATTAACTGCTTGAAGCGATAAATCAGAAAGTAAACCAACGATAAAATCGCCTCGATACTCCAATTTTGTTTTTATATATTGACTTGCATATTGTAAAAATAAGTTTATATATAGCATCTCATCATCCCCCTTGTACAATTAGACGTTTTCTCGCCGTTCTCCACATGAGTACAATTGGAATAATAAGTACAATCGCCCAAATCACTTGAAATACTAAAGCCTCATACAACTTACTCCCCTGTATACCTTCAGAAAAAATCATACTTGGAATATAACTAATAGCCTGAAACGGTAAAAACATCATTGCTTTTTGGACCCATAGCGGATAAAAACTAATTGGTAATAATAGACCTGAAAATAAATCAATAACAACGCGTTTTGCATACATAATCCCACTATTATTAAATAGGAAAAACGTAAGCATTCCCGTCATTAAATTAATTTGTGTATTAATAATAAAACTAAATATTAAAGATAAGAAGAAATATAACCAAGTTTGAAAATTTGTTGTAATTTGCAACGAAAATAATAACGTAACGATAACCATGCCTGGAATGGAAAAGAAGGCAAAACGGAATATTCCCTCGCCAAGACCTTGCATAACTTTCATTCCCAAATAGTTATACGGACGAATTAATTCTACAGCCACACGTCCTTCTTGGATCTCCATCGCAATTTCCCTATCTATATTATTAAAATAGAAGGCACGTGCCATCCACGCGATTGCGATATACGTGGTCATTTGCGAAATAGATAAACTTTCAATATTCTCTTTTCCGCTATAAATTGCTTGCCATAAAAAATAGTAAGCACCGATATTAATCGTATAAATTAAAATCCCGCTATAGTAATTTGTACGATACGCAAGCATCATTAAAAAGCGAATTCGAATCATTTCAATATACTTACCCATGCGTAATACCCTCTTCATAAATGTTACGAATAATTTCCTCTGTAGACACTTCGTTAATTTTTAAATCTTTAATTTGAAAGGCTTGTACTACTTTAGAAATAAGCATTGAAATAATAACTTCTTCATTCGGAATTTTTGCAACCCATGCATTTTCCTCTTTTGCTTTCGACCAAACGACATGATTATCTGGCATAACCATTGATAAAGCCTGATAGGAAACTGGTGCAACAAACTGAAAGTGAATTTCCTTCTCCGCTCCCCACTGCGTACGAAGATTATTTAAAGAACCGTCATACATAATATTTCCTTCATCCAGCATGATAACGCGCTCACATAAAGCTTCAATATCAGTAATATCGTGTGTTGTTAATAAAATTGTTGTTTTATAACGTTCATTCATTTCTTTTAAAAATTCACGTATTTTCAATTTCACAAGTACATCTAACCCAATTGTTGGCTCATCTAAAAATAATAACGGTGGATTATGAATTAAGGCTGCCGCTAATTCACAACGCATCCTTTGACCAAGAGATAATTTTCGAACTGGTTTATCTAATAAGGGCCCTATATCTAACGTTTCAATTACGTGCTCCATATGCTCCTTATACTGAGCGTCTGATACACCATACACTTTCTTTAATAAACGAAACGATTCTTGTACTGCAATATCCCACCAAAGTTGCGAACGCTGTCCAAAAACAACACCAATTGTTCTTACAAATTCTTCTCTTTGTTTATGTGGGTTCATTCCATTTACTGTGATTTGCCCTGATGTCGGAGTTAAAATCCCCGTAAGCATTTTAATTGTTGTTGATTTACCAGCACCGTTCTCACCGATATAACCAACCATTTCACCTTGCTTTACAGTAAAAGATACATCATTTACTGCTGGTACTATTTTATAATTACGATTTAATAAATCGCGAAATGCACCCTTTAAGCCCGGACGACTTGAATAGGCTGTAAACTCTTTACGTAACCCTTGTACCTCAATTACCGATTTCATAATCGGACCCCCCTCCTAAATGTCACAACGAATAGTTTACCCAACTGCCTTCGCTATCACAAACAATACGTCTTTTCGAAAAACATGTTAGAATAATACATAGATTTTTGTAAGGAGATGAATTGTAGTGAATTTCACAAAGTCAGAAGCATTACATAAAGAAGCTTTAGAGCATATCGTTGGCGGTGTTAACAGTCCTTCTCGTTCTTTTAAAGCAGTTGGCGGCGGCGCTCCTGTTGCTATGGAACGTGGGAAAGGCGCTTATTTCTGGGATGTAGACGGAAATAAATATATCGATTATTTAGCAGCATACGGTCCTATTATTACTGGACATGCTCATCCGCATATAACAAAAGCAATTACAACAGCTGCTGAAAATGGGGTACTTTATGGAACACCAACAGCGCTAGAGGTAAAATTCGCAAAAATGTTAAAAGAAGCAATGCCTGCATTAGATAAAGTCCGTTTCGTAAACTCTGGTACAGAAGCAGTGATGACAACGATTCGTGTTGCTCGTGCTTATACAGGTCGCACAAAAATCATGAAATTTGCTGGTTGTTACCACGGTCATTCTGATTTAGTACTTGTGGCAGCTGGATCTGGCCCTTCTACTTTAGGAACTCCTGACTCAGCTGGCGTACCACAAAGTATCGCACAAGAAGTTATTACCGTTCCATTTAACAATGTAGAAACTTTAAAAGAAGCTTTAGATAAATGGGGTCATGAAGTAGCAGCTATCCTTGTAGAACCGATCGTTGGAAACTTCGGTATTGTAGAGCCTAAACCTGGATTCCTTGAAAAAGTGAATGAACTTGTTCACGAAGCTGGCGCACTAGTAATTTATGATGAAGTTATTACTGCTTTCCGCTTTATGTACGGCGGTGCTCAAGACTTACTTGGTGTTACACCTGACTTAACAGCGCTTGGTAAAGTTATTGGCGGTGGCTTACCAATCGGTGCTTACGGTGGTAAGAAAGAAATTATGGAACAAGTTGCTCCGCTTGGACCTGCATACCAAGCTGGTACAATGGCAGGAAACCCTGCTTCTATGGCATCAGGTATCGCTTGTCTAGAAGTACTTCAACAAGAAGGGCTTTATGAGAAATTAGATGAACTTGGTGCAATGCTTGAAAAAGGAATTTTAGAGCAAGCAGCGAAACATAATATCGACATTACATTAAATCGTCTAAAAGGGGCTTTAACTGTATACTTCACAACTAATACAATTGAAGATTACGATGCCGCACAAGATACAGACGGTGAAATGTTCGGTAAATTCTTCAAGCTTATGCTTCAAGAAGGAGTTAACTTAGCACCTTCTAAATACGAGGCATGGTTCTTAACTACAGAACATACAAAAGAAGATATTGAATATACAATCGAAGCTGTCGGCAGAGCATTTGCTGCCCTAGCAGACAATAAATAATCCCGTCATTAAAAGGAAAAAAGAAAGCTCACCTTTCTTTTTTCCTTTTTTCTATTTCATAAATTACGTATTAATAGTATAATTATTCATAATTATCTGTTTTATATTCTTTTACAGCATTACTATCTCTGTGTACAAGGTGATTTGCGCCTTAAATAGTAAGATTATTCTAACTTTTACAAGAGGGGGGATTGACGGATGCTCAATAAAAAAAATACATGGACACCGTCTTTATTTCGAGATTATAGAAATGCAGAACATGATGCGTGTGGAATCGTTTCCGTTATGGAGAAACGAAAAATTGCTACAAAAGAAAACATTGACCTTTGCATACAATCACTCGTCAAAATGAATCATAGAGCTGGTTTCATTAATGGCGAGGGCGATGGCATCGGCATTCACATTGATATACCAAAAACACTTTGGAATGAAAAACTAAAAAGTAGCGGATATAATCCAACGATTGTGGATCATCCCCACTTTATCGTTGGACATTTTTTTCTAAATAAAAAAGAAAACATTACTGCCTTAAAAGATTATATTCGTACGCAATTAAACAACAAAAACTTTACTATTATTTTCGAAAGTGACGATGCAACAAACTCAGATGCGCTCGGTCCACTTGGTAAACAAGAAGAACCTTTATTTTGGCAAGTTGCCCTTATCGCAGAAAACGAAATTATAAATATTGAGCAAACATTATTTTCTGTCACAATAAAAATAGAGAAAAACGAAGCAATTCATGTTGCTTCATTAAGTCATGATCATGTTGTATATAAAGTTCTAGGTGCTGGTGATACGCTTGTTGCCTACTATAATGATTTACAACATCCGCTTATCGCTTCAACTATGACATTAGGACATAACCGCTACTCTACTAATACATTATCTAATTTTTTTCGTGTACAACCATTTAGCATTCTCGGACATAATGGTGAAATTAACACAATTGCGAAATTACGCGATCAAGCTGAAATGATTGATGTACCACTTACTGCAGGAGGCAGTGACTCTCAAGATTTAAACCGCACCTTAGAAACCCTACTTGTTCAATACGGCTACAGCTTATTTGAAGCAATGGAAATTCTATTCCCACCAATTATTAATGAAATTAAACTTTATGAAACACCTTTACAAGATTTATATACGTATATACGTGAAGCATGGGGACATTTTGCACAAGGACCAGCTGGCATCATTTCCCGTTTTAAAGATGAAGCTGTTTTCAGCGTTGATTCCCTTGGATTACGCCCAGTATGGAAAGTAGAGACAGAGAGCTCTTATATTTTCTCTTCTGAACCTGGAGTTGTATCACCAACTAAATATGTAGCAGAACCAAAACCACTCGCTCCTGGAGAAAAAGTCGGATTAAAATGGAATGAACAAGATGAACTTGTTCTTTATGAATATGACAAATATCAAATCCAAGTATATAACCGTTTTAAAAAGCGAATTGATACTACCAATTACCATTTAAATTTATCTATCCCTGAAACGAAAAAAATCCAAAGGCTATGTGATTCTGTTCAAGTTGAAACGAAAGAATACGTCGCTTTCGGATGGGACCGAGAACATATTCAACTTCTTGAACAGATGGCAACAAAAGGCGTTGAGCCAATACGCTCACTTGGGCATGACTCACCACTTGCCGCACTCGATACTGATAGACGAAATATCGCTGACTTTATTAAAGAAAGTGTAGCTGTTGTTACAAACCCTGCAATTGACCGTGACCGTGAAATTGAACACTTCTCTACACGTACTGTACTTGGAGAGCGTCCAAGTTTATTAAGCGGCGCAAAACGGCCATTTGTAGTTGAAATGCTTTCACCAATTATTTTAGAAGGCAGCGTGGCACAACCTATTGCAGAGGAATTACACACAATTACGTACGAACAACTCATAGAGCTATTTAAGACTCATAACTCTATCGCCACAATCTCTGCTACATTCAGCTCGTCAGAAACTCTGCAATGCGCATTAAGCCGCATTAGTTCTGAAGCGATAGCTGCTGTTAACAATGGCGCTTCCCTACTAGTATTAGATGACGCAAAAGCCCATCTAAATGAACGATTGTGGATTGATCCACATTTAGTTACTGCTAAAGTACATCAAGCATTAAGTGAAAATAAATTACGCCGCAATTGTTCTCTCGTTATACGTTCTGGTGCTCTTCGCTCCTTACATGACATTGTCACGCTATATGGATTAGGAGCAGATGGTATTAATCCATATTTATTATTCGCGACTGTAAATGATGGAACAAAAACACCAATTACGAATCTATATAATGCACTTAATAAAGGATTAGAAAAAGTCATTTCAACAATTGGAATTCATGAGTTACGTGGTTACGGACGTCTCTATTCATCTATTGGATTACATGAAGAAATCGCAAATATATTACAGATTACAAATTTCTTCGGTTCAAATGATTTAGCCTTTTCACTTGAATCACTTGTTGAAGATGCAAAAATACGAGCAGAGGATTATAACAATCCTAAAATTAGAATGCGAAAATCATTTCATATATTCCCGCGAATTTGGAAAGCAATCGGCGATGTTGCAAAAGGAAATTCTTATGATGATTACCGTGACAAGTTAAGTGAACTAGAAGAGAATAATCCAATCGCAATCAGACACCTTGTTCAAACGAAACAAACAAAACATGTCGTTCCAACTGAAGAAGTATCTATCGGCATCAAAAATCATAATCTACCATTTATTATTAGTTCTATGTCATTTGGTTCTCAAAACGAAATTGCCTTTCGCGCATATGCAGAAGCAGCCGATCAGCTAAATATGATTAGCTTGAACGGTGAAGGCGGCGAAATTAAAGATATGATTGGAAAATATCCACATACACGTGGACAACAAGTAGCATCTGGGCGATTTGGAGTAAATGCCGAACTACTAAACTCATCAAACTTAATTGAAATCAAAATCGGTCAAGGCGCAAAGCCTGGGGAAGGTGGGCATTTACCTGGTTCAAAAGTGACAGCCAAAATCGCTGAAGCACGTAATGCGACAATCGGCTCAGATTTAATTTCGCCTTCTAATAACCATGATATTTATTCAATTGAAGATTTAGCTCAAATGATTACAGAAATTAAAACAGCTAATCAACTTGCCAAAGTAGCCGTGAAAGTCCCTGTTGTTCCTAATATCGGAACAATTGCTGTCGGTATCGCCAAAGCTGGCGCTGATTTTATTAACATTAGCGGATTCGATGGCGGAACAGGCGCTGCACGTATTCACGCATTGCAGCATGTAGGTCTCCCTGTAGAAATTGGTGTTAAAGCCGCTCACAACGCTTTATTAGAAGCAAGCATGAGACATAAAGTAGAGATTTGGGCAGATGGTGGTATTCGAAGTGTAAATGATGCCTTGAAAATCATGCTCCTCGGAGCAAACCGTATTGGATTTGGCACACTATCAATGATTGCAATCGGCTGTACTACTTGCCGTGGGTGCCATCTAGATACTTGCCATGTTGGAATTGCGACACAAATCGAGTCTGAAGCACAAGCAAAAGAACATGGGTTACGCCGCTTCGTCCCACGCGAATTAGAAAGCGCAGTTGCTGGCCTGCTAAATTTATTCACCTCTTTCGGTGTAGAACTAAAACGATTAACAGGACAGCTTGGTTATACAAATTTACAAGCAATTGTTGGGCGTTCTGATTTATTAGAGCAAGTTCGAGGCGAAAATTTATTAAACTTACGTAATTTACTACAAATAATAGAACATCCATCTGTTACAACAACAGAAGGCGTACCGGAAAAACAATTTAAGACAGTTCATTCCGCTGACTCAAAAGAATTGGTAGGCGTTGGTGTAGAGCAACGCGTTATGGGTGGTCTAGAATCATGTTATCGCGTTCGCAGTAAACTATATGAAGCTACTCAACTTGAACCACTTACATTAAAGTATACGAATGGTTCTATTCCCGGAAATGGGTTAGGTGCTTACAATAGTGAAAATTTATTTATACACGTAAATGGCGGCGCACAAGATGGCATTGGTAAAACTTCCTTTGGTGGTGGGATTTATATAACGAAATCAAAAGGAAAAGACGGAGTATATTATAACGGTTCTGTCGGAAAAGGATTTGGATATGGTGCACAAAAAGGGGCACTATACGTACAAGGGAACGCTGATGCTCGCGCTGGCATTCGCCTTTCTGGGGCAGACATGATAATTGGAGGTAGAATAACAAAACCACTCCGTGAAAAAGAGCAAGGAAATATAGGTGCATACTCCAATATTAAAGGTTTTGCTTTTGAATATATGACAAACGGGCGAGCGCTTGTTTTAGGTGACCCTGGTCCATGGATTTGCGCTGGCATGACTGGCGGTGTTGTTTATTTGCGTCGTGATTCAAACTTAGGCTTAACAGAACAGGCCTTAAAAAGAAGAATCGCAAAAGGCGCAAATGTTACATTACAACCAATTAGTAAAAATGGTTTGAAAGATGTAACTGAATTATTGCTAGACTATATTCGTGTACTAAACGAGCACGAGCAATATGAGGAAGTTGCTTTGTTAACACCATTATTAGATGATATACAGAACAAGTTTTTTGAGATTATCCCGAAAAAAGAACAGGCAGATCCATCTATCTCAACAGAGTAAAATGAGTAATTTTCATTATTAAGAAAAAATTGACGAAGTACGCTTCTCATAGTAATCTATAGTAACAATTTGAGACCTGCTGAAATTCAGCAGGTTTTTTTACTAAAAACTGATGTTTAAAAGGAATTAGGAAAAATTATAAAGTGAAACTTTAATTAGCCTACACCAATCGGACGTTTACCGGCATCCAGCTTCTGAATTTTGAGGCGTGAATCTTACTACTCACAATTAGCGGGATAAAATGAACACTAATTTCTTTTAACGTCACTAAAATATCACTTGCTAACATATTGTAATGAATGTATAGTATCATGTTGTACATTCATTATGACAAGAGAAAGGATCTTATTAAGGGTATGAAACTTGGTGCTCGCATTTTAAAAACGGGTATTGCCATCACGTTAGCTTTATTTGCTTGTATTTTACTTCAATTACCGAGTCCGGTATTTGCGGGAATTTCAGCTATCTTTGCTGTTCAACCGTCTGTATACCGTTCTTATTTAACAGCACTTGAACAAATTCAAGCAAATGTAATTGGTGCGATATTTGCTATCGCATTTGCTACTGCTTTTGGACATAATCCTTTTATTATTGGATTAACATGTATATTAGTAATTGCTCTTACATTACAATTACGATTAGAAAACACAATATCAATTGCTTTAGTAACAGTTATCGCCATTATGGAGTATCAAGGCGAAGATTTCTTTAGTTTTGCCTTACTTCGATTTGCGACGATTATGATTGGTATTATTGCGGCTTCACTTGTAAATTTAGTATTTATGCCGCCAAAATATGAAACAAAACTTTATCATCGTATCGTTGATAATACAGAAGAAATTGTAAAATGGATTCGAATGAATAGCAGGCAGGCTTCTGATTTTACAACGCTAAAAACTGATATTGATCGTATGAAAGAAAAAATGATCAAACTAAACCATTACTATTTGCTGTATAAAGAAGAAAGAAGCTACACGAAAAAAGTAAAGTTCGCAAAAATTCGTAAGCTCGTTTTATTCAGACAAATGTTAGCGACAACAAGCCGTGCTTTAAGTACGTTAAAATCATTACACCGTACTGAAAATGAACTGCGCTATATGCCGGAAGAATTTCAGGAATCTATCCAAAACGAACTTGACTCATTAACGCATTATCATGAACAAGTTTTATTAAAATTTATTGGTAAAGCAAAAAAACAACAATCAGTCGAAATGCTTGATGAAGTTGAAACAGGTAAACAAGAATTAATTGATATCTTTATGGAATATCAAAATAAAGACGATGAAGAAGCATATAAAACATGGTTACATCTCTTCCCTCTTATTTCTTCCATCATTAACTATAGTGAAGAAGTAGAGCATTTAGATTTGCTTGTAGATAGCTTCTACACATACCATAAACCAGAAAAAGAACTCCAAATCGATGATAAAAAAGAAGACGAATAAAAAAACAGCTCCTTTTATGCTAAAGGAGCTGTTTCTGTTATATGTTGAAGTTGATATAAATTGTAATAAAATCCTCTTTTTTGCATTAACTCTTCATGAGAACCAGTCTCTTTAATCTCACCGTCTTCAATGTAAATAATCGTATCAACATGCGTAATCGTCGCTAATCGATGTGCAATTATAATCGTTGTCCGGTCAGCAGCTAACGTCTGAAGCGCCTCTTGAATATACCTTTCATTTTCTAAATCTAATGCTGAAGTTGCTTCATCTAATATAAGTACCGAAGGATTCTTTAGAAACACTCGTGCAATTGCCACGCGTTGTCTTTGCCCGCCCGATAGCTTCACACCACGTTCTCCAACGACAGTATTATAACCATCTGGTAAGTCTATAATAAAATCATGAATTTGCGCAGCTTTAGCAGCTGCAATCACCTCTTTCTCTGTAGCCTTCGGATTTCCATATAAAATATTAGCTCCAATTGTATCGCTAAACAATAAATTATCTTGCAGTACAATTCCAATATGACTACGCAAATTTCTCATATTATACTTTCTTACATCTATGCCATCTACATAAACCGTGCCTTCAGAAACATCATAGAAACGCGGGATCAAACTAGCAAGAGATGACTTTCCTCCCCCACTTGCTCCTACAAGCGCTACTTTCTCTCCAGGCTGCATAGTTAATGACAAGTTGTGTAATATCTCTTTTTCATCTACATTATAACGAAAAGAAACATTGTCAAATACAATTTCTCCATTTAATTTTTTCGTTTGTACCGCATTTGGTACATTAACAATATCGTATTTTTCATCTAACAGTTCAAACACACGGTCCATCGATGCAAAAGATTGTGTTAATGTTGTAGATGAATTAACAAGGCGGCGAAGCGGACTATATAAACTATCCATATATCCAACAAAAGCTACCATCGTTCCTAGCGTTAACTGCCCTTGAATTACTTCATATGCTGCAAAACCAATCACAAGTAACGGACCTAAATCGGTTAACGTGTTTACTGCCGAAAATGTTCTTGCCGTCCAACTTGTATGGGTTAATGCTTTCGTTAAAAATTCATTATTTCTTTTTTCAAACTGCTTCCCCTCATACTCTTCTAACGCAAAGCTACGTGTCACTTGCATTCCTTGAATACGTTCATGCAAATACCCTTGCATCGTCGCTAACGCTTGTGAACGCTCTTTTGTCAATTTCCGAAGACGTCCGAAAAAATATTTCACTGCAATTACATAAATAGGTAAAATCAATAAAGCAACAAATGTTAATTTTATATTCATAGAAAACATAACAATGATAGCAATAGCAATTGTTGCAGTATCTAACCAGACGTTCATCAAACCAGTAATTACAAAATCTTTCGTTTGTTCTACATCATGGATGACACGCGAAATAATCTCCCCTGTTTTCGTATTGGAGTAATAACGTAAACTTAACTTTTGTAAGTGACCGAAAATATGCTTCCGCAAATCATACAGTATTGTATTTGCGATACGTTGGGCGAAATATTGACGATAATATTCAATCGGTGGTCTTAATACCGCAAAAATAAAGAAAGCAATTCCAATCGCTGTTATTAATTGAGATGTTTTATCTTGAAGTGAGCCAGCGCCTTGAATTACATCATCGATAATATACTTTAATAACCACGGCATAATAAGTGGGATACCGAACTTAACTAGTCCAATAATAATTGTAATAGCAATAAGCCATCGATATGGTTTAACAAATTGTAAATATCTTTTTATGCCTTGCACATAATCCCCCCTCTAATAGGACAAACCTGCCGGGAAGCCCCCTGCAGGTTTGTTTTAATTTCTGTACATTAAATATCGTTCATACCACATATCTACGAAATCTGGTGCAAATGGACCTTTTCTTTGATGAATCCACTGTGTTAAATGTGCTACATTTCGTTTTAAAATTGTATCAATAACAGGTGGATACTGCATAATTTCACTATGTTTTTCATACTCATCTTCATCTAGAAGCGTATATGTCATATCTGGATATACTTTAATATCTAAATCATAATCAATATACTTTAATGCTTCAGGATCATACGCAAAAGGTGAGCTTAAATTACAATAATAATATACGCCATCTTCCCTAAGCATCCCAATCACATTAAACCAATAGTTGGCATGAAAATAACAAATTGCTGGTTCACGAGTAATCCATGTTCGGCCATCCGATTCTGTAACTACTGTACGATCATTCGCTCCGATTACAAGACTCTGTGTCCCTTTTAAAATTGTTGTTTCTTCCCACATTCTATGAATGGAGCCATTATGTTTATAACTATGTATTTGTACTTTTTCTCCTTCTTTGGGAAATCCCATATATGCTCCCTTCTTTCAACTGCAAATGCCCTTTGAACGGCATTCACTTTTTTTCTATTATAACTTTTTTGTCGAAATTTTAAAACTAAAGGGATAAGACTCTATTTTTCAAACTGAATATGCAGGAGGTTTATCGTTGAATACTATGCCCCACCACTTCTTAGGAGATAAAAGGATTGTACTGTATTATTTATAAGCGAGGACATGTAATAGAAAAAGCCCTTCTCTATTTCCATACAAAGAAGGACTTTTCACCTAAAGATAACAATATATCTTATCCTAAATTTGAAATCATTTTTTCAGTTGCAAAAGATTGGATTACACTATTCGTTTGTTCTTCAAATTTCTCATGTAACATCTTCAACGCTACTTCTGTTCTATATATTTCCTGGCGGATAAAATGCAGTTCTTTTTTATCGCACGTATCTTTTTCATTCATTTCAATTTGTTGATACTTCTCTAGATGTGCTTGTAACTTTAACAACTCATCCATCGTTTCTAATTGCTCCCCTACCAACTTATCAAAATCGTTCATTACTTACCCCCTTTTGGACTTATTCATCAGTTATTGTTCCTAATTACATAATTCTAATTGTTAACTTCCTTCTCCTTTGACTACATTTGTTGACTTATTAGAAGTTATGTCGTTCGCTTTCTTTTCATTACAACGATCCACGCAAAAAGAAAACACTTCTCCCGAATTAGAGAAGTGTTTTTCTTTCATTACTGATTTGAGCTAGAAGATTGTGATTGTTTTGCAGCTGACTTAGCATTTTGTTTTTTCACAGAATGCACGTCTGTTTCAGTTGCAAATTCTGTACCATAACTAGCGTTTGCACTTTGTGCACCAGAAGCTTGTGCTTTCTTTGCTTCTGATTGTGCGTTTGCTTGTTTTACAGCTTGTACATCTGTTTCAGTTGCAAACTCTGTACCATAACTAGCATTTGTACTTTGAATGCTAGCACCAGAAGTTGCTTTGTTATAACCTTGTTGTTTTTTACTCATCTTTCTCACCTCCACAATCAATAATGTAACCAATTCACTTAGAAGCTATCCGTAATTTTCTTTTGAATAATTTCCGCATATATCTTTTGTTACTTATTCAAACTATAAGAAATGGAGGTGGAAATATGTATATAGGACGCGATATGACTGAACTAACGATGATTTCAAAAAATGAATGGAAAGAAGATGAATTAGCTTATTTTCATCACTCACTACAACAAGTTCTGCCTTATTTAAATGTAGAAGGGCAAAGTATTTACAAAGAAATTGTAGTAGAAATCGAATCAAGAGGCGGCTTACAAGAAGGTGAAGCTAGTTGGACTCATGGGACAAAAATTTCTTACGATTAAAAAAGTGTTCCCTAGATTGGGAACACTTTTTTATTTATTGCATTGTAATTTTCTCCACACAATTTTCATAAATAGTACGGTGTGATTTTGAGAAAGGTAATTGCTCAAATACCTCTTTCGATACAAATTTTAATGTATCTGTATCAACAATATTACCGGTTACTTTTCCGTAAAATACAAATATATCCCAAGTACGATGTGTAAACGTATGTTGTACATTAATTGCGTATTCATCAATAGAAATCTCGAGCTCATATTTTTCTTTCATATAATCTATAAGCTGTTCCTTCTGATTTCGAATACCTTCTCCAAGTTCAGCATTAGGAAACTCCCACATGTTAGCTAACAAACCTGTACTTGGACGTTTATTAATAACGTAACGACCGTCTTCAGTTTGAAGTACGCCTGCAACAATAGGTACCATTTTAGGAGCTTTCGCTTTACTTTTTACTGGTAATTCTTTTTGAACACCTTCAGCATATCCTCTGCAATGCTCACGCACAGGACAAAGTAAGCACGATGGATTTTTAGGAATACAAATCAATGCACCTAATTCCATCAATCCTTGATTAAAATAAGATGGGTTTTCTACTGAAATAATTTCACGCACAATCTCTTCAAAAACTTTTCGAGTCTTTGGTTTTGCAATATCATCCCATACTGATAAAATACGAGATAATACACGCATAACATTTCCATCAACTGCCGGCTCTGGTATACCATATGCGATACTTAAAATAGCACCTTTTGTATATGGTCCTACTCCTTTTAACTTTTCAATTTTCTTTACATCACTTGGTACAACCCCGCCGTATACTTCTTTTACCTCTTTTACTGCCGCATGTAAATTACGTGCTCTAGAATAATATCCTAAACCTTCCCATGCTTTTAATACTTCTTCATCATCTGCGTTCGCTAACGCTTCAAGTGTAGGAAACTTCCCCATAAAATTTGCGTAATATGGTTTTACAGCTTCTACTCTTGTTTGCTGCAACATAATTTCAGAAACCCAAACACGGTATGGATCTTTATTCTTTCTCCACGGTAAGTCACGCTGTTCTTCTTCAAACCAACCAATTAAATCATTTTGAAACTGTTCTATATTAAAATTGTTTAGTATTTCAAGTGTCAAACTTGATCCCCCTCATTTTTTTGCATATAAGTACTATTATAAAGATTTTAGGAAAAAATTTAAGTAAGATGACATAGGAAATAGAAGGCAAAGGACTTGAGGTATCGAATAAAAAGAGTTACATTAATAAAAAACGGAGGTGGATTTCTATGGACACAGCCACTCACCTTGTTATGGGTATCACTTTAGGTAGCTTAGCAACATTAGATCCAGCCATAGCACAAAGTGATATTGGCCCCCAAGCTGTTATGCTTGCTACAATTGCTGGTTCCAACATTCCTGACATTGACACAGTTCTAAAATTGCGTAATAACGCTAAATATATAAGAAATCATCGTGGGATTACTCATTCTATTCCCGCGGTAATTCTTTGGTCATTCCTTATAAGTGGCATCTCTTTCGCCTTCTTTTCAGAAGCTCCATATCTTCATCTACTACTTTGGTCATTTATTGCCGTCTTTCTTCACGTCTTTGTAGATATTTTCAACGCCTATGGTACACAAGCATTACGACCTTTCACAAAAAAATGGGTCGCACTTGGCATAATTAATACATTCGATACCGTAATTTTCTTTATCCATATACTTGCAATTGCTTGCATGCTCGTCGGTTCTCATAAGGGATATACAGCTTTAGCGGCATATATATTAATGATTGTTTACTATATCGGACGGATTATGATGCACAGAAATATAAGAAGCGTTGTACACAAACGTTTCAAAAATGTCGAAAAGATTATCATTTCTCCTTCTTACCGATTTTATCATTACCATTTAGCAGTCGTTACGGCTGATTATTACTACGTTGCGAGATGGCACCGTGGTAACATCATGATATATGACAAGTTCGATCGGGTACCGTTCCCAGACAATAATATTATGCGAGCAGCTAAACAAGATGAAAACATCTCAGCCTTCCTATCTTTCTCTCCTGTATATCGCTGGGATATTTTTGATCATGACCATTATTATGAAGTACGATTCATTGATTTACGATATCGAAGTAAAGATTATTATCCATTTGTTGCAATCGTTCAGCTCGACCACAATTTAAATATTATTAGTTCCTATACAGGATGGATCTTTAGTGAAGAAAAGCTTCGAAAAAAACTGGAATTACTTCCACATTAAAAAAAGCGACTTAAGTCGCTTTTTTTAATGTTTCAAATGATCTTCTTGATTAATTAAATGACTATACTTCGGATTATTTGTCCGCATTTCATGAAGGCGTACACCATGATTATTAATCCATGATCGTACCACTTGTTCCGTCATTTCATCGCCTTGATAACGACCTGATTTTGCATAAGTTGTTTGAAAATCTTCCCATAGTAACTCAACCCACGCACGAGCTTGTGCGTAAGAAAGCTTGTCATTCTTGTCTAATAATTCTTTCGTTAATGTTTCATAAATATCATTCATATTATAATCTCCTTTTACCTATTTATCCCTTCATTTCTAAAGGATAGTTTCTTCAATTTTGCACATTCTATAATTGATACTTCTTAAAAAGGTATCAACCGATAATGAGGAGGGCGTTCGCAATGGGTAAACAAGCCGAATTTTGGTCTGAGTCAAAAAACAACAGCAAAATCGACGGTCAACCGAAAGCGAAATCACGCTTCGCTTCGAAACGACCTAACGGCACAATTAACACGCACCCACAAGAACGTATGCGTGCTGCAAATCAGCAGGAAGAGTAGTACAAATTAAATTAACTTCCTACACGAGGTGATAAAGATGAGCTACCGTGATCGCTTAGATAGTCGTTCTGAATTATTTAACCATACGTGGACTCGTCCAAAACATGCGAAAGCGCAAGTTAACGGACAGACGCAACAAACCCAGTCTCTCATTATATTGGCAAATGAATGTAAAAAACGCCAATTTTAGAATCTCCTATCTCCTTTAACGCCTACCAAAGATGAAAACCAGAGAGATATGTGCTCTCTGGTTTTTATTTTTCTTGCAATAAGGAAATTGGTATGCCAATCTCTTCATTATCATTTTGCTTATATCCCCAAGCAAATACCCCATTGAAATACGTAATTTTAAATAATACACCAGGTTCTTCTACTAATTCATATGTTTCACCAATATGGAACTTGTTTATATCCGTCATATAAGCACGAGCCATTGCCATTTTTCTCATTAATACATCAAATTCATTGACAATCCCAAGCTGCTCAGCTTTTACTGCTTGCTCCTTCAAAGCGCCAATTTCTTCCCTTAGCTCATGCGGTGTCATTTCACTGTAGCGTTTTGGCATATTCATCTTATTCTCCTCATTCCTCTTCGCGTTTCATTTGCAAAAATATCTCGATTTCATCAATAGAGAATCCTTTTCGATATAACGCTTGTTTCATCTTGTTTTCAAATGTCCATCCATCATGCTTCTTATATTTCTCATAATATTTATTCCCATGATAGTGTAACGCTTCTTGTTGCTTTTCGTCATCTTTTTCGTCTTTCAATTCTTCCAAACAAATTTGAATTACTTCTCTAGAATATCCTTTTCGAACAAGCATCTCATCTAACTTTAGTTTCATTTGTAAAAAAGAATGTTTTTGATAAGATTTTTTCTTCTTCTCTATGAGAAACAAGGCATTCTCAATTTGCTTTTCCTTCGGATATTCTTGTAAACTATGTGTAATAATTAAATCCTGAACACCTTTATTTAATAACTCTCTTTTAATAACAGTTGGACCTTTTCGATTCACATTACTTTGCGTTCGCGTATATAAAACAGCATACTCTTTATCATTAATATATCGGTCATGTAATAATTTCGAAACGACTTCAGAGATGATGGCCTGTCCCACTTCTTTTTTTCGTAAAAAATCTTCTATTTCTTGTTTTGTTCTCATTTGATAGGATAAATAGGAGATTGCTTGTAAATATGCTTTTTGTACTTCTTCATTGTACAAAATATTCCCTAACTCGATTTCATCAATTTCTAAGCCCTTTTGTAATCCATGTTTTATTAAGATTACTTGATCCACACTAAATCCGTACTCTTCGCCTTGACCTTTATCAATATAAATATTAAATCGTTCTTTCGATCGTTTTTGTACTTCTATTTTTGTAATGACAGCCATACTCTCACCTCTCTATTATTTTAACATAGTCGAGGAACATTTTTTCTTTTCAAGAATATATATAATGAGGAGGAAATACTTGTGAAAATCGCAATTTCTGGTGGTACAGGCTTTATCGGTAAATCCCTTTCTACTTTTTTTATTCAAAAAGGATATACTGTTTACATTCTCACACGAAAAAAAACTACTGAAACTTCCGACCCTAACCTTCAGTATGTTCAATGGACACCAGATTTACAAACCTTCCCCCTCTCTTCTATTGATGTAGTTATTAATCTAGCCGGAGAGTCTATTAATAGTAGATGGACAAAGCAACAAAAGAAAGCCATTTTAAACAGTAGAATTCAAACAACAAAAGGACTCATTAAACAATTGCAGGGACTCCATACAAAGCCACACACATTTATTAACGCAAGTGCTATTGGATACTACGGAACATCTGAAATAGAGTCTTTTACAGAACAGCATGAGACTCCTGGAAATGACTTTTTAGCAAATACAGTATATTCATGGGAACAAGAAGCATCTAAAGCACGTTCTCTCGGAATACGAACAATCTACGCAAGATTTGGAGTCGTATTAGGTGCAAATGGAGGAGCTCTTCCAAAAATGCTACTTCCCTATCAATTCTATATCGGCGGCACCATTGGTTCTGGGAAGCAATGGTTATCATGGATTCATATAGACGACGTCGTTCGTATGATGGATTTCATCATACACAAAAAAGAAATTGATGGCCCTCTTAATATGACAGCACCAACACCCATAAGAATGAAGGAATTTGGAGAAAACATTGCAACTATAATGAACAAGCCTCATTGGTTGCCTGTACCTTCATTTATCATTCAAACTTTATTAGGTGAAATGAGCATACTTGTACTAGAAGGGCAACGTGTATTACCCATTAAGGCAATTGAACATGGATACCAATACACATTTCCGGCAATAGACCATGCATTACAAAATATACTTTCGCATACAATGTAGTACTTCTAAAACACAATTTTACATGGGCTCTTTCAAAACTTTCATTTTCTAGGATCCGAAGCATTACCATACAAATAACCTTTCAGTTACTTTCCCTTAACTTCCATTAGCATTATAAAGTAACAGAAATGAGGTACCTATGAAAATATTGCTCAAACAAGCCATTGTATACCCTATTACATCTCAAAAGTTTCAAGGCGATGTACTCGTTACAGGAGAGCGAATTACCGAGGTCAAATCTTTTATTCAACCTACTCAAGATATGACCGTTATAGATGCACGAGCACTCCATCTCTTACCTGGCTTTATTGATGTCCATACTCACCTTGGTCTCTATGATGAAGGCACTGGTTGGGCTGGAAATGATGCCAATGAAACATCTGAAGTTTCAACACCACATATTCGTTCTTTAGATGGAATCCACCCTTTGGATATCGCCTTTCAAGACGCTGTACAAAACGGAATTACAACCGTTCACGTTATGCCTGGCAGTCAAAATATTATCGGGGGGACTACTTGTGTAATAAAAACAGCTGGAACTTGTATTGATCATATGATTATTCAAGAACCTGCTGGTTTAAAGATTGCCTTTGGAGAAAATCCTAAAAAAGTCCATAGTAATGGAACAAAAGAATCCATTACACGTATGGGGATTATGGGGTTACTTCGGGAATCATTCTATGAAGCACAACACTACGGGCACGAAGCTGATTTTCGAATGCTTCCTATTTTAAAAGCATTACGTCGTGAAATACCCGTACGTATCCACGCTCACCGAGCAGATGATATTAGTTCTGCGCTACGCTTTGCAACGGAATTCAACCTCGATCTACGTATTGAACATTGTACAGAAGGACACTTTCTTGTTGAAGAGCTTTCGAAACATAATTTGAAGGTTTCAGTTGGTCCCACTCTGACACGTCGTTCTAAAATCGAACTAAAAAACAAGACATGGGATACTTACCATATATTATCTAAAAATGGTGTGGAAGTTTCTATAACAACAGATCATCCTTATACACCCATTCAATATTTAAATATTTGTGCCGCTGTCGCAGTAAGAGAAGGATTAGACGAGAAAACAGCACTAGAAGGAATCACCATATTCCCAGCGCGAAATTTGCGTTTAGAGGATAGAATTGGAAGCATCGAGGTTGGAAAAGACGCCGATCTCGTGTTATGGACTCATCATCCTTTCCATTATTTAGCCAAGCCTGTACTAACTATGATTGATGGAAAAATAATTTACAAAAAAAATAAAAAAAACTAGTTTATTTTTTTGACTAGATAAAGTATTATACGATTATAAACTGAATGAAACCATAATCAATTTGTGTCGTGATTATCATTTTCAAATTGATGAATGGGGAAGGCAAATGGTGCGCCACCAGCGTTAGAAACTGGTTCTAGTGGGTTCGATTCCCACCCCGAAATTTTTTAAAGATTGATATAAAAATTTCGAGGGTGGGGTGTTTTTTCGTCATGCTACCCTCGTGTGAGGAGGAGTTAGTATGTTGAAAAAACGCGACTTACACGACAGCCACGTTCTATACGAGTTAATGGTGGATCCAGCTGTCTTCCCTTTTGTGCGTCAAAAGGCTTATTCTTATGAAGAATATTTATTCTTAACAAAACAAACGATTGAAGCTGAAGAGCGTGGTGAATTAATTTCACGCACAATTTTAGATGAATGGGGTAACCCTATCGGAACAATTACTTTATTTGATGTGCAAGAAAAAGCTGGATTTCTCGGGACATGGCTCGGCAAACCATATCATGGAAAAGGCTATAATAAATTGGCAAAAGATTCATTTTTTAGTGAACTTTTCTATGAATTAGATATTGAAACAATTTTCATGCGTATTCGTAAAATAAATATTCGTTCTATTAAAGCTGCAGAAAAACTGCAATATGTGAATCTAGCAAACGAAACAAGAAAAGCCGTATATGATGAAATTAACGCAAACGAAGAAGTATATAACTTATATGAAATTCCAAAAGATCAATACACACTTGCTACAATGCGAGATACAACCTTCCAAGATGCTCATCAATTAAAAGAAGCATAATCTAAATTTTCTGAAATGATAATCAATCATTAACATTTTCCATATGCGTATATCCCCTCATGTCTTTGGAAACGATAAATAGTAACTTTAAGACACGAGGTGATTTGTAATGGATAAAAAGAAACGTGATAAAGCAAAAAACACATTATCTAGTACACAAGAAGTTCTCTATCAACGCGAATTTCAAAAAGCAGATCGTGCAGCAGGATATCGCTCGAAAAGCATTTAAAGTGAAAATGAATAATTAGAAGTTTCCCCCCTAATTATTCATTTTCATTACATAATTTTCTCGATTGATAGAAGTAAGCAAAAAAAGCCCCTTATACATAAGGGGCTTTTTTTGCTGTGGACAACTTTATCCACAAAACCAACAGAATTGTTAGTAATTTTCAAAAACATTTAATATTTTTCTATATTAAAGCATATATCAGCTGTTTTAATTGTGGATATTTTTCTAAAAATTGTGGACAATGTGGATATAGTTGTTAATATTCCGACTTTACTGTTTAATGAAAGCGCAATCCTTTTGTGGATAACTGGCTGAATTTTCTTTGAAAATAATAAAGAACCCTCTTTACATATACAAAGAGGGTTTCATATTAAGTAAAAGATTGTGCAAGAGCAGGTGATTTAATAGGTATATGACGCGGTTCTGCATGATTTTCTGCCAAAATTGCATCTACAATATGACCAGCTGGCTCTGGAAGATAGATGCTTTTCATTGCTTCTTTCATTTGAAGAAGCTTCACATCATCTTGTAATAATGCCTCTGTTTTTGCAAAAACCTCACTATCATCGCGAATGACAACTGCTGCTCCCTTTCTTTCAAAGTACATCGCATTTTCATTTTCTTGTCCTGGAACAGGCTTATATAAAATGACAGGTACTTGCAACGCTGCTGCTTCACTTAATGTTATTCCGCCTGGCTTCGTAATCATACAAGAAGTAACACGGAATAATTCATCAATATTTTCAACATACCCAAACACTTTTAATGCATCGGAATTTTGCTTCTGTAAACTTAATAAATCCTGTTTTAAAGCTTCATTTTTCCCACAAACGACAACTACTTGTAAATTAGGCACTGACATAAATGATTGGCATAGTTCTTTTACATTTCCTAATACCCCATGAGCACCTGCTACAATTAGTAAAATCTTTTTATTCTTACATAACTGATATTTAGTATATATGATTTCTGGATTTACCTTTAACTCAAAACTACTCCGAATTGGAATTCCTGTTTCAACAATTTGTTCCGCAGGTACACCGATATCAACCATCAATTCTTTCACATGATCCGTTGCAACAAAATAACGATCTACTTCTCGATGAATCCATATTTTGTGCACGCAAAAATCCGTTAATACGTTATAGACAGGAATTGAAATACCTGTTTGTTTCTTCAATTCTGGTACAGCGATAATTGGAAATGTATTAATTACAATATCTGGTTTCTCCACCTGTAATAGTGTTTTCAAACGTTTTCTTCCAAAGTTCGCATACCAAGATGCTATTTTCTTATCATAAATTTTTTCTACCCCGTAATAAAACAAACGATATAATTCTTTTCCTATTGTATAACTTTTTAAATATAGATATTTTGTAATGTCAGTTATAAATGGATGTGATTCTCCAAACAAGTCGCATACAATAACATCTTCAATTCCTTTTTGGCGAAATGTTTGTTCTAATGTTTTTGCTACTTGCACATGACCATTACCGTAATGTGCAGTTAATATTAAAACCTTGGGGTTTTTTATCAAACAAATCCACTCCTAGCTTTTTGTTTCTCCATATTGCATATACGACAATAGGAAAAACATTTTCCTTAAAAATTACATAAACAGATTCTAATAATTCCCTTTCAGCTATGTACCTGTCGTGGATATGCAAAGCATATAAGATTGACCCCTTAATCCTATCTGTGCTCATATCTTTACATTATACTTTCCTATAAGAGCTTTCGCAATAACTTACAAGTGTTCTCTATTCCATGATACTCACTCTTTTACTTCTTAATTCTTTTTACTATTTTGATTTCCCTTTACAATTATGTAAATTTCTCCATTTATTCCGTACAAAATTATGGATATTCTACTTTCAGTATAATCTTTTATCAATATATACTCTAGATTTTATTGTAAAGAAAGCAAAAAGCCTAATCCAATATTTGGATTAGACCGCTTGTAAAATATATTTAGCATGTTCTACATTTTTCTCAGTAGGTGGTTCTACATTTGCGAGTGGATACTTGTGTCCAAGCGCCTCCCATTTATATACACCAAGCTTATGATATGGTAACACTTCAACTTTTTGAACATTAGACAGACTTTGAATAAAGCTAGATAGTTTTTGTAGATCCTCTTCATTATCCGTAACACCAGGAACTAATACGTGTCGTACCCAAATCGGTTTATTCTTATCCGATAAATAACGAGCAAATTGTAAAATATGTTCATTTGGTTTCCCTGTTAATTTACGATGCTTTTTGGAATCGATATGTTTCAGATCCAATAAAACTAAATCTGTATAATCCATTAAAATATCTAGCTTATTTTGGAATTCTGGTTCCTCAGAATAACAACCACCCGAAGAGTCGATTGTTGTATGGATACCAGCCGCTTTACACTTTTTAAACAACTCAATTAAAAAGTCTAGCTGTAATAATGGCTCTCCACCGCTAACTGTTATACCGCCTCCGGAAGCTTCAATAAATGGAAGGTAACATGTCACATCCTGCATCACTTCTTCAACTGTTATTTCTTTACCTTTACCGATTTCCCACGTATCAGCATTATGACAATATTGACAACGTAATAAACACCCTTGTGTAAATATGACATAACGAATCCCCGGGCCATCAACAGTACCACAAGACTCTACAGAATGTATTCTTCCTTTTACCATGTTACTTCCTCCTTTATTGAAACAGCCTCCCTTCGCTATATATTAAGAGCGAAGGGACACCTTTTTTCATTTACATGCTTTCATGCATTGTACGGTTAATTACATCAATTTGTTGTTCACGAGTTAATTTAATAAAGTTTACAGCATAACCAGATACACGAATTGTTAATTGTGGATACTTCTCAGGATGTTCCATTGCATCCATTAATGTTTCACGGTTAAATACGTTAATATTTAAGTGGTGCCCTTCTTTTACTGCATAGCCATCAAGCATTGATACTAAGTTACGTACTTGTACATCATCTTCTTTACCAAGTGCTTTCGGAATAATAGAGAATGTATTAGAAATACCATCTTGTGCATCTTCATATGGTAATTTAGCCACAGATAATAATGAAGCTAATGCACCTTTTTTATCGCGTCCATGCATTGGGTTCGCACCTGGTGCAAATGGTTCTCCAGTACGGCGGCCATCTGGAGTATTACCAGTTTTCTTACCGTAAACAACGTTAGATGTGATTGTTAAGATTGACATTGTATGAACAGAGTTTCTGTATGTTTTATGTTTACGAAGTTTATTCATAAATGTTTTTACAAGATTTACAGCAATCTCATCTACACGATCATCATTGTTACCGTATTTAGGGAAATCTCCTTCAATCTCGAAGTCAACTGCAATACCATTTTCATCACGAATTGGTTTTACTTTTGCGTATTTAATTGCACTTAATGAATCTGCTACTACAGATAGACCAGCGATACCTGTTGCCATTGTACGAAGAACGTTTGTATCATGAAGTGCCATTTCAATACGTTCGTAGCTATATTTATCATGCATGTAATGGATAACATTTAATGTGTTTAAATATAGACCCGCTAACCATTCCATTGTCATATCAAACTTATGCATAACTTCTTCATAATTTAATACTTCAGAAGTAATTGGTGCGTACTCAGGACCAACTTGTGCTTTTGACTTTTCATCTTTGCCACCGTTAATCGCATATAATAATGCTTTGGCTAAGTTTGCACGAGCTCCGAAGAACTGCATTTGTTTACCGATTCTCATTGCAGATACGCAACATGCAATACCGTAATCATCGCCGTATTCAGGACGCATAATGTCATCATTCTCATATTGAATTGCTGATGTTTTAATAGACATTTTCGCACAGTAGTTTTTAAAGTTCTCTGGTAATTGTTTAGACCAAAGAACAGTTAAGTTGGGTTCTGGAGCTGGTCCTAAATTATCTAATGTATGCAAGAAACGGAATGAGTTCTTTGTTACTAATGGACGACCATCTAATGCCATACCACCGATAGATTCAGTTACCCAAGTTGGGTCACCAGAGAATAATTCATTATAATCAGGTGTTCTTGCGAATTTCACAAGACGTAATTTCATAATGAAGTGATCTACAATTTCTTGTACTTCTTCTTCTGTTAAAGTACCATTTGCTAAATCTCTTTCAATGTAAATATCTAAGAATGTAGAAGTACGTCCAAGACTCATTGCAGCTCCGTTTTGTTCTTTAATCGCTGCAAGGTATGCGAAGTATAACCATTGGAATGCTTCTTGTGCATTTGTTGCTGGCTTAGAAATATCGAAGCCATGAGAAGCAGCCATTTCTTTTAACTCTTGAAGTGCACGCATTTGCTCAGATAACTCTTCGCGTAAACGCATCGTATCTTCGCTCATTACACCACCAGTTAAATTCAAATCAGCTTTTTTCGCTTCAATTAAATGATCAATACCATATAACGCTACTCGGCGATAGTCACCGATAATACGTCCACGTCCGTATGCATCTGGAAGACCAGTAATAACACCTGATTTACGTGCATTTCTCATTTCTGGTGTGTATGCATCAAATACACCTTGGTTATGAGTTTTTCTCCACTCTCTAAAAATACGACTAAGTTCTTTATCCATTTCGTATCCATAAGATTCACAAGCTTGTTCTGCCATACGAATACCACCATATGGTTGTAAAGAACGTTTAAATGGTTTATCAGTTTGGAAACCGACTACTTTTTCAATATCTTTATTTAAGTATCCTGGGTCATGTGATGTAATAGAAGAAACAATTTTTGTATCCATATCAAGAACGCCACCGTTTTCACGTTCTTTCGTTGTTAAATCCATTACTTGATCCCAAAGTTGTTTCGTTGCTTCAGTTGCTTCTGCTAAGAAAGATTCGTCCCCTTCGAAAACGTTTACATTATTTAAAATGAAATCGCGAACATCAATCTCTGCTTTCCATTTTTCACCTTTAAAGTTTTCCCATGCGTTTTTAACATTTTCTAATACTTGAGTCATCCTAATCTCCTCCATTTTTGATTAGTACAGGACTAAGATTTTTTATATAACAGCTTACACACTTAGAATACTACTTTTTTACGAAAGTGAACGAAATAGTTGTGACATGTTTGTGAAATATTGAGCAAACTACTATATATATAGTGTTAACTTCATTTAAAAGTCTTTAAAATTAACCCTTTCCTTAATTGTATTTTTTTGGTATCCTTATATACGAGTCCTATTTTGTAATATAAGAACAATACCCATTGTAGAGCTGTAATACTCTTATCTCCTAATCTGTTATAGTTTTTATAACAGAACAAAAAAGTGTACACATGTTGTACACTTTTTTTGTTACTTCTATAAAACATCTCTTTTTCTATTGCCATCATAGAATCCGCCACGATTGTCTGTTAATGCAATTATTTGATCTAGTCCTTCTATATGATCACCTATAATTCGAAGTACAGCTGGTGGATGACCTATTTTAGCAAAATGTTCACTGGGACGAATACGGTTCATCTTATCGACCTCAACACGACTTACACATGCAACTTCAAATCCTGAAAGAATAGCTTTCACTTGGGCTACACACGGCGCCAGTAAAGATCTATACCCAATTTCTTTCAAACACTTACGGCTAAACGCATTCGGTACAGCGATAAGAGAGCCTACGCCTAGATCTTTTCTATCACAAGCTAAATTTAATGCATATTTAAATGCAGTTACAAGATGAAGCGGTACTCTTAAATCTAAATAATGATTTAGATCATTTAATGCAACATCTGTTCCATCTGCAATAGCTTTCGCAAAAGGATATAGCTCACTCGCTGGAATAACAAAATCGCCATCTATAAATAACACAATTTCTCCTTTTGCAAAATACGTTCCAAGTGAGCGCCCCACATCATTTCCGAGTGCTTCTTTATATACAATTGTCGTTGCCCCTTTGTCTTTTGCAATTTTTTTCGTTTTATCTGACGAACCATTTACGACAACGATAATTTCGAAGGGTTCAATTTTGCGAAGCTCTTCTATAACGTTTCCAATTGTTTTCTCTTCATCTTGTACGGGAATAACAACCGATAGTTGCTTTCCTTTATAGAAATCAGATGTAACACCCCACCCTTGATAAAACTCTTCAAAACTTAAAGTATGATAGACACTATCCCTTTTCCTATTTCCATCATAATATCCTCCGCGCTCATCACTGCTTAATATCCGTTCTGCTACTGCTTCTATATGATCACCTATCATTCTTTTTTCAGATTGGGAAAGATTTGTCCCATATGCAGCATGCTGGAATGGACGAAATTTATTCGGCGTAATAACGTCAATAGCACAATGACGACTAATTCTCCATTTACTTTGAACTAGGCGTAAATGAGCCACAATAGGATTAACAAAACATTCATATCCGATGCTTTGAACGACTTCTTTCGTCAGCGCATGAGGTACATCTAATAAAGAATTCATTTTTAATTCTTCACGCTCTAACATTGCATTTAATATTTGGCGCCATACTGTAATAGAAGTGGTTTTTTGCCTTTTTAAAAATAATGCATCCAAATTATTTAAAACTACATCTGCCTGATCGTATAAAATCGGATTAAGGAATAATTTTAATTTTGAAGTTGGAATAGCAAAATCACCATCTATAAATAGTAATACATCGCCTATCGCATGTTTTGCGCCGACTGCACGTCCAACATCGTTCCCTAGTAGCTCTGTATGCTTGATTACTTTACACCCTAAACGATCTGCAACATCTTCTGTTCCATCATTACAACCGTTTGCTACTACAATGATTTCTACTGGATTTAATGGTCTTACCGATTGAATAACGTCTGAAATCGTATCGACCTCATTACATGCAGGAATAATAACAGATAATGACTTAGCCATTGTTTTGTTCACGAAACCACTTAATTGTTTCCTTCAATCCGTTTTCCCACGTTACTTTCGCCTGAAATTGAACAAGCTCTTTTAATTTTGTTACATCTGGTCTTCTATTTGGAATTTCTTCAAAACCATGAGGATATACTTCTTCAAAAGGCACTTGGACAATCTTCGAAGAAGAATTCGTTAATTTTTTAATTACTTCTGCTACTTCTTTTATGCTCTTTTCATTCTCAGAACCTATATTAATAATCTCACCATTTACCTTCTCATCCATTGCCCGAATCGTTGCCTCTACCGCATCACTTACATACGTAAAACAACGTGTCTGCTTTCCATCTCCATATACGAGAATGTCTTCTCCTTGCAGTGCCGCGCGGATAAATCGCGGGATTACTCCTGCATATGGACCATCTTTCGCTCTTGGACCATAAATATTAAAGTATCGAACAATCGTTACTGGTAAACCTTCTAATGCGTACCCTAAACATAATGTCTCTTCCAACGTTTTACAAACTGCATAACTCCAACGAATTTTAGAAGTTGCCCCGTACAATCGATCTCCCTCTTCAGAGAAAGGCGGCTTGGCCTTACCATATACTTCTGAAGTAGAAGCAAAAACTACTTTCTTCTTTCCTTTTAACGCTGCTTGTAAAACATTTCTCGTCCCATCAAAATTCGTTTCTATGAGCTCTATACTTTTTTCCATTGTTGTTTTCACACCTAAAATTGCTGCTAAATGAAACACGACATCATGCTGATCTACTAATTCATAAATAGAATTTTTATCTAAAACACTTATTGGAATAACACGGATTTCTTTCATTAACTCTTTATGGTACTTATTTTTACCTTTATAAAAGTTATCCACAACAGTGACCTCATAACCTCTTCTCATCAACTCTTCAGCTAAATGCGACCCGATAAATCCGGCCCCACCTGTAATTAAACATTTCTTACTCATTTACTCACCTTCTTTACAATCCCGCGTGTATCTATTACTCGATCCATTCCTTTAAAAAGCTTCCAATCAATATTAGAATGATCCGTTAAAATTAAAATACAATCCGCTTTTTTAACTTTTTCTTCATCTAAAGAAACAGATTGGTACACCTTATCTCCAATTTCCGCGGAAGAAATATAAGGATCATGATATTCTATCTCGTATCCTTGATTTCTTAATAATTGAATAATCGGTAACGCTGGTGATTCTCTCAAATCATTTACATCTTTTTTATACGCAATCCCTACAATTAACACCGTTGCAGGTAATTGCACCACACTTTTTACTTTCCGGACCATTTTCTCTGGCATTTCTTCATTAATTATATGTGCAGCCTCAATTAATTGACTAATTGCCCCATTCTTTTTTATTCTCCATTGAAAATATAAAGGGTCTACGGGAATACAGTGTCCCCCTATCCCTGGCCCTGGCCAATACGGAGTAAACCCAAATGGTTTTGTAGATGCCGCTTCAATGGCCTCATAAAAATCAATGCCTAAACTTTCACATAGTGTGTTTAGTTCATTTACTAAAGAAATGTTAACTAAGCGCTGAATATTTTCAAATAGCTTGCACATCTCTGCTACTTTCGGAGAGCTAACAGGTACAACTTCGTCAAAAATGGTACTATATAAATCCTGTACCTTTTGTTTACACTTTTCTGTTTGTCCACTAATAACTTTTGGAATAGCTTGAACTGAATATTGACTATTTGCTGGATCAATTCTCTCAGGGGAATATCCGATATAGAAATCTTCCCCTACCTTTTTACCATTTTGAGAAATAATAGGTAGGATGACTTCTTCAAGTGTACCTGGATATGTGGAGCTTTCAAAAATGAAGGTTTGTCCTTTTTGAAGGTTTTGTTGTATATAATGCGAAGCTGAAATGAGGGCACTTAAATCTGGTTCTCTTTGTTCATTAATTGGAGTCGGGACAGTGACAATAACATAATCACTATTTTGAAAATCAGCAATGCCTTGATCCGGTGTATTTACTGTTAATTTTTTTTTCGTCAATAAACTTTGTAACTCTTTAGAAGAAACATCCGGAATATAACTTTCTCCTTTTATAATTGAGTCTATTTTTCTAATATCTTTATCTAATCCAAGTACTGTATGCCCTCTTTCTGCAAAATGTACCGCTAAAGGAAGGCCAACATACCCTAGCCCAATAATAGCTACTTTACTACTATTCATTTGTATTCTCTTCTTCCCTTCTCAATTGTTGAATTACATCTCTATCTCTATCTCCATCTGTAAAACCACCACGTTCGTCCGTACATTGTAATAAATACGCAACCGCTTCAAGTTGATCACCGAAAATACGATCAAATGCTGAAATACGCCCATTTACAAATTCGTGTTGCTCTGGACGTACGCGATTTGTTTTTATAACATCTACTAACTCTACTGTTGTAATAGAGAATCCTTCTAAAATAGCTTTCACTTGTGCTAATGGCGGAATGATAAGGGAATCATATCCTATTTTCTCTATTACCTTCTTATGAATGGCATGTGGTACAGCAGTTAGTGAGTTATTCCATAAATCTGGTCGTTTCGCTATCAAATTCACAAAGTATTTTCCCATACTAATTGGATCTGCTGGATGAAACATATCTAATAAGCATTGTAAATCATTTAACACCACGTCATTTCCATCTTCAACAGCATGTAAAAATAGAGTGAGTTTTTTTGCTGGAATAACAAGATCACTATCAACGAATAAACAAATATCTGCCGTAGCATGCATGGCACCTATTGCTCGTGCTACATTATGTCCAAGCGCCTTCGTAAACTCAACAACAATAACATTCTCTAGCTTTGCCTGTTTAACAGTCTCAACATCTGCTCCATTCGCGACAACTATAATTTCATCTACACCTGCTTCTTTCACTTCTTTTATAACAGACCTTATGGTTATTTTCTCTTCTGATACTGGGATAATGGCACTATATTTCGCTTTATTCTTTTGTAATAAAACTGGTTTATACTTTCCTACAAACTCTCTATCTCTATTGTCCTCTGAAAAACCACCGCGTTTACCATATGTTTCGATTACGTATTGTAAAGCTCGCAAATGATCACCCATAATACGACTAGTCGCTTTCGGATAAGGAGAGCCAGGCGATGTACCAGTATGCACAGGACGAACTTTATTTGTGTAGATGACATCAACTGAAGCCATATCAGAAATATCTACTCCTCTAGACATCGCCATCGCTTGAAATAATGCTGGATCTGCTAAATTCCACCACCCCAGTTTTTCAATCACTTTACGACTTATCGCATGTGGTATTGCAATTAAAGAACCTACAACAAACTCTTTCTTGTTCAAATAACGATTTAACATATATTTTCCAACCGTCGTATAATGCGGTCTCATCTTCAAGTAAACGGACCATGTTAAATTATTTAAAACAATCTCATGTCCTTGTCGTATTCCTTTAATAAAATTGTATAATTCTTCACTTTTCATGACGATATCACCATCTAAAAACAAAACAATCTCGCCTTTTGCTTCTCTAGCACCAATTGCCCGTCCCACATCATTACCAAGAGAATATCTATAATAAATCACACGGCAATTATGCTGTAATGCTATTTCCTTCGTCCCATCTGTCGATCCATTATCTACTATGATAACTTCA
Source organism: Bacillus cereus group sp. Bce041 (assembly GCF_052646455.1). Lineage (NCBI taxonomy): Bacteria > Bacillati > Bacillota > Bacilli > Caryophanales > Bacillaceae > Bacillus > Bacillus cereus group sp. Bce041. Next base: position 35,128 of record NZ_JBQXON010000007.1, read on the forward strand.
TATGGTTCGAGCTTTCTTACCTCTACTAAAACTTTTGATAAAGTACTTGCTTCATTATGCACTGGAATAACAACTGACACTCTCATACTTGTATCACTCTTACCCTTCCAAGCGAACATAAGCAATAATAGGAATACGCACAACTACATCTTCTGGTGGTCCATAAGAAGGAGAAGTACGAACAATTACTGCCCCATCCGTCACAGATAAAAGAACGCCTACAATGATTTCTACAGCTGTCACAACTTGCACTAGTTCTCCAACATGGTTACGTAATTCATCAGTAAATAACATATATAACTCTCCTTTCTTAAGCTTCTTTAATTGATATAATACTTGTAAATGGTAATAAAACTTCAGTTCCTATTCCTTCTTGCAATGTTAAAAAGTCATCACCAACTGCTACAATAACACCTGTTAATTGTCCAACTGTCACCGTAATCTCTACGCTTTTACCTAAATACTGCTTTGCAATTTCTTTAAAAGGTGATGTATTGCATTCTTTTAAAATGTTACAAATAATAGATTGAAATCTACTTGATTCAATAACTTCTTCCGTAGCTTGCTTAGAGTTTCTTTGAATAAATCTCGCGAAGTTTTGTGAAAATAAAAGTCTTTCCACAGCAGGCAATAACTTATTATCTAAAAAATAATCTAATTGTCTATTAAACAATCTTGATAATTTATGCCAATATTTTCTGAACAGACACATACACTTCTCCTCCTATTATTTTTAGATTATAAAATTTTACATCCATACATCTTAATGTATACAAAATGGATATTTTTGTGATAGGTAAGACATACATTTTCTAAAAGAAATATTTGTTTCAGAGCATAAAAAAACTATCCAAAAGGATAGTTTCTTACACTTCAATATTCCGCAATATCGAATAAATGTCATTATTCACTTTACCAAATGATTTAATATTATTTTGAATGTTAGATAATAAAACAACATATACACTGCCATTTTTACTAAATCCGTTTAAGCAATTCCAACCTGGCATTACACCATGATTCGAATAGCTTCCTGGGTCTACGTACCATCCAAACCCGTAATCCTTTTTTCCACCCGTAAACATTTGATCGTAACTCTCTTTTGAAATTAATTTTCCAGAGTATAACGCCTCATTAAATAAATATAAATCATGTGCACTCGTATATATATCACCACAACCATAAAGTTGTGACATGCTTGGAATATTAGGTGTTGTCATATTATTATTTACTATTTTATAACCCGTTGATGGGAATCTTGTTTGTTCTAACGCTGTGCCAAAGCCAGAATGTTTCATACCGGCAGTGGCAAAAATATGTTGTTTAATATATTCTTCGAGTGACTGCCCACTTACCTTCTCGGCAATGTATGCAAGTATAGAGTAGTTCGAATCGGAATACTTCCACTTCTCTCCTGGACCACCAATACGCTTTTGATTACCTATCCGCTTTATCAGTTCTTCATGAGAAATATCTTCTTTTCCCTGCTCATATTCGGGAATCCCTGATGTATGTGTTAATAGATGTTTTAGCTGAATACTATTACCTTGTGGGAAATTTGGAATATACTTCGCAACAGTATCTTCTACTTGCAATTTATTTTGATCTTTCAACTGCATAATAGCAGTTGCTACAAACGCCTTTGAAATAGAACCAATATAAAAAGTCGTCTCTGAATTATTCGGTACTTGCTGCTCTTTATTTGCCATACCGTACCCTTTATTCAAAAGAACTTTTCCATTCTTCACAATAACAGCCGTCCCACTAAATCCTGCGTTTTTTAAATACTGGTCCAATTGAGCGTTTTCATTAATTTCTTGAGGTGGTCCTTCAGCAGGCTGTTCCGCAGCTTGCGCTTGCTTCACTTGTTCTTCCTGCTCTTTTTGTTTTTGCTTCTGTACTTCTTGTTTCTTTTTTTCTTCTTTCTTTTTTAGCTCTTCTTGTTTCTTCATTTCTGCTGCCGCTTTTAAAGTTTCTTCTTTCTTATTGTGCGCAACAATTTTTGTATACATGAAATATACAAGTGATAATAGTAAGACGAGAATGATTGTTCTTTTTATGTATACCATCGGCCGATGTGCTTTCCCATTCGCATTATTTTTTTCCTGATCCATAATTGCTTTTTTCCCCTTACTCACCAATAATTTAATTCCTCTACTAAAGATTTATTTTAGTAGATTATGGATAATCCATTCTATATCATCCCTACTTTATCACGCACTGCACATATTACCAACCTATATGTACAAAAAAGAAAAAGAAAATTTACAAAAGTAAGATTCCCGTTAAATTATTAACAAAAAAAGAGGATATCCTCTAAAAAATTGATATTATCAATCTTTTTGAATATCCTCTAATCTCATTATTTATACGTGTTTTTTCATATCATCGGCAACAGATTCAACATTTGTACCTACGATAACTTGTACACTAGTATTACTTAATTTCATAACACCTTTTGCACCAGCACGTTTTAATGCTGCTTCATTTACTTGACCAGCATCTTTTACTTGTAAGCGTAGACGTGTTGCACAGTTATCAATAACTGTTAAGTTTTCTTTTCCGCCTAGAGCTGCTACGTAAGTTTCACCAATTGAACCTGCAACTGGTGCATCACCATCTTCAACTAACTCATCGTCATCTTCACGACCAGGAGTTTTTAAATCGAACTTCTTAATTAAGAAGTAGAATACTACGAAATAAATTGCTGCGTAAATTAAACCGATACCTGCTAGTAAGACTGGTTTTGTTGCAATACCGAAGTTTAAAGCATAATCGATTGCACCGGCACTAAATGAGAAACCATCATGAATGCCAAGTGATGTTGTAATGAATAAAGAAAGACCTGTTAGTACAGCATGAATACCATATAATACTGGTGATAAGAACATGAATGAGAATTCAATAGGCTCTGTAATACCAGTTAAGAATGAAGTTAATGCTAGACCAGCTAACATACCAGTAACTGCTTTACGCTTTTCTGGTTTAGCAGCTGCAATCATTGCGAAACATGCTGCTGGTAAACCGAACATCATAACTGGGAAGAAACCAGTCATAAACATACCTGCTGTTTTGTCACCTGCAAGGAAACGAGCAATATCACCATTAACAACATTACCTGCTGCATTTGTAAAGTCTCCAAATACAAACCAGAAGTATGTGTTCATTACGTGGTGTAAACCAATTGGGATTAATAAACGGTTTAATAAACCAAATAATCCTGAACCAATTGCACCTAAATTAACAATTCCATGAGCTAATGCATCAATACCATTTTGAATTGTTGGCCAAATTTGTGCAAATAGAATTCCTAATATTAGCATCACAACTGATGTAACAATTGGAACGAAACGTTTTCCAGCAAAGAAACCTAACCATTCTGGAAGTTTAATCTTATGGAATTTATTATAAAGAAGTCCTGCTATAACACCAACAATAATACCACCTAAAACTTTCATATCTACTTTAGTCGATAATTCAGCAGCCTTAGATACTTGTGTCATTGTATCCGCAAGCTTAGATGGATCTACATTTGCGCTATTACCTATTAAATCTTGAACTTTACCTAATTTACCTTGTAATTCAGCAGTTGAATACCCTTTGCTAAGTGCATCAATACTATTTTTCATAACAAGATAACCAATTGCACCTGCAAGACCTGCTGCACCACTACCATCCACTGAAAGACCGATTGCAATACCAATTGCAAAAATAAGTGCCAAGTTATCAAAAACTGCTGCGCCGGCCTGTGCCATAACAGGAATATCAAATACATCTGGTTGCCCTAAACGAAGCAATAATCCTGCTGCTGGTAGTACTGCGATTGGAAGCATTAAAGCTTTACCAATACGTTGTAAAAACTGCAACATTTTAATTCCCCCTAATCAAATTTATGAAATCGTTATCATTATAAGTACGCTTTAGAAAACGCTTTCTATTACATAACCATAATAACATATAGTTGTATAGATGTGTAGTTTTTATTTCTGAACTTTTTATGGATAAATCTCCTATTTCCAAACTGTTATATAAAAGGAAAATTCTCCTTTTTAAAATACAGAATACTCGAAACGAAAGACCTATTATATCACATTGAACTTTCGTTTTATCATTCCACTTTTTCATGTTATTATTTATTTCCGAGCATATCGGGAAAAGTAAACTTAGTTAATTCAAAATAGGAGCGTTGGTACTATGCAGTGCATTGAAACAAACAACTTACAACAGTTGTTAGAACAAGTAAAACCATATACGAAAAAAGGCAAACTTGCTACTTATATCCCCGAACTAGGAAATGCAAATCCAGACGATTTAGGGATTGCCATTTTCCATAAAGAAACAGAATATATCCATGCAGGCAACTCACAAACACTATTTACTCTTCAAAGTATTTCCAAAGTAATTACACTTGCCCTTGCCCTTTTAGACCGTGGTGAAGAATATGTATTTTCTAAAGTTGGAATGGAACCAACGGGTGACCCATTTAATTCTATTATTAAGTTAGAAACGACAAGTCCGTCCAAACCCCTTAATCCAATGATAAATGCAGGAGCATTAGCTATTACAAGCATGTTAGCAGGAAAAGATAACGAGGAAAAAATGGAACGTATTCTTCACTTTGTACGTGAAATAACAGATAATCCTACTATTAATTATTCCTCTAAAGTTGCCGATTCAGAATTAGAGACAGCTTATCTAAACCGTTCACTTTGTTATTATATGAAACAAAACGGAATTATCGATTGTGATATTGAAGAACTTATGGATTTATATACTCGTCAATGCGCAGTTGAAGTAAACTGCATCGATTTAGCACGTATCGGCTTAATTTTTGCAATGGATGGATATGACCCATATAAGAAAAAACAAATTATCCCTAAGCATATTACAAAAATTTGCAAAACATTTATGGTCACATGTGGTATGTATAACGAATCTGGTGAATTTGCAATTCGTGTTGGTATTCCTGCAAAAAGTGGTGTAGCCGGTGGTATTTTTGGCTGCGTAAAAGGAGACATGGGAATCGGTATTTTCGGACCAGCTTTAGATGCAAACGGAAATAGTATTGCTGGTTTTAAAATTCTTGAACTTCTTTCTGCTCAAGAAGGTTGGAGCATTTTTTAATCGCGAGTTATCCTGCTATACTAGCAGGATTTTTTATTTCGCCAAAACCTCCCTTTTGTCAGTTATCAATACTCTTACAAAAACAGTGCTGAAAGTTTCTCTATATCATGCATATTTGTTCCCCCCTCCCGAATAATATAGTACAACCTAGCGCTATATGTGGAGGTGTGAAAGATGAAACTAATATTTCAAATGGGAAAACAACCTGTTCTTGAAAAAACAATCCTTCTTTTTATATTGAGTATTGTAGAAAGCTTGAAGTTAAAAGTTGTTTCACTCGACGAAGCTCACCGATACATATTCAATTTAGAAGTACTTGAATTATTAATGGACCGGAACATCGATGATCAAGTACTTGAACTTATTCATTTCGGGATGGGACTTGAAGACATTTATCATGTGCTTCCCGAAGAACTTGAGCATACGATTGAGGAATTAAAGTGGCTTTGCATTCAAGTATTAAGTGAGTACAGTATGCATGAAGAATCGGAACAATTAATTGAAGATATACGGTAAAAAAGCACCTATGTAGGTGCTTTTAATGTTTTTTTAAACTATTTTTATACGCCTCAATATTTACTGGTAGCTCTTCCTCTTCCAAAGTATGTTCATTTACATCTTTATGAATGAACGCACCTTTAGGTGGTTGATGATCATGCCCTTTTTTCTTATGATCAAATGCTTTCCCGCGTCCCATACAAATCCCCCTTTCTTAAAAGAAATCCGTATTAGTATGGAGAAAAGTACGTCGATATATGCAATCCCTTGCTGTATTTCCAAGGAAATACTCGAACCTTGTTTTCTACTCTCCTTACAACAACTGATCAATCCCAATAAGAATTAATAACACTCCTGCGATAACTGTCGCCCACTTTCCTAAGTATTCTGCTAAAAATCGTTTCCCTACATACGCAAAACTACTAATACAAATAAAACTAAACACCCCTGAAATAGTTGCTGTAACCCAAAGGTTCAGGTTTGTTACTCCAGCATCAAATCCACCTGCAATATTATTAATAGACAACGCAATCCCTAATACAATTGCTTCTGAAAAACTAATTGTTTTAGAACCATCAAAATCTGCTTTTTCTGGATCACGTAAAATTCCCATAAGTACATTACCATCTTTAGAGCCTACGGTATTTCTTTGCCCCAAGAAAGGCTGGCACAAAATAAACACCCCGATTATCCCTAAAACGATTGCTCCAATCAGGTTTGCTGTAAACTCTGAAATAAATAACGCAATCCAGTTCCCAAAAAATCCAGCTAATAAAGTAAATAAAAACCCAAAAAATGCGATGATAAAATTGTTGAACCACGAAATTCTAATTTTACGAATGCCATATGCAATCCCAACACCTGCATTATCTAAATTAGAAGCAATCCCGATTAAAAAAATTGAAAATAGACCTGCCGTACTCATAAATAGCCACCCCTTTTCCTCACTTTTCCATGCATCTTATGAAAATGTTGAGCAACTGTGCCTGTCTGTTTCATATACATGTAATAAATGCTCAACATTTTTTCAACAATAAAAAGGAGTGCCTTCGCTATGCCTAAAGAAAATCCAAATGAGCGGCTTAGTAGATTAATAAAAAAACTTTTAAAAGAACGTGCCTTATCTATGCGCCAACTCGGAATGCTTACAAATATTGATCCCGCAACAATCTCAAGAATTATGAATGGTAAACAACCGCCAAAACAAAAACACCTACAAAAATTTGCAGAATGTCTGCAAGTTCCACCCCAATTGTTATTTGATGAAATGTATCCTGATTCTCCTCACATTAATAAAGAAAAGACGGATATGTACACATCTCTTGATACCATTCAGCAAACTTTACAATCCTCTAACTTATTCGATTTCGATTACACTACAACTCGCGTAAAACAAGAACTCGAAAATTACGAACGCTATGCCCAGACAACAGAAGGCGAAAAACGTATTCATGACAGTTTTGCAAGCAAATTAGAGCAAATTGATAGTGCTGGTCCTTTTATTGAACAATTAACAGATATGTATCAACAATTTTGTAATGAAACCATTTCAAAAGAAGAACGTGCAGTTCTTGGGAGCGCATTACTTTATTTCATATTATCGACAGATATTATTCCCGACTATCTCTTTCCAATTGGCTATTTAGATGATGCGATTGCCGTTGAATTAGCGAAAGAGAAATTAATTGAAATGAAACGAAAGACATAGAAAAATAAAGAACTATTTCAGTTGTTTATATTCAACACTGAAATAGTTCAATAAAAAATCGTACAAGTATACATACTCGTACGATTTTACTGTACAAATCTATTTTTTCGTGTGGCACCATTCATATATAAATGCTGTTATCACTTTTGTAAATTCAATTAACTGTTCAACTTCAACTTTCTCATTTACAGAATGTGCTTCTTCTAATGTACCTGGTCCATATATAATCGCTGGAATATGAAATTCACTAAACCAACCACCATCCGTTACCGTTGCAGACATATCTAAAATTGCATTTTTAGAAAGAATTGATTCATGTACTGAGCTAAGCGTTTTTACAGCTGTATGTTCACTATCTATTTCTAAAGAAGGGAAAATTTCGCCACGATCCACAATCATTGATTCTCCGCCCCACTTAAATTGTGGCGGATTTTCACTTAACCATGGATCGGCAACTGCCACCTTTCCAATATACTCTTCAATTTCTTTTATTATTTGTTCATGTGTTTCATTCGGATAAAAGTGCACTGTTATCCATAACCGGCACTCATCCGCAATAAAAGCTGCATGTCTTCCACCCTCAATAACAGCTGGATTAATTGTTGTTGTTCCAGATGGATAGCCTTCATATGTTTTCATAACTGCCCAGTGGCGCTCTAATTCTTGTAAACTTTGCACAATTTTCATCATTTTTTCAATCGCACTCGCTCCAAATAAACATCCTCCAGCATGGATCATTTGTCTGCGCGTTGCATCATGAAACGTTTGCGGACTTTTCACTGTAATCCATCCAGTAATGACACCGCCTTGTCCTTGCATATGTAAATCGCTCGTATCCACTACTACTGCAAAATCAGCATCGTAACCTCGCCTGCAGCATTGAAGTGTACCTGCCTCTCCAACTTCTTCTCCAATTACGGATTGAAAGATTAAATCTCCAGGTAATTCAATACCAGCTTCTTGTAAAAGTTGAATGGCAAATAGCGCTCCAGCCAGCCCACCTTTCATATCTGCTGCGCCACGTCCAACTAACCAGCCATCTTTTATAAATGGATCAAATGGATTCGTTTCCCACGCCTCATCTGCTGACACTTCAGCTACATCCATATGACCATTAATAATAAGACTTTTATATGAGTCACTTTTTATTCCTTTTTTAACTCCGACAACGTTCGGATCATTCGGATATACATCCCATTTATCAATACTAAAATTTCGTTTTCTTAAAAAATCTGCAACAAATTCTTGCGCTTCATTTGTATTTCTCGCTGGTGGTGCTGGTGTTTCAAAACGAATTAATGTTTTTGTAAGTTCTAACAATTCCTCTTTCCTTGAATCTATTTGTTTTAACAACTGCGAAACTTCTGGATTCATCGCTAATTCCCCTTTGCATACATAGTATGTTTCCAGCTTTATTTTCACAAAAAAAGAGACTGTTTACAAATCTTACAGTCTCCAAATTAATTCATATTATAAGCTCTCTACTTCCGTCGTATTTGTCTTTTCAATATGTTCTACTTTACGTGCCCTATTTCTTGTCGCACGGTAAAACAGTAAACAAACAATCATAAATGGAATACCACAATACAATGCCATTCTTTGTTCTGGAATAAAGGCCATTCCAACGATTACTGTTAAATTTAATACTAACGCAAGAAGTGGTACAAATGGATACAATGGTGTTTTAAATTTCAATTCTTTCACATCCCCGCCCTGCTTTATGTATGACCTTCTAGCTAATAAGTTAGATAGAGCAATAGATGCCCAAACTAATATCGCCCCGAACCCGGCAATAGAAAGTAGCCATAAATAAACTGTATCTTCCGCATAAATACCTGATAGTAATGAAAGGCAACCTACAATTGTACTTACAATCAATGCATAAATAGGAACACCGTTTTTAGATAACTTACCAAAAATCGGACTAATCATTCCTTGATTAGATATAGACCATAGCATACGAGAAGTTGCATATAACCCTGAATTCGCAACGGATAGCACTGCTGTAATGATAACAAAATTTATAATATCTGCTGCATAAGGAATACCAATTTTATCAAATACAACTACAAATGGACTTTCAATTACTCCCGCTTGCTGCCAAGGGAATAGTCCAGCAAGAATAAAAATAGATAGTACAAAGAAAACAAGTATACGCCAAACTGTATTGTTAATTGCCTTCGGGATTGTTTTCTCTGGATTTTCACTCTCACCTGCTGCAATACCAACTAATTCTGTTCCTTGGAAAGAAAAATTAACTGCAATCATCGTAATTAAAATGGCTGATAATCCATTGGGGAACAATCCACCATAATCAGTAAAACTAGAGAACATCGGCGCTGGTTCATTTCCTTTCATATCTAGAAAACCAAACATTGCTGCCCCGCCTAAAATAATAAATGCAATAATCGTAATTACTTTAATACTTGCAAACCAAAATTCAACTTCCGCAAAACTTCTTGAAGATAACGCATTAATAGCAAAGAGGAGTACCGCAAACACTACGCACCAAATCCATGAAGGTACATCAGGAAACCATCGTTTCATTAAAATACTAACTGCAATTAGTTCAATCCCTATCGTAGCTGACCAGTTTAACCATGACATCCATCCAACTACATAACCTGCTGCAGGAGAAATATGCTTTGTCGCATACGTTTGATAAGATCCTGCGTCAGGCATTGCAACAGCTAACTCTCCGAGACAGAGCATCGTTAAATACATAACAAATCCTCCAACAAGATATGCTACAATCGCTCCTCCAGGCCCAGCTTCATGAATTGTATACCCAGATCCTAAAAAAAGACCGGTACCAATAACGCCTCCAAGTGCAATCATAAATATGTGCCTGCTTTTCAATTCTCTTTTTAATCCTTGATTTTGATTCATCATATAAATCCCCCCTTTTCACTTTGTAAACCCATTTAATGTAAGCGTTTTTAAAATTATTCACCGTAAAAATAATGATTTAAAAGAGCAAAAATACACGTCACTTACATTAATCACTGCCTGTTACTAAAAGGTCATCCCTTACTGTTATTAATAACTTTTGATCAGCAATAGCTTGTCCTTCTACTACTTCTAATGATTCAATATAACCACTGATCCCTATCTTAATTTCTACTTTCTGTTTATCTATTGTTTCAATTAATGCTAATTTCTCCCACTCATATACGTAAGAACTTTCCGTAACAAATAACTTCTCTACTTTCCCGTAACAAGGACTATACACGCATTCTATAACCGTCTTCACTTTATACACTCCTCCTTCTTATTAGTTGGTACTGAAACGTTGCATATCCCTCCTTTAGATATATCAATTATTATTTATGCAAAATGCGTACCAATCTCCAATTCCTATTTAAAATGAAGGTTTCTCAAAAAAAAAACTTCATAACCGCAAAATTTTTCTATCATTTCAGAGATTTTAAAAGGAAAATAGCAAAAAATTTTTGCGATTTTATAAGAATTTTAATAAAATTATAAAAAGTCAGTCTTCATAGGGTGGAATGAGGAGAAGATAATCTATGCGTACAGAAGAAATTAATTTAAAACAGATCATTGAAATGAATATGCTATATGAAACTTTACTCAATGAACTCGACATCGGAATTCATATTATTAATGAGGAAAGTAAGACGATTATCTATAACCGCAAAATGATGGAAATTGAATCAATGGAGCGCTCAGATGTGCTATATAAAAGTCCTTTAGAAGTATTCGCATTTGAGGAAAATAAAAATAGTACTCTTATAGAGGCATTAAAATTTGGAAAAACAAAGAAAAATATAAAACAAACGTATTTTAACAATAAAGGACAAGAAATTACAACGATTAACGATACTTTCCCTATAATAGAAAATGGAAAAATTAAAGGCGCTATTGAAATATCAAAAGAAATTAGTAACTTAAAGCAAACGATAAAAATAGGTCCTTCTCGAAAACAAAGCACTAAATTTACCTTTGATCACATAATTGGTGATTCTGAAGCCATTCAATCAATCATTACAGAAGGAAAAAGAGTAATTCGTACATCATCCTCCATACTTCTAGTAGGAGAAACAGGCACTGGTAAAGAACTATTTGCACAAAGCATCCATAATGAAAGTCAGCGTTCAACAAAACCCTTTATTTCACAAAACTGTGCCGCTATACCTGATACCTTAATGGAAAGCCTACTATTTGGCACAAATCGAGGTGCCTTTACAGGAGCAATAGATAAATCAGGCTTATTCGAAGAAGCAAACGGAGGAACTTTGTTATTAGATGAAATCAATTCATTAAGCCCAATACTTCAAGCTAAGTTGCTGCGGGCTATACAAGAAAAAACAATACGAAGAATCGGAGGTACACACGAAAAAGAAATTGATGTTCGCATTATAGCAACTATCAATGAAGATCCCTTTGAAGCCATCGCACATAATCGATTAAGAGAAGACTTATATTACCGATTAAGCGTCGTTACTTTATGTCTTCCGCCTTTACGTGAAAGAAAAGAAGATATTCCAGCTCTTGTTCAGCACTTTATTGAAAAATATAATACTCAATTCGGGCTCAACGTAACCGATGTAGATGTAAATGTAAGAGAATTTTTCTATGCATACGATTGGCCTGGAAACGTACGGGAGTTGGAACATATAATTGAAGGTTCCATGAACTTGATAGAAGATGAAACCATCATTACAGCGTTTCATCTTCCTACTCGCTTTCGCGAACGAATAAAAACAGAATTCAATATGCAACATGCACTAACTACTCACAATACTGATGCACCTAAAACTTTAAAACACACAATAGAAAAAATGGAAAAGAACTACATTAATCAAATTCTTAAAGAGAATCATGGCAACATCTCACAAGCTGCAAAATTTTTAGGATTAAGTAGGCAAAACTTACAATATCGAATTAAAAAACTGCATTTACACATATGAAATAAACATGTCTCCAAGTGTAAAAATGACTTGGTAAAATATGTTATAATAAACATATAACATGCTAGAAAGGGGCTATATATATGAGTAATGATAAAAAATTAAAGTTATTACAATACTTATACTTTTTCCCTGTCATGCTCTGTATGATGTTATTCATTAATGCCGATGTAAGCAGCTCTCCTTATGCAAAGCTATTAGGAACAATTTTTGGCTCCTTTGCAGCTATTATGCTTGCTGCTTTTTGGAATTTGAAGATACGTATAAAAAACGAAAAATCTTCTTAATACTAAAAAAATCGAGCTACTTAGCCCGATTTTTTTATTTGCCATTAAAACTCAACATTCTCTAAATACAACCCACTTGCCTCAGCAAGACAATTAATTTGATTGCGCTGCTTTTCCTCTAAAATGTTTGGAATTGCTTCAGCATCTAATTGTCCTAATCCAACTTCAATTAATGCCCCGACAATTTTTCTTACCATATTATGAAGGAAGCCGTTACCACTTACTCTAATTTGTACAAACCCTGCCTCTTCCATCACATCAAGTGTATATACTTCTCGAACCATAGATTTTTTCTTTGATTTCGCATTTGAAAAAGCAGTAAAGTCATGTGAACCAACTAAATGTTTTGCAGCTGCTTTCATGCTTTTCACATTTAATTTTTTATTCACATGCATGCTGTATTTACGCATAAATGGATTTGTATGCTCTTCATTCCAAATTTTATACAGATATGTTTTTGCTTTAGAATTGTAACGAGCATGGAAACGATCATGTACTTCTTCCACATTCGTAATGCTAATATCGTTAGGTAAATATTGATTTAAATATTTTTTCACTTTATGTTCCACTAACTTCTCATCACTTTGAAAGTTAGCAACTTGATTCAAAGCATGTACACCAGCGTCTGTTCTACTACAACCGATAATTTCAATTTCTTTTCCGACCATTTCAGATATGACACTTTCGATTTTTCCTTGAATTGTATTATCGTTATTACCGAGACGTTGCCATCCTTTAAAACGTGCGCCGTCGTACTGAATCGTTAATTTATAATTATGCATAATATTCTCCTTCATAGAAAATATTCCCTCATACCATGAGGGAATATTAATAAACTTTACTTTCTAACAAGCTTCACTACATTTTCTACGTGAGCTGTATGCGGGAACATATCAACTGGTTGCACATACTCCACTTCATAGCTCTTCATTAATGCTTGTACATCACGTGCTAATGAAGAAGGATTACAAGACACGTACACAACTTGTTTCGGCTTCACTTTTAAAATTGTTTCCAGTAATTTATCATCGCAACCTGTACGTGGTGGGTCGACAACAATTACATCTGGACGCCATCCTTCTTTTACCCATTTCGGTAACCATTGTTCAGCTTTACCTGCTTCATATTTCGTATTTGTAAATCCGTGACGCTTTGCATTTTTTCTTGCATCTGCAATTGCTTCTGGAATTACATCCATACCACGTACTTCCGCTGCATCATTTGCAAGCCAAAGACCGATTGTACCAACACCACAGTATGCATCCACAATCTTCTCGTTTCCTGTTAACGCAGCTGCTTTTTTCGCTTCATTATACAAAACAACTGTTTGCTCTGGATTCAACTGGAAGAATGCACGTGCTGATAATTCAAATGATAAATCGCCAAGTGTTTCTTGAATGACTTCTTTTCCAGCTAATTTAAATGTTTTGTCGCCAAAAATAACAGATGTTTTACGCCAGTTTACATTTTGCATAATTGATTTAACCGCTGGCATCTGTTTTTGTACTTCTGCAATAAATTGTTCTTTATTTGGTAATTCTTCTTTTGTTGTAATAAGTGTAACTTGTACTTCCCCTGTTTGAACTGCAGTACGTGTTACAATTGTGCGTACTAAACCTTTTTGTTTTTTCTCATTGTAAATAGAAACATTTAATTTTTCTAAAATACGTCTTACAACTTTTGTCGCTTCATTCGTTGCTTTATGTTGAATCATACAGTGAGCGATATCAATTAACTGATGTGAGCTTTGTTTATACAGCCCTGTAATAACCTTTTCGTCTTTACGCCCCACTTGTAATTGACTCTTATTACGATAATGCCATGGATTTTCCATGCCAAGCGTTGGGCGAATTTTCTCTTCCATACTATTTTTCATGTACTTCTCAAATGCTTGTACAACGATATCACGCTTTTGATTCAATTGTTCTTTATAATCTAAATGTTGCAGCTGACAACCGCCACACTCCTCATATACTGGACACGGTGCTTTCACACGATGCGGTGAAGCTTTACGAACTTTTTTCACTTTCGCTTCAGCGAAGCCACGCTGAATTTTCGTTGTTTCTGCAACAACTTCTTCTCCTGGTAATGCCCCTGGAATAAAAACAACTTGTCTCTTAAAATAACCAACGCCTTCTCCGTTAATCCCAAGACGTTTAATTGTCACAGGAAACGTTTGACCAACTTCCAACTTACTCTCATGTTGCTTTTGTATCATTATTACACCTCTACTCTATACTTTTCCATAAATATAACGCTGCATAACTGCAGTATGGTTCACACTCTTGTTTCACTTTTTCTAAAAATGCATCATCAGGTTTATCATCTAATTGAAATATACCTTGCACTGCACGCTGAATCCCAATGTCCGCTTTCGGGAACATATTTTTCCGTCCAAGCCCAAACATTAAAAAGTTTTGCACTGTCCATGCACCAATTCCCCTAATTGGCAACAATTGTGCTGAAATGTCTTCTTCCGTCCCATTTTCTATACTCGCTAAATTTAATGTACCACTGACAATACTTCGACCTAATCCTACTATATATTCAGCCTTTCGCTGACTAAACTTCTGCTCTCTCAATTCTTCTATTGAAATATTTGCTACTATTTCCGGAGTGGGGAAAAAGAATACACCGTTCTTCTCTGTTCCATACCGTTTCACAAATTGTTCTGTTAACACAGTAGCAAATTTCAAATTTATTTGTTGGTGAATGATACAGCGAAGCAGACAAGCAAAATAATCAAATTCTAAAATAATTGGAGTATAAGCATATGTTTCAAATAGTGGACGTAATGATGTGTTTAAAAAATGATTTTGTATATCTTGAAACGGTTCATTCCAATGAAAAATGGCCCTCATTCGTTTCATGACTTTCTCTGGATCTCCTGTCTGACTAGAAATCCAAAACTGTGGATTTTGAACAGTACCAATCCCTTGTAAGCGAACAACAACCTGTTCCTCGTCTATACAAAGCGGGATATAAATAACTTTCTCATCTAATTGAATGACGTTAAGAGGATCAAAAGATAAACGTTTTAATACTTCTTCAAAATGATACGGATACTCTAACGTAACATGTTCGCTCCACATACGTTTCCCCATCCTTTTTACACATCATTATAGCATGAGAAAACCGTAAGCATACATGCTTACGGTTGATTGCCTTTTACTAAGTCATCTAGACTTTTAAAATGATACCCTTTCTCGCGCAAATCATCAATGATTTTCGCAAGTGCTTCTGCATTATCTTTTGATATTGCATGAAGTAATAAAATAGATCCTGGATGAATCATCGTCATAACATTATTATGCGCATATTGCCATCCTCTTTGCTGATCCACTTTCCAATCCAAAAATGCAAGTGACCAAAATACATTATAATAGCCCATTTCTTTCGTAAGAGCTAACGTTCTTTCACTAAATACACCGCGCGGAGGACGTACATATTTCACTTCTTTTTGCCCAGTTACTTTTTTAATTTCTTCCGTTACACTTGTTAATTCTTCACGAAGTTTCTCATCATTTACCGCTGTAAAATCAGGATGACTCCAAGAATGGTTTCCAATAATATGTCCTTCATCCTTCATTCTTAACAATAAATCTTTTTGTGTTTTAATGTAATGCCCCGTTACAAAGAAAGTTGCTGGTACTTTTTTCTCTTTTAATACATCTAATATTTTCCCTGTGTATCCATTCTCATATCCATTATCAAATGTTAAATAAATATCTTTTTTCTTCGTATCTCCTAAATAAAACCCGCCATTTTTTTGTAGTAAATCTGTATATAACTTTCCTGCATCTGGTACTGTTTCATTTTTAGGACGCGGGATTCCCCAGTTATGTGGAGTATTTGTATAAGCCAGTGCTGAAACTGGAACAAGTGCCATCATAATTGAAAAAATGAGACCGATATATAACCATTTATATTTCATAAATAGTCTCCTTTCCATATATAATCGTACTTGTAGTTTCTGTTGCTACACATTCTTTCATGCTGAACATGTTTTTCTATATATACCAAAAAAATGCATCTCGAATCATTCGAGATGCATTTTTTATTTACTTAAATACTGGCTCTTTAAAGCTAGCTAATTTTTCAAGTGATGTTTTATCAACATCTGCATGTAAGCTATTACCATGAGAGTCCATCGTTACAACTGCTTTAAACCCGTCGATACGTAAATGCCACATTGCTTCCGGAATACCAAATTGTAAGAAATCAACATCTTTCACTTCTTTAATACATTCAGCATAATATTGCGCTGCACCACCGATTGCGTTTAAATATACACCGCCGTGTTCTTCTAAAGCCGCTAATGTTTTCGCACCCATACCGCCTTTTCCAATGACAGCGCGAATACCGAATTTCTTCATAATATCGCCTTGGTACGGTTCTTCACGAATACTTGTCGTTGGACCTGCCGCTTTAATTTGCCAATTGTCATTTTCATCTTTCACAACAACTGGACCACAGTGGTAAATAATTTGTCCATTTAAATCTACTGGACAATCATTATCCATTAAATGCTTATGGATTGCGTCACGACCTGTATACATCATGCCATTAATTGTTACAACATCACCAACGCGAAGTTCACGAATTTGCTCTTCTGTAATTGGTGCTTGTAATACAATCTCACGTTGCTCTGTTTTTTCTTGTACTTCATGCTGAAGTGTATCTTCACCTTCTTGATATAGCCAATCCATAATGTCTCCTGTTTCAGGATGGATTTTCACACCAAGGCGACGATATGCCCAGCAATTATACGCAACAGATACATAGAAACTAGCTGGCAAACGATTATAGACGCCAATTTTACAACCAAGTAAAGTTGTTTCTCCGCCAAATCCCATCGTACCAATGCCAAGCTTATTCGCATTTTCTAATACGTACTCTTCAAGATGTTGTAACTCTGGTACTGGATTGACATCATCTAATGTACGGAATAATTGATTTTTTGCCAATTCATAACCTGATGTGCGGTCTCCCCCGATACCAACACCAATTACACCAGCGCTACATCCTTGCCCTTGTGCTTGATATACTGCATGAAGAAGGCATTTACGAATCCCTTCTAAATCACGGCCAGCTCGTCCAAGTCCTTCTAGTTCACACGGTAAGCTATATTGAATATTTTTATTCTCACAGCCACCACCTTTTAGGATTAAACGTGCATCAATATAATCTTTTTCCCATTGTTCAAACTTAATCACCGGTGTACCTGGTCCTAAATTATTTCCACTATTATCTCCAAAAAGAGAATCAACAGAATTGGGACGAAGTTTACCATCTTTTGTCGCCCGCTCAAGCGCATTATAGATAGCTTCCTTCAACTTTAATTGATTCACACCAACTGGTGTATAAATTTTAAACGTTGGCATCCCTGTATCTTGGCAAATCGGCGAGATGTTATCATCAGCCATTTTAATATTATTTGTAATTGTGCCAAGTGCCATCGCAGAACGAGTCCCTGCATTTTCTCGCTCTTTCGCTTGTTGAATCGCACGACGAACATCTTTCGGTAAGTTCGTTGACGTTTCAACAATTAGTTGATACATGCTTTCTTGAAGCTTTTCCATTGTTACTTCCCCCTCAATTGTGAACGCTACCAAAACGTTATGAGCTGAAAATTCAATTGTTATGCTCTTTAGCTATTTATTTGTTTCACGCTATTAGAGCATAAATGAAATTTTTCACAACTTGATTATACCTCTTTTTCTATCGTCCTTCTATTACCCGAACAGAAAAAGGCTACCAAATTGGAATTGGTAGCCTTTTTAATATATTATTCGTCTTTTTTAAATTGCTCACATTTTAATTCTAATTCATCTAACATTGCAAGAAGACGATCTACATCTTCTAATTCTACTTCTTCAGGTTCAATTGTATCAATTACTTCAATGAACATATTTAAACGTTCTTTTAAATATACTAATTGTGTATCTTTATCTTGAATTGCTTTTCCCATGAAGGCACTCTCCTTTTAATTCGAGTTGCTTTTATTATACCGCAAAAACGATTGCTATGGGCATGAAATTTCATCAATTTTGTCACAGTCATCCACTATAATGTAAGCCCTCTCTCTTTCCATGCTAAAAAGTTTCACTTTATAAAAAGCACATATTCTTCTATTATAGAGAATGGACAAATTGTTATTTCAATAGTCAAAGGAGTATTTCATATGACGATATCACAAAAAATGAAGCCGATTACTCCTTCTTACGATCCATGGGAAGCGTATATGGACCTTGAAGAGTACGGCAAACTACTATTAACAAATGTTGAATTTACAACGACGACGTTATGCAACATGCGCTGTGAGCATTGCGCTGTTGGTTACACGTTACAGCCGAAAGACCCAAATCCGCTTCCGATGGATCTTTTATTAAAACGATTAGATGAGATTCCTCATTTACGTTCTTTAAGTATTACTGGCGGCGAACCTATGCTTTCAAAAAAATCCGTCGACAACTATGTAACACCACTCTTAAAATATGCCGATGAACGAGGCGTTCGCACTCAAATCAACTCTAACTTAACTATAGATTTAGCACGTTACGAACAGATTATTCCTTATTTAGACGTATTGCATATATCTCATAACTGGGGAACAATTGATGACTTCGTTGAAGGCGGATTTGCAATGATGGAGCGTAAGCCTACTTACGAACAACGTGCAAAATTATTTGAAAGAATGATTACAAATAGTAAGGCTCTATCAGATGCAGGTGTACTTGTATCGGCCGAAACAATGCTAAACAAAAGAACTCTACCACATATTGAACATATTCACCGCCAAATCGTCGAAGAGATGGGCTGTAAACGTCATGAAGTTCATCCAATGTATCCAAGTGACTTCGCGAGTAATCTAGAGATTTTAACAAAAGCTGAAATTCGTGATGCGATTGAACATTTACTAGAAATTCGCGATGAAAATGTATGGATGCTATTTGGAACTTTACCTTTCTATGCTTGTAGCGATGACGAAAAAGACATAGCTACATTTAAAAAATTGCAAGAGAGCAAAAATGTAACTGTTCGTAATGATCCAGATGGCCGTTCTCGTTTAAATGTAAATATTTTCGATGGAAATATTATTGTGACGGACTTTGGTGATGTTCCACTTCTAGGAAACATACAAACAAACACATTACAAGAAGCGTATGAAAAATGGAGCACTTCAAAAACAGCAAAATCATTAAGCTGCCACTGTCCTGCAGTAAAATGTCTTGGACCAAATGTTCTTGTAAAAAACAGCTACTATCCGACAGAAGATTTCTTATCAAAAACAGCAAACATTACATTATAAAAAAAACGTCAGCTTATAAGCTGACGTTTTTTATGTTATTGCGAGTGAGAAGAAGAAATAAATTTAAAAAACAAATGATCATGAATTGGAATTGCCGCTCCAATTCCTTGAGAAGTAATATTTTTCACAACAAGTCTTTTTTGATTTCCCTTTAATACAAGATACACTTCTCCAAATGTTACTTTTCCCTTTTCATTTACTGCTGGTGTATAAGCGTATAAATATCCAAGTTGACTCGGACTAATATTATACACACGCTCATGCCCAGTACCATAACCAATAGTTGTCTTAAACGAAAGAGGTAATTGTACTTTTTCAAGTGCTTTGAGAAGCATCATTTTTTTCACATCTGCAGCATCTTTCATATCTGCTGTTAAATCGCCTTCAACCGTCTTTTGTGTTTCTTGCTTATAGCGAAGTGGATATAAACGGTCTCCTCCGCGATTATCATACACATTTCGATTCACTTGTTTATATTCCCAATTAATCGATGTGTCTACTGATTCATAATGTAAGGCCCATTGACCTAAATAAATTTTTGCCCGATACCCTACTGCAAGTGGCGCATTTGAAATTGTCGTTTCATTAAACATCCGAATTAAGTCTGGATTTTCAATTTTAATATTAGCCGTTTTCAATAGCTCTTGAGCAAATTTACTTGGTTGTAAACGTGGCAGATCTTGCGCATCATTTGGAAATGTATTGTCTTTTGAAATATTTAAAACAGATGAAGGCATTTTTGTTCCTACTGTTGTCTTTGCAAAACTCATGTTAGGAAATAATAAAATAAACGAGACCATAGTTGAAAGACATATGCTGTATACTCGTTTCACCTGTCTGGCTCCTTCCTATGTAGGTATATATACTACTTCGTTTATTGTTTTCTCTGAGCGCAATTGTTATGCCTATTTTTCATAATAAATAAAAACCAATTCCCATAATGACATACGCCGCTAGTAAAGTGCCTCCTTCAAACCAGTTTGTATCTCCATCATTGGAAATCGCAATCGTTAAGAAAACGGCTGTAATCATAGACACAAGTTCTGGTATGGTAAATACTAAAGGCATCCTTTGCGCGAAGAACATAGATAGTAATACTAATACAGGAGCAACAAACATGGCGATTTGTAATGTAGAGCCTATTGCAATTTCAACTGCAATATTTACTTTATTTTTATAAGCCATAATAATTGCAGACGCATGTTCCGCTGCATTCCCAACAATTGCAACGATAATAACCCCTATAAATAACTCTGACCAGCCAAATGACTTTGCAACAGTTTCAAAAGTATGCACGAGTGCCTCTGACACATAAGCTACCGCTAGTGTTGCTATCGCTAAAATAAGTAGCGCCTTCCCTTTCGACCACTCTGGCTCTTCTTCATGCGCTACTTCGTCACTTTTATGTTGATATACACCACGGTGCGTAACTAACTTAAATAGTAATGCAGCAAGGTACATGATAATCATAATAATAGAAACACCTATACTTAATTGATACGTCTTGCCAGCGTCCATCTTCATTGAAAAGATCTCTGGAATAACAAAGGCCACAACAACAGCAAATATTAATAAAGCTGAATTATGCCTTGCATCATATACATTAAAACTTTGTCTTTTGTATTTAAGACCTCCAACAAAGAAGGATAACCCTCCTACTAATAATAAATTTCCAAGTACAGATCCCGTTAAAGAAGCTAACACCACTTCAATTAACCCTGCTTGAAGTGCAAAAATTGAAATGATAAGTTCAACAGCATTACCGAAAGTAGCATTTAATAATCCGCCTATTCTAGGACCAGAAACAATTGCTAGACTCTCTGTTGCTCTACCCATAAAACCAGCTAATGCGATAATCGTAACACAATACACAGCGAACATAATTGTTTCTGGCCAATGAAGTGTTTTTCCAAGTACAGATAGTGGTACACCTATAAGCGCTACTATAAGAAATATTTTATTAAACATGTTTTTCATCCTTCCATCGTATGTATTTCTCCTCAATATTATTATTATTCTTCTCCTAACTTGTCCGATTTCATCACAATTACGTTTAAAAAATCGGATTGAAGAAAACAGTATGAAAGATATTTAAATTATCTTGTTTAAACAGACAGAATTATAAATTGTGAAAAGGGGTTAAAATTATGCACTTAAAAGAAAAAATCGCAACTATTATTCAAGGTCAACGTACTGGTGTATTATCTACAGTACGAAATGAGAAACCTCATAGCGCCTTTATGATGTTTTTCCATGAAGATTTTGTACTGTATGTTGCAACAGATCGACAATCAAAAAAGATAACAGATATTGAACAAAATCCTAATGTCCATGTACTACTCGGACGAGAAGGGAAAAAATTAGATGAAGATTATATTGAAGTTGAAGGATTGGCTTCAATTGAGGAAGACTCGACATTAAAAAACAAGTTTTGGAATAATAGCTTAAAACGTTGGTTACTCGGCCCTGAAGACCCTAATTACGTATTGATAAAAATCAACCCCGACACAATTTATTACATCGATGGTGCCGGTACGACGGAGCCTGAGTTTTTACGACTATAAAATAAAACAAGCCCCCCTTAGGTGGGCTTGTTTTGTCGAAAAGTTCTTTTGAAAAAAAAAATAAAATAGGTGGAACTTTCTAAAGATTCTGTTATATAATAGCATTAACTTAAATAAACTGTATTAAAACAGATTGAGAGGAGAAATAAAATTGATGAAGAGAGAAGAACGCAAAAACATGATTGAGTTTATTGAAAAGAAAAAAGGGATTGAGCGTGACGAATTACTGTTTATGACAGACGATGAAGTAGAACATATTTATAATGTAACGTACTTTTTATATGAGGAAATTGCAGAGTAGTATAATAATCCCCACCTTATTAAAAATATAAGGTGGGGATTATTTCGCTATTTAGCCCACTATTTACAGGCAGTAAAACTCCCACCTTAAAATTCAGGTGGAGCAAGAAGTTAAGTTGAAGTCGTGCTTCCTATAAGCTCAATTGCTTCAACTTTATACATGAGAATCATTTTCATGTATAATACTGTAAGATTGGAGGAATTTTACTATGAGTTCGTGGCTCTTATTTGCACTATTATCAGCAATTGCTGCTGCCCTTGTATCGATTTTTGGAAAGTTTGGTTTAGACGGCATCGATGCAAACGTTGCAACAACAATTCGATCTATTATTATGGCATTATTTATGATAGGCGTTATTATCATACAAGGTAAATTTCAAAATATCGGCGACGTACTGCTAAATAAAAAAGCACTGCTATTTATCACATTAAGTGGGATTGCAGGTGCTTCTTCATGGCTATTTTATTTTCTTGCCCTCAAAACAGGAAAGGTTTCACAAGTAGCTCCTGTCGATAAATTAAGCGTCGTATTTTCTATCATTCTCGCTATGATTATCCTCGGTGAAAAGTTAAACTTTATGACCGGCGTTGGTGTAGTCTTTATTACAGCTGGTGTATTATTTATTGCTTTCAGCTAAAAAAACCGCTATTAGCGGTTTTTCTTTTTCTTTATGTACAACCATACAAAACATGTAACAACTGCTGAAATTAATAAAATCCATATTCCATAATGATGTAAACTATACTCAACGAAGCGCCACTTCTCGCCTAACTTCCAGCCAAGCCCAATAAAAACACTTATCCAAATGAGCGCACCACCGTAAGCGTACAAACAAAAACGCCAAAGTGTCAAATTTGATACCCCAGCAAAATATGCTGTTAAATGACGTACGCCCGGTATAAAATAACCAATCATTAAAAGAAATGGCCCATATTTTTCAAATAAAATATGTGTTTTTTCAATGTGATGTTCTTTAATTCTAATTTTCGGCCCATATTTCTTTAAAACAGGGAGCCCAAGTTTTAAACCTAATATGTAGCTTAACGTGATCCCTAACATCGCACCAGCCAGCCCACTTAAAAAAGCAGCAGTTCCTGACATAACTCCTTTTGAAACATTATAACCAACAAAGGTCAATAAAAACTCGTCTGGTATCGGTAATCCGACAATCCCACCAGCCAAAGCTATAACAATTCCAAAATAGCCATAATGCGCGATTAACTCGCCAATATGTTGTTCCATTCGGAAGACACATCCTATGCACGGTCGTTATTCCACATTGTACCCTTTCTATCTTTAAGGCAAACATGGTATACATATTCACTATACATTGTTTTTATAATGAACTCTACTTCTATTCTTTCCTTTAACAGAGATAAAGAAAAACTTTACTCAGTGGGAGTTTTGTTCATCCTCTACTAATTATTAACCTATGCCAATCTTGCTTTTACAGACATCCCGACTCCACATAACTCACTTACATTCACCAATTTTGAGATTAGATTCTTATTGCCCGCAAATAACCCGATAAAAAATAAAAATTCATATGCGTGTTTTTTTGTTACAATAAAGGAAAGTTACTTTTCGCAACGGTTTAACTCTCAAGAAAAATGATATATCTAGCAAAAACATAGTTTGGTCTATATAATGCAACTTCTACCTATTAAAAGAACATACACCCTTTTACATACAACATCATTTTTCTAAATTATACAGGGGGGAACGAACATGACCATTGAAAATCAATTTATTCAAAAAGTTTACTATAAAACATTTTTAACAGAAGAAACTTCTACTCCTGCATCGGAAGTACTCGGTGAAGCATATATAAATGAATCTAAAAATGAATTCTCCAACATTTCTAATATTCGATTTGCTCAAGGTGAATTTTATTATCAAAATAAAGATTTTGAAGCAGCTATATTTAAATGGGAAAAAGTAAATAATGCTCTTGCACTTTGGGCGACAAAAAATATTGCAGATGCTTATTTTGAACTAGGATTCTTACCAAAGGCAGAAGAAATTTATCAATCTATTCAAACGGAAGATACGACTCTTACGATGGAGGTTTCCTTACAACTTCTTTCTCTTTATATCGAACAAGATCGTTTAGGACTCGCTTTTAAGACGATTAGTGAAGCTGTTGCATTCCAACCGGATTACCCAAATATTACTGCAATTGCACGTTCTTTCTATGAAAAACAAGAAGATTGGAACAACGCTATCGAACTAGCTGTTCAAGAAGGTATCCGAACACAATCTTTACACTGGTTTGATACGTTAATAACTTACATAAACAAAGGATTTACAAAAAATATTAAGCCTGAATATTTCTATGAGTCTTTAAAAGCTCTATATGCTGTTGATCAAGCTCAATTTAAAGAACTTGTTATTGCTCTTTGGAATAGCTATCAACATGAATCCTTATACCTTCCTTGGATTCAAAGTATTAATCATTTATTCTTGCATATTGAAACAGACAATAATGACGATTGGAATGAAATCTCTACTCGCTACCAAGAAACATACTTTGCATTAATTACCGGAAATCATTTTATGCATGAATTAAACGGACTTGTACCAAATTTATTAACAAATTGGTTCAGTTTAACGAAAGCAAAAGATTCTCTAGTTGTCTCTGCAGCAGTGTTAGCATGGAATGAAGTCTCACCTACAACTTTAGAATCATTACTCGTAAAAAGTGCTGGATCCTTACTTTCTAATACATCAGCTGAAGCAGATGTAAATATGGAAACAGTTTCTCATTTATTCGAAACAATCGCTGTATGGGCTGAGAAAAATGATGTAGATTTAAGTCATCAATTTACGCTACTCGTCCATGAACTATGTGATTTAAATGTCACACCAATACTAATAGCTGGAACTAGTGACCATGATAAAACATCATTTGTTAATTCAATATTGGGAGAGAACATCTTAACTGAAACTTTAACAACTCCTATTCTATTTAAAGACGCTAGTCAAACTGAAATAACAGAATTTACCGAGTTAGATATAAGAAATATCCCTAACCTTGATGAATTCCATCAAATAACGGCTACATCTGCTCAGTCAGAACTTGAGAAAAAATGTATAGAAATTAAGCTACCAAGTAGGTTTTTAAGAAAAAATAAGTTTACATTTCTTATTACACCATCTATTCAAGGACAATTGGATAAAAACAATGCATACTTTGAATACTTACAAGCAGCAGATAGCCTTGTATACGTATTAAATTCTTCTTCACCATTGCATAGTCAAGAAATTGATACGTTAATTTATTTACGTGAACAAGTACCAAACTTACAAATTCACTTCGTATCACACACAAATAATACGACTACTGATGAAAAACTAATTAGTAAACTTAAAGTACATTTTCCAGATGCACAGTTCTTCCCATACTCTCCTTCGCAAGAGAGTAGCCAGCAACTTGGAGATGTAACAGAATCTATTCTTTCTAATCTTGCAAAACGCGATATAGAAAAAGAACGTATAGAAAAGCTAATATGGTTTACGCAAAAGACAATTGCTTATCTCATAAATGAACGTGTGGAATTAGAAAATACATTAGTAAAATCCGTACGCTGGAATAAACACATCTCAGTGAAACTTACTGGATTTATTAATAACCTTACTGCTCTTGAAAAAGATAAAATTCGTTCTATTACCGAATCCTATCTTTTAACGAAAGAAGAAATTACACGAGATATACATTCTCAAATTCCTGAATTATTACAGAGCTGCTCTGATCTTGTTCAAGAAGATAGTGATTTCAAATTAGTTCATGAAGAATTAAATGCTGCAATGAATGAACGAGTTCAAAAGCATGTACAACAGGTACTTCTTCCTAAATTTACTGGGTCTATTCAAGAATGGATTGAAACAGCACATAATGAATTTATTCAAGCTCAAGCTTATTTAGATGAAATGAGTGAAACGTTTAATAAATTATATAAAGAAGAACGTATGAAACTTCCTTGCGATTTCAAATTATTAGATGATTGGAATCGAGATGTTGTACGAATGACAAATCGAATTACAGTAACGAACATCAATATTTTATTACGCTTTACACCGACACAGTTTTTCTTAAAAAGTGCCGGAAAATTATTTGGTAATATGCAAAAAAACCAATCTATGCTCGCCAACAAATATAAACAATATATTGAAACAGAAGACTATACAGAAATTGCTCACACAATTTCAAAACAATTCTTCCTTCAATTTGAAGTATTTGAAGGTGCATTAGAACGTGATATCATGATGTTCTTCAAAGATCCACTTAATATATTGAAACAAAATGTAGATGCAGCTCAACTTGAGATAAAGGAAGACGAGCAAACATTAGCAACGCTAAGAAGCAATCCAGAAACATATCATGATCCTTTGGCGTTATTTAAACTACAATTGCTACAACATAAATTCGTTTTAAGTACTACAAAGAAACATGAAGATATTTTTGTATCAAACGAATCTCCTACTGTTTAACCAAAAAAACCAAGCAAACTAAAATTTGCTTGGTTTTTTACTTTATTATTTTCATATGTTCAAACGGATAATAAATGCCTGCCAACTTTCCTAACACATCTTCTCTATCAATAAAACCTAAACCATTTCTACTATCTTTACTTATTAAGCGATTATCTCCCATAACAAAAATCTTATTTTCGGGAACTGTAATTGGTCCAAAGTCCTCTGTTAAATTCATAAGTTTTTTTTCTGCTTGTTTTTTATTACTATCCAAATACTCTTCATCTTTCACTTCAGAATTTACATATAATTGATCATTTCTCATCTCAATTATATCTCCAGGTAATCCAATCACTCTTTTGACATAAAAATTATCTGTTTTCATAACAATAATATCTTCTCTCCCATAGCTTTCAAATTGTTTTGCTAACTTATTAACAATCACCTTATCTCCATCTTGCAACGTTGGCCTCATAGATGCTCCTTTTACAGTCGTAGGGAAAAACACAAAAATTTTCGCCAAAAACACCAATAAACATGCGATTGCAATAGTTCCAAAGAATTCACGCCAATGTTTTTTCTTTTGCATCATTTCACCATCTCATCATCTTTTTACTTTTATTATAAATAATACAACCGATATTTTTCTACAAAATTCCGAATTATAAAATTATAATATTAGAAATTTCAAAATGGTAATACTGATCAAATTAAACAAGCAAAAAAGATACTCTCAAAATAGTCTATTCACTATTTTGAGAGTATCTTTTTATAATCCCACATATACAATACACATTTGAGCAGCTACATATGTAAACCAAATCCAAAGTGGCTCATACTTCAATTTACGCCCTCCGATATCTGTCACGCCAATAATAAAATCAGAAATCACAAATAGTAAACCACCAAACGCTGGTATCCACCATATCCCTGTATTTTCATAATATAAGGCGAATGCAAAGCAAGCCATTCCTCCAACCCACAATCCGTAAATTAGAGCTCCTATCGTAAACAATTTATCCTGTTTATCATTTCGGATAAAGAAGAACCATCCTACAATTAGAAAGAGCCCATATACGAGTAAACCAATCCAAAAACCATTCCACGAAATTCCTGTTTGCAAAAATGCTTTTACATAAAAACAATGAGCAAGAGCGAAAGTAACCATCCCTCCAATTAACCTGTGACCAATTGGAATCAGCCCAGCCATAAACAAATCTCCCACAGTCGATAAAGTCATACCAAGTGCAACCCACGTACTATACTCTACAGATGGATCTTGTAACCATATCCAAATTGCACTACCTGTTAAAGAAAAACTAAGAATAAGACGGATTACTAAAGGTAACGGCATATTATCTTTCGTTCTTTTTGTCTGCCGCATTGCATAAATTGCACCAATTAAAAAAAGAAGTATTTGCCCAATTAACACCACGTAAAGTAGATTCATAACATGTTCTCCTCAATAAATGCTTTTTGTATCTTTTTTCGTTACACTTAGTCTATTATCCTTTTTCTATGAAAAAAAGAAGAACAGTACTGTTCTTCCATTGTAATCGCTTTTCTGCTCTCTATGCTACTTGTTTTTCTTGCTCCATTTTTTGCTTAGCTGGCGTTCGATTTACCACAATAATTCCCGCGGCTACACATGCTAAACCGAGTAGCACAAATGAATGAATTGCTTCACCTAAAATCATGCTCGATAATAACACACCAAATACGGGTATAAAGAACATATACATAGATACTTTTCCAACCTTGTTGTACTTCATAATTGTATTCCAAATGCAAAAACCAGCTGCAGATAAGAAAGATAAATAAATCAGCATAAGTAGTGCATGTAGACTAAATGTAAATGGCATGACTCCAACTTGTAAAGCCCCTATACATAATAATCCTATAGAACCAAACATCATTTGGTATGCTGTCATATAGCCAACATCTAATGTTTTACTACCTTCTTTTGCTAATATGTTTCCATATGAATACAGCATTGCTGCACTAAGAAGTAATAAGCTTCCGATTCCAAAATGAAATGATAAGCTACCATCACTCGGCACATTTACTAAAATGACGCCACAAAAACCAATCGATACCCCAATTATTTTTCTTATATTGAGAGCATCATCTTTATATAAAAAATGGGCGAGTAAAATTTGAAAGAATGATGATGTCCCTGAAATGATAGCTCCTTCAATTCCTGAACTATAACTCATTCCAATGTAAAAACAGATATATTGAAGAAACGTTTGGAATAAACCAATTTGTATTAACTGTTTCCCCGTTCCTTTTTTGAAGCTCATATCTTTTCCTAACACTTTAAAGAATAATAAGAGCATGACTCCAGATAACAAGAAACGATAACCGGCAAATAATATTTGTTCTCCAACTTCTTGTGGTTGAATTCCAAGTTCAGCATAACTTAACTTAATAAAAGGAAATGCGCTTCCCCATAAAAAAGTTGCTACTATTGCAGCAATAAATACGCCAATCGGATGGGTAAAAAATTTCTCTGTCTTCACTTGTTGTCTTCCTTTCCGACCTTTTTATGAACAATATTCATATATACCAAAGGAATTGCGAAAACACAAGTTTTCCGTTTATACTTGAAACAAAACCGTACCATCTCATAAAAACATATGATATACTATAGAATAATTACAACATAATAACTATTAAAAACAGATTCAACAGAAATGCTGCTATCCATTATGGATGGCAGCTTTCGTCGTTTTATAGGGGTTTCGATTTTGATTATTTTTCTCAATAAGAATTCGGAAGGAGCGAGTAGTAATGAACTCAGAAGTAAAAACGTTACACGCAAAAGAAACAATTTCTCATCCCTCTTTATGGGACACATTAAAAAAACATTATGAACTTGTATTTGCAGTGGCATCTGGTATTTTTATTTTAGCTGGCTGGCTATTCACAAAGAACGATGCAATGAATGTAGGTATTACTTGCTATATCCTTGCTTATATAGTTGGTGGATATGCAAAAGCTAAAGAAGGCATTGAAGATACGATTGAAGAAAAAGAGCTAAATGTTGAAATGCTAATGCTCTTTGCAGCTATCGGTGCTGCAATTATTGGCTACTGGGCAGAAGGGGCTATTTTAATCTTCATCTTTGCGCTCAGCGGTGCTATGGAATCTTATACATTAAGTAAGAGCCAAAAAGAGATTTCCGCTCTTCTTGACTTACAACCCGAAGAAGCATTACGCATTTCCAACGGAACAGAGGAACGTATTCCTGTTGGAGAGTTACAAATTAACGACATTATTTTAATTAAACCAGGTGAACGTGTTCCTGCTGACGGTACGATTCATAACGGTGAAACAAATATCGATGAAGCAGCAATCACGGGAGAACCTATTCCAAATGAGAAAAGATATGGCGATGAAGTATTTGCAGGTACTGTAAATTTACGTGGTGCTATCGAAGTTAAAATTACGAAGCCGAGCGATCAAACATTATTCCAAAAGATTATTCGTCTCGTACAAAGTGCACAAAGTGAAAAATCACCATCACAACTATTCATCGAAAAGTTTGAAGGAACATACGTAAAAGGTGTACTACTCGTTGTTGCGCTTATGATGTTCGTTCCTCATTTCTTACTTGACTGGAGCTGGAATGAAACGTTTTATCGCGCTATGATCTTACTTGTAGTCGCATCTCCTTGTGCACTCGTTGCTGCCATTACACCAGCAACGTTATCAGCCATTTCTAACGGAGCAAGAAATGGAATTCTCTTTAAAGGTGGCATACATTTAGAACGCCTCGCTTCAGTAAAAGCAATCGCCTTTGATAAAACAGGAACATTAACGGAAGGTAAACCTACCGTAACAGATATATATGTTCGAGAAAATATGACAGAAAAAGAAGTACTTTCTATTACAGCATCAATTGAAAGTCACTCTACACATCCTTTGGCTGAATCTATTGTTAAATATGCACAACATGCGTACGACATTACATTAAAAAAACCAGAAAAGGTTGAAGATGTAACTGGTTTTGGGCTAAAAGGAATATTCGAAAACAACGCTTATAAAATAGGTAAAGCTGATTTTATCGGTGAAGAAACAAAAACATTTCATAATGGTATTTCTGCCTCACTTGAAAAGGAAGGTAAAACTGTCGTTTATATTAGTGATGAGGGAGGCATTCTTGGACTTATCGCTTTAAAAGATACGCTTCGCCAAGAAACAATAGCTGCTATTCGTGATTTACAAAGCATTGGTGTCGAAGCAATTATGATTACTGGAGATAATGAAGAAACGGCAAAAGCAATTGCCTCTGAAAGTAATATAAAGGAATATTACGCATCATGCTTACCAGAAACAAAAGTTGAAACGATTAAAAAGTTAAAAGAAAAATACGGTACAGTAGCAATGGTCGGAGACGGTATAAATGATGCACCTGCACTAGCTACTGCTAGCATTGGTGTCGCAATGGGAGAAGGAACAGATGTAGCTTTAGAAACTGCGGATGTTGTACTGATGAAGAACGAACTATCTCGTCTTTCTCAAGCGATCCGTCTATCAAAACGAATGAATCGTATTGTGAAGCAAAACGTAATCTTTTCGCTAGCCGTTATTGCCATGCTAATTTGTTCAAACTTCTTGCAATTTTTAGCTCTTCCATTCGGTGTTATTGGCCATGAAGGAAGTACGATTCTTGTCATTTTGAATGGCTTACGATTATTAAAAGGAAGCAAATAAAACGGGTCCCTCATAGAGGACCCGTTTTTTTTAATGATAGCTATTATGACCGTTCGCACTGCTACTCGTTTTATGCTTTGGATGCGAACTGCTCTTTTGTTTATTATTACTTTTATTATTATGGTTCTTTTTATTATTACTCATGAAATATCCCCCCTGTTCCTTTTTATTATGGAACAAGAGCTCATTATTCATTACGGGAATTATTGTCACCGGTTCTATAATGGTGGAGTAAACCATTAATTTCACCGCCAAGTAAAATTACCCATCCAGTTAAGTAAAACCATAACATTAAAATAATGATACCACCGAGACCACCATATGTATTGGCGTAATTCGCAAACTTATCTACATAATAAGCAAATGAGTACGATACCACAATCCATCCTACAGTAGCAAATAACGCCCCTGAAATAACTTCTCTTCTTTTTAACTTTCGATCTGGTGCAAATGTATATAAGAAACTAAACAAAGCAAATAGCACGAAGAAACTCGCTACTAATCGTGTAATGCTCCATACGAAAGAAAAACTATCTGATAAACCGAGTGCTTTAAACACTGCTGCTCCAATAACTTGTCCGAATACCGGAACAATTAACGCAAAGACAATCATAAAAATAATAGCTAATGTAAACACAATTGATAACGCTCTTGTTGTAATAAAAGAACGTGTTTCCTTCACGTCATAAGCGCGGTTAAAAGCATTCATAACCGCATTAACACCATTTGAGGCAAACCATAACATGGATAATAAACCAAATGATAATAAACCACCATTTTGCTGGTTTACAACTTTATCTACATTTACCTCAATTAAGTTCATTGCATCATCTGGTACATAAACCTCTAATAAACTAAGCACATCCTCTGTTTGAATGGGAATAAATCCAAGAAGCGTAATTAAGAAAACGAGCCCAGGAAAAATTGCAAGCAAGAAGAAATAAGCGAGCTGTGCTGCCAAGCCCGCTACATCATCGCGCATCGTCCGGTCATATAAATCTTTACCAAACGAATAAGTACGATTTCTTCTCACCTTTTCTAAAATTTTTCTCATATATGTTTAAACGCTTTTCTTCTCTTCTTTATCTTGCTTTAACTCAATGTACGCTTCAGTTTTTTTTTCCACTGCATTTGAGTCTTTCATAAATAATTCACGTGCTTCTTTCATACCACCATCTTCAGCAACTATTGGCTCTTCTTCTACTTTCAACTCATCTACCTTTGGAGATACAGCTTGAATTTCAATCGTTTCTGGCTTTTCTTCTGGCTCAACTTTTTTCTTACTAAAAATTTCTTTCGTTTCTTTTAACGTCTCTACAACAGATGGCGTTAATTTTTTAATTTCTGCTACTTTCGCTTTTACCACATTGAAATCAGCAAGTTCGCGTCCTTTATCTGTAACAGTTTGCACTTTTTCTTTGATCTTTGCATTTTCACCAATTTCAATCATCTTTGTTTTTGCTTTTTCTGCTGTATTTTTTACTTTTTCGCGGTTTTCTTTCTTTAACATGGATACAGCTACACCTGCAGCTACACCAATCGCAATGTTTCGAGCAATATTATTTTTCTTTGCCATATTCCTTCACCCTTTCATTTCTTATGTTAGAAAGTATTTCTTTCTAAGCTTCCTCATATTCCTTGTTCATTTCGAATGAAAGCTAATAGCTTTGCACACCCTTCTGTTACAAGGTCATATACTTCTTGGAAATTCCCTGTATAGTAAGGGTCAGGAACGTCTGTCCAGCCACCGTCTGGAACAAAGTCGGACAGCCTACCAATATAGCCTCCAGTTTTACCTAAACTTTTTAAATCTGCTATATTCTTGTTGTCCATGGCAATAATATAATCAAACTTTGTTAAGTCTTCTTTTTCTACTTGCCTTGCTTTAATTCCTTCAAAAGTGACTGCATTTTCTTTTAAAATTTTTTGTGTTCCTTTATGTGGCGGATGGCCAACATGCCAATCTCCAGTTCCTGCAGAATCAATGACAATTTTCTCTTCAAGTCCCTCTTTTACGACAAGATTTCGAAAAATCGCTTCTGCCATCGGAGAACGGCAAATGTTCCCAAGACAAACAAACAATACTTGAACCATATTTTTGTTTCTTCCCTTCTTGGTGCATTTCTTAATATATACTTATAGTATAAACAACCAATTATTAAATATAAAGGAAATCCCTACTAATTTAATAGGATTGAAAAGATCCATTAACGAAAATGATAAAAAATGTTAAGATAGCCTTATGTTATTTTAAAGGGGGACACTTCGGTGGATTTATCCGTAAAGTCAGAAGAAAACGTTGAATACATGGTCGAAGCTATTAAAGAAAAATTACGTATGGTTAATGCTGGAGCGATGAGAGCTGCTAGTTTTAACGAAGAAATGTACGAAGATTTACGTGACATTTATGATCATGTTATGAAACGTGAAACATTCAGCATTAGTGAAATGCAAGCTATTACAGAAGAATTAGGTACATTAATTAAAAAGTAAAAAAGCCTCTCTTATTATGAGGCTCTTTTTTATTTCCAACAAATTCATGACAACTCTTCTCTTTCCCTCAACCAACTGTAAAATATTGTACAATAGAAGTAGAACCTCACCTTAGATTTTTTCTCCATACATACTACTCACAAATAATAGCAACACTACCATTGCTAACT
This sequence comes from Bacillus cereus group sp. Bce041, assembly GCF_052646455.1. Lineage (NCBI taxonomy): Bacteria > Bacillati > Bacillota > Bacilli > Caryophanales > Bacillaceae > Bacillus > Bacillus cereus group sp. Bce041. The sequence continues at coordinate 69,708 of NZ_JBQXON010000007.1, forward strand.
GTTTTTACTGGAGGTGCTTACTTATGAGCAATTGGTACAGTAAGACGAAAGATCAAACATTGATTGACCTAGAAACAAACGAACAAAACGGTTTAACAGATGAGATTGTAAGTGAACGTTTAAAGCAATACGGTTCTAATGAATTAGCTACAAAACAAAAACGCACTTTATGGCAGCGTATTTTCGCCCAAATTAATGACGTCCTCGTATATGTCCTTATTATTGCTGCCCTTATTTCTGCCTTTGTAGGTGAATGGGCGGATGCCAGTATTATCGCGCTTGTTGTAGTTTTAAATGCTGTTATCGGTGTTGTCCAAGAATCGAAAGCAGAACAAGCTTTAGAGGCATTGAAAAAGATGGCAACACCTAAAGCTATCGTCAAGAGAAATGGTGAACTAAAAGAAATTCCATCTGAGCACGTCGTTCCAGGGGATATCGTTATGCTCGACGCCGGACGATATATCCCCTGCGATTTACGCCTTATCGAAACCGCAAATTTAAAAGTTGAAGAATCTGCTCTAACTGGTGAATCTGTCCCTGTTGATAAAGATGCAATCTACCACCCTTCCATGCAACGTGATGAGCAAGTACCACTCGGCGATCAAAAAAACATGGCCTTTATGTCTACTCTTGTAACATATGGAAGAGGCGTCGGTGTTGCTGTTGAAACTGGAATGAACTCACAAATTGGTAAGATTGCTACCCTTTTACATGAAGCAGACGATGATATGACACCACTTCAAAAAAGCTTAGCACAAGTCGGAAAATATTTAGGCTTTGTCGCTGTAGCTATTTGTATCGTTATGTTCCTCATCGGTTTTTTACAAGGCCGGGATACGTTAGAAATGTTTATGACTGCTATTAGTTTAGCCGTTGCAGCTATCCCAGAAGGCTTGCCAGCTATCGTTTCCATCGTTCTTGCAATTGGTGTGCAACGTATGATTAAACAAAACGTTATCATTCGCAAACTACCAGCTGTTGAAGCCCTCGGTTCTGTCACAATTATTTGTTCAGATAAAACAGGTACGTTAACGCAAAATAAAATGACCGTTACTCACTTTTATAGTGATAACACATACGATCGCTTAGAAAGTTTAAATGTAAATAATGATGCGCAACGTCTATTGTTAGAAAATATGGTGCTATGTAATGATGCATCTTACAATAACGAATCACAAACGGGAGACCCGACTGAAATTGCACTTCTCGTTGCTGGAACCACTTTTAACATGCAAAAAGATCATTTAGAAAAAATACATGAACGTGTTAACGAAGTACCTTTCGATTCAGATCGTAAAATGATGTCAACTGTACATACATACGATGAAAGCTACTATAGCATGACGAAAGGCGCTATTGATAAGCTCTTACCTCGATGTACCCATATTTTTAAAAACGGCAAAATCGAGATTTTAACTGATTCTGATAAAAATCAAATATTAGAAGCTGCCCGAGCAATGTCTCAAGAAGCTTTAAGAGTACTTTCATTCGCATTTAAACAATACGATTCAAACGATGTGGATATAAATCATCTTGAAAAAAATCTTATCTTTATTGGTCTTGTCGGTATGATTGATCCACCACGAACTGAAGTGAAAGATTCAATTAAAGAATGTAAAAAAGCCGGTATTCGCACAGTTATGATTACTGGTGACCATAAAGATACCGCCTTTGCAATTGCCAAAGAACTTGGCATTGCTGAAGAAATATCGGAAATTATGATTGGAACTGAATTAGATAACATTTCTGATACAGAACTAGCTAGCAAAATTAATCATTTAAATGTATTCGCTAGAGTCTCTCCAGAGCATAAAGTGAAAATTGTAAAGGCATTACGCGCGAAAGGAAATATCGTTTCTATGACTGGTGATGGTGTCAATGATGCACCATCTTTAAAGCAAGCTGATGTTGGCGTTGCGATGGGCATTACAGGAACAGACGTTGCAAAAGGGGCAGCAGACGTCGTGTTAACAGATGATAATTTCTCATCTATTGTGAAAGCCGTTGAAGAAGGTAGAAATATTTATCGTAACATAAAAAAATCAATTCTCTTCCTACTCTCTTGTAACTTCGGAGAAATTATCGCTTTATTTTTAGCGATTTTACTCGGCTGGGCAACACCACTACGACCTATTCATATTTTGTGGGTGAATTTAATTACAGATACACTGCCTGCATTATCACTTGGGGTTGATCCTGAAGATCCAGATGTGATGAAGGAAAAACCACGACATGCGAAAGAAAGCTTATTTAGTGGCAGCGTTCCTTTCCTGATTTTCAATGGAGTTATCATTGGACTTTTAACGCTAATAGCTTTTATCGCCGGAGCAAAATTCTATACTGGAGATACAAATTTATTTCCTCTTTTCCCAGAGCGAATTGATGACGATGCTCTATTACACGCTCAAACGATGGCATTTGTCGTTCTTAGTTTTTCTCAGCTCGTTCATTCATTTAACTTGCGTTCAAGAACGAAATCAATTTTTTCAATTGGGATCTTTACAAATAAATATTTAGTTTTCTCTCTTCTTATCGGTGTTCTTATGCAAGTTTGTATCATCTCCATCCCGCCCCTTGCAAATATATTCGGTGTACATGCATTAACGATGCGAGATTGGGGATTTGTTCTCTTATTAAGTATCATTCCACTTATTGTGAATGAGATTATTAAATTAGTGAAGAGAAACTAAAAGGCAATGAGGAATAGTCCTCATTGCCTTTTCATTTATCCTACTATTTTCCGTGCAGTAAAACTCCCACCTCAAAATTCAGTTTGAGCAAAGAAGTTAGGTGATGGATTAACTGCCCATAAATGTCCAATTGGTGAAGGGTAATAATCGGTGGGGATGAACAAAACCCCACTGATTAAAGTTTCACTTTATCCTTGTAATTCTTTTTTGATATTCTCTGTTAATGTAGCCATACGCTTGCGGCTTTCTTCACGCTCACGTTTATTTTGTTCTTCAATTTGTTGTGTTTCTTGCATACCTCTTGAAATAATGTTCCAAGTTTCCTCAAGTGTTTCCATCTTAATACTAGAAGAACCTGATAATCTCGCTACTTCTACACTTTGCGTTGCGATATTTTGTGCATTTTTCTTAAGTAATTCATTTGTACGGCGATCCAGTTCAGCCATAGAATCTGCAACAAGCTTTTGGCGCTTGGCATTTACCGCTTGAATGATACCATTTTTAAAGATAGGAATCGTTGTAATAAATGCTGTATTGATTTTACCAATTAATTTATTATTACCACGTTGAATCATACGAATTTGTGGTGCTGTAAGTAACGCAACCATACGTGCTTTTTCTAAATCGTCAATACGCTGTTCTAAAATTTCAACAGAGTTTTTAAGCGACTCTAATTCAATACCTGCTAATTGATCATTATTACGTACACGCTCTTCATACATCGGAACTAACTCTGTATTTAAACGCTCTAATAACATTTCTCCTGCTACTACGTACTTCTCTAAGTCTAAATAATATTTTAAGTTTTGCTCATACAAGCCATCTAACGTACCAATTGATTTTTTCATCTCATCTTGGTACTTCGTAATTTCCACATAAACTTTATCAATTTCGCGGCCCATCGTTTGATATTTACTAAAGATTTGTTCTATCATTTTATCCGCTTTTTTGAACATACGTGAGAAGAAACCACTTTTTTCTTCCGCAAAGTCTTTACTATCAAATCGGTCCATAATTTTACCAAGCTGTTTTAATAATTCACCAGAATCTTCTATCTTTGATAATGACATTGTATGTAAAATTTGATCAGCAAAACGTGAAATTTCCATAGAAGGTTCTTTTCCAAGTTCAATTAATTCTAATTGATCTTTAATATCTACCGCATTATAAATACGTTGTACATCCGCATCTTGTCTAAGTTGTAAGCGAACATCTTGTGCTGTTTGTTCATTTAATTCTGTTTTCGGATCTAGTACGACTGGGTTATTCATATGGTATTCTCCCTTTCCTTATAAAAATGGACGAAATAGTCCTTTTATTGTTTGTGATAAATTTTTATAGGCTGATGAACCATGAAACTCAAGATCGAAATTAACCTCTTCAAGCCAATGTGAATCAAATGCCCCCGCTTCAATATACGGTTCAATATCGTTTCTTCCCGTTGGATTGAAATGGAATACATCTACTCCAATTTGATTCAAAAATAGTAATAAAACAGCATCAGAACGAGTTAACTCTCCACTCTTCTCATTATTAAATATAACAATTTTCGGTACATCTTGTGAATAATCAAATTTCTCAAGCTGTTCTAAAATATTCGGTGGTATTTGAGAAAGTTGCGCGAAAACATATAGCGCTACATCTTGTTTCGTCTCTTTCGCAATTGGTTTGCACATTTCACTTTCGCACGTATGGATAATCGCCTCTGCAATCCCATGCTGTAAACCTTCCGGTAAACGCTTATGCGGCCACCAATGGCTATTCATAATTAGATCAGGATGCAATTTTCCAGCCCGGTCCAATGCATCTCGATAATGATATTGGAAGTTTGCTTTTTGCTCTTTCGTAAACGGGAAGGTATTAATTAATAAACTGTTATCAAATGATGTAACAGCCTTTAATCGTTGAAAATATTCTTTATCATTCTTTGAAACGCCTGATATTTTCGCAAATAAAGAAGGAATATAAATGTGTTTATTTTCAACAAAGAATGTCGGGCGTACAAACGCCTTTTCTTTCGTAATTAAAAAGAGTTCATCATATGTCGTTTTTAACGTACGTGCTACAGGCGTATAGGAACGGAATTGCCACGGCTTGTACAGCAGTGAATTATCGTGGTGAAGTACTTGTTCAATTTCTTTCGAAGCTTGATACGCTACTGTTGCAACACGCTCACGGCGACGATCAGGGAATGGTTCAAGCGAAATGCGACTTGAATGAGATACAACAAAAGTTCTTCCCTCTTCATCAATATTTTCAAATCCATCTTTTCCTTCTGGGTGATAATAAAGCACATCACAACCGAGCATAATAAGAAAGTATAAGAAATATATACGGCTTTCCTGTGCATCACCGTACCAAATGATACGCGGCATTTGTTTCTTATAATTAATCGTAGAGAACCACTTCGCTACGTAATTTTCGCTTAGTTTAATTATGTCGATTAAGAAACGACGGAAGCCTTCTGTCTTTAACGACTGATTATGTTGCTTCTCATATAATTTCAATAGTGAAATAAACGTCGTATGTATGTAATGCTGTAAATCAGGATTGTCTACTTTCGGTAAAAGTTGTTTCCCAGATAAGTGTGCAACTAGCCTATTTACTGTCAGACCATTTGGCGCTTCTTGATGTAATCCGAACACTTCTTGAATATGACGAAGCTTTTCCGAATCAATCACTTTGTTTAAATTTTGTTCGTGTAAAACTTCGATTCCTTTAGCTTCACTATAATCAAACAGTTCATTAAAATATTCATCTACATCATTAGGAACACCAAGGATTCGACATGCTATATAACTAAATTTCATCTCATTCTCTGTCAGCTCATATTGTGGGCGTTTTTCTAAAAGCGTTTCAAATTGCTTTAAATCTGATTCATCTTTTAATGCATATGGTTGAAGTGTAAAACGTGAAAACACAACAGTTCACCTCCAAAAACATTTACGTTTTTTCTAAGTCCTTCTTCTATTATAAACTATTTTTGGTTATAAAAAATGGGCGCTCGCAAAACGAGCAAACCCATTTCAATTATTTATTGTCTTCTTTAGTAGCTGCAACTTCTTCTCTAGCTTGTCCAGAATTCTTCATGTAGTGAAGTATAAATGTTGCTCCAAATGCTACAACTAAAATAATAAAGAATAGTGTATGACTAATCTCAATCTCGATTAAAGACAGTAACATTTTTGCTGCAATAATTAAGATTAAAATGTATGCTGTCGTTTCAAGCTCTGGAATACGCTCTAACAATTTTAAGAATACACCAGCAATACCACGCATCATTAAAATACCTAGCATTCCGCCTAATAGTAAAATCCAAACTTCATTAGATACACCAAATGCAGCAAGTACGCTATCTACAGAGAATGCGATATCCATTAATTCAACCATCGCAACTGTTCCCCAGAAGACACCAAACATTCTAAAGAGAATACTATTTTGATTCATACCGTGAGCTTCGTCTTCTTCACTTGCACCTTTACGCTTATCAATAAAGTATTTTACTGATAACCAAGCAAGGTAAAGTGCACCAAGAAGTTTTACCCACCATAATTTAATTAAGAACATTCCGATTCCAATCGCAATAAAGCGGAACACATAAGCTCCAATAAGTCCATAGAATAATGCTTTTTTACGTTTTTCTTCCGGAAGATGTTTTACCATTACCGCTAACACAAGTGCGTTATCAGCAGATAATAATCCTTCAAGTACAACAAGTGTACCAATTAATCCCCAAGATACTGGATCCTGCAACACTTTAATCCACATGTCCAAGTCGAAAAACTGAGCATACGTATCAAGGATTCCTTGCAAAATACTCATCTTACCTTTATCCCCTATTCTTTGCTAGATTTATAGAAAGGTCAAAAAAAGGAAACGAATATCGTTTCCTTTCTATGCATCCAAGCCATACGCTCTTACAAGCGCACCTAAACCACCTTGGAATCCACTTCCTACTGCATTAAACTTCCACTGTCCATTATGACGGTATAATTCACAAAAGACAACTGCTGTTTCGATGGAGAAATCTTCCCCTAAATCAAAACGAAGAACTTCTTCACTCGTTTCTTCATTCGCTAAACGAACAAACGCATTTCCTACTTGCCCAAAGTTTTGAATACGGCCTTCTGCATCATAAATCGTAACTGTAATAGCAATTCTGTGCACATCTGCTGGAACTTTCTTCAAATCCACAACAAGTTGCTCATCGTCACCTTCACCTTCACCTGTACGGTTATCTCCTGTATGTAAAACAGATCCACAAGGAGACTGTAAATTATTATAGAAGATAAAATCAGTTTCCTTCGTACATTTTCCGTTTGCATCTAATAAAAAGGCAGATGCATCTAAATCGAAATCGGCTCCGCCGTCATAAGATTTAATATCCCATCCAAGACCAATTACTGCTTTTGTTAAACCAGGGCTTGTCTTACCTAAATCGATTTTCTGGCCTTTTTGTAATTGAATAACCATCTATATTCACCTCTATATTTTTATCTTTAAAAATATATCCATCAGTAAACATACATTTCACCGATGGATATATAAATCAAATCTATTACTCTACATCTAAACCAAAGTTATTACATAGAGACGCTAATCCACCTTGGAATCCACTTCCGATTGCATTGAATTTCCAATCACCTGCATGACGATATAATTCACCTACTACTACGGCTGTTTCAATAGAGAAATCTTCTCCTAAATCGTAACGAATTAATTCTGCATTCTTTTCTTCATCAAGAATACGTACGAAAGAATTAGAAACTTGTCCGAAGTTTTGGCTACGGCCTTCTCCATCATAAATTGTAATTGTGAAACAAATACGTTCGATGTGAGCAGGAACATTTTTCAAATCTACTTTAATCGCTTCGTCATCGCCTTCACCTTCACCAGTGCGGTTATCTCCTAAATGCTCTACAGCACCATTCGCACCTTTTGGATTATTATAGAAAACGAAATCTTCAGCTCCTGAAACTTTACCATTCGCGCCTACTAAGAAAATACTAACATCTAAGTCGAAATCGTTTTGTCCGTCATAACGATTCGTGTCCCAACCAAGTCCTACAAGAACTTTCGAAAGACCTGGATTCGTTTTTGTTAAGTCTACCTTTTGTCCCTTTTTCAATGAAATTGATGCCATATACAATTCCTCCTCGGTTATTTTATTGATAACGTGATACAATCTCACTTAAGTTTTTATCTTGCGTGCCTTCTCCAACTGCTGAAAACTTCCATTCACTTCCGTGACGATACATTTCACCTGCAATTAGAGTTGTTTTGCCAGCATAATTATCCGATAAATTATAGCGTGCTAATTCTTCACCAGTTTGCGGGTTTTGAATACGAATATATGCATTACGAATCATCCCGAAATCTTGACGACGATTTACACAGTCATAAATATTTACAACGAATACTAAACGATTAATACGGCTTGGAACTTTATGTAATTCTACGAAAATTGTTTCGTCATCACCAGCGCCTTCACCTGTTAAATTATCTCCTGAATGAATAATACTACCACAAGTAGAAAGTTTATTTCCGAAGTAAACTAAATCATTTTTGTTTAAAAAACGATCTCCTTCTAACATAACAACAGATGCATCACAATCTACATTTGGTTTACTTCCAAATAATGAAGACAGAAATCCACCTGATTGCCCAATTGGATCCCAGCCTAAGCCAACCTGTAGTTTTGCTACTTTTGGTTGTCCTTTCGTTAAATCGATCTTTTGACCTTTTTCTAAAATAATAGGCATGAAGTTTCTCCCTTTCTACAAAGCATTTTCCGAATCGGAAAATATTGTATTCTTCTCTTATATTGTAGCATTATTTACCTAGCGATAAAAAGGATAAATTCTCAGTTATATGAAAACATTCATATAATTTACTTATGATGATGTAAGAAGTGGTAAATAGCACCAATCATTCCTGCACAATTACCGTTTTGCGCAAGTTCAATCTCACAATTATTATAAATCTCTTGATTTAAGTATTTACTGACCTCTTCTTTTACTTCTTTTAAAAACTCATTTCCTCTATCGGTAATTCCTCCACCAATAATAATCGTTTCTGGATTAAAAATATAAGCAAGATTACTAATTCCGATTGCCAAATGTTTAAAGAAAATCCCAACTGCTTGAGCAACTTCCCGATCTCCTTTATCATACAACTCGAAAATTCTTTTCCCATTCCACTTGCCTTTGCCTTTATATTTGCTTACAAGTCGAATTAATCCTGAAATCGAAGCAACCTCTTCAAACGTTTTTCCTTCTATTAACATATTCCCCCATTCACCAGCACTAAATGAATGTCCTCGGTACAATTTTCCATCTATAAAAATTGCTCCTCCAATCCCTGTTCCAAGGGTGAGCATAATAAAGTTATCTTTCTCTCTTCCACTACCATTCCACTTTTCTCCAAACGCTGCACAATTCACATCATTGTCAATCGATACTGGAACTTTTAATATCTCTTGCAATCTATCAATAATAGGAATAGTACTATATCCCGGAATATGATCCGCGCCTCCCGTCACAATTCCTTTATTAATATCAACAATTCCCGCAGTGCTAATACCGATTCCGGCAATAGTATGTTCATTCATTATTTTTTTGGATACATATATAAGTTTTTGAATAATTTGTTCTCCGCCTAAATGAATTTCTGTTGCAACTGTTTGACGCTTTAATACTCTCCCTATTTCTGAAACAATACCATACTTAATTTGCGTACCGCCAATATCAAACGCTATATACTCTTTCATCTGCTGCCACTTCCTCTACCGTTATGAATGTAAATTCTCCCCCTCTACTATTTGTAGGAAATCTACATTAATTCTTTTCTGCTTTGACAAATACACCACCTTTTTCTATATATAGTTTTTTTGCATAAAACTCTTTTTCCTAAGAAATATTACAAAGGGATGTATTTTAGATGGAACATTAATCTCTTAGGAGGAAAACCATGACGAAAATCTTCATTTTAGCATCAACACTCTCTTTATCTTTTTTTAGCGGTTTAAATATCGGTAATGCTGCAACTGAAAACTTCCAACCATTAACAAACGCTATTGTACAAAATAGCGATCATTTTGCAGAAGGAAACTCAAAGGATAATAATATACCTCCAGGAAATAACGGTTCTCAGGACGATACTGGTTCTGGTGACAATGGTTCTGGCGGTAACGGTTCTGGTGGCAGTGGCTCTGGTGGCAATGGTTCCGGCGGTAACGGTTCTGGTGACAACGGTTCCGGCGGTAACGGTTCTGGTGGCAATGGTTCTGGCGGTAACGGTTCTGGTGGTAGTGGCTCTGACGGCAGCGGTTCCGGTGGCAATGGTTCTGGTGGCAACGGCTCTGGCGGCAGTGGCTCTGGTGACAACGGTTCTGGCGGTAATGGTTCCGGCGGTAACGGTTCTGGCGGTAATGGTTCCGGCGGTAACGGTTCTGGTGGCAATGGTTCTGGCGGTAACGGTTCTGGTGGTAGTGGCTCTGACGGCAGCGGTTCCGGTGGCAATGGTTCTGGTGGCAACGGTTCTGGCGGCAATGGCTCTGGTGGCAATGGTTCCGGTGACAACGGTTCTGGCGGCAATGGCTCTAGTGGCAATGGTTCTGGCGGCAATGGCTCTAGTGGCAATGGTTCTGGCGGTAACGGTTCTGGCGGCAATGGCTCTGGTGGCAATGGTTCTGGCGGTAACGGTTCTGGTGGTAACGGTTCTGGCGGCAATGGCTCTCAAGGCGGCAATCGTGTTAAAGGTGATAGCAGTTCTCAAGGGGGTAATGGCTCTCAAGGTGGCAATCGTGTTAAAGGCGATAGCAATTCTCAGGAGGGCAACGGTTCTCAAGGGGGTAATGTAAAAGATAATACGAAAAAACAAGGTGATAAATTACCTAATACTGCAACGCATTATCCTATATCTATTTTAATGGGGCTTTCAACATTCCTAATTGGTATGTTACTGTTTATTCGTCGTAAAAACGTAAAATAAGAACAACATCCTTCCATCTAAAAAGTACATGAAATACTGTATAAAACTAAAAAGGACTTTGGATTACATTTTATTATGCAGCCCAAAGTCCTTTTATCACCTATCAGAAAAAGTATTAATACGCTTTTCCCCAATACACCATTTGTTTAGCTTCTTTACCACAACAAATACATTCTTCAGCTAAATGCTCTTGCTCAAAAGGCATACAACGTGAAGATACGCCAACTTCTTCTTTTAGTTTTTCTTCACAAGCTAATTCCCCGCACCACATTGCCTTAATAAAGCCTTGCTTTTCGTCAGCTATTTTTTTCATCTCTTCGAAATTTGTCGCAACATACGTATTCTCATCGCGAAATGCTTTTGCTTTATTAAATAAAGCAATATGAATTTCTTCAAGTAATGCTGGAATACGTTCTTCTAATTGATCCATTGGTACAAACTCTTTTTCCTTCGTATCTCTTCTTACAAGTACAACTTGATTCTTTTCAATATCTTTAGGGCCAACTTCTAATCGAATTGGAATCCCCTTCATTTCATACTCATTAAATTTCCAGCCTGGTGTTTTATTACTAGCATCTATTTTTACTCGTGCAACCTTTTGAATATGTGCTTGTAACTCTGTTGCTTTTGCTAAAACTCCTTCTTTATGCTGAGCAATTGGTACAATAACAACTTGCACTGGAGCGACTTTTGGTGGCATTACAAGTCCATTATTATCACTATGAACCATTATTAGCCCGCCTATCATTCTTGTTGATACACCCCAAGATGTTTGGTGCACATATTGCCACTTACCGTTACGATCTAAAAACTTAATATCAAATGCTTCTGAGAAATTCGTCCCAAAGTTATGAGAGGTTCCTGTTTGAAGTGCTTTTCCATCATGCATTAAACTTTCAATTGTATAAGTTGCCTTTGCTCCAGCAAACTTCTCTTTTTCTGTTTTTTGTCCTTTAATAACTGGTATTGCTAAATAATCCTCACAGAAAGAAGCATATAAGTTTAAAATATTTAATGTTTCAGCCTGCGATTCTTCTGCCGTTTCATGGATTGTATGACCCTCTTGCCATAAAAATTCAGTCGTACGAAGGAACGGCCTAGTTGTCTTCTCCCAACGAACTACTGAACACCACTGATTATATAACTTTGGCAAATCATTATAGGATTGCACAATTTTTGAAAAGTGCTCACAGAATAAAGTTTCAGATGTAGGACGTACACAAAGTCTTTCCGCTAACTTTTCATCTCCACCATGCGTAACCCATGCTACTTCAGGAGCAAATCCTTCAACATGATCCTTCTCTTTTTGCAATAAACTCTCTGGGATAAACATTGGCATATATACATTTTCATGGCCAGTTTCTTTTAACTTCTCATCCATCACCTTCTGCATATTCTCCCATAAGGCATAACCATACGGACGTAAAATCATGCATCCTTTTACACTTGAATAATCAACAAGTTCGGCTTTTTTTACAATATCGGTATACCACTGCGCAAAGTCCTCTTCCATCTTCGTAATGGCTTGCACTTGTTCTTTTGCCATAGTCAGTCTTCCTCCTTCTAGAAAATACAAAAAAGCCCGCGTCCCTAAATAGGGACCGAGCTTTGTCGGCGTTACCACCCTGATTCATGCACAAAAATTGCGCATGCTCTCTTTTTGATAACGGGAAATTCCCGCTGCATATGCAGAACTCAAAGGCAGGTTCCATATTGCCTTTTTAAGAATCTTTCAGCCTGACGGATTCTCTCTCTGCTAAAAAGGTTGAACATGTACTAGTCCTTTTTCATCGTTATAACGAAATAAATTTGTTGATTATCATAATACAAATTCTTTTTTAAAACAATAGCTAATTTTCTTATTTTTATATATTCTTTTCATTTTTTGCAGTTTTATACGTAGCTTTTCCGCGTAATTTTCACAAGTTGATGTGCAATCATACCGATAAGTGTACCAAGTAGGACGAAGAAACCAATAAATCCATATCCCATTCCTTCCCACCCACCAATAACAATCATTGTAACGGGAAAGGACGCTAAGCAAAGAAGTATTAAACTAAGTGCAAATATAATATCGAACTGTTTGTCTGGAAACCGTTTCTTTAGTAAATATGAAATAGCAAATACAAGGATAATCGTGATTCCGCCAATGATGTAAAAGATACCAAATCCATCTAACCAATCCATAGTGTTTCCTCCTTCCATAGATTCCTCTATACTTAATTATATGTTTAATTTTTCTGAAAATAAAAATAAATTTTCACATAAAAATATATTTTTATTACTAGGTATTAATAGTAATATATAAGAATAGGTTTTATATAATCAGGAGGGAACTTTATGGATAAAGCATTAACAAACCATGTCATTATTTTATCATTCGACTGTTTATCAGCTTTAGATTTTCCTATACTACAAAAACTACCTCATTTCCAATCTCTAATAAAAAAGGGCACGGTTGTCGAAAAAGTAGAACCAATTTATCCTTCTGTAACATATCCAAGCCACTCAACAATCGTAACCGGTAATTACCCTAACAAGCACGGTGTTGTTAGCAATACGTTACTTCAACCAGGGCGTGAATCACCTGATTGGCATTGGTACCGAAAATCAATAAAAGGAACAACATTGTATGATGAAGCGCGCAAAGCAAATTTAACGACAGCTGCCCTTCTATGGCCTGTTACTGGAAGAGCGAACATCGATTACAATTTACCAGAAATTTTTCCAAATAGACCTTGGCAAAATCAAGTGTTAGTTTCCTTATTTAGCGGTAGCCCACTATACCAATTAGATTTAAATCGTCGTTTCGGCCATATAAGAAATGGTTTATCACAACCAGAGCTGGATGATTTCGTCCTCGCCTCTGCTGTGCATACAATCCAGACGAAAAAGCCTAATATCATGTTCGTACATTTCACCGATCTAGACACACAAAGACACTATCACGGCTTTGAATCTAACGAAACAATAGCTGCTATCCAGAGACACGACGAACGTCTAGGGAAAATTATTCAAGCACTAAAAGAAAGTGACTTATACGAAGAAAGTACAATTATTGCCCTTGGTGATCATAGCGCTTTAAGTGAAAACAAATCCATACAATTAAATGTGCTATTCCATCAAAGAGGACTTATATCTCTTAATAAAAAAAGAAAATTAGTAGACTGGAAAGCCTATTGCCAAAGTTGCGACGGCTCTGCCTATGTATATGTAAAGGACAAAAATGATACGGATACAATTCGGGAGGTACAACTACTCTTTGAAGAACTACTTCAAAATAAACAAAACGGAATTGAATTTATACTTCATGATGAAGCTGCGAAAGACTGCGGTGCAGACGGTAATTGTTTATTCATGTTAGAAGCACGAGAAGGGTATTATTTCACTGAAAACTATACAGGAGATTTTATAAAAGAAATTACCGAAAAAGATGTTACGCCCAGTAAAAAATATACATTTGGTACGCATGGATACTCTCCAACAAAACCTAACTATGAAACAATTTTTATAGCTGCTGGGAAAGGGATAAAAAGCGGCATTACCATACCGTATATGAGACTTATTGATGAGGGCCCAACTATCGCTAGACTACTCGGTTTACACTTAGGTGAAACAGACGGAGCAATTGTAGAGGATTTACTCCAATTGTAAAGAACAGTGTATATATGTAAAAGTTATGTAAAATTCATCACTGTTTCTCTTTTTATAATTTTTATTTTTGTACACTGTTAGTAAAACAAATTTAAGGGGGAACATTATATGAAAAAAATGTCCAGACAAGAAAAAAGCTGGATATTATACGATTGGGCGAACTCTGTATACTCGCTCGTCATTACAACTGCATTATTTCCAATTTACTTTAAAGCAGCTGCAAAAGAAGCTGGACTATCTGGGGCAACTTCAACAGCATATTGGGGATATGCAAACTCATTCGCAACACTTTTAATTTCTATACTTGCTCCTATTCTTGGCACAGTTGCTGATTATAAAGGATTTAAAAAACGTTTTTTCACATTCTTCTTTGGACTCGGTATCGTATTTACAAGTATGTTAGCAGTCGTTCCAACCTCTCAGTGGTACTTATTGCTAGGGTGCTATATGCTCGCCTTAATCGGCTTTGCTGGAGCAAACATTTTCTATGATGCATTTTTAGTAGACGTCACTTCTGAAGATAGAATGGACCGAATTTCTACAAGAGGATTTGCATTAGGTTATATCGGGAGTACAATTCCTTTTATCGGTTGTATCGCTCTTATTATTCTTTCCCAAAAAGGAACTATTCCCTTATCGGTCGGCATTGCTAGTCAAATTTCCTTTGCAATAACAGCTCTTTGGTGGGGATTATTTACAATTCCAATGCTAAAAAACGTAGAGCAAACACACTATATTGAGCGTCATCCAAGACCTATTAGAATGAGCTTCAAACGTCTTGCTGATACTTTTAAAAATATTAAAGAATATAAAACTGTATTTATGTTTCTAATCGCTTACTTTTTCTATATTGACGGAGTCGACACAATTATTACTATGTCTACCGCTTACGGAACCGATCTCGGTATTAGTGCAACGAATCTATTAATCATATTATTTGTAACACAAATTGTCGCTTGTC
Organism: Bacillus cereus group sp. Bce041; assembly: GCF_052646455.1. NCBI lineage: Bacteria > Bacillati > Bacillota > Bacilli > Caryophanales > Bacillaceae > Bacillus > Bacillus cereus group sp. Bce041. The sequence continues at coordinate 85,005 of NZ_JBQXON010000007.1, forward strand.
CATTTGCTTTACTATACGGAAAATTATCTGAAACATTTACTGGTAAAAAAATGTTATATGTCGGTATCATTATTTATATCATTATTTGCACATATGCTTATTTTTTAAAAACGACACTTGATTTTTGGATTTTAGCAATGTTAGTTGCTACATCTCAAGGTGGTATTCAAGCACTAAGTCGTTCATACTTTGCAAAACTAGTACCTAAAGAATCTGCTAATGAATTCTTCGGATTTTATAATATATTTGGCAAGTTTGCCGCAATTATGGGTCCGGTATTAGTCGGTGTTACAACCCAATTAACAGGAAAAACAAACGCTGGTGTTCTTAGTATTATTGTTCTGTTTATTATCGGAGGATTTTTACTAACTAGAGTTCCAGAAAATAATACATCCGTTACACCACCTAGTCCAAAGACTAAAACGCTATAAGAAAAGATCCTCTTCTCATAAGAAGAGGATCTTTTTTATTTTTAAAGGTGCGACTTATAATGAACGACTCTACTGCTTGTACAAAAATAATTTATCAACAGTTGTTCCTAATACTTCAGCTAAACGGAATGCTAACGCTAAACTTGGATCATATTTATTATTCTCAATTGCATTTATCGTTTGTCTAGAAACTTTACATTTATCAGCTAATGCGCCTTGTGAAATATTATTTTCAGTGCGTAATTCATAGATTTGATTTTTCACACCATTGCTCCTAACCTGTAAAATCGTTTTTACAACATCAGTATATAATTGGCTCATATAGTTGTCAAAAGTTCCTCAAAGAAAAAGGGAGCAATATTGCTCCCTTACAATAGTTATTTCGAAGCTAACGAATTTGTTAGTGCCTCTTTATTAGCAACATCTTCTTTTTTTATTTGCATACGTAGAACTGGCCCTATCGCTAATAAAATAAGTACCATTGCTATACAAAACACAGTAACTAGTGAAGTTAGTTCCTTTAATCCTCCAGCTAGTGAAGTTCCAATTAGCATTGCCCCCATAAACAGTGGTAAAATCGTCCCATTTACTCTTCCAACCATATTTTCTGGTACAAGTTGAATCATAAGCGTACCGACAACAATATTAACACAAGCTAAACAAATACCTGTTCCAAACCTCATGAAACTAGTAATCCAAAATGATGTAGATAGCCCTTCTACTAAAAATGACATTGCTAATATGCCCATACCGAATACAAACATTTTTTTCGGATTCACTTTTGAAGCGAAAATTGCAGCAACAATACCACCAATTAACATACCTATTCCATCAGCTGCAGCTAAATATTGAACTGCTTCCTTTTCCATTCCAAGGCGTTCTATTACAAGAAACACCTCTAATGGAGTTGTTAATCCAACAGCTAAGCCTATAATGGTGAAAGTGATCGTAATCATACTTAAATTTTTCGTATGAAGAACATACTTCCAACCTTCTTTTATATCATTTTTTAATGAATCTCTCGCCACTTGCTCTTTTTCAACCCATTTTGGTAAAAATGAAAGGGCGATAGCAGATAACAAAAATAAAATGATTAAGCTATATAGTGACGTAAATAAACCAAGTTGTGTATACACAAGCGATCCTACCACTGGTCCAAAAATCAGAAATAATGACTGTAATGTTTGGTTAAATGCAATCGCATTTGCTACCTGTTCTTCTTTTACATAGCGCTTAAATATACGCGAAGATGAGGGCTGAGAAAACTGACCTACAATCGCGGAAATGAGTGTTGCAAAAAATATAGCCTGCCAATAATCCAGCTTTAACAACAGGACAATTCCTATAATAGACAGTACACTCAACACATCTCCAGCGACCATTGTTCTTTTCGGATTCCAGCGATCAGCTAGCGCACCACCGATAAACGAGAAAATAAAAATAGGTGCATATTCCATAACTGATAACAAAGAAACAGAAACCGGATCATTATTCGTTCGCTCCATTATAAAATACAAAAGAGCCATATTTCTGATCCAAATTGCAAATTGTTGTAAAATATCAGACGCCATAACGAGCATAAATGCTCGGTTTTTAAATAAAGCGTTCATTTTCATTCCCCTTTCACAAACCGACCGTTCAGTCTAATTTATTTTGTAAGAAAAGCAACTGACCTATTATTCAGCTGCCATTCCTTTTAACAATACATCTATTGCCTTTTTATAAATACGCTTCAACTCTTTATAATCTAGCTCGTAGTAAAGTACTCCAAGCCCTGATAATAATCCATTCACAATATACATAAGATCACGAGTATTATCTTCACGGAACTCTCCAGACTGTATACCTGCTTCAATTAATTTCTCAAACATAACATATGATTCTCTAGTTAAAGCTAATAGTTCCTCCAAAATCTCTTTACTTACAACTTGACTCATAGAGAATTCCTCTATGGCATTTGAAATTGGTTGCTGTATGTCCTCTACATGATATTCCGCGAGACCATATAGTTTTTCAGTACTAGTGCTATACAACTTCTCTTTTTCATTCCATTTTTCAAGCCAATCATACGTATGCTGTTTCACTACAAATAAAAATAATTCTTCTTTACTTTTAAAGTGATAATAAATACTTCCTTTACTTCGCTCTGTAATTTCACAAATCTCTTCCATAGATGTAGCTGCGTAGCCCTTCTGTGAAAATAGACTTTCTGCTTTGTATGCAATTTCTTTCTTTATCTCTTCTGCGCTTCTTCTCATATTCACACCTCTTTAAACCGACCGTTCAGTCTAATAATAACAAATCAAAAACCTCTATCGCAAGAGGCTATATTCCTTATTTAAGAAAACGTACTTTCAAACCAAGTTCGAATCATATGTATTGTTCCAAATTTAAATGCTAATTTAACAAGAAATACGCCTCCCGCAGCTAATAAAAATAACACTACTTTCCCCTTATTTTTCACTTTCGGTTCCCTTTTCATTTCCATTCCCCTTAGTATGTTAAAAATATTAATCAAACGTTTGTTTAACTGTGTTTATGTATATGTAAGCCGACTAATCAAACGTTTGTTTAAAAAGAAATACGCCTATATAAGGCGCATTTTCATCAATCCCCACCGCCACCGCAGCTTCCTCCGCTATCTCCCCCAAAAGAGCCTCCACAATCATGTGAACCGCCATCATGCGAGCTATCATTATCCGATCCAGCAAAGAAAAATAATGGTGATGAGCTGTTAGATGAATTATGTATGTTATTTTGTTTCGCCAAGTTCACCTTCTTTTTGTTCGATCGAACTGCTGTTACGATTATTCCAACTACAACAAATAATAGTATGACAATAATAAATCCCATATAAAAGCCTCCCCTATTCCTCGAATAATTGAATGATTCTCTCTAGATTTTCAAGTGAAATGAAGCGTGATTCACGAAGAATTTCTTTTCCATTATGAAATAATAAAATTGTTGGCCCTGTAAATACTCCATATCGCCCCGCAATCTCTTGCATGTCTTGTAGTAATATTTCTATTTTCTCTACGTAATCATAATTCTCTAATACGCAATTTACTTTTCTTAGCATAACATCACAAACACCACAATTTTCCGTTTTAATAAACAGAAGTACCAATTGTTGTTCTTCGATATAGGTCGCTAATTCTTCTATCGTTTTAAATGTAGTCATATTATCCCTCTTAGCGTAATTTACGAAATACTTTTTCTTGATACATACGAAAAGCTGAACTATCTTTAATCTTTCTCTTTTCCATTACCTGCTGAAAACGAAGCGTTTTTACTGTTAACTCTTCTCTTAATTTCTTTCTCTCTTCTTCATCATAACAGCAAGCAATCAGATCCTCTATTTTTAATATATCTTTTTGTAGTTCCATTTCTGGTGGAATCATTCCCGCATTTTTTAAAATTTTATAACTCATTCTAAGTTCTGGAGGTACCATTGAAAAATCTTCTAATTGTAGTGGTTTTCCTTTTCCCGGAAGATAATCAAGATCACCGTTCCGTATTGCTTTTCGAATTTTTTCTTCAGCAATGTTCAAAAACACATCCACACTATTCCCTCCTTTACATATTTTTACTATTATTTTACATGATATTTCCTTATCTTTCTACGTCTTTAATAATTGGCTCCATACAATTTTTTCTCAAATTTATTTATAATGAGCTATTTCCTCCCATACCGATCTTTCGTTTTCATATATAGTTTGTATTCAAGCCTTTTTGTATTGAGAAAGTCTTTTACAACTGAATAAAGCGTTTACACTAAATCTTACATTTGTTACGATTTAATCACCCCCAGCTCCCTTGTATAGACTTCGTGATGTCTGATCATTTTATCTAGACGTTTCATACGTCTAGATTCATTTTGATTTATTGGCGTATGCCTTTAAATATATCTTTTATTTTGAAAGGAGAAATGGCTATGAGGTCTCAAAAATTCACACTGCTATTACTATCTCTACTACTTTTCTTACCTCTTTTTCTCACAAATTTTATTACTCCAAATCTCGCATTAGCAGATTCACCAAAGCAAAATCAAAAAATTGTTGGGTACTTTCCTTCGTGGGGCGTTTACGGACGTAATTATCAAGTTGCTGACATTGATGCATCAAAACTTACTCACCTTAACTATGCTTTCGCGGATATTTGTTGGAATGGAAAACATGGAAACCCTTCTACTCATCCTGATAATCCAAATAAACAAACGTGGAACTGTAAAGAATCTGGTGTACCATTGCAAAATAAAGAGGTTCCTAATGGTACTCTCGTACTCGGGGAACCATGGGCTGATGTTACCAAATCGTATCCTGGCTCAGGTACAACTTGGGAAGATTGCGATAAATATGCCCGTTGCGGAAATTTCGGAGAACTAAAACGATTAAAAGCTAAATATCCTCACTTAAAAACAATTATTTCCGTTGGTGGCTGGACTTGGTCTAACCGCTTTTCTGATATGGCCGCTGATGAAAAAACAAGAAAAGTATTTGCTGAATCTACAGTAGCTTTTCTTCGCGCATATGGGTTTGATGGTGTAGATTTAGACTGGGAATATCCGGGCGTTGAAACGATTCCTGGTGGTAGTTATCGTCCTGAAGATAAACAAAATTTCACTCTCCTTCTTCAAGACGTCCGAAATGCTTTGAATAAAGCAGGTACTGAAGATGGCAAACAATATTTACTAACAATCGCTTCAGGCGCAAGCCAACGCTACGCTGATCATACAGAGCTAAAGAAAATTTCTCAAATACTCGATTGGATTAATATTATGACATATGATTTCCACGGTGGATGGGAAGCTACTTCTAATCATAATGCAGCTCTATATAAGGATCCAAATGACCCAGCAGCAAATACGAATTTTTACGTAGATGGTGCTATAAATGTTTATACAAATGAAGGTGTTCCAGTCGATAAACTAGTATTAGGCGTACCCTTTTACGGACGTGGCTGGAAAAGTTGTGGCAAAGAAAATAACGGACAATATCAACCTTGCAAACCAGGTAGTGATGGGAAACTTGCTTCTAAAGGTACTTGGGATGATTATTCTACCGGTGACACAGGTGTGTATGATTACGGTGATTTAGCAGCCAATTACGTTAATAAAAATGGTTTTGTACGCTACTGGAATGACACAGCTAAAGTACCTTATTTATATAATGCAACTACAGGCACATTTATTAGCTACGATGACAATGAATCTATGAAATACAAAACAGACTATATAAAGACGAAAGGTTTAAGTGGAGCAATGTTTTGGGAACTAAGCGGAGATTGCCGTACAAGTCCAAAATATAGTTGCAGTGGTCCAAAATTACTTGATACGCTAGTAAAAGAATTACTTGGTGGACCTATTAGTCAAAAAGATACTGAGCCACCAACGAATGTTAAAAACGTTGTAGTTACGAATAAAAATTCAAACTCAGTTCAATTAAACTGGACTGCATCTACTGATAACGTAGGAGTTATGGAATATGAAATTACTGCTGGAGAAGAGAAATGGAGTACAACAACAAATAGCATTACAATTAAAAACTTAAAACCTAATACGGAATACACATTTTCAATAATTGCCAAAGATGCTGCTGGAAATAAATCACAACCTACCGCTCTTACTGTCAAAACGGATGAAGCTAATACGACACCTCCTGATGGAAATGGTACTGCTACATTTTCAGTCACTTCGAATTGGGGCAGCGGTTATAACTTCTCGATTATAATCAAAAATAATGGAACGACTCCTATTAAAAATTGGAAATTAGAATTTGATTATAGCGGTAATTTAACACAAGTTTGGGATTCTAAAATTAGTAGTAAAACAAATAATCATTATGTAATTACGAACGCAGGATGGAATGGTGAAATTCCTCCTGGTGGATCTATTACAATTGGCGGTGCAGGAACAGGTAATCCTGCCGAAATTTTAAATGCCGTCATTAGCGAAAACTAGACGTAATATCCATTAATTATTTCACTAAAGTTTGAATTTAGGTTCGAGCAAGACTTCCTAAATTCAAACTTTTAATTTTATGAAAAATCAAAAATATTACAATAACCTATTATGATTATATTTAGTTTCTAATATGAAGTTTATATGAAGTTCATTTGAATTTTACATGAATTTCCTTTAATTTCTATTGTCTTCCTATAATATCCACATTATCCTTTACATATAGGAATTATTTTCATTCCGTTTTGAACTATCTATATATATAAAGAAAGATAGTCACCTGTTAGGGAAAGGCTTTCGTATTATTATAAATATAACAAAAGAAAAAGCACGCTTATAAGCGCACCATAAGAGTGCTTCTTCATACAATTCTCATGTAAGAGTTCTCGAAAATCATGTTAATCACAAAGAAAAGGCATTAGCTCATAAAAGCTAATGCCTTTTCTTTATTCATATTGTTCAGCATTCCAATCTTCTATATTCCATACTTTTGTTATCCACGATTCATAGAAAGAAGGTTCATGTGAGACAATTAAAATCGTTCCTTTGTATTGTTGTAACGCTTCCTGTAAAGCCATCTTAGTTTCTACATCCAAATGATTAGTCGGTTCGTCTAAAATTAAAACATTGCTTTTCGTTACGATAAGTTCACATAAACGCACTTTCGTTTGCTCTCCACCGCTTAATAAACGAATAGGTTTTAATACGTGTTCTTCTTTCAATCCACACTTCGCTAATGCTTGGCGCGCTTCTTTCTTTGTCATATCTGGTCGTTCTGCCCAAATTTTCTCTAACGGTGTTATTTCTGAAGCAAACTCTTCCTGTGCAAAATAAGCAGGATTTACTCGGTCCCCAACAAAAATCGAACCGCTTAGCGGCTTTATTTGACCTAATAACGTTTTTAATATTGTCGTTTTTCCAATACCATTCTGACCAACAATAGCTATCTTTTCTCCTTTTTTCACTTGTAAATTCAAGTCTGGAAATAACGGCTCACTATAACCCACTCTTAGTTTCTCAGCCTGTAATATACGACTTACTGGTTCATTATAAACAGTAAAAGCAAAACAGGACTGAGGTACATTATTTACCTTTTCAACCCTTCGCATTTTCTCCAATACTTTCTCTCGACTTTTTGCCTGTTTTGCTTTTCGAATTTTATTTTTTTGAATAAATGTTTCTAACTGAGCAATTTCTTTTTGTTGTTTCACATACGCCGATTGTAATTGTTTCCTTTGCACTTGATAACTTTGTAAAAACTTTTCATAATCCCCTACATATCGCTTAACTTTTCGTTCTTCTAGATGGTAAATGACATTCGTAATATTGTTCAAAAACACTTCGTCATGCGAAATAATAATATAAGCTTTTTCATACAACTTCAAGTACGATTGCAACCATTCTATATGTGCTGTATCTAAATAGTTCGTTGGTTCATCTAGCAATAAAACATCAGCTTTTTCTAGAAGAAGCTTTCCTAGTAATAACTTTGTCCGCTGTCCTCCACTTAACTTTGAAACATCCTTTTCCAATCCTATTTCAAACAGCCCTAAACCAATTGCTACTTCTTCAATTTCTGTATGAATTTGATAGAAATTAGAGTTTTCCAATATAGTTTGTAACTCTCCATACCTTACTAACAATTTTTCTACTTCTACTGCTTCAGCCATCTCTTCTGCAATTTTTAACATTTCGTATTCAATCGCATACAAGTTAGAAAATGCACTTTGCAAGTATCCTTCAATTGTTATTCCTTCTTGTAAATCTATATGCTGCTGCAAAAATCCAACCTTCACATGTGGAAACCATTCAATGTTCCCATCATCATGTATAAGTTCTCCTGTTAAAATTCTTAGCAGTGTTGATTTTCCAATCCCATTTTTCCCTACTAACCCAACATGCTCCCCCTTTAATAATCGAAAGCACACATTATATAAGATGGTTTTCTCACCATACGAATGACTTAAATTTTCTACTGTTAATATACTCATTTTTTTCTCTCCTTTACTTATCGTCCATAAGCTAAATAGAGAGACCAACAGTATGAAGCCTTATTTAATTATGCATATAAAAATGGGTAAGGTGAATACACCTTACCCATTACATATTATCGTAAAAAAGGATTAAGGTTCTTTACCTGCTGTCTTCAATTTAGCTTAATCTTAAAAAATGGGCAGACTTCTCCCATATCAAGCTAAAACCATTTGAAGAACAGTTGATAAAGTCATTTTATCCTTTCACTCCTTTAACATTTGTTATATTAAGAGTATAAACTACTCTGTTATATTCTATTCTCTATTTTCCCTTTTGTTCCTTCTCCATCTTTTCATATTCTAAAAAAAGCCTCTTAACAGTAATTATACTAAAAACTGTTAAAAGGCTTTTTCTATTTTTTCATATAAGGAGCTAACACACTTAAAATCTCTTCTTTATCCTTTTTTAATTCGAGTGATGTTAACATATCCATCGTTCTCGGCCTAGGTAATTTCACTTGTACCTCGCCAACTATTGACGCTGGTCTTTGAGATAAAATAAATACGCGATCTGAAAGCAAGATTGCCTCATCTAAGTCATGTGTCACCATAACGATTGTTTGCTTTTCTTGATGCCAAGAGTTTAAAAGCCAGCTATGTACTTCCATTTTTGTAAATGCATCTAATTTACCAAAAGGCTCATCCAGCAGCATAATTGGCTTTTCACATAAATATGTGCGCAGAAAACTAATTCTTTGACGCATACCACCAGATAATTCATCTGGATAATGGTCTGCATATTCATCTAGTTGGAACTGCTTTAATGCTTCCATTCCTTCTGTCAGCCTTTGTTTTTTCGGCTTTCCTTCAATTTCTAACGGAAGAACGATATTTTGCAAAGCTGATCGCCACTGTAGTAATAAATCTTGTTGTGGCATATAACTAACAACATCTTGCTCTTGTACTTGCTTATCGTTATACGTTACGTTCCCGCTTGTTGGTTTTTCAACATTTGCAATCATGTTTAATAATGTGCTTTTCCCGCAACCACTCGGTCCTACAAAGGAAACAAACTCTCCCTCTTGTATAGAGGCACTAATATTCTCTAATACATTCTTTCCGTCAAAAGATTTCACTATATTTTTTATTTGTAATCCGCTCATTTTTCACTTGGAAGGAATTCATTTGTAAAAGCATCTTTTACATCGATTTTCTTTTTAATAACTTTGTTGTCATATAAGAAATTCATGTAATTCGTCCAAATTTCTTCCTTCTGTACTCCCCATGCTTTAGCATCATCTTGATACTTCGTACTTAACCATTTTTGGCTTTCTTGAACTAAATCTTTATTTACATCTGGAACAGCTTTAATTAAAATATCAGCAGCCTCTCTCGGTTCCTTAATTGCAAAATTATAACCTTCTGTCGTTGCACTCATAAACTTTTTCACAAAGTCTTTATCTTGCTTCGTATGTTTTTCACTCGTAATAATAACAGGACTATAGAAATCAAGCGCTGGATCTAAGTCCTTCACCATAATCGTATTTAACTCTTTTCCTTGGCGCTTCGCTTCAATACCATCCCAACCGTAATAAATCCATTCGAAATCTGCATCACGACCGATTGATTTAAAGAAATCTGTTTGTCCTAAGATGATTTTTTCAACTTTATTAAAATCAGCTTGATGTTTATCCATAATCGTCTTTAATGTCGCTTCTTCCGCTGGTCCTCCCCAGCCGCCGTAACGTTTACCTTCAAAATCTTTCGGTGACGTCATATTATCTTTCTTAAGCGATGCAAACGCTGAAGTGTTATGCTGAATAATCGCTCCTACAGATACAACAGGAATTCCTTCCACACGAGCTAACGTTACATTTTCTTGTGCGCTTATTGCGAAGTCTGCTTTTCCTGATGCTATCATTTGCTCTGCTGTTACATTGTCACCTGGTTGAATAATTTCTACATCTAATCCTTGCTTTTTGTAATAATCTTTCGTTTGCGCTACATACAAGCCAGTATGATTCGTATTTGGAAACCAATCTAATACTACTTTTACTTTTTGATCTTTACTTGCACTTTCTTCTTTCTTCGCCGGATTACATCCAGCCACACCTACCGCTACTAAGGCAGCTAACATAACTTTCAAACCTTTTTTCATTTTCTGCCGTCCTTTCTATATATCCATGGTGCTGTTATTCTTGCCATAAACTCTACGATAAAATACAGGCATAATGTCACCATAACGATGATTGCTGCAACACCAAATACTCGGGCAGTCAAAAAGGATTTTGTAGCCCTCGTAAGCATAACGCCTAATCCTTCACTTGCACCGAGCCATTCTCCGATAATTGCCCCCATTACGCTATATGTAACTGCAATTTTTAAACCTGAGAAAAAGTATGGAAGCACTGCTGGAAATTTTACTTTCTGGTAAACTTGCCATTTTGTCGCCTTCATTGTTTGTAACAGTTTCAGCATGTTTTTATCTACTGTTTGAAAACCTTCTAAAATACTAAGCGCAATTGGGAAGAAACAAACGAGTATTACGACCATTACTTTCGGCAACATCCCATATCCAAACCAAATAATAAATAGCGGTGCAAGTACAACAATTGGAATTGTTTGCGAAATAACGAGCAATGGATTTATTAAAATACGAAATAACGGTATAACGTCCATAATAATTGCGATGCTCGTCCCCAATAAAATTGCAAAAAATAGTCCAATTATAACTTCCTGCAGTGTTTGCATCGTATTTGGTAATAGTAAATCTTTCATCCCAATTAATTCTTGAACAATGGCAGAAGGCTTTGGTAAAATCCACGGTTCGATTTTAAATAATGAAACAGATCCTTCCCATATCGCAATGAGAAGGATAAGCCAAATAGTTGTAATAAGTTTAGATTGCTTCTGGTTTTGCATATTCATCACGGTACTTCCAAACCTTTTCATCTATCGTTACACCAGTGCTTGGACGATAATGGATTTTAATAGAAGTAATCACTTCTTCTGCTCCAGCATCGACGCAAGCTTGTTGCGCACGTTTAACGACATCAAGAAGTACATCTAATTCTCCTTCCAAAGTTGTTTCCATTGCCCCTACTTCATAACGAACTCCCGATTGTTGCACAACTTCAATTGCTTTATCGACAACAGAATATACATCTTTCGTTTTTGCTTGTGGTACTACTGAAAATGACATTGTAACTTGTTGTGACATAATAAAATCCCCCTTATAAAAATAAATTTCAAAAATAAGAAAAGGCTTTCCTACTGCGTAGGAAAGCCTTGTATGCAAGTTATTACAGAATAACATATGCTACATCACTTTAAGTAACTCCCTACGCTGGCATTATCCAGATCAGGTTGAGGGTCGATGTTTACTTACATCCTCTCAGCCAATTGGCTCCCCGGTCCTTAATTCGTTTTCATTGTAGCATGATTTATTTTATTGAACAAACAAAAGCATGCATAATCATTTCATTATTTTTGGAAAATAACCAACTTTTTCACCATGAGCTAATAACTGCTGAATAAATTCTTTATTAATTGCTGGTACTATCAATTCTTTTTTCTTAATCCATTTATTCGTTCTACGCGTACCCATTACAATTTCAGATTGCTGCGCTCCATCTCCTGCAACTTGAGAAGCAATTAACTCTGCTATTACTTCATTTCCCTTCGCTAATGCAAGTCCGGTATTTACATATTCTGAAAGTGGAACCATTTCAAGATTGTATCCACAATCTCCAATTAGCTGTATAAATTGTTCAAACTCAATTTGATGTGGATGACAAATATGTAACGTCTCTCCTATAATTTGCGAATCTTGCAAATACGATACAATTGATTTACTAGCAAAATCAATTGGTGTGAAATCAACTTTCCACTTCACATTTGGTGCTTTCCCAATTAATAGCATTGTTTTAATAAGACGATAAAATGCGTTTCCTTCAATATTTTGTTGGAACGAACCTGTTTCTGAATGACATGCTAAATTACCTGCACGATAAATATTTCCACGCAAACCATTTTTCATTGCTTCACGAACAATGTTTTCCGCTTGTAGTTTACTATTTGAATATACATTCTCTAAGTCTACACTGTAATTAAAATCACCAGTTTTCATGTATGTATCCCATTGATCTACCGCTAATTCTAACGGGATACCAATTGTAGAAATAAAATGGAATGTAGCACCTTTCTCCGCTAATGTTAGCATACGGCTAGTTCCTTGGACATTTATATTTTCAAATTGTTTTACATCTCCAAAATGTCTTACATCTGCACCGCAATGAATTATCGTATCCATCTTAGAACTGATGAACATAAATTCTTCTTCGCTCATCCCAAGATACTCTTCTCCCAGATCACCAGCTACGGCCTGTATACGCTGTAACCATTCTTCACATATATCATTAAAGTAGCCTGTTAATGTATCTATAATTCTTTGCTGCACATCTTTAGTTGGTCTTACTAAACAATAAATAGTAGCAGATGTATCTCTCAACAATTCATATAATATGTGTGATCCTAAATAACCAGTAGCTCCTGTTAAAAAGACATTTGAAATCTGGTTTTCTTCCAAAACGTTTGCATACGTGATAGTATCTGGTTCGTGAATCACTTTATATTCACGAAATACTTCTTCTTTCTCTACTTTTACTTCTCGCTCAATTCGAGCTAATCCATATATCGTTCTTTCTTTAAAGAAATCTTGAATTGTTAAATGTGAGAAATCTTCTTTTAACAATGTTAAGACTCGTAATACTTTTAATGAATGTCCACCAATTGTAAAGAAATCATCATGCACTCCAACTTTTGAAATTCCTAATACTTCCGCCCAGGCGTTCGCTATTTGTTTTTCTGCTTTATTAGAAGGTGCAACATATTCTTGTAGCCGAACCGGTTCATACTTTTCTTCTAACTGAGCTAACTTCTTAACATCAATCTTTTTATTAGGTGTAAGTGGCAATTCATTAATATAAATTAGTTTAGATGGCACCATATAATCTGGTAATTGCTCTTGTAACTGATAAACTAATTCTGGTATTTCTTTTTTATTTAAAGTTGTATAGAACGCGATTAAATATTGGCTACCTTCCTTACTCTTCTTAGCAAAAACAGCATTTTCTTTTATATTATGATTTTGAGAAATTTTACTTTGGATTTCGCCTAGTTCAATACGATGTCCTCTAATTTTTACTTGGTCATCTTTCCGATGTAAAAACTCTATATTTCCATCCTCTAGCAACTTAATGATATCACCTGTTTTATATATATTAACTATAGGATTAAAAGGGTTCGGAATAAAAGCTTCAATTGTTTTATTAGGCTTATTAAAATACCCTTTTGCTAATCCCACTGAATCTATATATAATTCACCAGGTACACCAATTGGACAAAGATTCATATTCTCATCCAAAATCATAACTTGATAATTAGCACATGGTTTACCGATGGGAATACTCGCAACATCCTCATTTAACTGACTAGGTATTTTATAGGTTGTCGTCACTACAGTACATTCTGTCGGTCCGTATACATTATGAATTTCAACATTTGTACCTATTCTTTCTCTCCACAATTTAATAACCTCTACAGGCAACATTTCACCGCCAATCGCAATTCTTTTTAGGGAAGCTAGCTTATATATATCTTCTTCTGCTAAATAAGTTGCTACTTGTCGAACAAAAATTGTTGCTAATGCCAAGATTGAAGTTGCTTTCACTTTATAGATTGCATTTGCAAATGCTTCTACAGACAATCGCTCTTCCTCTAATAGTACATATAAGTTTCCTCCACAGAATAAAGAAGCAAATGACTCCCATACAGAAGCATCGAAACTAAAGGATGGAAATTGGGCAAATACATCCTCTTCTGTCAATTCATATTGCTTTTTCATCCAAGTATACAGATTAACAACGCCTCTATGTGCTAACATCGTTCCCTTTGGATTCCCTGTTGAACCAGATGTATAAATCATATAAGCTACATCATCACAATGAATAGACAACTTTACATCTATATCTTCATAAGTTTCACTATCATACATTGAAACTGTTTGAACCCCATCACATGTTATAGGCGTCTCTTTCATCAATATAACTTTCGCTTGGCTATCTTGAATAATGTACTGTATTCTACTTTCCGGATAATCTGGATCAATCGGAACATACGCTGCACCAGCTTTTAATATAGCTACCATACTTACTACTGTGTCTATGCTACGTTTCATAAATATTCCAACATAGTCTCCTAATTGGACGCCGTTTTTGATTAACATATGAGCTATTTGATTACTTTTTTTATTTAGCTCCTCATAAGTTAAAGTACCTTCCCTTGAAGATAAAGCTATACGATTTGGAAATTGAGTAACAGTATTATAGAACATATCGACGATACTTTTCTCAGGATATACTGCTGTCGTATCATTCACTTGACTATAAAGTGCCATCTCGGCCTCTGTAATAATATTAAAATTATTTATATGATTACTCTTATTTTGTGATTTATTAATTAAAACACCTTGTATTTGTTGTGCATAACGAGTAATTGTTGTCTCTTTCCAATTAACACTATTAAATATTATTTCTACACTTTGCATATTTTTACTAAATACAAATTGTAATGTATTCGTGTCTTTTAGCTCATAATATGTTTCACCAATAATAATAGGTGACATTTCATATAACGTATTACCGTTTTGAAACTCTTCTATTTCTTCCTCATTCATTTCTTTAATTTGCTCCAGTTGCTCTTCAATTTGTAAATTTAAACTTTCATAGGAGAGAAAATTAGAAACTTCAATAGTAATCGGAAATAAACTTCCTCTTACATGATAAAGCACGACAATATGTTTTTCTTTAGAAATATGATATAACCACGTTGCAGTCGCTCCTATTAAATCTACAATGTGAGTCAAATTTGAAAACAGTTCCGTTTTCCTTTTTATCCTAAGTTCTGTTCCTTGCACATCTTTAGGTATTTTAATACTTCCTTCTACTTTTCCTAAAAATTCTTTTACCATCTCACTATAAGAAATTGCTAATTTCATATTTATGTAAATTCCTCTCTTAAATATAATAAAGGTGTGAAAATTCACACCTTTTTTATCCCTTATTAAAGGGCAGATTCGTTCAATTCATAATCAGTAGCGGAGATACCCCCTTGATTAGAATTGAACTTTCTCCTTATTCGCTTTTAAACTCACCAATAAGCTCTTGTAATTCCTGAGAAAGCCAACTTAAAGAAGTCGCTAATTCTGCAATATCTTGTACTGATATTTCTTGCTCTTTCATGCTTTCTTCAACATTACTACTGCTGTTGGCATAAGTATTTGCAATATGTGATAATTCATTTACGACTTGAACAATATTCTGGCTATTTTGTAAAATATCACTCGAATTACCAGAAACAGCTTTTACTTGATCTGTAACAGATTGCGCTGATTTTGAGATTTTTTCAAAGAAATCTCCGCTACTTTGAACAAGCGAAATTCCAGTTTCTACTTCTTTTGAACCTTTTTGCATGGAAACTACAGCATCTTCTGTCTCAGCTTGTGTTTCACCAATTAATTTCGCTATATCTTTTGCAGACGCTTCAGTTTGTTCTGCTAATTTTCGTACTTCATCAGCAACAACTGCAAACCCTCTTCCAGCTGCTCCAGCACGTGAAGCCTCAATAGAAGCATTTAAAGCTAATAAATTTGTTTGATTTGAAATGCCTGTAATTACAGTTACGATATCACTAATTTCTTTTGACCTTGTTTCTAACGAATAAATGATGGAAGATAAATCTTGTACTGCATTTTGGATTAAACTCATTTGATTAATAATTTGTCCAATCACTTCATTACCTTCAATTGAATGTTGTTCCATACCTTCAGAAGCAACCGCAACTTGTTTTGCAGCCCCAGTTATTTCTTCTACCTTATCTTCCATTCCATGTACAATTCCTAAACATTGTTGTACTGAAGTTTTTTGAGACTGTGCCCCTACTCTTAAACCTTCAATAGAACTTGCAATCTCTTGAACTGCCATGCTGTTTTCCTCTGTACTCGCCGACAATTCTTGTGAAGAAGAAGAAACTTGCTCAGCAGTTTGCCTTACTTTATCTATAATCCCTTTAAATTTTTCAATCGTGTTATTGAAATAAACATTAATAATTCCAATATCATCTGGTCTTTCTTTTAATTTAATACTCAAGTCACCTTCACCAATTTTACGTAACCCTTCTCGTAAATCTTTTAATGGAGCTAACGAGTGACGCACGATAAAGAATTGAGTAATAGTCGCAATTGCTAATGAAATAATGATAAAGAGTAAGCCCTGTATCATAAACTTCTCTTTTGTAATAGGAACAATGGAAGCATCTAAGTCAGCCGCAACAATTGCAACAATATTGTTTTCTCCATCTGTAATTGGTTCTAATATTGTCACCCACGAACCTATTTCATCTTCATATACTTCTGTCATTTGAGCCTTTTTCGTATCAATCACTTTATCGTATGCCTTCATCCAATGAGCGGGTTGTTCATAATAATCTCCCGGCTTTATAGGAAACGCATTTGTTAACTCTGTAGTCAAACCAACGAGTTGTAATTCTCGCTTTTCATTCGGCTTTGCTCCTGTAACATACGTTTGTCCAACGCTTTTCAATTCTTTTGACACTTCATCTAATTTCTCTGTTAACTTTTCTTTTTTCACTTTTTCGGCTGTAGGATCTTTCGCCATGTCTCTAACTAATTCTACATCCAGTTTTTTCAATACTATTTCTCCTGTTTCAATAGACTGCCTTTCAAATAAAGACATCATACTATTTTGAAACATGTTGAAACTTAACGCACCCATACTTCCAACAAGTGTCAAAATAACTAATACGGTTAATAAGACGTTCTTTTGAAGGAACGATAACTTATGCCAATATTTTTTCATTAATATCCACCTTCCTTAATCAACATAAACAAAAAAACAAAATATATGAATATTTTGTTTGAAAATGTTTCTCAATATGTTCGAGAATAAAAAAAAGCCAATGTAAAAGCATTGGCCAAGACCAACCCTATCCGTCCGGTAACTGGCTAGCGTAGCCTTTCGACCTTAGCTCCTGTAGTTTTGCGTCCTCATGTTTCCATCAGTTTGCCTTTCTCGCTGAACGAGTTGAACGATATGGGAGTTCTATGAGAATTAATTTATTCTCTTTCAAAGGTTACAACATATAAATCAAAATGTCTACTTATTTAGAGATATAAATACAAATTTTTAATGCATTGCTTTTTCAAAATAATTTCAAAAAGTACGTGAATGTTACTTTTTTTGTGTTATATAATAAAAAATGTATAAATAACAAGGATTTCTTCGGGTATTTATTTAATTTTCATTCAAATTAAACTATTCGAATATATCTTAACTAATGAATTTCGGAGGTAGTTTATCATGTTTTGGCTACAATTTCTTACCTTGTTACTCTGTATTTTTATTGGTGCACGCCTAGGCGGAGTTGGTTTAGGAGTAATGGGTGGAGTTGGCATGGCAATACTCGTTTTTGTCTTCCACCTACAACCAACCGCGCCTCCTATCGATGTAATGCTTATGATTTTGGCAGTAATTACAGCTGCTGGTGCTTTGCAAGCTGCTGGAGGAATGGACTATCTTGTTCATCTAGCTGAAAAGGCATTACGAAAAAATCCAAAGCGTATTACTTTTTTTGCTCCAATTGTTACTTATTTATTCACACTATGTGCAGGTACTGGTCACGTTGCCTATTCTGTACTTCCTGTTATTGCAGAAGTCTCTCGTGAATCAGGGATTAGACCGGAACGCCCAATGTCGATTGCCGTAATCGCTTCTCAACAAGCAATTACAGCTAGTCCAATTTCAGCTGCCACAGTTGCTCTTTTAGCAATGTTAGCTGACTATAAAATCACTTTATTAGATATTTTAAAAGTGAGTATTCCTTCCACTTTCATTGCTTGTATGTTAGCAGCATTCGTTGCTAGTAAGATGGGAAAAGAATTAAATGAAGACCCTGAATACTTAAAACGATTAAAAGAAGGAATGATTCCTAAGCTTGAAGAGAAAAAAGAATTTGTAGGTGTAAAGGGCGCAAAATTATCAGTTATCCTTTTCCTTGTAGGAACCTTCCTTGTTGTACTTCTTGGTTCATTTGAAGCACTTCGTCCAGGATGGATAGTTGATGGGAAGTTAGCCCGTCTTTCCATGCCGAATACAATTGAGATGGTTATGTTAACTATCGCGGCTCTTATTATTATTTTCTGTAAACCAAATGTAGAAAGCATTGTGTCTGGTAACGTCTTTAAAGCAGGAGCAACAGCAGTTGTTGCTATTTTCGGTATCGCTTGGATGGGAGATACTTTCTTTAATGGAAACTTAAATATGATTCAAGGATCCATTCAGCATTTAGTAACAAGTGCACCTTGGCTATTTGCCATCGCATTATTCATTCTATCTATTTTACTATATAGCCAAGCAGCCACAGTACGTGCTTTAATGCCTCTTGGATTATCACTCGGTATTCCACCAGCACTACTAATCGCTATGTTCCCTGCAGTAAATGGATACTTCTTCATTCCAAACTATGGAACAATCGTTGCTGCCATTAACTTTGATCGTACTGGTACAACAGGTATTGGTAAATACGTATTAAATCATAGCTTTATGATTCCAGGCTTAATCGCAACATTTACTTCTATCGGAATTGGAATGCTCTTAATTTCAATTATGTTTTAAAGAAAAAGCACAAACCTTTATTTAAAAAGGTTTGTGCTTTTTTAATCAAATGCTTGTTTAAATTTTGGGGCAGTCTATTTCTCCATGTAGCACTTAAAATACTACACGTCCTTCCCTACAAACTTCTCTTTACTTCTTCAGCTAATTTTCTCGTACTTTCATACGCAGATTCAGCTAAACTAATTGCTGAAATAACTGAAACACCATCCGCACCCGCTTCTATAACTGCCGCTGTATTTTCAATTGTAATCCCACCAATACCAACGATTGGCACTGTAATTCCTTGTTCTCTAAAATAAGCTAATCCTTTCGTTCCTTGAACCGCTTTCGTATCTTTTTTCGTACTTGTTGGGAAAATAGGTCCAACGCCTAAATAATCTGCTCCATTTTCGATTGCAAAGCGTGCTTCTTTAATTGTATGAGCAGATACACCGATAATTTTATCTCCCATTTTTTCACGAACAGATGTAATTCCTTCATCATCTTGTCCTACATGAACACCATCTGCATCTAATTCAATGGCTAATTCTACATCATCATTTACAATGAAAGGAACACTATATTCCTTACAAAGCGTCTGCAATTCTTTTGCAAAGCGCACTCTATCTTCTCCGATTAAAGAACCTTCCCCCTTCTCGCGAAACTGAAAAATTGTCACTCCACCATCTAACGCTTCTTTCAATACAGCTAAAGGATCCCTCGTGCAGTTATTACTTCCCATAATAAAATACACTTGCAATAGCTTAGACATTTTATCTATTTCAATGCGTGCCATTTCTTTCACTCCCTCTTACTCTAACTCCTCAATCTTTCCATACTTCTCAATATCACCAGAAGTAGTATTCGCTAACTGATTTAAAAATTCAATTTGGAAACTACCAGGTCCCTTTTCCACGGTCTTAGCAGCTGCCAGTTCCGAAGCTACACCATAAAACGTTAATGCTGCTACTGCTGCTTTTACATAATCTTTTTCCACTGCTACAAATGCTCCTATTACAGAAGTTAGTAAACAACCAGTTCCCGTAACTTTCGTTAAAATAGAGTGACCATTTCGAATAACAATCGTTCTCTCTCCATCTGTAACAACATCTTCTTCTCCAGTAATTACTGCAACTGTATTTAGTTCATCTGCTGCCTGCTTTGCAATACTTACGACATTACCATTTCCAGCACCAGCGTCTACCCCTTTAATTTCCCATCTCTCATTAATAACGTTCGCTATTTCAGCTGCATTTCCGCGAATACTCGCTAATTCAATTTCAGCCGGAATATGTCTCGCAACTTCTGTTCGATACGATGTTGCTCCTGCACCAACTGGATCAAACAGTACTGGTACATTGTTCACATTTGCTGATTTACCGGCAAGTAACATCGCTTCTACTTCTTCAGGACGAAGTGTTCCCATATTTAATACTAACGCTCCAGCAATGCTAGCCATTTCTGCCACTTCTTCTTTTGCATACGCCATTACAGGCGATGCCCCTAACGCTAACAAACCGTTAGCTGTAAAATTTGTTACAACAACATTTGTAATATTATGAACAAGCGGATTAGATTCTCTCACCAAATCCACTACTTTACTAATTTCTTTCATATTCATCCTTCTCATCTCCTAACTATAGTTATGGGAGATACACAAAAAGGCACTTTGCGCGTACGCAAAGTGCCTGAACATGTGCTTTTACACTCTCCCTACGCTGGCATTATCCAACAGGTTCAAATGGTCAATGACGGACTAGTCATACTCTCAGTTTGTATCCACAAACTCCCATGTGTTTAGTATTCTTCTACTTCAAAGTCTACTCTTATTCTAGTAAAATAACAAGTTCTTTACTTTTCTATTTAATATAGAAGCAACTGATAAAGTGAAACTTTAATCAGTTGGGATTTTGTTAACTCCATTAAAAACAGCTGAAATATGGAGCGAAACTGAATCTCAAGAAGATGTATGCTATATTTAACTTATGGAAATTTGAAAGGATGTTTTTAATATGTCAAAAAGCGTTGTAATCGCTGAAAAACCTTCCGTTGCACGAGATATTGCTCGTGTACTGAAGTGTGATAAAAAAGGAAACGGCTATCTTGAAGGTAGTAAATATATTGTAACTTGGGCTTTAGGTCATCTCGTTACATTAGCAGATCCAGAAAGTTATGATGTGAAATATAAAAAGTGGAATTTAGAAGATTTACCGATGCTACCTGAGCGTTTGAAATTAACGGTTATTAAACAAACTGGTAAACAATTTAATGCTGTAAAAAGTCAGCTACTTAGAAAAGATGTAAATGAAATTATTGTAGCAACAGACGCTGGACGTGAAGGGGAATTAGTCGCACGCTGGATTATCGATAAAGTTAAGCTAAATAAACCAATCAAACGTTTATGGATTTCTTCTGTAACCGATAAAGCAATTAAAGATGGTTTTGCAAATTTAAAACCAGGTAAAGCCTATGACAATTTATACGCTTCAGCAGTTGCGCGTTCAGAAGCTGACTGGTATATCGGTCTTAATGCAACTCGTGCTTTAACGACTCGCTTTAATGCCCAGTTAAATTGCGGCCGTGTACAAACCCCTACTGTTGCTATGATTGCTAGTCGTGAGGATGAAATAAAGAACTTCAAAGCACAAACTTACTACGGCATCGAAGCTCAAACAATGGAGAAGCTCAAACTTACTTGGCAAGATGCAAATGGCAATAGCCGTAGTTTTAATAAAGAAAAAATCGATGGTATTGTAAAACGTTTAGATAAACAAAATGCTACTGTTGTGGAAATTGATAAGAAACAGAAGAAGTCATTCTCTCCTGGTCTTTACGATTTAACTGAATTGCAACGTGATGCGAATAAAAAGTTCGGTTACTCTGCTAAAGAAACATTAAATATTATGCAAAAATTGTATGAACAGCATAAAGTACTAACGTACCCTCGTACAGATTCACGCTACATTTCATCTGATATCGTTGGAACACTTCCAGAACGTCTAAAAGCATGTGGTGTTGGAGAATACCGTCCCTTCGCACATAAAGTATTACAAAAGCCTATCAAACCTAACAAATCATTTGTTGATGATAGTAAAGTAAGCGATCATCATGCGATTATTCCAACAGAAGGATACGTTAACTTCTCAGCATTCACAGATAAAGAACGCAAAATTTATGATTTAGTTGTAAAACGTTTCTTAGCTGTGTTATTCCCGGCATTCGAATATGAGCAACTAACGTTACGCACAAAGGTTGGCAATGAAACGTTCATTGCGCGCGGAAAAACAATTCTACATGCCGGTTGGAAAGAAGTATATGAAAATCGCTTTGAAGATGATGATGTAACTGATGACGTAAAAGAGCAACTTCTACCTCACATTGAGAAAGGCGATACATTAGCTGTAAAGTTAATTATGCAAACATCAGGTCAAACAAAAGCACCTGCACGATTTAACGAAGCGACTTTACTTTCAGCAATGGAGAATCCTACAAAATATATGGATACGCAAAATAAACAACTTGCTGATACGTTAAAATCGACTGGTGGATTAGGTACTGTAGCGACACGTGCAGACATTATCGACAAGCTATTCAATTCATTCTTAATTGAAAAACGCGGTAAAGATATTCACATTACTTCAAAAGGTCGCCAGTTACTTGATTTAGTACCAGAAGAATTAAAATCTCCTACACTAACTGGTGAATGGGAACAAAAACTTGAGGCTATCGCAAAAGGTAAATTGAAAAAAGAAGTATTCATTTCTGAAATGAAGAACTATACGAAAGAAATCGTTTCTGAAATTAAATCAAGCGATAAAAAATATAAACATGACAACATTTCAACGAAGTCTTGTCCAGATTGCGGTAAACCAATGCTAGAAGTAAACGGCAAAAAGGGAAAAATGCTCGTATGCCAAGATCGTGAATGTGGTCATCGTAAAAATGTATCTCGTACAACAAACGCTCGCTGTCCGCAATGTAAGAAGAAACTAGAATTACGTGGTGAGGGTGCAGGACAAATCTTTGCATGTAAATGTGGCTATCGCGAGAAATTATCAACATTCCAAGAAAGACGTAAAAAAGAATCTGGAAACAAAGCTGATAAGCGCGACGTTCAAAAATATATGAAACAACAGAACAAAGAAGAAGAACCATTAAACAACCCGTTCGCAGAAGCATTAAAAAAATTAAAATTTGATTAAACAAAAAGGTTCCTACCTCTATCGGTAGGAACCTTTTATTTTAGTGAATGATTTTACTTCCTTTTGCATTCTCAACAAATTTTTCACTTGATTTGTTAATTGGTGTTTTCAGTAATAACGCAGCAACAATCATAACTACTACGAAAGCACTTAACACAAGTAAATCTCGCGTTACGATATCCCAAAGCATTCCGCCAACTGTTTCACGAATTGCGCTAATTGCGTATGTGAATGGTAAGAACGGATAAATCGCTTGGAAGAACGCTGGTGTCATTTGGATTGGGAATGTTCCGCCCGATCCTGCTACTTGTAGTACAAGTAAAATGATCGCCATCGATTTCCCAACGTTTCCGAAAATAGAAACGAGTGAGTATACGATACAAACGAAGACTCCACCAATAAATAAACTAAATAACACAAACCAGAACTTATCGACTACGTACGTACCGAGTAAGAATATATCTCCCATCGATACGATAAACGCTTGTGAAAGACCTATCGTTAAGAATGTTAATAAACGTCCGAAGTAAATTTCATGGCTCTTATAATTCGCGCCCTCTTCGTGTACTTCTACCGTTAATAATGAAACCATTAATAATGCGCCTACCCATAATGCAAGCACTGTATAGAATGGTGACATCGCTGAACCGTAGTTCGGCATCGCAAATAATTTATTTTCTTTTAAATTTACTGGATTCGCAAAGTAATCACTTTGCTTTTCAACATCATTTTTCAATAAGCGTATAATGTCTTTTAAATCCTCTTCAGATTCAAAATCACGAATTTTATCTGCTAATTCTTTAACCTTTTTCTCAGTTTCCGGCATGTCAGCTTTAATATCTGCTAATTTCTTTCTACCGTCTACTAAGCCTTTTGATGAATCTTCTAGTAATTTTTTAACATCTGGAAGCTTTTTGTCTGCATCATTTAAAATTTGAGTTGTATTTTTCGACATCTCTTTTGTACGAGCAATTGCTGTATTGAAATTAGGTACAATTTCTGAATCATACGTCGATAATACATCTGTTAATTGAGCTGATCCGCTCTTCGCAGCGTTGTTAATACTTTCAATTACATCTTTTGTAGGTTTCTGTCCATTGTTAAGAAGTGTAATTCCCTTATTCGTTGCATCTACACCTTTTTGCAGACTACTTTTCGCTTTATTTAATTTTGCAATTCCATTATTAAGATTTTTATCACTATTTACATCAGCTAAAACCTTATTTGTACTTTCTAGAACTGGAATCATATCATCGATTAAACCGATTCCAGCTTGGAATTGACCATTTAAACTTTTTAAGGCTTCCTTCGAACCTTCTAAACCATTAACACCTCTATTTTGTACATCCTCTAATGCTTTTTGTACACTAGATTTAGTACTTTCAAGACTATTCTTTGCTTTCTCATAATCCGCTTTTGCATTATCATATATTTCATTTGCATCTGCTTTAGCTTGATCTACTGTGCTAACTGCTTTTTTATAATCTGCTACAAATGTTTCATTGTAATCTTTTTCCGCTTGATCAATTAATGCATTTGCTGCATCTAACTTTTGATTTGCTACATCTGTTACATCTTTCTTTACTTCTTGTCCTGTACCGATAACACTTACAATATCTTTAATGCCGTTATTTGCATTTTCCATACTACCTTTAAGCTTGGTTAAGCGATCCACTCGCCCTTGGAAGAAGCTTTTTCCAAAATCAGTCGTGGCTGAGTTTTGAAGTTCAGTAAATATATTAATAAGATATGAAATATTTTCTGTACGAGCTTGCAGTTGATCTGATACTGCATTTAAATCTTTCTTTGCTTGCTCTGGATCAAATTGTCCATTTTGCAATCCATTTACAACACTTTTCCCATAAGCTGTTCCTGCACGTGATGAGCTTAAAACATTATTTACTGTTTGATTAATATTTTGTGCTATCCCCTTGTAACCATCACTATTCAACTTAGAAAGGTCTGGTCTTGCAGGGAATTCAGGTAGTCCATTCATTCCAGAGAAATCAGGGATGTTTAAATCAACACCTGGATTCATTAAAAAGTCGGTAAATGCAGCTGCACTATCCATAACACTTTGTGCTACTACTAAATCATTTCTTATCGTCCCTGGAGCATTTTTTAATGTTTGATCTTGTCTTGCAAAGAACTTATCTAAATTCGCCAATGCTTCCTGCCCATCATTTATGACACTCTCTACAACAGGTAAATCTTTTTGCGCCACTTTCACAATATCCTCTGCTCGAGTCGCATCATCTAACGCCTTATCCATCAATGTATTCATTTCTGGGAACTGCGCTTCTAACTTAAAGACAAGATCTTTTACTTTCTCGATACTTGGTAAGTTTGTTTCTAAATCGATTCCAAGGTCATTGAAGATTTTAAAAATCTCACCGTTCGCTGTTTTAACGAAGTTTTTACTAATTTCTTCCGTAATACCTGATGCACCTTTTGCTGTAATTTTCGGTGCAATCGCATTTACCTTTTCATTTACATAGTAATCAAGTTCTGGTTTCTGTGGATTTTCATCCAGAACAGTTGCAATTTTTTCAGAGAAATCTTTTGGAATCGTAATACTTGCATAATAATCTCCACGCTCAACTCCGTAAATTGCTTGTTTTTCATCTACAAATTTCCAGCCAAGATTTTTGTTTTTCTTAAGGGAGTCTACAATCTCTTTCCCGATATTAATATCTTTCCCTCTTAAATTAGAACCTGCATCTTGGTTAGAAACTGCAATGGGAACCTCTTTTGTATTTCCATATGGATCCCAAGAAGCTTTAATGTTAAACCATGCATATAACGATGGTAAAATCATTAATCCTAAAACAATAACAATTGCAGCCCAATGTTTGGCTACATTCCGTAAATCTGTCTTATAAATACGCCAAATCTGTTTCATAGAAGTTATCACCTAATTATATATTTTTCCTTCTTTAGAAAATGATACATACATTTTGCAATTATATCACTTTCTACATCGTGTATTAACCAAAAACGTACTATTTTTTCCCATTAACTTTCACTTACTTCATTATATAACGAAGTGAGTCAAAGTATGAATACAAAATGACCAAATCGGTTTTACATTCAATAATAACAAATATATATGAAATGTCATAAAAAATACAAGTATTTTCTCTTGGAAATACTTGTATTCCTAAAAAAAATCCTCACAGCTTTTATTCTCTGTGAGGATTTCTTCTATTATATATCCAATTGAACCTCTACACCGAAATGATCTGAAATTACATTTCTGTTTGTACCATTAAAAATAACTTTTGAAGAATGAACTTTTTTACTTTGGTTACACAATATTAGATCGATTCGCAAATTATGTTTATTTTCATCCCAACCAGCAATCTCACCTTGGACAGTCGTTCCTTCATCCTTCTCTATTGCTAATTCATATGTGTCATACAACCCTTTTTGCATCATATACTCATAACCTTCGCCTTTCAATCGAGCATTGTTATTAAAATCCCCCATTAAGAAGGCGAGCTTATTGCTATCTACACGCTCCATCAAACGATCGACTTGACCTTTGAATGACTCTTCTTCATCATTCCACCAACCGAGATGACAAGAGTAAAACGTTATATCCTTACCATTATAAGCAATTGTTGTACTTACAATTTTACGCGTTTTCCAATACGTTGTATCCTCGTTTTCTGAAATGAAGAACGTATCTTCTTTTATAATATTATGCTTCGTTATAATCGCTAATCCTTCTTCGTACACGTCATAACCAATATGAGAGAAATCCCAAGTAATATTGTAATCTTTTACATGTAGCGCTTTTAACTCTTCTAATAGTAAAAGTCCAAAATTATCTTTTTTCTTGTTACCGCATACATTTTCAGCTTGTATGGACTGACTTACTTCTTGCAATGCGATGACATCGTACTCTTCTTCTTGAATTACTTTAGCAAGGTATTGTATCTTTTCTATTTGATTCTCTTCTTGCCAAGAATGACAGTTTAAAGTTAGCAATTTCATATTATTACGCACCTAACATATCTTGAATGTCTGACTTTAATACGTCAGCTTTCGGACCATATACCGCTTGTACACCTTTGTCTTTTACAATAAGCCCTAAAGCACCATTTTGTTTCCACTGTGCTTCTGGTGCAACAACATCTAAATCTTTTACTGTTACACGTAAGCGCGTCATACAAGCATCTACGTCAGCAATATTTTCTTTTCCACCTAATAAATCGATAACTTTTGTTGCTAATGAACCGTCTTGTACATTTCCTGTTCCTTCTGATGCCTCATCTTCATTATCAATATAGTTACCTGCACGCCCTGGTGTTGGTAAATTGAATTTTTTAATTAAGAAATTAAATAGTGTAAAGTTAAGACCGAAGAACACTAATGAAACAATAACAAAGTTGATTAAGTCTCTTGTTAAACCTGCGTTAACCATCATTGGCGTACGAGTAATTAACTCAATAAATCCAAATGCATGAACACGTAAGTTAATTAAATCAGCTAGCGCGAATGCAAGTCCTGTTGTAATAGCATATACAACATATAATACTGGAGCAATAAACATGAACATGAATTCAATTGGTTCTGTTACACCTGTTAAGAATACTGCTAATGCTGCTGATAAAAACATTGGTTTATATTTTGCACGCTTTTCTTTATCAACGTTACGGAACATCGCAAATGCAATCCCCATTAACGCTGCTGTTGAGCCGATAACTTGTCCAGCTTTGAAACGAGCTGGTACAACGTTATTTAATAAATCGTTATATGCCTTCGTATCTCCATTTGCTAATAAATTATTTAAATCTGTAATCCATGCAAGCCATAATGGATCTTGTCCTGCTACAACTTGTCCAACTTTTGAACCAGTTAGCATCGTATATGTTCCGCCTAGCTCTGTATAGTTCATCGGAATCGTTAACATATGGTGTAAACCAAATGGTAATAATAAACGCTCTAACGTTCCATATACAAACGGTGCAACAACTGGTGCACTATCTTTTGAAGCTGCAATCCAGCGACCAAATTCATTTAACCCACTTTGGATGAATGGCCATAGAAGTGATAATACAATCGCAGTAACTGTAGACCAAAGAATTACAACGAATGGTACAAATCGTTTTCCATTAAAGAATGCTAATGCCTGTGGCAGTTTATTATAGTTATAATATTTGTTATATAAAGTAGCTCCTAAGAAACCTGTGATAATCCCTACGAACACTCCCATGTTTAATGCAGGTGCACCAAGTACAGAAGTAAAGTAATCTTTTACAATTAAATCTCCCGCTATTACTGAAGAAACTTTCGCTTTTGAATCCGCTAACATTTCAGCGTTTACCCCAAATATAGCTCCTGTAATTCGGTTTGTTAAGACGAATGCTAATAGCGCTGCAAATGCACCACCCGCGCGATCTTTCGCCCAAGATCCCCCAATTGCTACTGCGAATAAGATGTGTAGATTTGTAATGATTGCCCAACCGATGTCTTCCATTACGCGAGCGATTGTATGAACTGCGTTAACATCCCCAGCAGACATACCAATTAACTTACCGATGGAAATCATTAAACCAGCTGCTGGCATTACGGCTACAACAACTAATAACGCTTTCCCGAACTTTTGCCAAAAATCAAAAGACGTAATTTTCATCTGTTCTTCCTCCCCTTTATTTATAAAAACATAATGATTTAAATTATAATTTCTGTTCCCTTTATGAAAACGATTCCTTATGTTACTTTATTTTTATCTTTACGCAACCGTTTTCATAGATCTATTTTAATAAAAGCGTTTTCACTTTGCAATAGAAATTTATTTTTTTTCATAAAAAAAGATGCTCAAAGAGCATCCTTTTTTATTATGAAATGCGATAAACCCTTGTTTCATAAGGCTTTAAAGCAATTGTTGTTACTTCTTCATGTTCCGCAACTTCATAGTTATTTAAAAGCAAACGTTTGCGTTCTAGTGCAAATGAACCCTCATTATACACAGCTTCCTCTTTTGAGATATTACTAATTACAATGACTTTTTCATCCTGTAACGTACGTGTATATGCATAAATTTGTGGATCGTCTTCTAAAAGTAAATCATACGTACCATAGTTCAGTACATCGTGCTCTTTTTTCAGGGCAATCATTTTCTTATAGAAATTAAAAATAGACTTTTCTTCATTTTTTTGCTTTTCAACATTAATTTCTTTGTAATTTGGATTCATGCTAAACCAAGGTGTACTTGTTGTGAAACCAGCATTCATCTCATCATTCCACTGCATAGGTGTACGTGAATTATCGCGGCAAGAAGCCCATATAATCTCCATCATATCTTGATGTGGTACGCCCTCTGCAATTTTCTCGCGATATAAATTTTTAATTGCTACATCATCGTAATCTTCAATATTTGGTAACTGAACATTTGTCATACCAATTTCTTGGCCTTGATAAATAAAAGGTGTACCGTGCATAAAGAAATACATCGCCCCTAGAGCTGTTGCACTTTCACGCCAATATTGTTTATCATCTCCCCATGTTGAAACGATACGTGGTTTATCGTGATTCTCAATATATAAAGCGTTCCATCCTTTATTTTCTAATCCTTTTTGCCATTTCGTTAATACTTTTTTCAATCCTACAACATCAAGGTCTTTCTTCTTCTCTGCATCCCATAAACTTAAATGTTCAAATTGGAATACCATATTGAACTTACCTTGCTCTTCTCCAACCCAAAGCTCAGCATCTTCAATCTTAACACCATTTGCTTCACCAACAGTCATAATATCGTACTTAGAGAATGTATTTTCTTTTAGCTCTTCTAATAAAGGTTGAATACCTTTCACATTCATATGTTTATCAAAAGATGGCACATATTTTAACCCTTTTGGATTTGGCATATCCTTGAGGCCTTCTTCTTTTTTAATATGACTGATCGCATCAACGCGGAAACCATCAATACCTTTATCAAGCCACCAATTAACCGTATCGTATAGTACTTCGCGAACTTCTTTATTCTCCCAGTTTAAATCTGGTTGTTTACGTGAGAATAAATGTAAATAATATTGTTCTGTTTCTTCATCATATTCCCATGCCGAACCATTAAAAATACTTTCCCAGTTGTTTGGCTCCGCACCATATTTACCATCATGCCAAATATACCAATCACGCTTCGGATTATCTTTAGATGAACGTGATTCAATAAACCATGGATGTTCATCACTCGTATGATTAATAACTAAATCAATAATAAGCTTCATATCACGCTTATGAACTTCATCTAGTAAAGCATCAAAGTCTGCCATTGTACCAAACTCATCCATAATATCTTGATAATCACTAATATCATAACCATTATCATCATTAGGCGACTTATACATTGGACAAATCCAAATTACATCTATACCTAAATCTTTTAAATAATCCAGTTTTGCAATAATACCTTGTAAATCTCCAATACCATCACCATTTGAATCCATAAAGCTTCGTGGATAAATTTGATAAGCAACCGCTTCTTTCCACCATGTCTTATTCATAGTCATTCTCTCCTTTTGCATCCCATCGGAAATTTTATGCAAACGTTTTCGTAACACTATCATAACAAAATATGAATAGTTTGCAACTGTTTTCATTGAACTCTATGTAGATTCTTTATTCTTATGCTTTATTTATTTCTCACAAAGGTAAATCTCATTCTTCACCTCTCCTTGTCCACGCGTATTACAGACATTTTTCATATATTAATAAAAAACTCTGATTATTTTAGAAAGGAGTAATAAATTGAAGCAAACAAAATTAACAGGTCGTATCGTTGTTCCCACAGATCCTGACTACGACGTAGCCCGAATGAATTTAAATTTAAGTATTCCAAAACTCCCTTGTATTATTGTTTTTTGTCAAAATAACAAGGATGTCTGTAACGCCTTAAAATGGGCAGGTGAACGTCATATACCATTTCGGTTAAGAAGTGGACGTCATAGCTATGAAAATTTTTCTCTTTTAAATAGAGGACTTATTATTGATGTGAGTGAAATGCATCGCATTACTGTTAATACAGAGAAATTAACAGCAACAATTGAGGCTGGTGCAAATCTTGGCACTGTTTATAAAGAACTTTGGAATTACGGTGTTACAATTCCTGCTGGTACAAGTGCAAGCGTTGGAATTGTTGGATTAGCACTTGGTGGTGGTATTGGTATGCTTTCGCGCTTATATGGATTAACATGTGATCAATTAATGGAAGTGGAAATGGTACAAGCATGTGGAAAATTTGGTGCAAAACTCATTCGTGCAAATGAACAAGAGAACTCTAACCTTTTTTGGGCATGCCGTGGTGGCGGTGGTGGAAACTTCGGAATTGTCACTTCATTAACTTTTCGAGTCCACCCGATAAAAAATGTATCAATTTTTTCAATTACATGGGAATGGGAAGACTTTATTGCTGCATTTCAAGCGTGGCAAAACTGGGCACCTTATATAGATGAACGTCTCACTTCATCGATCGAATTATTCGCCAAGCAACGAAATAAAATCGAAGCACAAGGCGAGTTTATCGGTTCTCCCTCTGAACTCCATTCCCTATTATCCCCTCTTCTTGAAACTGGTAGCCCCTCTCTCTTTATAGAAGAAGTTCCTTATATAAAGGCTGTTGAATTTTTTAATGGAGGTAACATCCCTGAAAATTTCAAGCGCTCTGGTTCCTATGTCTATACACCTATTCCCCTTAAAGGCATTCAAATCATGCAATCCTTTCTTTCTCATGCACCAAATAAAGATGCTAGTATTTGGCATCAATCGCTCATAGGTGCTGTTGAAAATATTTCGCCGAATGAAACGGCTTATTTTCATCGTAAAGCAATTATTGCTCAAGAATACATTACCTCTTGGAAATGCGATGATGAAGAAAATCGAAATATACGCTGGGTTAAAGGTTTACGAGAAAGCTTAGATCCTTATACACTAGGTGACTATGTGAACTGGCCCGATATCGACATTAAAAATTGGCAAACTAGTTATTATGGCTCTAACTTTCACAGATTACGTAAAGTAAAAACCATGTATGATCCTTGTGATGTTTTTCATTTCCAACAAAGTATTCCTCCTTTTCATACGTGAAAAAAGGGGATAACATAAAAAAATCATCCAATATACCGTTACCTCGCAGTATGTTGGATGATTCAAGTTGATTTTCTATATCGTTTCAAATTCTTGCTCCTACTCATAAACTTTTACTTACAGATTAATTGTATTTCGTATCATTTTCATGCAATGAATGTAATTTAATATTTGGTACTTTATCTTTTTCAATACCTCTATTATAAGAAACAGGAACTTGAAATTCAAATTGCTTTGTCTCATGTTTTTGTAAATAGACTGGTTTCGGTACTGGATAGCTTTTTGAATTCTCGTTTGCATTATCATATAAAACAACTTTTAATGCTTGTGAATGATTACGATAATTTTTTAAAGTAACAATGCACTTCGGTTGGATATTCTCTCCATTTTTCTCCATTCTACACTGGCTATCTTCTTTTTTATATTCTATTGCTTCTACCCCTGTTTTTCCTGCATAATACCATGTTTTATTCAATGTCTGGAGGATTGTATTTAAAATAAACGGCATCATTACAATCAAAATACTAGTACCTACTACTTTTATCTTATTCATTTTTCTAAATGTACTAGACTTCTTTTTTCCTAGCCATTTTAAAAATAATATAAATGCAATTACATGTAGTATGAAAGAAACAATCAATATATTTGAGAATTTATAATCCATATAAACATACGTATGTATCGGAATCTTATAGACATTGAATAGTTTTTCCCCAATTAATTCATTATCATTTGGAATTTTTAATAATAACAAAACCCCTATACTGTAACAAATAGCTACTAATCGATCATACTCAATACGAATCATTCTTTCTCCCCTTCACTTTGTATTTTATTATCGATTTTAGCTATTATTACCATACTATACAATCTTTTTATAGAGGATAACGTAAAAAAGTTCCTTATAAATATATAAAGAACCTTATTAATATACAATATGAATTAAAAAATCAATATACAATTTTCACATAGAGATTTCTTCAAAATATGTTGGATCATGTATTGTAATTTTTTTATCTAAAATTGTAACAATGCTATCATTTTTTAATTGTTTTAATACGCTGCTAACTGTCTCTCGAGATGTTCCAGATATTTTGGATATTTCAATTGTTGTAAGTGGACATGAAATTACAATCTTTTCTCCACTCTGTTCTCCTAAATCCTGCATTAAATAATTTAACGTTTGGATAACACGATCTTGTGCATTAGGAATTGTAATATTTTGCACTCGATTTTCGTTCAATTTTAATATAGATGATAATTGCTGAACAACGTACATCAATTGTGTTCTGCTGGACTTTACCATATCTTCAAAGATTACCGTTGGAATATAATATACCTCCACATCCGTCATTGCTTCTGCTGTATAGTTATATCCTCTGTCTGTAAACATACCACCATAAGGAAAAATAGAATACCGCTTTACATAGTCATCGTATAATAAGTTCCCATTTTGATTAACCCGCTCTAACTTTACAAAACCATCTAACATGAAGTAAATTCTTTCCCTTGAATCCCCTTCTAAAAATAAAAATTGACCTTTTTTATAAGTTCGCCAATAAACAAACTCTGTTAAGCCTTTCAATTTTTTTTCTGTTAAATGAGCAAATAATTCGAACTGCTTTAAGTCTTTCACTACGTTCCGTCTATTCATAAAATTCCCTCTCTCTTGCTGTATGTTGGAGCGAAAAATCAAGAAAGCGTATTCAATTTGAATTTTATCATAATTAACTTGTATATTCAGATTTCATCATGAAAACTTTATGAACAATGAGTACAAAAAATATTAATAAATAAAAAGAATGAAGTTATTAACCTCATTCTTTTTTTACTACTAAGTAGCGTACATAATAATTTAAACATACATGCATACATTCTGTTTTGAAATAATAGTACCGGCTTTTTCTTCTAGTGCTTCATATACTTTTTCTAAAGACGTAATAATCGTTTTTCTTTTTGGATTTGTATTAACAAAATTAATAGCAGCTTCGATTTTTGGAAGCATGCTTCCCGCAGCAAATTGTTGTTCTTCAATATATTCTTCTAATTGATTCACTGTGACATGCTCTAATTTTTTTTGATTCGGTTGATTATAATTTACATACACATAATCAACTGCAGTTAAAATAACGAGCGTATCGGCATCTACTAATTCTGCTAATTTCTGCGCAGCGAAATCTTTATCGATAACCGCTTCAGTTCCTTTTAATCCTTCTTCAGAATCAATTACTGGAATTCCACCTCCGCCCACAGCTATCACTATGTTTCCATCTTCGACCAAAGAATTAATCACTTTATGTTCATGAATACTTACAGGCTTCGGTGATGGAACAACACGTCTCCATCCTCTACCAGCATCTTCTTTAAACACTGCTTTTGTTTCATCCATTAATTTTCTGGCCTCTTCTTCTGTATAAAAAGGACCAATTGGTTTAGTTGGATTTTTAAATGCCTCATCTTTTTTATCCACAACAACACGTGTTATAACCGTTGCTACATCTTTGTTTATATTCCGTTTTTTCAATGCCTTTTCAATTGCATTTTCCATCCAATATCCAATCATCCCTTGGCTCATTGCCCCACAAGTATCTAATGGCATTGCAGGTGTCTTTTCCGTTTCTGCAGCTTTTTGCTGTAATAAAATATTCCCCACTTGTGGGCCATTTCCATGCGCAATTACTATATCCACATCATTTTCCATTATTTTCACAAGTTGTTCTGCCGTTTTTTCCAACGCTTCTTGCTGCGCTCCCGCAGTAGCTTCTCCAGACTGTATCGCATTTCCCCCTAGTGCAACTACAATTTTTCTTCGTGCCATATTCCAGCCCTCCAGTTGATTTCGCTTTCACAGCGCTTTATAAAGTAATACTGCCTGTAATTAATCCATAAATCGCAAAGAATGCTAAAGCACCAATTGCTACGGATGATGCTAATTCCACTCGAGTAAATATTTGCTTCGAACTCTTTTGCTTTTGAACATTGTAAAAAATAAAAATACCTGGCGCATATAAAGTCATTGTTAATAATAAATACTCTAAACCGGCTGCATAAACTAACCACACGCCATAAATACTTGCGATCAAGCCAATTATTATATTTTTATTTCGATCTGCTTCTTCAGACTTTAAGCTATGCTTCAGTTGATAAAATGCTGAAAAAGCATATGGGATTAAAATAGCTGAAGATGCTAAAGAGAATGCAAAGTTATACGCCTGATCAGAAACGACGAATGTTAACAAGAATATTTGTATTAAACCATTTGTTATCCATAATGAATTTACTGGAGCCTTATTTTTATTTTCTTTTGCGAACCATTTTGGAAATACTCCATCTTTAGCCGCTAAATATGGAATTTCAGAAGCGAGCAAAGTCCAACCTAACCAAGCACCTAATACAGAGATGACTAAACCTAAATTAATAAAGATAGCACCCCATTTTCCAACAACACTTTCAAATAAATAAGCCATAGCCGGATTTTTCACACCTGCAATGTCTGCTTGCTGCATAAGTCCAAGAGACAATAATGTGATTAAAATGTAAATGATGAGTGTACCAATTAAGCCAATAACGGTTGCTTTCCCTACATCACTTCTATTTTTTGCTCGACTGGATAAAACAACAGCCCCTTCTACCCCAATAAATACCCATAAAGTTACAAGCATTGTACTTTTAACTTGGCTGCCAACTGCTCCCCATGAAAAAGAACCAGTTTGCCCCCAAAATCCATCTAAGAACGTATCAATATGAAACGCAAAGATTCCTATGACAATAAATACAAATACAGGTACTAATTTTGCGATTGTAGTTACTAAATTCACAAGGGCTGCTGATTGAACTCCACGTAAAATTAACATGTGAACACACCATAATAATACGCTTGCACCAATAATGGATTCTACATTTTGACCGCCTTCAAAGATCGGGAAGAAATATCCTAATGAAGAAAACAATAATGTACCGTAAGCTACATTCCCAAGCCAAGCAGATAGCCAGTATCCCCACGCACTATTAAACCCCATAAAATTACCAAACCCTGCTTTTGCATAGCTAAAAATACCACCATCTAAATCTGGCCGTTTTACAGTTAGATTTTGAAAAGATAATCCAAGTGCAATCATCCCAATTCCTGTTATAACCCAGCCAATAATAATGGCTCCAGCACCAGCACCTTTTGCCATATCACTCGCTAAATTAAAGGCTCCACCGCCAATCATAGACCCAACTACAAGAGCCGTTAGTGTAAACAACCCTAATTTCTTATCTTCACCCATTCCACTCACCTCTCTTTAATTGCAATAACAATACAAAAGCAATAGTGAATGATCGTGTCTAAAGGAGGAGAAAGAAGAAAGGAAGACTCCCTTTCTTCTTTACTCCATGTTTCCTAAAGTAGCTGCCATAACCGCTTTAATTGTATGCATTCTATTTTCAGCTTGATCAAATACTTTTGAATGTTTACTGCGGAATACTTCGTCAGTTACCTCCATTTCTTTCAACCCATATTTCTCATAAACTTCTTCGCCATACATCGTTTCAACATCATGAAATGCAGGTAAACAATGTAAGAAAATCACGTTTTCATTCCCTGTTGCTTTAATCATTTTCATATTTACTTGATAAGGTTTCAATAACTCGACACGTTCAGCAAATTTTTCTTCTTCCCCCATAGACACCCATACATCTGTATAAATTACATCTGCATTCGCAACAGCTTCTTCCACATTACTTGTTATCATTACTTGTTCATTATATTTTTTTGCTAAATCAATTACTTCTTGTGCAGGCCATAAAGATTTCGGTGTACAAATACGTACATCCATTCCAACGATTGCTCCACCAACTAGTAAGCTATTAGCAACATTATTTCGCCCATCGCCAACGTAAACGAGCTTCACATTTTTCAATTTCCCTATATGTTCTCTAATTGTTAATAAATCTGCTAGTGTTTGTGTTGGATGCCACATATCTGTTAATCCATTCCAAACTGGCACACCAGAATTTTGTGCTAAAGATTCTACAGTTTCATGATTAAATCCACGAAACTCAATTCCGTCAAACATACGCCCTAACACTTTTGCTGTATCCTCTACAGATTCTTTTTTCCCAAGTTGAATATCACCTTTCCCTAAATATTCAGGATTTGCCCCTAAATCTGTACATGCTACTGTAAATGCACAACGCGTACGAGTAGAAGTTTTTTCAAATAAGAGCGCTACATTTTTACCTTCTAAATAATGATGCGGGATACCGTTTTTCTTTTTCTCTTTTAATTCTGCTGCCAAATCTAGAAAATATAACAATTCTTCTTGTGTAAAATCTTTTTCTGCTAGAAAGCTTCTTCCTTTTAAATTTGGTCTAGTCATTAACATAATTCATCCCTACTTTCTCCGTTATTTATACTAAATATCTTTACGAATAATTGGCATACTCATGCAACGTGGACCCCCACGACCACGAGATAATTCCGAACTTAGCACCTCAATCACTTCTATACCGTGTTCACGTAATAACGTATTAGATACATAGTTACGATCATATGTAACAACTACACCTGGCGCAATTGCTAATGTGTTCGAGCCATCATTCCATTGTTCACGAGCAGAAGCAATTACATCTCCTCCTCCACATGGAATAAGAACTAATTCACTTAAGCCTAATACCTCTTTTAATGCTTCCATTAAAGAAGTACGATGTGTAATTTTAAGAGTTTCCTCATCTGATCCTTTTTCTAAAATATAAATATTCATATTCCCTTTTGGCCCTTGAATGGCTGGGTGAATTGTAAACTTGTCATAATCAACCATTGTAAATACTGTATCTAAATGCATAAATGCTCGACATTTTGGAATTTCTATTGCTAACACTTTCTTAATTTTATTTTGTCGGCTAAAAAGATTTTTAGCTAAACGTTCAATTGCTTTAGCTGAAGTACGAGCAGATACTCCAATCGCAATTGTTTCTTCATTTAAAATTAGCTCGTCGCCACCTTCAATTGGAAATTTATAATCACGATCTAACCAGATTGGTACATTATGTTTTGCAAATCTTGGATGATATTTAATGATGTACTCCATGAATAATGATTCACGTCTACGCGCTGGTTCTCTCATCTTATTTATCGTTAAGCCATCGCCCACGCTAGCTGCTGGGTCACGAGTAAAATATAAATTAGGCATTGGATCTAAGTAAAACGGATAGTGATCTTCCATTAATTCATATAAATGTGTCTTCTTACTTGTTTCAATTTCGTTTTTCCGTACACCGCCCATAATTTTTTGAATTAATTCTTCATTTGAAAAGGAAAGTAAATATTCTTTTAAAGTTTGATGTGCAACATTTACGTCGGCCTGTCCTTCTTTTAAAATACGATCAACAAATTCTTCTCGAAGTTTTTTATCTACTAACGCCTCAGCGGCTAGTTTTTCTAAATAAAGAACTTCAACACCCCGATTGCGTAACGTTTGTGCAAAATAATCATGCTCTTTTTGAATAATTGGTAAGTATGGAATATCGTCAAATAATAATTGCTGCAAATAATCTGGCGTCAAGTTTTCCACTTCTTTACCCGGTCGTTTTAATAAAACAGTTTGTAATTCCCCAATTTCTGAAGTAACATGTATCGGATGTTTCATTTGTTGTACCTCCTTTTAAATATGTTTGATGTCTTACAAGTACATAATAAATGCTCTGTACTTTCATCTTTGTGAAAGCATCCACATTATCATTGTGAAATATTAAACAAGTTATTTTTTTAAAATCATACGAATATGTATTTTTATAACAAACTATCTTGCTTTCTCAATAAAAAATACATATATTACGCATATATATTGAATATTTAACTTCCGTATTTAAACAAAAATCCTGTTTTTAATTTTATTAAAAACAGGATTTTCGCATCTAAATAATTAAATTTAATCTTTCTTCTATAATCTCCCTATCTGATTTCGACTGTGAAATTATAAGGCATGTATCATTTCCACATATACATCCTATTTTTTCTTTCCAATCTAACTCATCAAATAAAACACCAATAACATGTGCATTACCAGGTAATGTTTTAATAACCATTAATTGATCTACACAATCAATTTTTACAACAACTTCTCGTAATTTTTTCTTTAACTTTATATCAGTTTGTAAATGCTCTTCTGAGAAAACTTTATATATCATTAATCCTTCTTGAGAAGGTACCTTCGTTAAGTTTAACTCACGAATATCGCGAGAAACCGTAGCTTGTGTTACTAATACATCTTTTTTTGCTAACAATTCTACTAATCTTTCTTGCTTATCTATTTCATACTCCTTTACAAATTGTTTAATTAACCGTTGTCTTTTTTCTTTTTTCATAAAAGACACCCCTTTTAATATTATAGCTCGCTATAATTTTCATCCGAAAGGGACAGAAAAGAATGTTGCGGAAACGTTCATAGTTTAACTGTAAATATTAAATCAAGCTAAATAAAAAAGAGAAGAACAATATTCTGTTCTTCCTTTTACATTGAAAATCGTTCAATTGTTTGTTTCAAATCAGTTGCTTGCTTCTCTAAATCCTTTAATAATTGATCGATTACTATCATATTTTTAGATTGTTGTAGCGTCACACGTGCTACTTCTTGCGAACCAGCTGACGTTTCTTCAGCAATTGCTGCTACAGCTTTTGTTTGTGCTCCTGTTTGATGAATGTGGCTCACTTGTTCATTCATATAACTACTAATTTGCTGAGTTGCATCGGCTACTTCCATAACACTTGATGACATTTCTTTTAAAATTAATTCCGTAGCTTCCCCACGTTTCGCCTCTTCTTTAGCTATTTTCACTTGTTCTGTCATTTTCATTGCAACTTGTTGTACTTCATCTTGCATATTCCGTAATAACTGCGATATGTTTCTTGCAGAATGATCACTTTCATCAGCAAGTTTACGTACTTCTTCCGCAACAACCGCAAAGCCTCTTCCATGCTCTCCTGCGCGAGCTGCCTCAATAGAAGCATTTAGTGCTAATAAATTCGTTTGGCTAGCAATCGCACTCACAACAGACACAATATGTTCTACTTGTTTCATTCGTTCTTCTAACTTCTGTACATTTTGCATTGAATCTTCATTTTCTTTTGCCAATGTTTGAATACCTTGAATTAAAGACGTAAAGACACGAGTACTATGCCCTAAAGCTTCAACCATTTCTGAAGACAATGTATCAGACTGCTTCGCTTTTTCTTCTACTTCACTTGCAATAGAAGTCGTTGTATCAACAGCAGAAACAATTGCTTGAATTGATGCCGCTGATTGCTCAGCGCCTGAAGAAATCTCTGCAAGTGTCTCAGATACACCTTGCGCTTGTCTCGTTGCTTCGCCTGTTTGTTTTCTAATCTGCTGTACTTGATTATTTGTATACGAAAATGTTGTATCAATATTTTTTACCATGCCCCTTAAGTTTCCTAACATCATATTAAATGCAACACTTAAAGATTTAATTTCATCATCTGTCTTCGGTAATGGAACATCTTCACGAATATCACCCTCAGCTGCTTTTCTTGCCGCTTCCTCTAACTTGCGAAGCGGTTTAATTAAAAATACGGCTGCTCCATATGCTAAAATTCCAGACCATACTACCCCTAATAACATAACGATAATATTATATACAGTTTGACTTACATAACTTTGAAAATAATCGTATATCACGTAAATAAAAAATATACTTGTTGAATATGTAATGAAAGCTAAAACTGTAGTGAATAGCATAAGTTGTGTACGTAATCCAAAAGAAAATGTTTTTCTTTCTTTTTCCATCTTCCCTTTCCCCCTTTTTATAAGCAATATAAATACTACCTATATATTATTATCCATATTTTCATTATAGAAGGATATAGAGATTTTAAAAATCATTATTTCTTTGAATATCAAATTGCACGAAAAAAATAAAGGATTCTGACAATTTATGACTAATAACAGAAATACAGGGCAACATTTGTAAAATATATTTTTAACTGGGGGTTTTGTATGATTCAAGTTCGAAATCTAGTAAAATCATTCGGTTCACTTGATGTGTTAAAAGGAATTGATTTAGAAGTAAAGGAAAAAGAAGTTGTTGTTTTAATTGGTGCCAGTGGTTCTGGTAAAAGTACATTACTTCGCTGTCTTAACTTTTTAGAAATGTACGATGAAGGCGAAATTCACTTACAAGGTGAGCGAATTGATCCAAAGCATTCAAATTTAAATAAAGTCCGTGAAAATGTCGGTATGGTTTTTCAGCACTTTAACCTCTTTCCTCATATGACCTC
Organism: Bacillus cereus group sp. Bce041; assembly: GCF_052646455.1. Lineage (NCBI taxonomy): Bacteria > Bacillati > Bacillota > Bacilli > Caryophanales > Bacillaceae > Bacillus > Bacillus cereus group sp. Bce041. The sequence continues at coordinate 126,670 of NZ_JBQXON010000007.1, forward strand.
ACTAGAAAACATCATAGAAGCACCTATTCACGTAAAAAAATTAGAGAAAGCAAATGCACAGGATATTGGAAATCAACTTCTCCAAAAAGTCGGCCTTCAAGATAAAGCGGATGTAACTCCTCATCTTCTTTCAGGTGGTCAAAAACAGCGCATTGCCATTGCACGAGCTCTTGCAATGAGCCCTAAGATTATGCTATTTGATGAGCCTACCTCAGCTTTAGACCCTGAACTTGTTGGAGAAGTATTGCAAGTTATGAAAGAACTTGCTGAAGAAGGGATGACAATGGTTATTGTTACTCATGAAATGAATTTCGCAAAAGATGTAGCTGATCGCGTCATCTTTATGGACGATGGAAAGATTGTAGAAGATGCTCCGCCAGTACAATTCTTTTCAGCTCCATCACATGAACGGGCAAAACAATTTTTACGCAACGTTTTATAATGTAACTTTTGTTTCAAACGAAAAAGAATACATTCATACGGTGCACAACTAATCATCCAAATAAAAAATTTCAATAACATACTAAAAAACCATCCGTATGATCAATATATAGGAGGGGTTTTATGAAAAGAAAACTATTAACCATTGTTGCGAGCATTACACTATGTACATCCTTCATACTAGGAGCTTGTAGCAAAGAAAGCTCTACTACTTCATCAAATAGTGAAAAAGAATTTCGCTATGCGATGAGTGGATTATACAAACCTTTTAACTATAAAGAAAATGACGGCAAACTTGTCGGCTTTGATGTAGAAATCGGTGAAGCTCTTGCTAAAAAGATGAACATGAAGGCTACGCCCGTTACAAACCCATGGGAAACGCTGATTCAAGGTCTTCAAGCGAAGAAATATGATGTAATACTGGGTAGTATGGCAATTACAGAGGAGCGCTTAAAAGCTGTTAGTTTCTCAAATCCGTACTATCGCTCTGGCGCCCAAATTTTTGTGGCTAAAAAGAATACCGCTATCTCTTCTCCAGAAGATTTAAAAGGTAAGAAAATTGGTGTTGTAAAAGCTAGTACCTTTAAAAATCTTGTTGCAAAATATACAGATCAAATCACAGAATATGACAGCGATATTACTGCTCTTATGGACTTAGAGCCTGGGCGTGTTGACGCAGTAATTACGGATCAAATGGTTGGTCTACGTATGATAAAAGAAGGAAAATCGAAGATAAAAGAAGCCGGAAAACCATTAAATCTTGATGAAATGGGAATTGCTATTCACAAAGATGATAAAGAAATGGTTGAGAAAGTAAATAAAGCGTTAGATGAAATCATTAAAGATGGTACGTATGAAAAGATCAGTAAAAAATGGTTCGGGCGTAATATTCTCGGTGAAGAGGAAAAAACGAAGTAAGTTAGCCATTCAAAAGATTCATAAACAATGCCCCACTGATTAAATGTTCATTTTATGTGGGGCATTTCATTCTCTACTAAAATCCATACAATATGAGGTGAAACGCATGTTTGAAATTTTTATCTCTTCCTATCCCACACTCTTAAAGGCTACTATTGTCACATTACAATTAACATTAACTTCCCTAGTACTCGGTTCATTAATTGGATTATTATTCGCTTTCTTTCGAATCTCTAACAATAAAGTTTTAAATAGTATCGCTCATGTCTACATTGCTATTATTCGTGGTACACCTTTAATTGTTCAAATTGCCATTCTCTATTTTGGAATTACATCCGTTGTTGTTTTCACCCCTTTTTGGGCAGGTGCAATCGCTTTAGCAATTCATAACGGAGCATATATTACGGAAATTTTCCGTGGATCTATTCAATCCGTTGACCGGGGACAATTAGAAGCAGCTCGCTCTTTAGGCATGCCTTATCCTTTAGCTATGCGACGAATTATATTACCACAAGCATTTCGTCTGTCTCTTCCTCCTCTAGGAAACCAATTTATTATCGGATTAAAAGATTCTTCACTTGTTGCTTATGTAGGAATGTCCGAATTATGGGGTTCAGGTTTATCAATTGCAGCAGGTAATTTCCAACAATTAGATACTTACATAATCGTTGGTGCATACTATCTCATACTTGTTCTTCTATTTACTTATTTTGTTAATCTTTTAGAAAAACGACTACAACGAAAAGAAACTAACTCCGTCCAAGTCCATAAAAGGAACAAAAAGGAAGTTTCTTTATAAGAAAAAGCAAGCCTGAGATGGCTTGCTTTTTCATTGCAAAAATATATTAATTTTTACTGATTTACTTTTTTAATACTCTTTTCTTCTTCTATATGTTCCTCACGATATGAAATATTATGAGGATCTAGTCCATTTCCTAAAGAACCATAGAAATGCTCTCTATGCGGATCCACTAATTCACTTCCTTGATAATACACACGTGGTGTATTCCATAGCGCTGCCAAAGCTTTTGTCATCGGCATCTCATGATAGCGTTCCGGCCACATTTCTTTAATCTTCTCTTTTACTAACGGATAGTATTTAGAACTCATAGCGGGAAACAGATGATGTTCTGTATGATATGAGAAATTGAAATGTAAAACGTCTACCCAGCGCGGCACTGTTACTGACAAACAGTTTGCTAACGGATCATTTACTGGAACAATTGGATTTAAGCGGTGATTTGTTGCGATATATGCCATTACAATAAAGTTAGCAATTAACAACGGAATGACATATGCAAATAACCATTTTCCAGGTCCCATAATAAACAATAAACTAATCCAAACTGTCCAAGGCAAAAGAAGTTGAAGCCATACAGATTTTTGATTGGATGACTTGAACTCTTTTATAAAATGAAAGAACATTCGAGTCGAATGCAATGTAAATTGAATTGTTAGTGACAGAAAACTAAAGAATGAACGTACATGTAAAGGCATACGATATACCCAACTCAAAAACTTACTCTTCTTAAGTTTCTCAAGTGTCGGCCATGCATCTGGATCATTCTCTTCATGCTGTGTATGAACATGATGCGTTGCATTATGCCACTTTCTCCAAAGCTTTGGCCCTGTTGATAATGGCATAAATGCAATCGCGCCTAAGAAGTCACGAAGCCATGCCTTTCTTACAACAGTTCCATGTAAAATTTCATGCCCTAAAAATCCTAGTGAAGCAAAACATAACCCAAGAACAATCGCAATTCCTAGATTCGCCCACACATTCAATTCAAATACACCAATCGATATTAACCCCGCCAATGCCACAAGCAAATAAGCCAGTCCACCAAATAAACGAGTAGGCACTGGTTTAAATGCTTTTTTCGGCAAATGTGGTGATACACGTGCTGCATACCACCCAAACGTATGAAGCTCCTTCATCCTTTTGCTCCTTTCTTATGCCGCGCCTTGCGCAACTTACATATATCAATTCTTGCTTCCAGATTGATTTTACTAGATGATCCAAAAAGCATCTATTATAAGGAAAATATACTCACTCTATCGTCACTTATTTTTCGCTTTTATTATCAATGAAAAACATTTCTCTTTTTACTCTCTATCAACCTTTCCACATGATGAATCATAACAATAGAATTTCTATATTGTCAACACCTTTTATGACCTAGTAATAAAAGGTGGTTATATTTTTATAATCATACTTTATTTCACTAAAGAAAATGTATAGATTCCATAAGGATTTACCCACTATATATAGACATTTTCTTAAACGCCATAGACTCTATCTCATTCAATAACTCCCTATGTAATCAACAAACAGAATCCCTTGAATTTAGTTTTATATAAATCCTACCACTTCATAATGCCCCATCTAATTAATTATATTAAAATAATTTATAACCTCTTTTAATAAAAATAGACTACTTCTAAAACAACACACATGAATTTCATATAATATGGAAATATTAAAAGGAAAATTGTTCTAAAATCAGGAGGTTTCCGCAATGACAAGTGATACATTTCCACAACTGCCGCTATCTTATTGGATTGAATCTACTCAGTTTCCTACTTTCCCTCGTTTATCCGAAAATATAAAGACGAAAGTTGCTATTATCGGTGCTGGTATTACAGGTATTACTACCGCCTATTTACTTGCAAAAGAAGGCATCGATGTTGTTTTAATTGATTCTGGTCGTATTTTAAATGGAACAACTGGGCATACAACAGCGAAAGTAACAGCACAACATGATCTTATTTATGATGAATTAATAAATCATTTCGGTGTAGAAAAGGCCGGGCTTTACTATGAATCAAATAATCAGGCTCTACAATTCATAAATGAAACTGTTCAAACATATAAAATCGACTGTAATTTCTCAAATGAAGATTCATATTTATATACAACTACCGATAACGGATTAAGAAATTTAACGAAAGAATATGAAGCTTATCAAAAATTAAATATACCTTGTGACTATGTTCAATCTCTATCGATTCCTATTCCAGTACAATCTGCGCTTGTAATGAAAAATCAAGCACAATTCCATCCCCTTCTTTATTTAAAAACACTTTTAGAAAAGTTTGTGGAGATGGGCGGAAAGCTCTACGAACAAACAACAGCTATGGATGTGGAAAAGGGAGATTATCCACAAATAATTACAAAAGAGGGCCATCATATCACTTGTGAATATGTCGTCTCTTGTTCACATTTTCCTTTTTATGATGCGAATAGCTTTTTCTTTACGCGAATGTACGCAGAACGCTCCTACGCTCTTGCAATAAAAGCAAAAACGGAGTATCCAGGTGGTATGTTTTTAAGTATCGATGATCCAAAGCGCTCCTTACGCTATATAACAAACAATGGAGAAAAATTAATTTTGATTGGCGGAGAGAGTCATAAAACAGGACAAGGAATAAATACGATGCTTCATTATGAAGCACTCTATTCTTTTGCTGAAGCAACTTTTGGAATAGACGAAGTTCCTTATAGATGGTCAGCACAAGATTTAATCACTCTAGATAAGCTTCCTTATATCGGACATATTAACGAAAGAAATCCAAATATATTTGTTGCAACTGGATATCGCAAATGGGGAATGACAACTGGAACTGCTGCCGCTCACCTACTGAAGGACTCCATCCTAAAAGTTCACAGTCCCTATAAAGAACTGTATGCACCATCACGCTTCCATGCAAATCCAGATATAAAAACGTTCCTCTCCCAAAACATTGATGTTGCGAAACATTTAATTGAAGGAAAGATTGAAACCGCATTACGTAAGGCAGAAGATCTCGAAGTTGGTGAAGGATCTGTCGTACATGTTAACGGTAAACGAGCAGGTGCTTATAAAGACAAAGAAGGAAAATTACATATCGTCGATACAACTTGTACACATCTCGGCTGTGAAGTTGAATGGAATAATGGTGATTGTACTTGGGATTGCCCTTGCCACGGTTCTCGTTTTTCTATTGAGGGGGACGTTATTGAAGGCCCAGCAGATCAACCGTTAAAACGAGTTGATAATGAGTAAACTAATAAAGAAGTTCAACAAAATTACTGTTGAACTTCTTTATTTGTTATAAACCCTTTTCAGATAAAATTCGACACAAGGAGGAAAATATTAACATTAAATAAAATAATATATTCATCTACAAATTAAAAGGGGTGAATATTATGCAACCTTCAGCTCCACCTCATCTAGAATCTACAGAAACTATCTTTCCAAGCTCTATTACAAAACTTGTTGTTTTTATTTGTTGGCTAGCCATTTTAGCTGATGGATATGATTTAGGTATTTACGGTGCCGTTCTACCAAAGCTCCTAGAAGACAAAAGCTGGGCGCTATCACCAGCGCATGCTGGTACAATTGCAAGCTATGCTTTATTTGGGATGTTTATTGGAGCTATTCTAGTTGGAACGATTACAGATCTAATTGGGCGTAAATGGACGCTTATATGCTGTTTAGCACTTTTTTCTATCACAATGGGTTTAGCGGCTATCGCTCCTTCTCCTGAGTTATTTGGATTATCTCGATTTATAGGAGGAATCGGATTAGGCGGTGTTATCCCAACAGCTTCAGCACTTACTGTTGAATATTCACCCAAAAAAAGGCAATCTTTTATTTATGCTCTTATGTTTACTAGCTATCCTTTAGGTATCGTGTTAGGTGCTATTTTGTCCATGCTTATGTTAGAAGATTTCGGATGGAGAATTATGTTTGGTATCGGAATGATTCCACTACTCCTCATTCCTTTCATTATTCGCTATTTACCCGAGTCCATTCAATTTTTATTATCACGTAATCGCCAAGAAGAAGTGAACCAAATTCTTAATCGTTTTCAAATTGAATTTCATGTAAAAGATAAAACTCATCAAGACCCATCTATTATACGAAAGAAAAATGGATTTTTTACTTTATTCTCAAAAGAATACATAAAAGCAACGCTACTTTTTTGGATCACTTATATAATGGGAATGTTTTTAATATATGGTTTAAACACTTGGTTACCACAGATGATGCGCCAGGCAGGATATCCTCTTGGGTCTAGTCTGTCATTTCTACTTATGCTAAATATTACCGCAGCTATCGGCGCATTATTCGCTGGAGCAATTGCTGATCGTATAGGAGCAAAAATTGTTATTAGCATCTCTTATCTTATGGCAGCCATATGTATCGGACTATTAACAATCAAACCATCTGTTACAATCATTTATCTTTTAATTGGCCTTGCTGGTTTTGGATCAGTCGGTATTACTCAAATATTAAATGCATATGTAACACAATACTTCCCATCACATATCCGAGCTACCTCCTTAGGCTGGGGACTGGGGCTTGGCCGAGTTGGTGCAATTGCTGGCCCAATTCTCGTCGGTATTATTATGACAATGCAATATGACTTAGCATGGAATTTTTACTTATTCTCCTTTGCAGGTCTTATCGCAGCTATATCTGTTTTCTTCATTCCTACAAAATAAAAAGAGCACAAACTTACTTGTGCTCTTTTTCATATGCTTCAAACAACATATCTCGAAACAATGTATTTAAACTCTCAATATCGATTCCTGATCCCTTTTCAATTCCTTTTACATATTGCTGATAGTAATGAATTTGTTCTTCTAAAAATTGATTTAGCACCTTAATTTTCAATCCAACATCTAATTCAGTACCTGCTTTTTTCTTTATTAACAACTTTTCAATTTCATCTAATACGCTACGTTCTAATGATAATTCTGTAATTAATCGGTCAAACTCTACAGGAGGTAAAGTCGTTTTCTCTTCTAGCCACTTACAAGCTAAAATGGGACGTAATACATAAAAGTACTTTTTCAGCTTTACATTCTCACCTTGCAAAAATTCACGATAATTTTTCGACGCCATATGTAAATAATGATATATCGTTGCTTTTGGATCAAAATTCTTCTCACTCATCTGTTGAAGTAGTTCTGGAAAATTAGAGTTTTTCGAATAAAAAATTGGTGATCGAATCCACTCAAGTAAAGCAGGATTCGACTTCGCGAATAGTTGCAACGCCTTTTTAATATCCCAACCACTTATATCTAAATCATCACTAATTGGATATTCAATTACATCTCGTTTGTCATGAATTGATAAATACCATTCTACCGGATGTATATAAACAAACCTAACATCATAATCGCTATCTTTCGATGGAACCCCCCAAGCACGACTCCCTGATTCCACCGCAAATAAAATTTTTACATCATTCTCTTTTTCAATTCTTTCTAACTCCAACTCGATTTTCTCTCTCATTTCATAACATCTCCATTTTTTGATTATTTCCCTGGAAATTCGACAATACACTATTAATTTTACTACATACTAAAAAAACTGTCAGAAATTACTGACAGCCTAATGAAACGTCTATTGTTGCTTTTCAATTACAGTAGCAGCAATTCGTTCAAACTCTTTTTGAATCTCCTCTTTATATGCATCTACTATTGAAAAATCCATAGCAGCAATATAAATTCGTTCTAATTTATCACGAATCGATTTTGCTTTCGCTAAGAAAGACATCGCCTCATTCATTTTTGCTTTATATTGAATGGAAACATCACGAATTTCCTTCGCATATTTCTCATCCGTCCCTGGCGTAACAATAAGGGCATACATATCAATAATTTCATCACCCTCGCGACTTGGAAAATATTCATGTGGTGCGGTGCTATCAAAAATTGCAAAACCTAATTCTCTTACGATAACCATATCAAGACTATTCGGGTCAAATCCGCAATGATATACTTCAACTTCAAACCCTTTTTCTTCAGCTGCCTTAGCTAACTTTTTGAGCATCGTTGATTTTCCAGAGCCTGGGCGCCCTTTTATAAAATAACGATGTGGTAACCCTTCTGTTAAATTAGGAACAAAATCAACTGCTCCTTTCGGTGTAGCAGCTCCTAAAAAACGATGTTTTACAAGCGATTGTCTCCCGCTTTTATCTGCAAATAATTTCTGGATTAGCTGATTGGTTAGTTCATTTGCTTTATTAAAATCTATATTATCAATATATATCTTCTCCCACTCATCATGTATAACCAATGCCTCTTTAAAACGTGCGTAAGCAGACTGAAAAGCTTTGCTTGCTTCTGAAACAAATCTTTCAATTTCTAACTTCTGCTTTCTTAGTTTATCTGAGTCCCAAGCAATTCCTAAATTTATATACTCTTCAACAACTCCTGGCATTTTTGGCTCAATAACATGCGGCGATGTCCCATCAACAATTCCTACTTTTAATTGTGGGATAATTACACCATCAACCGATTTATTATCAGAAGAACAATGTAAAAATTCAATATCATATCCTTTTTCAATCCATTCACGACCTATTGCCTTTATTAAAGAAGATTTTCCCGTTCCTGGGCCACCCTTTAAGATAAATAATCTGTCTAATCCTTTTAAATTCTCTTCGTATAAATTGTGAAATCCCCTAGCTGTATTACCACCAGCATAATAATTTAATACATTTCCTGTCACTGCACTCACTCCTTCGCAGCATTCTATTTACATAAGCTACAATATGCGAGCAGCTTTATTTGGGTGAATACCTATTTTGTATTGCACGCAAAAAGGAAATGAATTACAATTTAAATATCGGAAAATTCCGATTTTAAAAACTGAATACTTCTTTATCAAGAGAGGCAGAGGGACCGGCCCTTTGAAGCCCAGCAACCTCAGTTTATACAAACTGAATAGGTGCTAATTCCTGCAAAATGCAATGCATTTTGGAAGATAAAACTCAACTAGCATGTAAAGCTCATCTTTCTTGATACTGAAGGATGAGCTTTTTATTATTTGAAAAACATATATTGGAGGTATGTAAAATGAAAGTAATTGATTTATCACAAACATTTGAAAATAATATGTCTCAATTTCCTGGAACACCTAAAATACAACTAGAAGCTGTTACAAGTGTTGAAGAATCAGGATATCAAGTTACAGATTTTCATTCTGTCGTTCATGTTGGCACGCATTGTGATGCTCCTGCGCATTTTATTTCAGGCGCAACGACCATCGATCAATTACCGCTGGATCAATTTGTAGGTGAAGCTGTTCTTATAGATGTAACACATATTCAAGAGCGAAAATTACCTAAGACAGTATTGCATAATACTGACATAAAAGAAGGTGATATTGTTATTTTTCATTCTAATCTATCCACAAAATGGAATACAGAAGCTTATGAGAAGGAAGCATTTTATCTTTCTGAAGAATTAGCTAAAGAACTAGTGCGATTAAAAGTAAAATCTATCGGTTTAGATTTCATTTCTCCTGATGAAGTCACAACAGAAACATCACCGATTCATCACATATTACTAGGGAATGATATTTACTTAATTGAAAACTTAACAAATCTAGATGCTATCGAAGCAAAACGTTTCTTTTTCTCAGCAGCACCTTTAAAAATTAAAAATAGTGACGGTGCTTTCGCAAGAGCATTTGCTGTTATTTTTTAAACACAGCCTATAAAAAAAGCAAAGGCCACTACTGGTCTTTGCTTCTATATTTTCTATTTAAATTAAGAAAGAATTGTTCCACACGAGGACGCACCCAAGCTAAACAATCTATCTCTTTCTTCTTTGTGCAAGCTATCTCTTCTCCATCTACCATTTCAACAAGTTCTAGTTCTAACAGTTGCCTCGTGAATGCTAACATATTCACTTCTTCGGATGGATACTCTTCTTTTAATTTATCCTCAATTTCCCCCAATAAAAAACCGTCACGCATCATTGCCAATGCATCAATCCAAAGTGGCGGCATTTCATATTTTTCTCCTGTAATTGTATCTTTTACAATATAATTCTTTTGCTCTTTTCGAAATTGAATCGTGTGTAAACATACAGTCGAATTTAATGTTAATTCCATCATACCACCTCTTTCATAATATCTGCATAGAAAAAAGGATGCGTGTGCACCCCTTCTTATCTTTTCATAACACTACTGAACCGCTACATGAGCAATCAATCTCATGTCGATATTTTCCTCCATTATAAACGAAGTATTTTATAAAAAAAACCCTTCTTGAAACATTTTATAAAATGTTTATATTTACACAACAAGAACACTTTTCTGAAAAATCTTTTCTCCCAATACATTAAAAGGTCGGCAAAAAAATTTCTACTTTCGTTCCTACTCCTACACTACTTTGGATCGTGATACTCCCTTGATGTTCCTTAATAATTTTATATGTAATCATTAATCCAAGTCCTGTACCAGTCTCCTTTGTTGTGTAAAACGCCTTGCCGATTTTTTCTAACTTCTCATTCTCTATACCAAATCCTTGGTCTTCAACAGAAATACACAAATGTCCTTGCGTTTTTTGATATACACGGATATGAATTTCCCCACCCTCTGGCATTGATTCTATTCCATTTTTAATGATATTTAATAACACTTGTTTTAATTGCTTATCATCACCGTTTATAGCCGGTAAATTCCCATCTACTTGTAAATGACATTTAACTCTATATTGCGTTGCATAACTTTCCATTAGATGCACAACATATAGAAGGATGTCTCGTATATTACACCTTTCATAATTTGTTGGCTTTGGTTTTCCTAACAACATCAATTCACTAACAAATCCATTGACTCTTTCAATTTCTTGTAGCATAATGTCGTAGCTCATCGTATCAGTTGGATTTCTTTCTTTTTGCATTTGCGTAAACCCTTTTAACGCTGTTAGCGGATTTCGAATTTCATGGGCAATTGTTGTAGACATAGTCCCAATCACAGCTAAATTTTCCGTCTCTTTCATATTGTTCATCATTTCAACCACTGTTCTTACATAAGATTGAAATCGTTTTAATAAAGAATGTGAAATAATGAAATAGAATATACATAAAACAAGTGGAATTACCACTTTTAAATCTTGTAATAGCAATGTGAAAAATACGTACTTTCCAATTACACTAAAGGACACTAAATAAAAGTATTTTCTATTCACGAAAACTGGGGCAAATAAAATTAATAACATTTCTACCATACTACCATGTTCAAAAGGTCTATCCGTTCGCAAATAAATCATTAAATTATTCACAAGATTGATAAACATGTACCCAAATAAAAATAAATATTTTACAGAATATACATACCCTCTTTTTTGAAGATATATAGAAATAGGAAATAATGCTATTACAAATATAGGCACACCTATCCCAAGACTACCTTCTGGCCAACCTACCGCTGTTCCACTAATATTCATAGCAGGATATACAAAATAATATATAGCGTCATATAAAAAGAATATAATATAAAATAATAATATAAATACCTTTAAGGCTCTTCTTTCTTCATAAATCAAGCTCTTGTATTTATTCATATAAAAACTCCCCTTGATCGATACAAAAAACTTTCATTGTTATCTCCTTAAAGTATAAGTATGAAATTGCTTTCAGGGCAATATTTAACCTTATAATAATGAAAGGAAGGAGATCTCTCCTTCCTTTTGGTAACAACTTACATCCATCTTACCCTGTCATGTAACAATCCATCCGTAAAATTATTATGCCCTATTACAAAATCCTTCATATATAAATTTAAATACTCACCGTACTTACTTTCTGTATTTAATAACAACTCCTCAACGTAATAAGCACCTTGTTCAAATTGATCTAAAAGTAAACTGGACAAGCCCGCATAAATCCCGCACCCTACTTGAAAATACGTTGCATTCGTTTTATATTTACGAAAAACTTGGCTACTATTCATCACATTATACATATATGTCTCACTATTTTCATAAACGAGTAACACACCGACCAAGTCCTCTCCAGCAACCTCTTCTTCCGCTGGATTAAACACTTTACGATTCCAGTTCCATAAATCTTCTACTTGATCTAAGTTCTGTCTAATTATATTTGTTGTATACTCATTAATTCGGTAAAGAAAACCAACTTCCATATTAAAGTTTTTCCCTAAAATTAATACTTCCTCATGTGGCATTAAACAACCATAGAATTCTTTTTCTCCTAACTTCACTTTATACTCTGAAGCATATACATCTTCATAAAAGTAAAGAGGACGATGATGACTCATATACATCGGATAACTCCAGATTGCTTCATCTAAAAATCGCTCTACTGCCCATGAAGCATAAAGTGTATGTGGCTTTATAAGTGCTGTATCATTCAAAAACGATGTGTCATGTTCTACAATATAACATGCTCTTGGCCTTTCATTTGGTCGTTCCTTCATAAGCTCAACAACCATCCATTGAACAACACCTGGATTCATACCTGAACCTATAATCGCTTTTGTATTTGTAAATTTCTCTTTCTCCTTCTCAAACCTTGTATATCTTTCCGTAAGCTGAAAGCCGATTAAGCTATCGTCCTGATCTACTGCCTCATTTTCCAAGGCTGAGTTAATATAACAAATTCCTAGTTCATTACAGCAGCTTAATACTCTAATTGTATCTGCCCCTGAAACATCAATCACAACACTCGTTCTTTTTTCTTTTAAATGTTGTTTAAATTCCACTACATTTTGAAGGTTTATTTCATATAAATATAATTGACTTTTCAAATTCGAAAACAACTCATCATAATAAGTCCTATCTTTTTGTTTTATATCCACCAAATGAAATTTGGCATTCTTTAATACTTCATAAATTGGATCTTTTTCATTTGCTATCGCTTGATTTAAAATTGCTAAAACTGCTTTTGCTGCTCCACCAGCACTACCAAGCAATGTAATTGATAACGAATTCGGAAACTGCTCCACAAACAAAACCCCTTTAATAAATTAGTTGAGCAGCTCCTCCTCAAAAAATAAATTGAATACATAAAAAGATAGCTCGTACACAATTTTTATAAGTTAGTGTAAAGTTACCTTTTAAAAAATCACACTATACTATGTTTATATTCAATTCATTTTTCCCCTCATCTTCAAATTAAACTAAAACAAATAGGCTCGACCTTTTCTTCTGCATATAAAAGAAAAAGTCAGCCCTTCCAACTAATCTACGGACAATGGACGGATTTTACATGTTGAATATTCACATACATTTTTGCATCACGTGCTTTTGATATTTCAATATGACCTTCATCAATTTTCGCCATTTTTCCAATTTTATTGGACTCCTCACCTAAATCAAACACCATAATTTTCCCAGTCATTTTAATAAGCTGTTCTTCAAATGTTCTAGCTAATGTAATATTTAACGGATTTACGGGGAGTTCATTTTTATTGAGGGCATACGGTACTTGGTTTTCTTTATACGGAATTAACCATTTTAAATGCTTTAAAGATATATATACCGTTTTATAAACCGGACTATAAAAAACAATATAGTCGTTCATCACACTTGTAACATAACCATGTATTGGAGCATTTCCTGCTACATAAACTTCTGTAAAAATCCCTTTAGAAGTACTTAATACTTTTCTCAAAGAAATTGAAGGGGATTCCCTCTTAATTACAGAATCAACATCTGGTTTTAGTATGTCTTCGTCATGTGGTCTTAAAAATTTATAGTATTGTACATGATATAAAGATATATATACATAGTCTTGTCCATTGTAAAGAACAATAATGTCATTTCCTACGTCTATTAATATACCTTTAAACCTTTTTTTCACCGATTAATTTAACATATATATTTTCCCCAATACTTTTGTTTAACTCATTCATCTATATCCTCCTTCCTATGAATTTCAGCTTTCCTATCTTCCGTTTCAAAAAAATAATCAGGGCAATGTTCTGTCTTAATAGTAAGTAATTCCTTTTCATACTATCGAAATAAGAAATTGTTCTTCTCTTTCCCTCATAATGCCCCTCTTATTTATTAAACATTATTCATCTTCATTCTTTTTACATTTCACTACTTGACTCACACTCTTAATATGATAATTAATGATATAAATAACTTCATCACCGTTTACTAGCGTAATACATTCTTCATGCACTTCACTTAATAGGCCTTCTACACACTCTGGGCCGCCACGGTTAATCTTTACCCACTTATACTTCAAGTCACGTAATACATCGACGAAAGTATCATCATCAGAGCAGAAACATGAAACATAGCCATCGCCACATTTACTTTCTTTCACTTTCTTAACTAGACTCTTCACATGTTTCAATTGGTAATATACTAATTCACCAAGAGGAAGTTGTAATGTAAGGTAATCTCTTCCTAACGATACAAGTACCCCCACTCGACTCTCTGGTCCACGAAGATTTACTTTTACAGTCTCACCGACTAAGCCTTTAATTTGTTCACAGCATAATATACTTTCCAAATTTGTATCCTCCTTTCTTATTATCTTCCTCTTCTTGACTGTCTTTGTGCGCGAGCTCGACCTGAATCATTACTTTCACTTTCGCTTTCTTCGCTCTCTCTACAAGGTACTGTTACACTCTTAATATGAGATACTGCAACTAATATAACTTCTTCTTTTACAATTAGTGTCACAAATTCACAAGAAACATCTTGTAAAATACCTTCAACTTTCTCTGGGCCACCACGATTAATTTTCACCCAGCAATATTTGAAGCTTTGAAGTAACTTTTCAAAGTCATCTTCACATTCACATTCCAACCATCTGCAATCATCTGCTTTACAATCTTTCACATTTTTTGTAATACTTTTCAGATGACGAATCTGATAGTAATAGAGCTCTCCTTTTTCATTCTTTAATACAAAGTAATCCGAACATACAGCGACTATTGTCCCTTTTTGAGATTCTGGACCACCCCTGTTTACTCTCACAAAAGATCCAATTAAGTCTTTCAGAAAATCACAATGAAATAAACTCACGAGAAAACCCCTTCCATTAATTTATAAGCTTTTGCACTGATAGTATATGTATCTGTACAGGTTACGTTCTCTATGTTTGTCCTAGCTAGAAAAAAATATGCTTTTAACATGGTAGACTACTACCTATCAAAATTTGAAGAAAGGCTAAGAACTCCTTATGTTTTTGATATCTTCAAACAAAAAATCCCTTATGAATATACATTTCTGCATATCTTCATAAGGGATTTTCCATAGTTTAATCTTCGTCTTTAACATCCATATCTTCTGGAATTGGTTCGTTCAATATTTCTTCCACTAATTGCTTATATTTCTCCATTTGTTCTAAATGTGTATTAAATTGTTCTTTATTTACTAAATATTGCTCTCCATCGAATAGCGCACGAATTTTCTTTTGCTGAATTAACTCTTCAATATACGATTTTGGTAAATTCAAATACTCCGCAGTCTCTTCTACTGTTATATACAATGCGTTCATTCCTTTATTATTTTTTCATCTATACTGTATCTTACTTTACTTTATTTTTGTAAACAAATAAAAAAGATTTTGTAAATGCAGTTCAAAAAGCAGGTAGATGCATTCCATATATTGTATAGTATTATATAGTAAGAATTTTTTAAATATAGAATGGTATTACCCATTTACACAAAGGAGAGTTAACATATGGCTACTCGTCACATCATTACAATGTTAGAAAAAACACTACAAGTTGAAACAGAAAACACAATTTCTCATTTGAATGTATCTTTATCTGATCGTTTTCTTTCTCAAAGCACAGCAATACATGAAAACAATTGTTATCATACAATTGGTGAATGGTACAAAAATCATTTCTTATTCCAACAAGATGATTTCCTTTGGGCTAAATATGCTTTCTATGACGCATATTGTGAAGCCATCAAAAAACAAGGCCATCTTACAAAACGCGTCCGTCAAATATTAGAATCATTGGCTCGAAAACACGGAAAACAGTATATTGCTTCTATACTAAATATGCCATTTCCTAATGAACGCGCTAAAGGGACAGCGTAATTTAGCCATGTTCTGCGTAAGCAAAACATATCTAAATTGTTTTCTAGGATGCTTTACCAATAAAATGTTCATATCATATGAACTGATGAAACCGGTGTCATTATAATGATTGAAAATATAGTAAACAGGAAAACCCCCACGTACATCTCTCATCCATTTGAATAGAGAAGTATGTGGGGGTATACTTGTTCCTTATTATTTTATCATCTGCTTAATCAGTTCGCGATTTCTCTTCTTAAATACTTCATTATGAGAAGAAACCATTCCGTACTCACTTGCATCTGGTTGGATAAATTGCTTTGCTTTATTCACAGCATTTCCAGCATCTTGGAATGCACCTGCAATTAAGTGTAGTTTCCCTTCGTGCTTTAAAATATCTCCAGCAGCATATAATCCATCTACTGAAGACTCACTATTTGCATTACCTGCAATATAATAATTATCTATAATTGCAACGTCTAACTCACTATTTTCTAATAATGTAATGTCGCGTTCATATCCATGATTAATAATAACTTCATCAATAGGTAAATGAGAAACCTCACCTGTTTCATGATTTGTTAATTCTACATATTCGATCGCTTCATGATTATCACCGGCAATTAATTTTGTAATCGATGTATTAAAGAAACACTCCGCTGAGCTGTTCATAAGTTGTTTTACTTGTGCTTCATGACCAGATAATTCTTCTTTTCTATAAGTTACATACACTTTTTTCGCAATTGGTTCCAATTCATTTGCCCAATCAACAGCAGAATTGCCTCCACCGGAAATAATAACTGTTTTACCTTTAAAACGCTTTAAAGATTTAACTGTATAATTTAAATTCGATACTTCAAATCGCTCAGCACCTTCAATAGATAACTTTTGCGGTTTCAATATACCACTTCCTGTTGCGACAATAACTGTTTTTGAAAAGTGTTCTTCGCCAGTACTTGTTTTTAATGTAAAAGTACCATCTTGATTACGAATAATCGATTCTACTTTTGTATCTAATACAACTTCCGGCTTAAATGTTAACCCTTGCTGTACAAGTTGTTCAATTAACTTATCACCTGTAACTGGCAATAGTCCTCCTACATCCCAAATCATTTTTTCCGGATACACATGTATTTTTCCACCTAAATGTGGTTGAAATTCTATTATTTTCGTTCTCATTTCTCTGAGTCCACTATAAAAAGCTGAATAAAGCCCTGCAGGTCCTCCGCCTATCACGGTTACATCAAACAATTCTTCTCGATTCATTCGTGCTCACTCCTCAGCTATTAATCGTTGATTATCATTCTCAATAAAATATAACCTGTTTCCGCAAAATTTACAATCAAAATTACTATTGACAATACACCTATATAAAATTATATTATTTAAAGAATCAATAGTGATAATCATTATCATTTTGTTAATAATTAGCAAATTTGAGATTACATCTTCTTTCATTAATATGGTTATTACTATATTATAAAATCTCATATTCAAGATTTTTAATAAATTTTTTTGCATTACCACTACTATTTCAAAAAGATTGCAGTTAAACAAATTATTGTATACACATATCATCTATGTTAAAGGAGAAAGACGATGAAAAAGTTATTTATTTCACTAACAGTCCTTTTCGTTCTTGTTATGAGCGCTTGTAGCAATAGCTCTACAGACAAAAAGAACGATGCAAAAGGTAGCAAATCAGAAACAATTACATACCAATCTGAAGATGGTAAAAAAGTAGAAGTTCCTGCAAATCCAAAACGCGTTGTTGTATTATCATCATTCGCTGGTAACGTAATGTCATTAGGTGTAAATCTTGTTGGGGTAGATTCATGGTCTAAACAAAACCCACGTTTTGATAGCAAACTTAAAGATGTTGCTGAAGTATCTGATGAAAATGTTGAAAAAATCGCTGAACTAAATCCAGATTTAATCATCGGTTTATCAAATGTTAAAAATGTCGATAAGTTAAAGAAAATCGCGCCTACTGTAACATACACTTACGGAAAAGTTGATTACTTAACACAGCATTTAGAAATCGGTAAGTTATTAAATAAAGAAAAAGAAGCAAAAACTTGGGTTGATGACTTCAAGAAACGTGCACAAGAAGCTGGTAAAGAAATTAAAGCAAAAATCGGTGAAGATGCAACAGTTTCTGTTGTAGAAAACTTCAACAAACAGCTTTATGTATACGGCGAGAACTGGGGCCGTGGAACAGAAATCCTGTACCAAGAAATGAAATTAAAAATGCCTGAAAAAGTAAAAGAGAAAGCATTAAAAGAAGGTTACTACGCATTATCTACTGAGGTATTACCTGAATTTGCTGGTGATTACTTAATCGTAAGTAAAAACAAAGATACTGATAACTCATTCCAAGAGACAGAATCATATAAAAACATCCCAGCAGTAAAAAATAATCGCGTATATGAAGCAAACATGATGGAATTCTATTTCAATGATCCACTTACATTAGATTTCCAACTAGACTTCTTCAAGAAGAGCTTTCTTGGTAAATAATACAAACATGAGGAATTCTTAATTTAAGAATTCCTCTTCCTTTATTCTATGAACAGAAAAGATGTGAAACGAATGACAAAAGATCATGACAATCCACGTTCTATAGCTTTTACATACAAACTAATTTTAAGCTTAATTGCATTCTTTCTTATTTTTATGGTTGCAATGGTATTAGGTGCTGCAGATACTTCGATAAAAGATGTATGGTTAGCACTCACTTCCTCCGCTAAAGGAGACAAAATATCTATTATTCGAGAAATACGTTTACCACGTGAAGTTGCTGCTATTTTTGTAGGAGCTGGATTAGCCGTTTCTGGGGCAATTATGCAAGGATTAACACGAAATCCACTTGCGGACCCTGGATTATTAGGGCTATCTGGTGGAGCAAATGCTGCGCTTGCACTGACACTTGCTTTCAACCCTTCCATCAGCTATCTTTACTTAACATTAGCTTGCTTTATCGGTGCTGCAATTGGCGCAATTATGGTATTTGGAATTGGTATGGTGAAAAAAGGCGGCCTTTCTCCTCTTCGAATTGTATTAGCGGGCGCTGCAGTTTCAGCATTTCTACTCGCAATTTCAGAAGGAATCGGCATTTACTTTAAAATTTCACAAGATGTATCACTTTGGACTGCTGGGGGCGTAATTGGAACAACTTGGAGCCAATTAAAAATTATTATTCCAGTCATTTCAATTAGTATCTTTATCGCTATCTTACTAGCAAAAAAATTGACAGTTCTTAGTTTCAGTGAAGAAGTGGCTATTGGACTAGGTCAAAAAATTATTGTTATTAAAACTATTTTATTTATCATTATTATCTTACTTGCAGGTGCATCTGTAGCGCTTGTTGGAAATATGGCATTTATCGGCTTAATGGTACCTCACATGGTACGCCCAATTGTCGGTCCAGATTACCGATTTGTTATACCGATGTCAGCAATTGCTGGAGCTTCCTTTATGCTACTTGCAGATACAATCGGACGTACTATTAACGCTCCATACGAAACACCAGTTGCGGCAATTGTTGCGATTGTAGGGTTACCATTCTTCCTATTCATTGTACGTAAAGGAGGAAAAACATTCTCATGATGCAATCTATTTTAAGAAAACAGCGTCTCATTATACTCGCTTTACTTATAGTAATCATCACAACCATTGTAGTTGGAATGGGACTTGGTTCAGCATCTTTATCTTATGATCGACTACTCCCAACATTAATGGGGCAAGGGACTTTTAAAGAGGAGTTTGTTTTATACTCTTTAAGACTACCTAGAATTGTCATTACATTATTAGCTGGTATGGCTCTCGCTTTATCAGGGGCTATTCTGCAAGGAATTACCCGAAATGATTTAGCTGAACCTGGTATTCTTGGTATTAACTCTGGGGCTGGTGTTGCTGTTGCTATTTTCTTTTTATACTTTCCAATAGACGTAGGTTCATTTCTTTACTTACTACCTGTCGTTGGATTTATTGGG
This sequence comes from Bacillus cereus group sp. Bce041, assembly GCF_052646455.1. Taxonomy (NCBI): domain Bacteria; kingdom Bacillati; phylum Bacillota; class Bacilli; order Caryophanales; family Bacillaceae; genus Bacillus; species Bacillus cereus group sp. Bce041. Next base: position 146,827 of record NZ_JBQXON010000007.1, read on the forward strand.
GCATTTCTGACAGCTGTTCTAATTTACGTGTTTTCATATAGTAAATCAACTGGACTTCAACCAATACGATTAACATTAACTGGTATCGGTTTTGCATTTGCACTATCTGGAGCGATGATTGTCCTTATTTCATCCGCTGATCGTATGAAAGTGGACTTTATCTCAAAATGGATTGCCGGAAATATTTGGGGAGATGACTGGATTTTCGTTTTAGCAATGCTCCCATGGTTAATCGTATTCATTCCGTTTGTTTTCTATAAAGCAAATCGATTAAACATTTTAGCATTAAACGAACCAGTCGCAATTGGCGTTGGAATTGAAATTGAAAAAGAACGCAGGTACTTATTAGTTGCAGCCGTTGCACTTGCAGCCGCAGCTGTTTCCGTAACAGGAGGAATTAGCTTTATCGGATTAATGGCTCCTCATATCGCGAAATCTTTAGTAGGTCCAAGACATCAAATCTTCATGCCTATCGCCCTTTTAATCGGCGGATGGCTATTATTATTAGCAGATACAATCGGACGAAATATCGTTGATCCTAATGGCATTCCAGCAGGTATTGTCGTTGCTTTAATTGGGGCTCCTTACTTTATGTATTTGTTGCTTAAAAAAGCTTAAAAAACACCCTCAAGATTTCTTGAGGGTGTTTTTGTTTCATTCTACTGCTGCCCATACCCTTCAAACTTCTTCGCCAAATTCTCCATCTCATCTTCTGGCAATAGCTTTGGTTCCCCAATGCTTTTCGTTTGATAATAAATTTGAGCACAAAACTCAATCTCTTCTGCAACAGTAAACGCCATTTTTATATTATTTGCACCAGCAATTAAACCGTGATTTGCAAGTAAAACAGCACGGCGATCAATCATGCCTTCAAAAGCAGCCTCCGCTAATTGCTTCGTACCAAATGTTTCATACGGTGCACAGCGCACATTCGGTCCTGCGAAAGCAATTAAATACGATACAGCAGGAAGCTCCCATCCTAATGATGCAATCGTCTTCGCGTAAGGAGAGTGTGTATGCACAAGCGCATTTATATCTTCACGCTTCCTATAGTAAATAAGGTGCATATCTAATTCACTTGATGGTTTTCTCTCTCCTTCTACTACTTCACCATCTAGGTTTAATATAACTACATCTTCAGGCTTTGTTTCATAATACTCTAAACCACTTGGGCTAATCGCAACAAGACCTTGTTCACGATTAAAGATACTAATATTACCGCCCGTTCCCTTTGTTAAACCACTAGAAATCATTTTCTTTCCATACGCTACAATTTCTTCTCTTTCTTTTTGTAATAACATATACATCCCCCTAAGTATGAAGCTTATGATGACTGACTTTTACATTTATCTACTTATTGAAATAGCTTTTTTAAATTCTCCGTAAACGGTGCCTTTACAATCCCTTTTTCTGTAATAATCGCTGTTACATTTTCATGTGGAGTAACATCAAATGCTGGATTATATACTTTACTTTCTTTCGGAGCAGAATATTGTCCGAAGCGATTAATCACTTCAGAAGCATCTCTTTCTTCAATCGGAATTTCTTTTCCTGTCGATGTCTTTAAATCAATTGTCGGTGTTGGCGCTGCTACATAAAACGGAATGTTGTAGTACTTAGCTAAAATAGATACGCCTAATGTGCCAATTTTATTTGCTACATCACCATTTGCTGCCACACGATCACATCCAACAATTACCGCATCAATCTTCCCTTGTGACATGACCATAGCTGCCATATTATCTGTAATAACAGTAACGTCAATGCCTGCTCGCTGCAGTTCTAATGCTGTTAACGTTGAACCTTGTAATCTAGGGCGTGTTTCATCAGAATAGATTTTTAAGTCCCATCCTTTTTCTTTCGCTAAGTACATGGGAGCTGTCGCGGTACCATACTTAGTTGTCGCTAACGCACCAGCATTACAATGTGTTAATACTCCCATTCCATCATGGAATAATGTTAATGCATGTTCTCCAATTTGACGGTTAATTTCTTCATCTTCTCTATGAATCTCTTTTGCCTCTTCTAGTAATCTATTTTTCAGCTGTGAGATTGATAAATGAATATTATCTGTCGCTACACTTTCCATTCTTTCAAGTGCCCAAAATAAATTTACGGCAGTCGGTCTTGATGTCGCCAAGTATGTACATACCTTTCTTACTTCATCCATAAATCCCTCTTCCGTACTTTCAGCAAATTCCTTTATCCCTAAATACACTCCATAAGCAGCTGAAACACCAATCGCGGGTGCACCTCGTACTTTCATTACTTGAATCGCATCCCACACACTTTCAGCTGTTTTAAAAGATTCATAGACAATTTCATTTGGTAATAACGTTTGATCTAACAAAACTAAAGCATCATCTTTCCACTGAATTGGTATTAATTGCTCTTCCATCATATTCTCCCCTTACTTCGCGTAGTGCATTGACTGTTCTTTTAACGTTTCTACAAAACTTGTGCCCGTTCTATATTGATTCGCTCGTAAAATAAAACCCTTCGCTACTTGAAGACAAATTCGCTCCGCTCTAGCACGTGCTTCCTCATTCCCAATACAAGTAATATCTTTTACTTTCGCTAATCCAACAATACGGCGAATTAATTCCAGACCTGTCACTGCAGCTGTATCCTCTAATACAGATTGCAAATAGACTTCGCTAAAGCCTTCTTCCTTCGCCATAATCTCGGTCACATGAATATCCCAAGCACCTAAAAACTTCTGCTTAAATAAATCAATTACCTCTACCATCGTAGTTTGTAACCAATCCATATACGTATCTTTCTCAGCTCCAGGTGACATCGTTGCATCTGCATTCACCCAAGCAAACATTAAATTCGCCATTACATTCCCAACGTCATATCCCATAGGTCCATAAAAAGCAAACTCAGGATCAATAACCTTTGTAGAATCATCTCTTACAAAAACAGAACCAGTATGTAAATCACCATGAAGTAATGCCTGTGCATTCGTCATAAAAGAAAATTTACGTTTCGCTACTTCCATACGAAGCTCTTTATCACTATAAATATGTTCCCTAATCCATCCCTCATTTAACGGAAATAACTCATTACGCTTATTATGATTTGTAAATGGTTCTGAATATACGAGGTCCTCTGTAATCTCACATAATTCAGGATTTATATAATTCTTCACAAGTTTCTTCTTCTCTTTATGATTCATTACAACATCCGATGTTAACAAAAGTGTATTTACCATAAAAGTAGTTAAATCATCCGCAAGCCTCGGAAATATTTGATGATTTATAAGTGCTGTACGTAATATTGTGTGATCCGATAAATCTTCCATTACGCAACAATTCATCACACTATCAAATAAATACACCTTAGGAACAAGTCCAGGTGCTAACTCATCCTCTAACTGCAAAACATCTGATTCTATACGAATACGATTCGTCGACAACTTAAACTCATCTGAAATGCGAGCTGTATCCCCAGCTTGCTTTACGATGACAGACATGTTCTCTTTTTCATCCCAAACGCGGAACACATAATTTAAATTGCCATCACCTATTTCTTTACACTGTAACCCCTTTGCATGTTCAAACTTAGATAATTTCTCTTTCACATATGCAATCACATCTTTAGCTTCCATTAAAAAATACTTTGTGAACTTAGACATGGTTTCCCCTCCACACCAATTGTAAGCGTTTTCTAAAAGCTATAAAAAATAATAGGTTGAATTTTTTCATCCTATAAATATGTATTCTTCTTTTTGAAAGGTATATCTAGGTTTTATTATATCTCGTTAGCACTTTGAGTCAATATTTCTAACTATCATCGTAATATACTTCCTAATTATATATTTGAGATGACAAAAATTGTTCAAAAAGATTTCGATTCATTTTATTTTATTTTATTTATCGCACAATTCTTTGTAAAATAGAAATAAGCAGTTCCTTTTCAAATACATAACTTCTAAGAAATATTTCCTTCCTAAGAAATTAAACTTACACACTATCTCTAACATACACACTAAACTTTCAACTACTCATCTAAAATTTATAGACTTAAAATTACCTTTCCATTCCCTGTTAGTCTTAATTGAGAATAAATATTAATTAAATTGGTATAAAGTTGGTTTATTCTCTTGACAAAATAACCACTTCTATATGATAATTAATATCGAATTAGAATTATTATAGTTAATTAAAAAATATATTTTATGAGCACACTATTTTTTGATGCTCAAAACCAACATTTAGGAGGAATTTTAACATGTTATTAATCGGCACAGAAGTAAAACCGTTTAAAGCTAATGCTTACCATAATGGAGAATTTATCCAAGTTACTGACGAAAGTTTAAAAGGAAAATGGAGTGTAGTTTGTTTCTACCCAGCTGACTTCACATTCGTTTGCCCAACTGAACTTGAAGACTTACAAAACCAATACGCAACTCTAAAAGACTTAGGCGTTGAAGTATACTCTGTATCTACAGACACTCACTTCACTCACAAAGCATGGCATGATAGCTCAGAAACTATCGGCAAAATCGAGTACATCATGATTGGTGACCCAACTCGCACAATCACTACAAACTTCAACGTTTTAATGGAAGAAGAAGGTCTTGCTGCTCGTGGTACATTCATCATCGATCCAGACGGCGTTATCCAATCTATGGAAATCAATGCTGACGGTATCGGCCGTGACGCAAGCATTCTTGTTAACAAAATTAAAGCTGCTCAATACGTACGTAACAACCCAGGTGAAGTTTGCCCAGCTAAATGGCAAGAGGGTTCTGCAACACTTAAACCAAGCCTTGACCTTGTAGGCAAAATCTAAGGAGTTCGATCAAAATGATACTAGATGCAGATATAAAAACACAACTATCCCAATACCTTCAATTAATGGAGAACGATATTTTACTTAAAGTAAGCGCAGGAGACGATAACGTATCTAAAGATATGTTAGCTCTAGTAGACGAATTAGCTACTATGTCATCTAAGATTACAGTAGAAAAAGTTGAATTAGAGAGAACACCAAGCTTTAGCGTAAACCGCCCTGGTGAAAACACTGGTGTCGTATTCGCTGGTATTCCATTAGGACACGAATTTACATCATTAGTGTTAGCTTTACTACAAGTAAGTGGACGCGCTCCAAAAGTTGAACAAAAATTAATCGATCAAATTAAAAACATTCAAGGCGAATATCATTTTGAATCTTATATCAGCCTAAGTTGTCATAACTGTCCTGATGTTGTACAAGCTCTTAACGTAATGAGCGTTCTTAACCCTGGTATTACACATACTATGATTGATGGCGCTGCATTCAAAGAGGAAGTAGAAAGCAAAGACATTATGGCAGTACCAACTGTTTACCTAAACGGCGAATCTTTCGGAAGCGGTCGTATGACACTTGAAGAAATTTTAGCTAAAATGGGTAACGGTCCAGATGCATCAGAGCTTTCTGATAAAGATCCATACGATGTTCTTGTTGTTGGTGGCGGCCCTGCTGGTGCAAGTGCAGCAATTTACGCAGCACGTAAAGGCATCCGCACTGGTATCGTTGCTGAGCGCTTCGGTGGTCAAGTAATGGATACTATGGGCATTGAGAACTTCATCAGCGTGAAAAAGACTGAAGGTCCTAAGCTAGTAGCAAGCCTTGAAGAGCACGTAAAAGAATACGACATCGATGTAATGAATCTACAACGTGCGAAACGTTTAGAGAAAAAAGAACTTATTGAAGTGGAACTTGAAAACGGCGCTATTCTGAAAAGTAAGAGCGTAATCGTTTCTACAGGTGCTCGCTGGCGTAATGTTGGCGTACCAGGTGAAGCTGAGTTCAAAAATAAAGGTGTAGCATATTGCCCACACTGTGACGGTCCATTATTCACTGGAAAAGACGTAGCAGTTATCGGCGGAGGTAACTCTGGTATTGAAGCAGCTATCGACTTAGCAGGTATCGTTAAGCACGTAACTGTTCTTGAATTCATGCCAGAATTAAAAGCTGATGCTGTATTACAAGAGCGTCTTAACAGCTTACCAAACGTAACTGTTCTGAAAAACGTTCAAACGAAAGAAATCACTGGTACTGATAAAGTAAACGGTATTTCTTACATCGATCGTGAAACTGAAGAAGTTCATCACGTTGAATTACAAGGTGTATTCGTACAAATCGGTCTTGTACCAAACACAGACTGGTTAGGCGAAACAGTTGAACGCGTTCGCGGTGAAATCGTAACAGACAAGCACGGCGCTACAAACGTACCAGGAGTGTTTGCTGCAGGTGACTGTACAAATAATCCGTACAAACAAATCATCATCTCTATGGGTTCAGGTGCAAACGCAGCTTTAGGTGCATTTGATTACTTAATCCGTAACTAATAAAAAAGACGCGCTACCTATTGGTAGCGCGTCTTTTTTATTATATTTCATGTAAATAGTTATCAAGTTCCTTCCAACTCATTACTGTATAAGGTGTACCTACATTCAATACTACTTTTACATTTTCTGCTACTATTTGCATTCTCTTAGTTGGATTATCTCTTTTTCCTGAAGGATAAATAGCAAGTTTCATCATTTCTTGCTTTCCATCTTCATAAATCCTTTTCTTTAAACCAAATTGGTTAATTTGTTCCTTTGAAGGAACTTCTTTGCCTTCCCAGTCACATATTTCAAATAGAGGATACCTATCTCCGTGCCATTCCTCAATAATCTCAATGACTTTAAGAATAATACAACTCCCTGATACTAATTCATAACTAACAGCATCACCTGCTTTTAAAGAAGTATTAGCTATAAATCTTTTCGGCACTTTTTTAGCTTCTGGCTGCCGAGAATGTAACTGCTCTCTTAGTTTATTTAAAACTACTTCACGTTTCTTCTGTAATTTAGGTTCTTCTTCCCAACGGGCTAAATCTGCACCACTTTCTATTATTTGCAATGCCTCCTGCTTAACATTCTCTTGAAGTCTCCCTAACCTCCATTGTATGGAAGCAAATACTAACCAAAAAACAATAGTCTCTTCATTATCTAATTCATTCTTGTATTCCTCAATTACAATCCTACTTGCGTCCTCATTTGAATATTCATTTGCTAACAAATCCTTATACAGTAACTTAATATCTTCAGCAATATCGTCTGATAATATTGCTACTCCCCAAGCCCCCATACATTAACACTCCAATCTATAAACTAAAAACCTCTCATTCCCATTCTTCTCATAAGCACCTGGCAATCTAACTTCTTTCTTCAGCTCAAACGCAGTCTGATTTTCTAAGAAGAAAATATAGTCCTCAGAAGGATAATATAAAATAATATCCACTTCTCTCCCCGTTTCTTCTACTGAAAGCAAAATGTTATTTACTACATTCATAAACACTTGTATAGAAAATGGATTAAAGAAATAAAACCTATTATCATGTGGATCAATCTCATATTCCTGCGCTAAACAACATTGGAATTGAATTTTCCCCTTACTGTTTCGTGCCTTTCGTGCATAACGATCTCGATTATCCATCGCTTCTTTATAAAACTCTTCATTCATTTCAATTCCAACTGCTGAAGCACCACATTTATGATGCATATAAAAGTTTAATCGCCCTTTTCCGCACCCAAAGTCTACAATTCGGTCGCTACTTCGTATTTCATATTGATTCAATAACTCATCTAACCCGCTATACGGTGTCGGTTCATAGCGATGATAATGCATAGACTTGTTAAACCCTTTTTGCTCACCGACTGTTTTTATATGTAAAACTGCATCGTAATATTGTTCGTTCATTCGTTTTCTCCTATTAAAAAATGGTACTTATTATTATACACCATGTACTGGAGGCTCATTTTTCATCAAATTAATAGGTACGTGAAATTATATTAACGATTTTCTTAATATATCTATCGTAACTTCAAATATATCAACGATTTTCTTAATATATCTATCGTAACTTCAAATATATCAACGATTTTCTCAATATATCTATCATAACTCAAAATATATCAACGTTTTTTCAAATATATCGATTTGCCGACAATTCACGACAAAAAAACAGGAGCTCTCTAGCCCCTGTCTTCTAACACTTTCAATACAGTTTGTTTCAATATTTCTACCCCATCCATAATACAACTATGATCAAACCTCATATACGGATGGTGTAATCCAGGTTGTAGGTCTGCTCCTAGTCCAAGCATGACAGCTTTTAAATGTGGTCTTTTCACTGTATAGTAATGGAAATCATCGCTTCCTGTCGTATAGAGAGGCCCTGTGCATCTCTCTTCCCCATACACTTCGAGAATACCTTTACGCATAAAGCGCTCTGCTTCTTCGGAAACCTCTGCTCCTGGTGCAAGATCCATCCATTCGTATGAAGTTTTTGATCCCATCGATGCAGCTGATTCTATTACATGCTCAATCTTTTTCTTTAATTCTTCTAATAGTATATTACTCTCTGCTCTTACATCTAAACTGAAATGACCATTTCCCGGAATAATATTTAAATTATCACCACCCGCTTGGCATCTCGTCATTTTTACTGAATAAGAACTTTGCGGTGGCAGCCAAATATTTTTCAAACCGATATTAATCATGGAAATGACATCAATTGCATTCACACCTTGATGTGGTCTTGCCCCGTGTGCATCCTCCCCATGAATCATACCCTCTAAAAATCCTGCTGCTCCATGACGAATAGATGGGGCTGCTTGTTTCAAAGATAGTTCTTCAATTGGTCTTAGATGGACGCCAAATAAGAAATTAGCATCATCTACAGCACCTTTCTCCACCATCTTCAAAGCACCATTCCCCTTCTCTTCTGCTGGCTGAAAAATAAATCTAACCGTACCACTTTTCCATCTCATATTTTTCAATTGTAAAATAAGTCCCATTACAATGGTCATATGAGCATCATGGCCACATGAATGGTTCGCTTTAAATTCTCCATTTACTTCTTGCCAAAGTGCATCCATATCAGCACGAATCGCAATAACTGGATTCCCGCCTCCAATCTCAGCAATTACACCTGGACAATCATCAAATGTTCTATATGAAATTCCTTCTTCTTTTAAAAAGTCAGTAATATACGCTGTCGTTTCATATTCTTTCCAACTTACTTCAGGGTTTTCGTGTAAATGCTGAAAAATCTCCGTTAAGCGCTCTTGTAGTTCTAATGTTTTCAACGTTCCAGTCTCCTTCCCACATTACAAACGATTCGGGTTAATTATACTTATGAAAAACAGATGTTTTTATGAACATATTGAATTTTAAGAAAAAAGTCAATTATTTATTTTTAAATACTTAAAAAGCTTACTCTGCACTTATATTACAAACTAAACAAACAACTAGAACATTCCTTATTTTCTGTTTTTTATGTTGACGCTTACATAAACTTTTAGTTATCATAACCTAATAAACGTCTATTTTACGACAATTCTAAAAATACAAACAAACATACGTAACAAGGAGGAACTTTATGAAAAAAGAAATACCTTTTGGAATAGCGATTATCCCTATTATCATTACCGTTGCAGTTATGATGGTTACAATTGTTGTATTAAAACAAACCCCTCACGTTCCACTTATTATTGGTACAACCGTTGCTTCTATTGTCGCTTGGCGTTACGGTTACAAATGGAATGATCTTGAAGAAGCAATGTATAAAGGGATTCGTCTTGCATTACCCGCTATCGTCATTATTATTCTTGTTGGCTTAACAATTGGTGCTTGGATTGGCGGTGGAATCGTCGCAACGATGATTTATTACGGTTTAAAACTTTTAACTCCATCACTATTTTTAGTTTCCATTACCGTCATTTGTTCTATCGTAGCATTAGCAATTGGTAGCTCTTGGTCTACAATGGGCACAATTGGTGTTGCTGGAATGGGAATTGGCCTAAGTATGGGAATTCCAGCTCCAATGGTTGCTGGTGCCATTATTTCAGGCTCTTATTTTGGCGATAAAATGTCACCGCTTTCAGACACAACTAACTTAGCCGCAGGATTAACAAATACAGATTTATTCGCACACATTCGTCATATGTTATTTACTACAGTTCCAGGTTTAATTATTACTCTTATCGTCTACGCGGTCTTAGGAAGAAGCTTCGGCGCTAACAATATTGATGCGAAGAGCATCGATCAAACGTTACAAGTATTGCAACAAAACTTTGTTATCTCACCTTTCCTACTCATTATACCCGTAGTCGTTATGGTATTGGTCGCTAAAAAGGTCCCTGCTATACCAGCGATTCTCGTCGGTATTATTTTAGGATTTTTATCACAAGTCTTTATTCAAGGTGGTTCTGTCTCAGCATCTGTCGGTGCACTCCAAGCTGGATTTGTTATAGACACTGGAAACAAGCTAGTAGACGAACTATTTAACCGCGGTGGCTTAGATTCGATGATGAATACAGTCTCGATGACAATTGTCGCTATGACTTTCGGAGGAGTATTAGAACATACAGGTATTCTTCGCTCAATTGTAAATCAAATTTTAAAGTTAGCAACATCAGCAAAAGGGCTTATCGCTTCTACTATCGCATCTTGTTTTGCAACAAACCTTACTTGCTCTGAACAATATATTTCAATTGTTGTCCCTTCAAGAATGTACGCAAATGCATACACGGAAAAAGGACTACATTCAAAAAACTTATCCAGAGCATTAGAAGATGGCGGAACATTAACTTCTGTCTTCGTTCCTTGGAATACGTGCGGTGTATTTATTCTCGCTACACTTGGCGTAGGTGCATTTGAATATGCCCCTTATGCTATTTTAAATTTCATCGTACCTATTATCTCAATCATTTATGGTATAACAGGCTTCACAATTGTAAAACTATCAGACATTGAAAAAGCAGAACTACTAAAGAAACAAAAAGCTCAACTAGAAGCTTAAAAATAGCGGTAAATTCAGTTCATATAGTGCGCGAGGTCGCCCTTGTTGATAGGGCATTTCCTCGCCGCAAATATGAGCATACCCGTAATCAACTAATTTCTTTAACAACCTTTCTGTCGATCTTCGAGTCACTTGTAAATACTCAGAAAGGTCAGCTGCTGTAAACTTCAATGACGGGTGCGATTGACTAAATTGAATGATTTTTGACAAGTTGGCCGGACTAAGCTTCGTTTCCTTCGCTATTTTCATTAGTTCCGGATTATCATTTTTCAAACTTTGTACTCTCTGTTCTTTCGGGAACGGACCAAACAAATCTTTATCACTTGTTAGTATATAAAAACAACGATCTATTGGATTGTTCTTTGCAAAACTTTGAGCAATTTTTGCATTTTGCTCCGCTTCTTTCACGGTTTTCCCATAACCAAATCCAATAGCTATCGTTCCTTCTACGCTCGCAAACAAGTTATCTATCGCATTTGTTTTAATAATTGATTCGATATCACCACGAGTTGTATACAAAATGCATGTCATTTCATCCACTTGTTTAAATGAACCACGTAGCTCTTTTGAAATGACATCTAGTTTTTCAAGCAAACTCGTTCGTAATTCTAAGGAAGAAATAATACAAGCACCAACAGTAGCTGAATAGCTTTTTGCTAACTCAGCTTTTATTTTTGCATCTTTTAGCCCATGTATAACGGATTGTGTTGGATCAATCATACGCTCTGAAGGAACACCTATTTTTTGAAGCTCGTCGTAAACAGCGTGAATACTAGTTAAAGCTAAATGAGCCTCTCCAGATTGATATTTAGCTACATGAAAATCGATAACTCTATTTATCTCATCCTTACTCCACAGCATATTTTCATAATCCAACACTTGCGGACTTTCTTTTATACCGATATCATGGAACACATTTGTAATAAACGAGAGGTCTACTAAATCGATGGAAATGTTATGTGGTTGAATACTTTGATGATACATGATAGAAAGAATTGAAGATGCGACAGTTGTCTCGTCTTGCTGTAAGTATGTACTTGGAATTTGTAATTGTTCTCTTATTTCTTTTGCCATATAATAAGGTAAAGCACCTGAGAAAAAGATGACATCACAAGGCTTTAAACACTTTAATAGTTCAGAAGATTCCGCCGGATGAAGGTAAATATATGGATCAATTTCTATTCCTTCTAATTTTTGAGCAATAGGAAAAAGGTTCTCCATAAACTCCTTTGAACCGACAACTGCAATTTTTATCATCATTTTCTCTAACTCCTTATCATTAATTAACGACTATTTAACGTCAACTATATCAAATGTATAAAACTATTGTAAACAGGAAGGGGTCTCTATTCAATGAAAATTACAGCTATTCATCTTTACGCAATTCGTTTACCGCTTCGCAATCCGTTTGTTATTAGTTATGGCTCTTATTCTGATATGCCCTCTATTATCGTCAAAATGGAAACAGATGAAGGTATTATCGGTTACGGTGAAGGCGTTGCTGATGATCACGTCACAGGTGAATCATGGGAAAGTACTTTCTATACTTTAAAACATACGCTAACCCCTGCTCTAATCGGGCAAAATCCAATGAATATCGAAAAAATACACGACATGATGGACAATACAATTTACGGTGTTCCAACAGCGAAAGCCGCAATTGATATTGCTTGTTTTGATATAATGGGCAAAAAACTAAATCAACCTGTATATCAATTAATTGGCGGGCGCTACCATGAAGAATTCCCTGTCACTCATGTTTTAAGTATTGCCGATCCAGAAAACATGGCTGAAGAAGCTGCTTCTATGATTCAAAAAGGTTACCAATCTTTCAAAATGAAAGTTGGTACAAATGTAAAAGAAGATGTGAAACGTATTGAAGTTGTACGAGAACGTGTAGGAAATGACATCGCTATTCGCGTTGATGTAAACCAAGGCTGGAAAAATAGCGCAAACACATTAACAGCACTACGTTCATTAGGACATTTAAACATTGACTGGATTGAACAACCTGTTATCGCGGACGATATTGATGCCATGGCTCATATTCGTTCTAAAACAGACCTCCCGCTTATGATTGATGAAGGATTAAAAAGTTCTCGTGAAATGCGCCAAATTATTAAATTAGAAGCTGCTGATAAAGTAAATATAAAACTAATGAAATGCGGCGGCATATATCCAGCTGTAAAGCTCGCTCATCAAGCAGAAATGGCAGGCATTGAATGCCAAGTGGGATCAATGGTCGAATCATCTGTTGCCTCTTCCGCAGGATTCCATGTCGCTTTCTCAAAAAAAATCATTACGAGCGTAGAGCTAACAGGGCCATTAAAATTCACAAAAGACATCGGAAACTTACATTACGACGTACCATTCATTCGCTTAAACGAAAAGCCCGGACTCGGCATTGAAATAAACGAAGATACATTACAAGAACTAACCGTCTTTCAAGACGTTGTACGCTAAAGGAGGACTATCATATGACGGTTCTATACGAAGGAACATTAAAACAAAATAACGAATCATTTCACGTTACATTACTATCACTAGAGCACATCGAACAAATTTTATCACTACAAAACATTGTAGTTGAAGCACTAGAAGATAAAAGTCGTTTACAACCACTCTCACAAGAAGAATTTCAATACATTCTAGAAGGAAACGGCATGATGATCGGTGCTTTTATCGAAAACGAACTCATCGCATTTCGCGCTCTACTCGTCCCTCCTATCGACGATGAACATTTAGGGCTTGATATTGGTCTATCAGAAAGTGAACTGCACCGCGTCATCTATCAAGAAATCTCAAACGTTCATCCGAACTGCCGAGGAAATGGTATGCAAAAAATATTAGCAAACGTCATCATGGACGAATTGCAAAAAGAAGATAGCAAATATGATTATGTATGCTGCACCGTTGCTCCTTTTAACATCCCGAGTTTGAAGGATAAGTTTGCGCAAGGGATGGCGATTGCTGCGCTAAAGGAGAAGTATGGTGGTAGTCTGCGGTATGTTTTTGTGAAGAAATTGCGCGGAGATAAAGAAAGCGATTGGACGGATATTCAAAGTATTCTAATGAGTGATGCTAGTGGACAGCAGGCTTTGCTTTCGGAGGGGTATCGTGGGTATGAGATGGAGAAAACAGCAGATACTTTCATTGTGAAGTTTGGGCGATAATCTATATACTCGAAAAGAGGAGATGTCTGCTGTGACCTCTTCTCTTTTCGATTTGTTGAACAATCCTGTGGTAAATGAAATTATATCAACGATTTTTCGAATATATCTATCATAACTTACAATATATCAACGATTTTTAAAATATATCTATCAAAACTCACAATATATCAACGATTCGACAAGAAATATCGATTTACAGACAAAAATCGATATCCCTTCCTAAACCGTCATCTTCCAACTAGATAACGCTAACCAATTCTCCATTTCTTTATAATCAGGCATTATCTTCCCGACAAGACGCCAAAAAGATCGATCATGATTTAAATGAACCATATGACACATTTCATGAACAACCACATAGTCAATTACTCGCTGTGGTGCCATTGCTAGCTTCCAATTGAATGTTAGTTGTAAATTCGAATCGCAAGTACCCCAAGTACGACTACTATCTGTAATACGAATAGAACGTGGTTTTGTTTTGAAATTACTTTGATGCACTTTAATACTCTTCTCTACTAAAGATTTACACTGCTTATAGTAAAATCGTTTTAAAGCTTGTTGTATTTTCTCATCCTTAAGCTCTTTCACATAAATATGTAACTTATCCCCTTCAAAAATCGCATTGTCTTGCTCAATGCTTGCATCTTGGGAAATCTGTATCGGATACGTATTCCCTAAATACAAAAAGCCCTCTCCTTGATCATAATCCTTTTCCTGTGGTCCACGCGCTCGCTCCGCCATTTCCTTACGTGTTGTCTGAATCCAATCCCACTTTTCCTCTAGCAACTGAACTAAGTATTCAACAGGTGTCCCTTTCGGAGCCTGCACTTCCACATTTCCATACGAATCCACAAAAAGACGCACGGACTTTTTCTTCTTATAAGTTATATGAAAATTAATTGTCTCACCTAAATATGTATGTACCATTTCATCACCTGGCATAGTATTTTTACAAATAAAAAAGAGTAGGATACGAACGTCCTACTCTACCTATTATATCATTTACTGCTTTAACGAACTCATTATCCTCTATACTTTACACCTAATCCCTTAATGAAATTCCTTGCGTATCTATCGCCACACTCTTTGTAATTTTTATGGCCTTTCTTTCTTAATAGAGCGCCTAACTCTCCTTTTGTTACCGTAACGCCTACGCTATCTAATATATCAAGTACATCCTCACTCGTTAAAGATAGTGCGATTTTCATTTTCTTTAGAAGAAGGTTATTGGCACTCTCCTTGCTCTGTACAGGTGCAGGCTGCCCTGGTTTCGGATCTTGCTTTCCTCTTTTTAAAGTAATAAATCCATTTAAAAATGCCTCTAACATCATCATATCGCATGTTTTTACGTACTCATCTTCAGCTACCTCATCATTTTCAGCTTCATGCTGAGGAGCTCTCTTTATTTTTGTAAGCATATCAACTACGTCTTCTTTCGTTACTTCCATCCCGCCTAGTTTAAAGATTTCTACCATATCTATATCTTTTATATCTAAAGCGTATCGTACTCTTTTTAATATATCGTTGTTGCTCATTGCCATTGGGTTTCCTCCTGAAATGTTGATTATAGTAATGCTTTTAGCATGTGTAAATTAATGTCGTTAAGTTACTACTTTAACATTTTAGGGGGAGGTTTTGTAGTCTTAACCAAATTTATGATTATAGAGGCTATACTACAATCCAAGCAATAATTTGATTCTATAGAAGGGTTACAGTAACTTTTCGGTTCATTTTTTCTTAGTTCATTAGATCTACATTCTATTTTATATTTGTTAACTATAAAAGCAGTGCATTGATTCCTCAAATACACTGCTCGTCTCTTACATTGTTATATTTCTTCTATACAAACTAGAGTTTATGGGTTTCGATGAATTTTATCCATATAGGAGACTATTGCATATCATAAATTAGCCACTTTCCGTCAACTTTCTTCAAATCAATAGTAATATTGTCAGGATTAGGGCCGTATAAAGGTTTTGGAGAGATATCTATCGTAACTTTTAATTTTGCTCTATCTCCAACTTTTCTTTCTTCTATATTTAATATATCTATTGACGCATTTTTTGGAATTCCAATACGTTTTCCAGCTTCTACATCCCAAGGGAGACTCGGATGTATATACTCACCTGCTTTGTTTAAATCTCTTGATTCAAGAGCTTTAAAAAAGCCTTTTACTGTTTCTTGTGGACTATTATTTTGAATTAGAACGTTAACTAATATAACTATAAACACAATCCCAATTATCCACACGTACCAAGGAGATTTTTTTGCAATTCTTATTAATTTTATGTTTTTATCATTTCTATTTTGGGGCGTAATATCGTTATGGAATTCTCCATTATCAAATAGTTCTTCTGATTCATCCAAATTTATTCTCTCTGTACCACAACTAGTACAGTACTTATTTGTTTTCAATAATTTCTTATTACATGCTGTACAATTCATTATTTTATTTCTCCCTGCCCTATTATTAAAATCAAATCCCCAAAGTTTCACATATTAATTTTCTATTATTTTCAATTTTTTTGATGTAGTAGCATTAAAATTACCTGATGAATCCAATTCTGTATGATAAATGTACGTTTTGACTCTAAAATTTTTATGTGGAAACTTTTTATTTACAGCACTTACCACTAAATTGTTAATTTCATTTCCGATTTTCACAGCTTCTTCTACCGTAGACTTATTATCAACTCGAACTTTTATCGGAAAATCAGCTGTATAATACATATTTGGATTATCATACAGCGTTGCTTGAAATAAAAATGGGGCTAATCCGGTTTGTTCAATAAGTAAATCCTTCGTATCATAAACTTTTATATTTGCAATATTCTTTCCTACTTCCGATCCTGCCTCTGCATCAAAGGGTTCTAATTTCTCGTTAGCAACACTTGTTTCATTTCCTACCGCCTTACCCTTATAATTCATTTCAATAAATTTCACATTACCATCCCGGTCACAATCCAACCAAACAGTACCTTCTTTATTTTTGAAAGCCCCATCCACACTTACAGATATGCTACCGCCCCCAGTTCCTGAAAACTTCTCAATCTGCACACTTTCCGCATCATTTCCTCGAACATCATATTTTGCATACCCTTCCGCCTCAGTGCCTTCTGATTCAATTTTAGTACCTAACATAATATCAAGACCTAATAATTTGAAGGCATCCTTATACTTCAAATCTTTTGGCTCTAATAATTCAATCTTAATATGATTAATAATTTTCCCATCACTTTCAAATGTATATTTAGCATAATTATCTACATATAACCATCTAGTTTCCTCTTTTGTTCTTGGGGATGAAAGCGTTCTCTCTAAATCTTCAAGTCGATAAGTTTTTTTTAGGTACATTGCTATTCCACTTAAATTTGAAGTCGAAATATCATTGCTCTCATTCGTCATAATTTTCTTCTCATCTTGCTTAACATTTTGGCTTACTTCTTTTGTTGGTACTGATTCTGTTGATTTTTGACAACCCGATGTAATTAATCCTGCTGTAAGTAAAGCTATTAATACTTTCTTCATAATTTCCCTCCAATTAAAATAAAAAAATTCTGGTAGCTCCTATAAGAAAAAATCTTCAAATCAGAAGAAAATTCCACAGTACTCTAAAATTATTATCGAATATTTAAAAATAACTATTATTCAAAAGATCTTCATACCAATACTAAATAATTAACTTTATAAATTATGTCGAAAGAAGTCGAAAAACAATATTTTTATAATCGGAAATTTAGATTTAATTTTTCCGCTGTTAAATTAATTAATTTGAACATAAAATAGGACCTCCTTACATGCACTCTGCATGTAAGGAGGTCCTATTTAGATAAAAATCATACATTTTCTTAACTTGATGGCCATGCTCAAATAAAGAGATTTTTTATTTCTGTCTATTATTCAGATTACATTTCATACCTCGATAGAGCCTAATGTACTCTACTCCAGCTCTTGTCATTTTTCTCCTTACGAGTATTCGTTAGTTCATTATATTCTCAAAGACTTCTTTTTTCAGCAAGCAGACTGTATCAACAAAAAAAGTTACATTCACAAAAAAACTCAAAACTAAATAAAATAACTACCCACAAATTAATACAATCCATTTCCCTCTATCTTCAAAGTATTACACCGTCTCACTATCCTGAGCCACACCAACACTATCCTCAAACTTATCCAACAAAGCACGCACCTCATCAGTCGATTTCGTACTCATCAATTGATTTCTCAATTCAGCAGCTCCAGGGAAGCCTTTTACATAAATTTTGAAGAAGCGGTGAAGCCCTGTGATTGAGCGTGGCAGTACTTCTGCATATTGATCTTGAAGATCAAGTTGTAGTCTTAAAAGATCTAGGTGCTCTTTACTGCTATGCTCTCTTGGCTCTTTTTCAAAAGCAAATGGATTTTTGAAGATGCCTCGTCCGATCATTACGCCATCAATGCCGTATTTTTCAGCAAGTTCCAGCCCCATTTTACGATCAAGGATGTCTCCATTGATTGTTATTAACGTATTTGGTGCGATACGGTCACGTAATTTTTTAATTTCCGGAATTAGTTCCCAATGCGCATCTACTTGGCTCATTTCTTCTCTTGTACGTAAGTGAATAGAAAGGTTTGCAATATCTTGTTTGAAAATGTGCGTTAACCAATCTTCCCACTCGCTTAACGCTTTAAAGCCAAGTCGTGTTTTTACGCTGACAGGTAGTCCGCCCGCTTTTGCTGCTTGGATAAGTTCTGCCGCAACGTCTGGACGTAGAATAAGGCCACTACCTTTTCCTCTTGATGCAACGTTCGGTACTGGGCAACCCATGTTAATATCGATGCCTTTAAATCCTAGTTCTGCCATACCAATACTCATTTGACGGAAGTATTCGGGATTGTCTCCCCAAATATGTGCCACCATCGGCTGTTCGTCTTCTGTAAAAATTAAACGGCCACGTACACTTTTCATACCTTCTGGATGACAATAGCTATCCGAGTTTGTAAACTCTGTGAAGAATACGTCCGGACGACCTGCTTCACTTACTACGTGACGGAAAACAACGTCTGTCACATCTTCCATTGGTGCAAGTACGAAAAATGGTCGTGGTAATTCACGCCAAAAATTATCTATCATTTCAAATTCAAATCCTCTCACTATGAATACAATTTCAAAATCTCAATTTATAATTTGTGAAAATCAGCAATATTTATTTTAACTAAAATCGCTTATGAATGGTATTTTTGTAAACCAAAAAGCAGGTGGTATAGATTTCCCCTATATCAACTGCTTTCCTATTATACCAACTTAAGCCAAGCCACACACTCCACATGCGTCGTATGCGGGAACATATCAACAGGTTGTACTTCCTGTGTTTTATATCCGCCTTCTTCTAGTACTTTTAAATCACGTGCTAATGTTGCTGGGTTACACGATACGTATACGACGCGGTTTGGCTTCATGTCGATGATTGTATTTAGTAATGCTTCGTCACAGCCTTTACGCGGTGGGTCTACGACCATTGTGTCGGCGATTACGCCTTCTTTGTACCATTTTGGAATGACTACTTCTGCTTCTCCTACGCCAAATTCAGCGTTTGTCATGTTGTTTAGTGCTGCGTTTCGGTTTGCGTCTTCGATTGCTTCTGGGACGATTTCAACGCCGTACACTTTTTTCGCTTTTTGCGCTAGGAATAACGAGATTGATCCGATTCCGCAATAGGCATCGATTACTGTTTCGTTACCATTTAATTTTGCGTATTCTAACGTTTTATCGTAAAGCACTTTCGTTTGCTCTGGGTTTACTTGATAGAATGAACGTGCTGAAATCGCAAATTTAATGTCACCGATAAAGTCATAAATGTATTCTGATCCGTACAGTACTGTCGTTTTGTCTCCGAAAATTACATTCGTACGCTTCGTATTTACGTTTTGAACAATTGATTTTACTTCTGGGAATTTCGCTGCAATTTCTTCAATAATTGCTTTTTTGTTCGGCAATTCTGCTGTACGCGTAATGAAGACAAGCATAATTTCCCCTGTTAGTTGTCCGTAACGAGCCATTACGTGACGAAGTGTTCCTTTGTTACGCTCTTCGTTGTACGCAGTGATACCGTGCTTTTCACAAATACGTTTTACTTCTTGGATTAATGTATCGTTTTCTTCTGCCTGAATTAAGCATGATTCCATATTAATGATGTCATGCGTTCCTTGGCGATAAAAACCAGCTACAAGTCCGCCTTCACGTTCTCCGATTGGTACTTGTGCTTTATTACGGTATACCCACGGATTCTTCATGCCAAGTACAGGATGAACAGGAACATCACCTAGTCCTCCGATACGCTGCATAACGTCACGTACTTGTTTTTCTTTCGCTTGTAATTGTCCTTCATAAGTTAAGTGCTGAAGCTGACAACCGCCGCACTGATTATATACTGGGCATTCAGCATCTTTACGATATGGGCTTTCTGTATGAAGCTTCATTAAACGACCAAATGCAAAGTTTTTCTTCACTTTAATAATTTTAATTTGCGCTTCTTCACCTGGTAATCCATTTTTAACGAAAATAGGATAGCCCTTTACTTTCGCAACACCGGCACCATCATGTGTTAAATCTTCAAATACTACATCTATAAACTCGTTTTTCTCAACTGGTGGCGTCATTTTAGTACTCATTTTCCGACCTCTCTTTTTCATAACACTGCGTTACATTTTATCATACTTATATGGTCTTTTTCTATTGGAAGAAAAAAAGCTATTGACGATACTTCTCTGTTAATGTTACGCTACTACTAATTTAATACGGACGATGTTACCTCATATATACTTGATAATATGGATCGAGAGTTTCTACCCGGCAACCTTAAATTGCTGGACTATGGGGAAAACTAATGAATATTAGCCTATGCGCAAAAAAGGACTCATATTGATTAGCTTTCTCTCATAGATGAAAGTGAATCCATATGGGTCTTTTTTTATTTTTATTTTTCTAAAAGGTCAGACATCTTACGTATGACATAAAACCTCATTCCTTTATTTTTAGTAATATAACGAGCGTTTTATGTACAAACTTTATACGAACTTCTGAAAGGGGCAACTACATGCAATATGTAATGAGCATTATCGGTATTATTGCCGTGTTAGGTTTATGTTTTGCTTTGTCAAACAACAAAAGTAAAATCAACTTCCGTGCAATTGCAATTATGATTGGTTTCCAAATTTTAATCGGTTGGTTTATGTTTGCTACAAAGATTGGTCAACAAATCATTATTTTCATTAGTAAAGTTTTCAACAAACTAATTAAACTTGGTACGACAGGTGTCGATTTTCTCTTTAATGGAATTCACAGAGATTTTGTCTTTTTCTTAAACGTATTATTAATTATCGTATTTTTCTCAGCACTACTTTCAATCTTTAGTTATTTAGGTGTTTTACCATTCATCGTTCGCGTTGTCGGCGGTGCTATTTCAAAAATTACTGGTTTACCACGTGTTGAGTCATTCCACGCAGTAAACTCTGTATTCTTCGGTTCAAGTGAAGCGTTAATCGTTATTAAAAACGATTTACAGCATTTCAATAAAAACCGTATGTTTATCATTTGTTGTTCTGCGATGAGCTCCGTTTCTGCTTCTGTTACAGCATCATACGTAATGATGTTAGATGCAAAATACGTACTGGCAGCTCTTCCGCTAAACTTATTCTCAAGCTTAATCGTTTGTTCGTTATTAACACCAGTTGATACGAAGAAAGAAGATGAAGTGATTCAGAAATTTGATAGAACTCTATTCGGAGACAGCTTTATCGGCGCAATGATTAACGGTGCGCTTGATGGTTTAAAAGTAGCTGGTATCGTTGCCGCATTAATGATCGCCTTTATCGGTGTGATGGAAGTTGTAAACTACGTAATTAGTGCAGCTTCAGGCGCAATGGGACATGCTGTTACTTTACAACAAATCTTCGGTTACGTACTTTCTCCATTCGCATTCTTAATGGGTATTCCAACTCAAGATATTATCCCAGCTGGTGGTATTATGGGTACGAAGATTGTTTTAAATGAGTTTGTAGCAATCCTTGATTTAAAAGACACAGCTACAACATTAGCTCCACGTACAGTTGGAATTGTTACAGTATTCTTAATTAGCTTCGCAAGTATTAGCCAAATTGGTGCAATCGTTGGTACAATCCGTGCCCTTTCTGAAAAGCAAGGAAGCGTTGTTTCTAAATTTGGTTGGAAAATGCTATTTGCATCAACACTTGCTTCTATTTTATCTGCGACAATCGCTGGATTGTTTATTTAATAAAAAAACACCTTACTTTAACGAGTAAGGTGTTTTTTTGATGCTTTATGAAACCGAGTGAAATTCAACTGCTTCTTCTGTATTGATAATCCTATCTTTATATATACCTTTTATTGAAATGTAAATGATAGATTTGTTTATGTTTTTTAACTTTCCTAATGAAAAATGATAAAGTAATCCATCGCTTTTTAAAGTCCACATCTTCCCACTCCATGGACCAGTAGCTTTTTGTTCATCCGACGCCTTTATTTCACCTTCATATTCGCATTCTCCCAAAGGAGTTTTAATTGTATTCTTCTCTGTATCAATTCGAATATTTTTAATTAGCTTCAAATTTTCATCAGAGAGAATTTGAATTTCATGATCTTTCTTTTTAAAAAAGAGTTTTCCGTCTTTGGTATTTATATATTCTGCATTATCCATTTTATCTATCATAAAATCATATTCTTCTTTTGTAATACCTAAGTTTTGATGATAAGGAAACGTTTTTTTCGGTATAATTTCTTCTTCGGCATACTTCAAATACCAATCTAAATTATTTGTAATACTATTGCTCATTTTATTTCCGATTTTCTCTAATTTCTCTTTTATCTCATAAGAAAATTCTAGTGTCATAATATCCGCCGTCACTTCCGCATTCATAAGATGCGATGGAATATACTCTTCCACGCTATTCGCTTTACTCACTTCACTTTGGCAACCAACTATAAATAGCGATATGAAAAAGATATATATTATTTTTTTATATTTCATTTCTATTCTCCACTCCATACATTATTCTTACTTAGTTTTATAGCGGTTTTCATTATAGTATAAAATCTTTATATTTTAATAAAATACATATTCTTATGCAAAATTGCATATTAATATGTATTCTTCTTACTTTAAAATTAGCTTAAATCACTTTCCAAATTATACAAATAACAAGTTAAAAATGTTATAATTTTCAAAAAACCATTGGAGGATATTATGAAAGCCCACGCAATTTTCGATTTCTTACATTTACTAGTCTTAACGCTGAAAAGCTATTATGTATGGGGAATGCCTATCTATGTCTTCATTATTCCTCTTATCTTTGTAGTCGGTTATATTATTATTAATTCTAATAAGAAACAAAAAAATACATCTATTCAAAGTCACTAATCTATTACCTTAATAGCCTCCTAAAAATCATATTCCCCTCATTTTCTTCAAATGATATGATGAACAAGGGTATATCCCCACCACTCTTATAGCGGTGGGGATTTTAATGTCAATATGCAACATACTACACAATAGAAGGTGATTTTTATGAGAAAATACGCAGCAATTGCTTTATGTACGTCTGCCATTCTAGCAGGCTGCAATACTAGCAATGTAAGCCAAGAACCTAAAAAAGAGAAAAAGGTTCAAGAAGTAGCTATACAAAAAGAGACTCTACAAGAACAAGGTAAAATTTCTTATACTCCCATCACACACGAATCTACAAACACAAGTATTCATATTACAGACTTAAAAGATTCTTTAAATGAAGTACAATATAAAATTTGGCGCACAGCTGATGGAAAGGAACGTGCTAAATCTTTTTCTTCTAAAGAAAAAGAGAAACAATTCACACTTCCTTTTGATATAAAGGAATTTGAAGGAAAACGCGGTGAGTTCCAAATTGAAGCAATAGGAATGAAAGAAGATGGGAAAACAATCCCGCTTACGAAATCTACTATTACTTTCGAACAAAAGGTTCCTGTTCTTATGTATCACGCAATTGATGATTATCATGGTCAAGGTATTAAAGACTTATTCGTATCACCAGCTAACTTTGAAGCACAAATGAAACATTTAAAGGGCAATGGTTATACGCTGTTAACGTTTGAACGCTGGGGCGATATAAATAAAGTAAATAAGCCGATTTTCGTTACATTTGATGACGGTATGAAAAATAATATGAATGCATTTCGCGTTTTACAAAAGCTAAAAGATGATACTTTTAAACCGGCAGCAACAGAATATATGATTGTTGATAACGTTGATGTAGAAGGAGCATTGTCTACTTCTGAAATAAAAGAAATGGTTAATTCCGGCATTTTCTCGGTGCAATCTCATACTGCAACACATGCAGACTTACCGAAAATTACAAACTATGAGGAAGAGTTAAAAGGTTCAAAAGAAAAGCTAGAAAAAATAACAGGTAAGCCTGTTATCGCGATTGCTTATCCATTCGGTCATGTAGATGATAAGGGTGTTGCAGAAACGAAGAAGTATTATCAATTTGCGACGACGACAAAGCCTGGGCAATTCATTACGAAGGGTGAACCTGATGAATTGTTAAAGATGAAGCGCGTTCGTATACACCATACAACGACTGTAGAGCAGTTTGCTTCCTCAATTAAGTAAATGTAAGAGCTCAATACATTTTGAGCTCTCTTTTTACTTTATATTTATATATATTTTTAGAATTTTCTTGTATTATATATAGTAAGAAATCTTTCAAATTAAAGGAGATTATACATATGTCATTTGAACAAACGTTAGAGAAATATGCTGCTCTTGCAGTTAATGTTGGTGTTAATATTCAACCTGGACAAACTTTATCAATTAGTGCACCTCTTGAAGCTGTACAATTTGTACGCCTCGTTACAGAAAAAGCATATAAATCTGGTGCAAAACACGTATATGTAGATTGGAATGATGAGACGTTAACACGCTTAAAGTTCGATCTAGCTCCTGAAGAAGCTTTCGCTGAATTTCCATCTTGGAAAGCACATGCTCGTGAAGAATTAGCAAAAGAAGGCGCTGCATTTATGTCTATCTATGCAGAAAACCCTGATTTATTAAAAGGTGTAGAAGCATCGCGTATTGCAACAGCTCATAAAGTAGCTGGAGAAGCAATGAAAGTATACCGTGATTACGTACAAGCAGATAAAGTAAGTTGGTGTGTCATTTCTGTTCCTACGAAAGAATGGGCTGCGAAAGTATTCCCTGACGTAGCGCCAGAAGAACAAGAAGCAAAGTTATGGGATGCTATTTTCAAAGCTACTCGTGCTGATTTAGAAAATCCTGTAGAAGCATGGAAAGAACATGATGAAACATTACATACAAAAGTGGATTACTTAAACGAAAAGCATTATAAAGCTCTTCACTATACAGGTCCTGGAACAGATTTAACAATCGAACTTCCAGAAAAACATGTATGGGCTGGTGCTGGTAGCTTAAATGAAAAGAACGTACCATTTATGGCTAATATTCCAACTGAAGAAGTATTTACAATGCCACTTAAAACAGGTGTAAACGGCCAAGTTTCTAGTACAAAACCGTTAGTATTTGCAGGTAATATTATCGATAATTTCACGTTAACATTTGAAAACGGGCGTATCGTAGACTATAAAGCTGAAGCTGGTGAAGAAGCTTTAAAACATTTAGTAGAAACAGATGAAGGTTCTCACTTCTTAGGAGAAGTAGCTTTAGTACCTCATGACTCACCAATTTCAAACACAAATGTTTTATTCTACAATACACTATTTGACGAAAATGCATCTTGCCACCTTGCAATCGGAAATGCTTATGCATTTAACTTAGTTGGCGGAAAAACAATGTCTAAAGAAGAACTTGCTGAAAACGGCGCAAACGCTAGTATCACACACAACGACTTCATGATTGGATCAGCTGAGCTTGATATTGACGGTATTACTGCTGATGGCAGACATGAGCCTATCTTCCGTAAAGGTAACTGGGCGTTTTAAATTTATTACCATAAAGAAACACATTGGATAATCCAATGTGTTTCTTTATTTATTTGGTCTCAATTCAAATTTTATCGTTCTATTTTCATGCGTAAACTCCGGTCTATACGTAGCGATATACGTATTTTCTTTCGCTACGTCAAATAGCATGATATCTTGAATTTTTTCATCTGGTGCTAACTTTTTACTAATAAAGCTATCAGGGTTATTATATTCTTTAAATCTTGTACCTTTCTTATCGGTAATCTCAAATTCATAAAATGCAAAAGGTATTTCCTTTTTACTATTATTTTCTACTTTGAAAATAATCCCCAAAATCTCCTCTTTCTTTTTATTCTCATCATAATCCGGATATCCTAATTTAACTGAATCGATAGTTACTTGCAAACCATCTACGTCTACTGTCTCCCCTATTTTATACACTTTATCTTGAACATCTTCTTGTTTACTTTCATTACTATCTTTAGTCTCAGTGCAAGCACTTAAACTAAAAGCTATGCCAAAAATTAAAACAATTTGACTTACCTTTTTTAACATACTCTTTCCTCCACATAAGACAATATTTCATATGTATCATAACAAAACGCTTTACTCTTTCTTGTCATATTTTGTCGTATTAATTGCTAACTGCACAAATAGAAAAAAGCTATCTTCTACAAAAGATAGCTTTCATGATGCCGATGAAACCTTAAGCCCAATGACACCCAAAACAATAAAAAGAATACAAAATGCTTGAAATAAACTAATATGCTCTTTAAAAAAGTACACACTAATGATTGTAATAAGTAATGTTCCAACGCCAGACCAAATAGCATAAGCAATACTTAAATGAATCTTTTTCACAACGATGGCAAACACGCTGAAACAAATCCCATAAAACACGAAAATCAGTACACTTGGAACGAGCTTTGTTAAACCATTTGATAGTTTCATCGCAATTGTTCCAGCTACTTCAAAAATAATTGTAACAAGTAATAATAGCCAATATACCATACTAGAATCTCCTTCTCTGTTACCTTATAGAGATTCTAGTATACTACTTATAGTCCCAATGAAATATATTTAATTTCTAAATATTCCTCGATGCCGAAATGGCCTCCTTCACGACCGATACCACTTTCTTTAAATCCACCAAATGGTGCTTGTGCAACTGATGGAAGACCATCGTTTAGACCGATAATACCGTACTCTAACGCTTCACTAATTTGGAATGCTTGGCTAATGTCTTTCGTGAAAATATACGCAGCTAAACCGTATGGTGTATTGTTTGCACGTTCGATTACTTCATCAACTGTTTTAAATTTCGCAACTGGTGCCACTGGCCCAAATGTTTCTTCATTCATACAAAGCATCGTATCATTTGCCAACCCAATTACAGTCGGTTGAATGAAATGTCCCTCTAACTCTACGACCTTTTGACCACCATATAAAACTGTTCCACCTTTTTGAATAGCATCTTCAATATGTTCTTGTACTTTTGAAACTGCATTCTCATCAATAAGTGGCCCGACAGTCGTTCCGTCACCGAAACCGTCTCCTACTTTCAACTGCCCTACTGCCTTTTGGAACTTCTCTACAAATACTTCGTATACTTCTTCTTGAACGAATACTCGGTTTGTACATATACACGTTTGTCCTGCGTTACGGAATTTCGAACCAATCACCGCTTCTACTGCTTTATCTAAATCCGCATCATTCATTACGATAAACGGAGCGTGACCCCCTAACTCAAGCGAAACTTTTTTCATCGTTTGCGCCGCACTAGCCATTAACTCTTTCCCGATTTCCGTTGACCCTGTAAAGGACACTTTTCGAACGCGACTATCTTCCATCCATGTATCAGCAATTGCTTTTGCACTACCTGTTACGATATTGATTACGCCCTTTGGAATATCTGCTTCATGGGCTAATTCAGCTAATTTCAATGCAGTTAATGGCGTTTGACTCGCCGGTTTCACAACGGCTGTACAGCCTGCTGCAAGCGCTGGGGCTACCTTTCTCGTAATCATAGCTGCCGGGAAGTTCCAAGGTGTAATAGCTGCCATAACGCCAACTGGTTGCTTCGTAACTAAAATGCGCTTATTCGGATGAGAAGCAGGAATCATTTCACCATACACACGTTTCCCTTCTTCTGCATACCATTCAACAAAACTATTTGCATAATTTACTTCACCAAGCGCTTCTGCAAACGGCTTTCCTTGTTCCTTCGTCATAATCGCTGCGATCTCTTCTTTATTTTCATCAATAAGCGTAAACCACTTTTTTAACTTCGTGGCACGATCTGCTGCCGTTAACTTAGACCACGTTTTAAAAGCTTCATGTGCAGCATCAACAGCTTGCTTTGCCTCTGTTACTCCGCCTTTTGGTACAGTTGCAAATATTTCCTTCGTCGCAGGATTATTTACTTCAATTTGTTCTTGTAGTGTAATCCACTCACCATTTATATACATCGCCTTTTTATCTATACTTACGAAAGTCGCCTTTTTATCCAATGTTTTCTTCCTCCTCTATGAACTTCTTAATTTTTCTAGTAGCAGCAGATTGACTAATTTGCAAAAACTCAGCCACTTTATAACTTGATCCATACGTTTTATACGCTTTAAGAATTATATTTCTCTCTACCTCTTCCAGCATTTTATAAAGGCTTTGCCCCGATTGTTCAACTGCAGCCTCTTGCATAGAGAGTGGCAAATCCTCTACCGTTACAACATCATCAACAGTAATAACAATTCTCTCAATTACATTCTCTATTTCTCTATTGTTCCCTTCCCACGGATATCCAACAAACATTTGTAACGTACTCGGCGCTAGTTTCACATCACGTCCGTACTTTTTATTAAAGTGCTGCAAGTAATGATAAATAAGCGGCAAAATATCTTCTGTTCTTTCCCTAAGCGGGGGAATTGCAATTGGAATGACATTCAAACGATAGTATAAATCTTTCCGAAATGTTCCTTGTTTCACCATCTCGCTTAAATCTCTATTTGTTGCCGCCACAATTCGAACATCTACTTTTTTTAATTCTCTTCCGCCTATAGGACGAAATGTTTTTTCTTGCAATACTTGCAAAAGCTTCGCTTGAATTTCAAGCGGCATTTCACCGATTTCATCTAAAAAAAGAGTTCCTTTATGCGCGGATTCTAATAGTCCCTTTTTCCCTTCACGATTCGCACCTGTAAAAGATCCACCTGAATATCCAAAAAGCTCCGATTCAATTAAATTAGTTGGTAATGCCGCACAATTAATTTCATAGAAACTTTCATGCTTACGGTGACTCACTTCATGTAAATGGCGTACTAATCGACTTTTTCCTACTCCAGTCTCGCCTAAAACGAGAACAGTACTATCCACTACAGATACTTTTTTGATTGTATCGACTATTTTTTGCATAGCTAGACTTTTAAAAATAAGTCCTTCATGCTCATATGTTTCTCTTAATTCTTTTTTATATGTTTTTAGCTGATTATCCATTTCCTCTACCTTTTGACGTAATTGATAGAGTTCAGTAAGGTCGCGAGAATAACTAATCACTCTTCTTAAATTTCCCTCATCATCAAAAACAGGCCTTGTACGAACGTGTAAATACTCTCCTGATTTTGTCGTTTGAACGAGTTCAATTGGCCTCTTTTTTTCAATCACTTCTAATGTCGCTGATGGATAAAAGATTCCATCCTTTTGTAGTTCTTTTACATGCTTACCAACTAACTCTTCTGCAGCTAGTTGGTAGTGCCTTTCACATGTACTATTTACACGCACAACGATTCCTTGCTCATCTGTAACAAAAATTTCGTCAAACGCATATTCAAATACATCTTTTAAATCCATTAACACTCGTTCCTTTTCTGCAACCATCCTAGCCACCCCTAACTTCAAATCCATCGATCCACTTCACTACCTTTATTATAAAGTGAATTTTCTGCATTTAATATAGAGTCAGCTAGAATGTTTGCTATTTATACTTCAGTTTTTAAACGCGAGCGATGTTTGTTTGCTCATAACAAGCTTGCAATGATTCTTCAATTATTGTTAAACCTTCTTCAAGTTGCTCATCTGTAATAACTAAAGGCATTAACACACGGATAACATTTCCATACGTCCCTGCTGATAATAACAGTAACCCACGCTTATTTGCTTCTGCACATAGATTAGCCGTTAACGTTTTGTCAGGTGCTTTCGTCTTACGATCTTGAACGACCTCAAATGCACACATTGCGCCTAACCCACGCACATCACCGATGCAATGATATTTATTTTTCATCTCTTCGAATCGGTTCATTACGACTTTTCCTAATTCTATCGCTCTATCATTTAATTTCTCATTTTCTATTACATCGAGAACAGCTAATGCAGCCGCACATCCTAATGGACTTCCTGCATACGTTCCACCAAGTTCACCTGGTGCAGACTCATTCATAATTTCTTTACGTCCAATGACACCACTTATCGGTACACCAGCACCTAATGATTTAGACACTGTAATTAAATCTGGAACGACATCATAGTGATCAATTGCAAAATATTTTCCTGTACGACTAAAGCCTGTTTGTATTTCATCCGCTACAAATAAGATGCCGTTCTCTGAACAAATGCGGCGTACTTCTTGAACAAATTTCATACTTGGGACGATAAATCCACCTTCCCCTTGAACAGGTTCCATTACAACAGCTGCAATTGTTTCTGGTGCTACTTCCGATATGAAGAAGTTCTTAAACTCTTCAATAATAAAATCATCATACTGCTCTTCCGTTAATCCCTCTGGGCGACGGTATTCGTATGGAAATGGCGCTTTATATACTTCTGGAGCAAAGGGACCAAACCCAAATTTATATGGCTTCACTTTACTTGTCATCGTCATTGTCATTAATGTACGCCCGTGGAAACCTTTAGAAAATGCGATAATACCAGGTCTCTTCGTATATTTACGAGCGATTTTCACCGCGTTCTCAACTGCTTCTGCACCACTATTTAAAAACAGGACTTGCTTATCGAAACTTCCTGGTGCCAATGCCGCAAGCTTTTCTGCTAATTCAATATATGGCTCATACATCATGACGTTAAATCCAGTATGAATGTATTGATCGACTTGTTTATGGAGCGCTTCTTTAACCGTTGGATGACAATGCCCTACGTTAATTGTCCCGATTGCTCCTGCAAAATCAATGTACTGATTGCCATCAACATCTGTTACAAGAGCACCATTGGCAGATTGTACAAACGTTGGGATGCCGTTACTTACTCCTTTTGGTACTATATTTTGACGGCGTTCTAATAAAGATGCCGCTTTCGGTCCTGGAATTTGTTCATTTACTTTAGCAAATTTTTTTGTGTTCATTGCGTACCCCATCCTTTTCTTTACATTGTTTTCTCTTTTTATTGCAAAATATATGCCAACTTTCTTTTCTAGCATTTATCCTATATTCTTTGTATCCAGGCATAAAAAATAAGTCTATAAAGACTCATTAAGAGTCTTTATAGACTTATTTTCCTTACACATTAGACTTTTCTTTCTCCCAGAAAAACTCACCCGATTGAGAAATAAACTCTCCAACAGAATCTAACACTAAATCAGCAAGTGGTTCTAATGTTGGACGGTCTCCTGTACCAGATAGCACCCCAATTGCATAGCAATCGCCATTTTTAGCTAAATGTAAATCAGTTGGCGTATCTCCAACAACCGCAACCTCACATGATTCTAAATTAAATTTCTCACAAAACACTTCTATAATCTTTTTATCTGGTTTTTGCGCAGGGAATGTATCCGAGGCTATAATATAATCAAAAAAGTTCTCCAACTTATATTGTTTTAAAAATAATTCTGTTGGTGCGAAATCATCCGCCGTGACAACCCCTAATATAAATCCTTTATCTTTTAATGCCTGTAACACTTTCGGTAAGTCTGCTGTCATTTTCATATGCGAACGATGCTCATACATAAGGGAAAATAACTTCTCACTTACCCACTGATGCATCTCTTCTTCTCTAGCAGACTCAATATAATTACAAAGCCCCTTCGCTACATCAAGGCTTGTTCCAGCAGCTATTGCACTCCTTGGATTAACAAATGCTCCCTCTACACCAATCTCTTCTAATAAGGTCTGCCGCATTGTACTTGGTAAATGATATAAACTTATACATTCAGCTACAAGTTCTTCAGCTACTTTTATCCATATTGAATGAAAATCCATTAATGTCCCATCTTTATCAAATAATATCGCCTTTACCTTCTCCATAGCACCCTACCTCTCATTTCTTATCTCTTCCAGTGTATCAATAAAGTATGGATGTAAAATAAAAGAATTGTAAAAATACCATAAAAATCAAACTAACTCCCAATTTACAATTCATTTTAACAAAGTAAAAAAGGATGCCTTTACAGGGCATCCTCTTGATGTTCAGGAACAAATAGTTCTAAACAATGATATATATTTTCGAATTCCATCGGTGCATCTCCACCATACTCACCATCTAAATTAATCATTAGTTTATCTGGTGAATGTACTTTAATTCGGTTCGCTTGTGTATATAACACTTTTGGATTATTAATATGTTCACCACGTTGTGCTTGTGTTGCTGCTTTAATTAAATCAGCGATAGAACCTTTTTTCAATACTAATAGGTCAAATAACCCATCGTTAATAGATGCATACGGTGCTACCTTTTCAAATCCACCTACTGAACGAGTATTCGTAATTAAAAACATCGTAATTTCTTCTTGTAGTAACTTTCCATCATACTCAATTTCAACATATGTCGGATGCAATGATGGTAACATCTCGATACCTTTTAGGTAATAAGCAAGCTGCCCTAATACTGTCTTTAACTTACTCGGTACTTCGTATGTTAATTCTGTAATACGACCGCCACCAGCGATGTTAATAAAATATGTATCGTTCGCTCTACCAAGGTCTAATGGCACTGTTTTTCCTTCGCAAATAATATCTGCTGCCTCTTCAATAGAACGAGGTACACCAATTGCACGTGCAAAGTCATTTGTCGTTCCAACTGGAATAATTCCAAATTTCGGACGGAATTCATGCCCAACTAAACCGTTTACTACTTCATTTAATGTACCGTCGCCACCAGCCGCAATAACAACATCAAACTTACGATCCGCAGCTTGCCTCGCCGCCACAGTAGCGTCTCCAGGACCCGTTGTCGCATGACAAGATGTCTCATAGCCAGCTTGTTCTAATTTTTGTAATACTTCTGGTAAGCTCTTCTTAAATAGCTCACGCCCAGAAGTAGGATTATAAATAATTCTTGCTCGCTTCATCATTTATTAGCACAGGAAATTTCTTTATGTATCGAAAAAGAACATACTGAACTTCTATTCAGTATTCCCATGCCTACCTCCTCTCATCTTGCTATCCTTCTTTTATCCCGCTCAAACAGGCAGTAAGAACCCGATTCGTGTAGTCCATCAAAAGTAAATATTCATTTCAATGGTTTTTTATTTGACTCCAAAATTTATCCCGCTATTTGCGGGCAGTAAATGCCCGATTGGTGAGGGCTAATAATCAGTGTTGGATGAACCTCCCACTGATTAAAGTTTCACTTTATTTCTATCCATTCTTCCATAAAAATTTACATATAACGAATAATAACTATCTATTATTTCATGAGATGAAAAAAACCTCTATGTTTAGATTTATCATTATTCCCACCTTTTTGCAACTATCATACCATAGTTGCTATACAAACATTTTTCCACTTTTGACAGTTAATCAAACGTTTGTTTAAACGATTTTGTCTCATTTAAACAAACGTTTGATTAACCTAGAAAAACACCCATGTACGGGTGTTTTTCTGCTTAATCTTTAAAAGTTACTACTATTATCGCTTATTAATCTCTTCAAGTAAGATTTTGTTAACAAGCGGTGGATTTGCTTGTCCTTTTGTAGCTTTCATAATTTGACCAACTAAGAAGCCAATTGCACGGTCTTTACCGTTTTTAAAGTCTTCGATAGATTGCTCATTATTATCAAGAATTTCTGTTACAACTTTACGAAGTGTACCCTCGTCAGAAATTTGAACAAGACCTTTC
Organism: Bacillus cereus group sp. Bce041; assembly: GCF_052646455.1. NCBI lineage: Bacteria > Bacillati > Bacillota > Bacilli > Caryophanales > Bacillaceae > Bacillus > Bacillus cereus group sp. Bce041. Next base: position 180,882 of record NZ_JBQXON010000007.1, read on the forward strand.
GCTTTAACGATTTCTTCTGGGTCTCCACCTTTTTCAATTAATTCATTAAATACTTTCTTCGCGATTTTAGAAGAAATTGTACCTTTTTCAATTAATTGAACCATTTTAGATAAACCAGCAGGCGTTAATGCAACGTCTTTTAATTCTTTTTGTTGTTTGTTTAAGTATGCAAGTACTTCACCCATTAACCAGTTCGATGTTAATTTCGCATCAGCACCGTCTGCAACAGTTGCTTCAAAGAAATCAGACATCTCTTTCGTTAATGTTAACACGTGTGCATCATAAGCTGGTAAGCCTAGTTCTGCAACGTAGCGAGCTTTACGTGCATCTGGAAGTTCTGGAATAGAAGCTCGAACTGCTTCTTTCCACTCATCATCGATGTAAAGTTCAACTAAGTCTGGCTCCGGGAAGTAACGGTAATCGTCAGATCCTTCTTTCACACGCATTAAGATTGTTTTCTTCGTTGCTTCATCATAACGACGTGTTTCTTGTTGGATGATACCACCAGATAACAGTTCTTTTTCTTGGCGCACTTGCTCGTGCTCAAGACCTTTTTGTACGTAAGTGAATGAGTTTAAGTTTTTCAGTTCCGCTTTTGTACCGAACTTCTCTTGTCCAACTGGACGAAGAGAAATGTTCGCATCACAACGTAAGGAACCTTCTTCCATCTTACAATCAGATACACCAGTGTATTGAATGATTGATTTTAACTTCTCTAAGTATGCATATGCTTCTTCTGGCGTACGCATATCTGGCTCAGATACGATCTCGATTAAAGGCATACCTTGACGGTTGTAGTCTACTAATGAACCATCAGCTGTATGCGTTGATTTACCAGCATCTTCTTCTAAATGAAGACGTGTAATACCGATACGTTTCTTTTTACCGTCTACTTCGATTTCAATCCAACCATTTTCACCAATTGGCTTATCAAATTGAGAGATTTGGTAAGCTTTCGGGTTATCTGGATAGAAATAGTTTTTACGGTCAAACTTCGTTTCCGTTGCGATTTCACAGTTTAATGCCATTGCAGCTTTCATCGCAAAGTTAACTGCTTCTTTATTTAAAGTAGGAAGTACCCCTGGGTATCCTAAGTCAATTACACTTGTTTGTGTATTTGGCTCCGCTCCGAATTCTGTTGGACTCGCAGAGAAAATTTTCGAATTTGTTTTTAACTCAACGTGAACCTCTAAACCAATAATTGTTTCTAAATTCATCTATGCTCGCCTCCTTACAGACTTGCTTTTTTTGTATGATAGTCTGTTGCTTGCTCAAACGCATGTGCAACGCGGTAAATTGTCGCTTCATCGAAGTGTTTACCAATGATTTGTAGACCAAGTGGCATGTTGTTAGCACCGAATCCACATGGAACTGAAATCGCTGGAACACCCGCTAAGTTTACTGGGATTGTTAAAATGTCATTTGCATACATTGTCATTGGATCGTCAACTTTTTCTCCCACTTTAAATGCCGGAGTTGGTGTTGTTGGTCCAATAATAACATCATAGTTAGCAAATACATTTTCAAAGTCGTTCTTAATTAATGTACGTACTTGTTGTGCTTTTTTGTAATATGCATCATAGTAACCAGAGCTAAGAGCAAATGTACCAAGCATAATACGACGTTTAACTTCATCACCGAAACCTTCACTACGTGTGTTTTTGTAAAGATCTAATAAGTTATTTACATTATCAGAACGAACACCGTAACGCACGCCATCAAAGCGTGAAAGGTTAGCAGATGCTTCAGAAGAAGATAGTAAGTAATACGTTGCTAGAGCGTATTTAGAGTGTGGAAGAGATACTTCCTCCCAAGTTGCACCCATACCTTCTAATACTTTTAAAGCAGCTAGTACTGACTCACGAGCTTCTTCGCCAACACCTTCGCCTAAGTATTCTTTCGGTACAGCAATGCGTAAACCTTTAACATCGCCTGTTAAACCAGCTAAATAGTTTCCAACTTCAACGTTTGCAGAAGTTGCATCCATTCGGTCAATACCTGAAATAGCTTGTAATAAGTATGCATTGTCTTCTACTGTACGTGTAATCGGTCCGATTTGGTCAAGTGAAGATGCGAATGCTACTAATCCGTAACGAGATACGCGTCCGTAAGTTGGTTTTAAACCTACAACACCGCAATATGCAGCTGGCTGACGGATAGAACCACCCGTATCAGAACCTAGAGAGAATAGTACTTCTCCTGCTGCTACAGCTGCTGCAGAACCACCACTAGATCCGCCTGGAACGTAATCTAAGTTCCATGGGTTTTTCGTAGCGTAGAATCCTGAGTTTTCATTTGAAGAACCCATTGCGAACTCGTCCATGTTTAATTTACCGATTGTAATTGTGTCAGCAGCTTTTAGCTTTTGCACAACTGTCGCATCATAAATTGGATCGAAGTTTGCTAATATTTTGCTTGCACAAGTTGTACGAAGACCGTTAGTTACAATGTTATCTTTTACACCAATTGGCATACCGAATAATAAACCATTATCTTCAGCGCCGATTTTTGCATCTAATTCTTTCGCTTTTGCGCGTGCATTTTCTTCATCTAATGTAAGAAAGGCTTTTACGTTATCTTCAACATCCGCAATACGTTTGTAAGATTCTTCTACTAAATCCGTAACGGAAATTTCTTTGTTGTTTAACTTCTTATGTAACTCTGATACTGAATGATCAAATAATGACATCGAAATTCCCCTCCTCTATTCTAATACTGCTGGAACACGGATTTGATTATCTTTGTGATCCGGTGCATTTTTTAATACTTCTTCAACTGGTAAACCTTTTTCTGGTACATCTTCACGCATAACATTTTTCATAGTTAATACATGAGTTGTTGGTTTTACATCTGTTGTATCTAATTCATTTAACTGTTCTGCAAATGTAACAATTGCATCTAGTTGTTTTTGAAATTTTTCTGCTTCTTGATCAGTAATTGCAAGACGTGCTAAATGTGCTACGTGCTTTACATTCTCAACGGAAATTCTTGACACGGCTAGGCCACCTCCATAATATATCGTTCAATCTACAATACTATTGATGATACCAAATTTTCAGTACTTCAAGCAAGTCAACACAGAGTACTTACGCCATTTTTACATAAAAAAAGAAAGGCAAATGCCTTTCTTTACAATTTACTCTTTATCTAACGGTTTATTTTTTGGAAATCTCTCGTTATCTTCTTCATTATCACGAATTGTTTTTTGTAATACAAAACAAGACATCGTTAAAAATAATGTTCCAATTAAATAGTATCCTTTTACACTAAGCGTTTCATCTAACGTATAAATCCCAATTAGCATACCTGAAAGCGCACAAACAAATGAAGTCCATGCTAAAAATGTGAACGCTTGCGTATTACGTCTTCTCATCGTTCTCCCCCTCGTTAGCTGTATACCCATTATAGATAAGTATATTTACCATGATGGATTTTTATGTAAATTCTAGTTTTATATTTATAAATCTATCATAAAAGAATACTATTTTAAAGGAAGTTTTCTGTCTAATCTGAAAAAATAATTAAAATCATTGACAATTTTTTCTATTCTACATAAAATAAAAATAAATATTACGAACCTCGAAATATACGGGAGTGGCATTAATTGTTGCAATATGAACATTTTTTAGACTTACTGCTAGATAACGCCAAGAAACTTTTCTATCCTGAAGAATGGGTAAGCCTAGATTTAACACTTTCTAAAACAGAAGTATTTTGTTTACTTTGGATGGAACGAAATACAGATATTACAATGACGAAAATTGCTGACCTTCTTGATATACCGATGAGTACAACGACGGGCGTTGTAAATCGCCTTGTAAAAAAGGGATATATTGAGCGCTACCGTGATGAAAACGACCGACGTATTGTATTAATTCGGTTAACAGAAAACGGCGTAATGCTCGTTCAAGAAGTAAAACAAAATGCAGCCCACTACTTTAGCTTAGTGACAGAAGCATTGTCAGAAGAAGAAAAAGCATTCTTACTACAAATCTTCCAAAAGATTATGAATCACATTGCTACGTCACAGCAAAAAACAGAAGAAAAAGTTTCTACACCTAAAATGAAAAACATTCCGATTGAATAAAACCCTATCTGGGTTTTTATTCAATCATTTACTTCGACACTCGTAATATTCGATGTTCGAAACAAAGGAGATATGAATGATGAGAATTATTTTGTATACAGGTAAAGGCGGCGTAGGAAAAACTAGCATTTCAGCAGCAACAGCAATTCAAAGCGCAAAACAAGGATTAAAAACTTTAGTCATGAGTACAGATCCCGCTCATAGTTTAGGAGATTCATTTGGTATAAAGCTATCTTCTGAGCCATTAGAAATTCGTGAAAATTTGTGGGCACAAGAAATTAATACGATTTATGAGATGGAAAAAGGATGGGGAAAATTACAGAAATATATTACACTACTCTTCACTTCCAAAGCAGCCGATGATATTACAACAGAAGAATTAACGATGTTTCCTGGTATGGAAGATTTAATTAGCTTACTTCGCGTACTCGATTATTATAAACAAAACACATATGATGTTATCATTATTGATTGTGCTCCAACAGGAGAAACATTAGCAATGCTAAGCTTTCCAGACATGCTCGGCTGGTGGATGGAAAAATTGTTTCCTATTAAAAGAAAAGTTTTAAAAGTCGTTCGTCCTGTAGCTCAACCACTCCTTGGTGTCCCTCTTCCAACCGATGATATTATGGACGAATTAACAAATACACTTGAACAGCTCGGAGAAATGAGAGATATTTTATCAAACCGAGAAGTAACAAGTATCCGCATCGTTGTAAATCCTGAAAAAATGGTCATTAAAGAAGCTCAGCGTAGCTTTACTTATTTAAATTTATACGATTATAACGTAGATGCCATTATGATTAATCGCGTCATCCCTAACACCGTCACCGATCCTTATTTTCAAGCATGGAAAGATACGCAAAAGAAATATAAAACATTAATTCAAAATAGTTTTGATCCACTTCCTATTTACGAAGCTCCAATGTTTGAACAAGAAGTTGTTGGTTTACCTATGTTAGAGCGTGTAGGAGATGCTTTATTTAAAACTGATCATTGTCCTACTGAAGTGAAATTTAACGGCCGCACACAATATGTAAGAAAAGATGGCGATGATTATATTTTCATTCTTTCTATTCCCTTCTCAAACAAAAGTGAACTTTCATTAAATCAAAAAGGTGATGAGCTAATTATTCGAGCTGGCTCTGTGAAACGAAATATTACATTGCCAAAAACGTTAACACACCTTTCTATTCAAGGGGCAAAATTTGAAGAAGATATACTAAACATTCGGTTTGGAGGTGTAGTGCATGCATGAGGAACTACTACGAAGGGTAATTCGTACAAAAGTAAAAGTCGGGATGCATATATTAGAAGAGCTACCTAATCCAATCCAGCAATCAGCTAAGCAAATATTAAATATTTTGCAAGAGGAGCTAGCTGCTTATCCGAAAGAACGAGATCATCATGAAGTTAATTTAAAAAATATCATAATTGAATAACTATCTCTGTATAGAGAGCCTTTTTTAGGCTTTCTATACTTTATTGGAGTGATGTAAGTTGATGAAAAAGCATTCCACTACTATACTCTGGATCATTCCCTTATTATTTTTCATTCATAACCTTGAAGAAGCTTTCCAAATGCCACAATATCTTGCTAATCAATTTTCAATCCGTCTTATAACTAGCCAACAATTTTTCATTGCCATTTCCGTATTAACAATCTTTGTATTACTTATCGTCTTTCTATATCAACTTAACTTCTTGTCTTCTATATGCTGGATTATTTTTATACAAGGGGCCATCTTCTTTAACTCTGTTCAACATATTATTTTGTTTTTCATTTATCGCTCCTATAACCCCGGCGTAATATCAGCATTTTTCATTACTCTCTTTTCTATTTTCTTTTTTTTATCCAAAAAACACTTAATTCATCAAAAGCAATTCGTAATTACACTCCTTTTCAGCTTATTTTCTTATCCCATTATAATTTGGATTACCTTACTGTTCGCTAGCTATTTTCATTCATAAAAAAAGACCAGGAAAACTCCTGGTCCATTACTCTACTTAACAAACATTGGATTCTACGTTATACAAAATTGGAAGGTACAGAATTAGGGTTTGTTTGTTAAGTTTATATGTTGAACGAACTAACAGCGGAGGGGTTCCTTCTGTTAGTCCATTAAACCCAATCATTATTTTACGATTTTTTCAAGCTCCTCAAGTGAAAGATCTACTGAAATTGAACCATCATTTGTTTCTTTCTTAATTGCATCTGTTACTTCTTTTGAATGGTATAATTCAATTACTTTTTTCAGTGTTGGATCATCTTTATCTTTCGTACGAGCTGCGAAAATATTAATATAAGGCTTCGCATTTTCATTCTTTGGATCTTCTAAGAAAATAGGATCCTTCGCTGGATCTAATCCAGCTTGACCAGCAACACCGTTATTAATAACTGATGCCGCTACATCTTTTAACACACGAGGTGTTTGCTGTGCGATAACCGGTGTAATTTTTAATTTCTTCGGATTTTCAGCAATACCACTTGGATCTCCAAATAGACCAAAATCCTTTTTCAGCTTTAATAATCCAGCTGCATCAAGAAGTTTTAATGCACGTGCTTGGTTGGTTGGATCGTTTGGAATTGCAATTTCTGAACCATCTGGGATTTCATTTGATTTCTTATATTTTTCAGAGTATAAACTCATTGGTGCAATTTGTGTTGTACCAACAGCTGTAATATCTAACTTATGTTCCTTTTTAAATTGCTCTAAGAACGCAATATGCTGGAATGAGTTTAGTTCAATATCTCCATCAGCTAACGCTTTATTTGGCGTTGTGTAATCGGAGAACTCCACCAGTTTAATCTTAATCCCTTCTTTTTCAGCTTTTTTCTTCAAAATTTCCCAAGCGTCTCCATCCGTTCCAGTTACACCGACGCGAACTACTTTTTCTTTCGCTCCTGCACCCGTGTCTCCACTTGAGCAGCCGCTTAATGCTGAGACTCCTACAATCGCTGATAATGCAAATGCTAAAATTTTCTTCATTTTCTTTTCCTCTCTTCCTTTTTATGATCTGCGTAACAAGACTTTCGCAAAGTAATTCCCTAAATTTTGAGCTATCTGTACGAGAATAATAAGTAACACGACCGTTACGAACATAACTGATGTATCAAAACGTTGATAACCATATGTCATTGCTAAATCACCAAGACCGCCACCACCGACAAGCCCAGCAACTGCAGAAAATTCAATTAAACCAACTGTCATAAATGTGACACCTAAGATTAATGGCGCTAACGCTTCTGGTACAAGGATTTCAAAAACGATTCTAATTGGCGAGGCGCCCATTGCTTGTGCTGCCTCAATTACTCCTTTCGGAACGGAAACAAGGTTTGTTTCAACCATTCTAGCAATACCAATTGATGCGACTAACGTCATCGGGAAAATTGCCGCTGCTGTTCCAATCGTCGTTCCGATAACACTTCTTGTTAGTGGACTTAAGGCTACTAAAAAGATAATGAATGGTACCGGACGAATTGTATTAATTATGATGTTAAGAATAGAAAAGACCCATTTATTTTCTAAAAAGTTTCCTTTTCTCGTTACATATAAAAGTAAACCTAGAGGTATACCAAGAATTGTAGCGAATATAAGGGTTACAATTACCATTAAGAGGGTATCCCCCGTCGCATCTAGTATGCGCGGCCAAAATATACTCCAATCAACTCGCATGAGCTTCTACCTCCTTCAGCTGCACTTGCAGTCTTAGATGTTGTAATGCTTTTTGAATTTCCCTCTGCTCCCCTTGCAACTCTACAAGAAGATTTCCAAATAGCACATTTTGAAGTTCAATAATATTTCCGTACAGTACATTTACATCGACGTTATAGTTTTTTGCGATATATGATAGTACCGGCTGTCCTGTCTCCTCACCAGTAAATGTTAGACGATAAATTTGACCACCATTTTGAATTTTCGCTAGAACACTTTCCGGTAAATGATCATTAATGACAGAACGTACAAAGTTTTGAGTCGTCTTTGTTTTTGGTTGCGTGAAAACATCAAACAGTTTTCCTTCTTCAATAACTTTTCCCTTCTCCATTACAGCTACACGGTGACAAATTTCTTTCACAACATGCATTTCATGTGTAATAAGAAGAATTGTTAAATTGTATTCTCTATTTACTTTCTTTAATAAGTTTAGAATTTCTGTCGTTGTTTCTGGATCTAAGGCTGATGTTGCCTCATCACATATAAGAATATCTGGCGATGTCGCAAGTGCTCTAGCAATGCCCACACGCTGCTTTTGTCCACCTGATAGCTGCTCTGGGTAATAGTTTGCTTTATCTTCTAACCCTACAAACTTCAGCAGTTCATTTACTCTTTCTTTTATCTCATTCTTTGGTACTTTCGCTAACTTTAATGGATAAGCAATATTTCCAAATACTGTTCTTGAATTAAATAAATTAAAACTTTGGAAAATCATTCCGATTCTTTGTCTCAGTTTACGTAATTCTTTCGTCGATAATGATGTAATATCTTTATCATCTATTGAAATCGTTCCTGCCGTCGGTCTCTCTAACATATTTACTAAGCGTAATAACGTACTCTTTCCAGCGCCACTAAAACCAATAATGCCAAAAATTTCGCCTTTCTCAACTGATAATGTTACATCCTCCACCGCATGAACAGATTGCCCAGCTGATTCATACACTTTACTTACATTGTTAAAAGAAATCATTTTTTCCCCTCCTATATGCTGTAAAAACTTGAAGCAGAGCTTTCGAGGTAAAATAAAAAGTGCTCTCCTTCTTATCAACCATAAAGATAAGAAGGAGAGCACTTATATGTACTCATTCACATCTTCTCATCTTCCAAGCCTTTATATGGCTTGCTGGAGTTAGCACGGTATTAAAAAAACCCGTTGCTGAGGTATCGTAGGGCCAGTCCCTCCACCTCTCTGGATAAGAATGTATCGATTTAATTGTCGTTTAATTAATTCTCATTATAGAACTCAGAATAATAAGAGTCAATACATTTTTTAGAAAAATATTAATTATTCCTTTATTAAAATTTTCAGATGAAAATTCATGAGAAAATAGTAACTTTCAAGGTTATTTAAAATTCTTCTTCCTCATATTTTTAAACAGGAGAATCCTCTCTACGAATTGAATAAATTTATTTGAATATGAAACTCGGAGGAAGATAAATATATGAAAACAGCTCTTTTACTCGTCGATATTCAAAACGATTATTTTCCAAATGGAAAGATGGAATTGCGTAATCCAGTAGAAGCAAGCGAATATGCTAATCAGTTATTACAACACTTTAGAACAAACAGCGAACCTATTCTTCATATCCAACACGTAGCTATAAAAGATGACGCTACTTTTTTCCTACCTAATACAGAAGGTGTACATATTCACGAAAGCGTACGTCCACTTAGAGAAGAAACAGTTATAGTCAAACATTATCCAAATAGCTTCCGAGAAACTAATCTTCTAGAGCAATTAAAACGTTTAAATATTGAACATGTCGTTGTATGTGGGATGATGACTCATATGTGTATCGATGCTACAGTAAGGGCTGCATTCGATTTTGGCTTTCAATGTACCGTTATACATGATGCTTGTGCTACAAAAGACCTGTCTTTTAAGAACGCTACTATACCAGCTGTTTACATTCACAATACAATTTTAGCTAGTTTAAATGGCGTATATGCAAATGTAATAAGCACGCAAGAATTTTTAGCTACATAAAAAAACACTCCTTTCAGTGAGCAAAACCGAAAGGAGTGTTCCTTGTCGAACCATAGATTTTCTTTCAAATTGTATTATACAGGAAATTCTCAAAATGAATACTAAAAAATATGACTAATAAGTCAACTTTTCTCATCATTTTATTTCTGTTCACATGTTTATCCCGCTATTAATAGGTTTTAGCTCATTCCCTTCGAACGATGGTAATATATAGGATTTCAATTTTAAAAGGAGCTCTTCACATTCTGTGAAGAGCTCCTCTACTATTTCTTATAAAGTTTCAGAAGTAGTTTTTGCTTGCATGTGAAGTGCTAAGTAATCAGGTCCACCAGCTTTAGAGTCTGTACCAGACATGTTAAAGCCACCGAATGGTTGGTAACCTACGATTGCACCAGTACATCCACGGTTGAAGTATAAGTTACCAACGTGGAAGTCTTCGCGTGCTTTTTCAATATGGTCACGGTTGTTAGTAATAACAGCACCTGTTAAACCGTATTCCGTATTATTTGCAATTGCAAGTGCATGATCGAAGTCTTTCGCTTTACAGAATGCTACTACTGGTCCGAAGATTTCTTCTTTCATTAAGCGAGCATCTTCTGCAACGTCAGCAACGATTGTTGGTTGGATGAACCAGCCTTTAGAATCGTCTCCTTCGCCACCTGCTAAGATTCTACCTTCTTCTTTACCAATTGCAACATAGCTCATTACTTTATCGAATGCAGCTTGGTCATTAACAGGACCCATGTTTGTACCTAATACTGCTGGGTTAGCAACTGTTAATTCTTTTGTTAATTCAACAGCACGATTTAATACATGATCATATACATCTTCATGGATTACTGCACGAGAACATGCAGAACATTTTTGTCCTGAGAATCCGAATGCTGATGCAACGATAGACTTAGCTGCTAATTCAAGATCTGCTTCTTTATCAACAACGATTGTATCTTTACCGCCCATTTCAGCGATAACGCGTTTTAACCAAATTTGTCCTGGGTTTACTTTCGCTGCACGCTCATAGATGCGGATACCTACATCACGAGATCCCGTGAAACTTACGAAACGTGTACGAGGATGATCTACTAAGTAGTCACCAACTTCAGAACCATTACCTGGAACGAAGTTTACTACGCCAGCTGGTAAGCCAGCTTCTTCTAATACTTCCATAAATTTCGCTGCCACTACAGGAGTTGTACTAGCTGGTTTTAGTAATACTGTGTTACCAGAAACTAAAGCAGCTGTTGTCATACCTGCCATAATTGCGAATGGGAAGTTCCAAGGAGAAATGATAACACCTACTCCTAATGGAATGTAAGAGAAACGATTATATTCAATTGGACGGCTTTCTACTGGAATACCGTCTTTTAATTTTAACATTTGACGACCATAATATTCCATAAAGTCGATTGCTTCTGCTGTATCAGCGTCTGCCTCATTCCATGGCTTACCTGCTTCTTTTACAAGAATAGCAGAGAATTCATGTTTTCTGCGACGAACGATTGCTGCAGCACGGAATAAAATGTCTGCACGCATTTCTGGCTTTGATTTTCTCCAAGTTTGGAATGTTTCATCCGCTACTTGCATTGCTTTTTCAGCTAACTCACGGCTTGCTTTTGAAACACGACCAACAAGTTCCTCTTTATTTGCAGGGTTTACAGAAACAATTTTGTCTTCTGTAGTGATTTTTTCTCCCCCAATAATTAATGGATAGTCTTGTCCAAGATAAGATTCTACTTTCTTTAAACCTTCTTCAAACGCTAATTTGTTAGCCTCCACTGAAAAATCTGTAAATGGCTCATGTTTGTATGCTACTACCATTTTTTTTAGCCTCCCCTTAGAAAAACGTTTACATTTTACAACATTATTCTACACGATAATTTAGATTTATTCAAATATTCCTAGACTTATATTTTAAAAATTAATAAATTTTTAAAATATAATAAAAAAAAGAGATTCATACATGCGTATGAATCTACAAAATATGAGTATATTCCAAAACATTTTTCCCGATCAATAATATAGTAACTAATAAAAATAAAGTCCTTACATATCCAACACCTTTTTGAACCGCAAACTTCGATCCAAAATAAGCACCTAAGATCATTGATAATCCCATGATAATACCGTATTCAAAATGAATTATATCTAAAAATAAAAAAGTAATTAAAGATACAATATTACTAACAAAGTTCAAAAGTTTTCCAGATGCTGCCGCTTGAATAAAATCCAAGCCAATTAATAAAAATGCAAAAATTAAAAACGATCCTGTCCCTGGTCCAAAAAATCCATCATAAAATCCTATCATTAAAATAGCAAAGAAAAATATTAATGTTTTTCTTTGCGTCATCTTCTTATAGGTAGACACACTTCCCCAATTCTTTTTTGCAATAATATAAATAGCAATAAATACCAACATTACAAGTACTAATGGGCGTAAAATATCCGGTGGAATAAATTTTACTACTAAAGCACCTGCAACAGCTCCAACAATAGTTAACGGGATTAACTTTCCTACAATTTTAAAATCAACTTTTCCTGATCGAATAAAATACATCGCACTCGTAAACGTCCCCATTGTTGCCGCTAATTTATTCGTTGCAATTGCCGAAGCTGGCGATAAGCCAACAAACATAAGCGCAGGAAGCGAAATTAACCCTCCTCCTCCAACAACGGAATCAATAAAAGCTGCTAAAAAACCGAATGCAATTAATAAAATAATGACTTGAAAACTTAATTCTTCCATGAGCTTTACCCCTTACCCCTATTTTTTACAACATTTTAAATTATAACAAAATTACATAAGAAAAAAAGCTGTTCCATAGAGGAACAGCCTTCATATTTAATCTAAAATCTTCACAAGTGGTTCATCTTGTTTTGCTTCACGTATAATAATAGCTTCTGGGCGTTCTACAGATTTAATCGTTACTTGTACTTTCATATAATTCGGGAAGTATTCCATAACAAGCCCTGCCACATATTGTGTAAAACCAACTATTTCAGCTTTTCCATTAAACTGGACAGGAATATCAAGCTTCATTTCTCTTAATTCATCATCTCTATACATACCAGTACCAATAACAGCTGTATAGTCGCCTTGGAAATAATCGCTTAGTTTTGCCTTAAAGTTGGATACTCTTGCAAGGTCTTCACGTTTATTATCTGTTTTCGCTTGCTCTGATGGGAACAAATAATATTTTTCATTAATTTGTTGCCAATCTTCAACCGTTTCACTACCTTTTTCAACATTCGCATAAGAAACAAAGTTACCTGGCACGAGCGAAGACTTTGGAGCTTGGCGATAAATCGCAAATGTTATTGGAATATTTTTGGTTTCAGGTTCTTTTTGATGTATGACTTTCAAAATTTCTTGCGCCATTTTTTTCCCTTCAGCTAACATCTTTTCATCCGGGATTGCAGCTTCACGTGGATAACCATGCTCTTCGTTAAAATATTGAACAGAATTCATTGCTAATCCAACTACCATACCAACGCGTTCCTCGCCGTTATCGCCTTTTTTCACATAATAATCATGCTCTAAAATATTTGAAATATATATTGGATTTTTTTTATTTTTCACTTCTAGTGATTCGGATCCTGTTCCTAATGCAGGGTTTAATCCTATATTAGGAAATTTAACTGCATCTTTTTTTAATTTGTCCTCTAGTTCCTTTTGTTCAGCATCTGTACGTTTTCTTTTAACAAGCATCTGTATAGTTTGAGTATCTAGAGCTTTTCCGCCTTTTAAAAAATTATCTTTCGTACTAAATGATTCTTTTGCAATTCGCATTAACCCTGTTTCAAATTCATCTATATCAAGACGACTATTTAACCCTTGCACCACTAAACCACGTGCATTTCCACCATCAAATGGAATAGTCGTCTTATAATATTCATCCGAAATAGCGTATTTTGGAACAACTGATTGTTCTTTTGCTTTCCCCGATTTCTCAGCCACTTTTTCATCTTTGTCGGCACCTGCACTACACCCACTTACAAGTAGGCCAAGGCTTAATACCGCTAATGCTATTTTTTTCATGGTAAGTTTGCACCTCTTACTTATTTAGCTCTTGTAAGAACCTCTCTTCATTCCAAACCTCAACATTATGTTTCTCCGCTTGTGCTAATTTCGAACCAGCCGCTTCACCTGCAACAACTAAATCCGTACTCTTACTAACACTTCCCGTTACTTTTCCACCTAATGCCTCAATCTTCTTCTTCGCTTCACTTCGCCCCATAACTTCTAGCTTACCTGTTAAAACAACCGTTTTTCCTGCGAAGTAAGATTCAACATTTTGTAAATCTGCAATTTTTATACCTTTGTATGTCATATTCACGCCATACTCTTTAAACTGCTGTAATAACTCTAATACATCTTCATTATCAAAATATGTCACAACAGATTGAGCCATTTTTTCGCCAATTTCATTAATTGCTTTTAGTTCTTCTTCCGTTGCTTTTACAAGCTCATCCATCGTTTCAAAGTGCTCTGCAAATGTACGTGCTGCTTTCGCTCCAACGTGGCGAATTCCAAGACCAAATAATAATCGCTCTAACGAGTTTTCTTTAGAATTTTCAATTGCTTGTATTAATTTTGTTGCTGATTTTTCACCAAAACGTTCTAACTGTAATAATTGCTCTTTCGTCAATGCATATAAATCAGCAAATGTACGAATGTAATCAGCATCAAAGAGTTGTGTAATGACACGTTCTCCAAGTCCATCAATATTCATTGCATTTCTTGAAACGAAATGGATTAACCCTTCTCGAATTTGAGCAGGACAAGTTGGATTTATACAACGAAGTGCTACTTCTTCTTCTAAACGAACAAGTTCACTCTCACATGCTGGACAATGAGTTGGCATGCGGTATTCTTCTTCCTCACCAGTACGCTTATCAAAAATAACGTTCACAACTTCAGGAATAATATCTCCAGCCTTCTTCACAACAACGTAGTCACCAATTCGAATGTCTTTTTCACGAATTAAATCTTCGTTATGTAAAGAAGCACGACGAACAATCGTACCAGCAACTCTCACTGGCTCTAGTTCTGCAGTCGGTGTTACAACTCCTGTTCGGCCAACACTTAATTCAATGCCTGTTAATCTCGTTACAACTTCTTCAGCCGGGAATTTATAAGCAATCGCCCATCTTGGACTCTTCGCTGTAGTTCCTAGACTTTCTTGAAGGGCAACATCATCTACTTTTATAACGATTCCATCAATCTCATAATCAAGATGCGGACGTTTTTCTTGCCATTCTTCTACATAAGCTATAACTTCTTCAATTGTTTCACATGTACGGCGATTTGGATTTGTCTTAAATCCAAGTTCACCTAAGAAATCAAGCGATTCACTATGTGATGGAATTGTTTTTTCTTCTACATTCGCAAGACCATACACAAACATAGATAAGTTACGCTTCGCTGCAATTTTCGGATCAAGTTGACGTATTGAACCTGCTGCTGCATTACGCGGATTCGCAAATACATCTTCTCCATTTTGCTCTTTTTCTTCATTTAGTTTAACGAATGAACGCTTCGGCATATAAGCTTCGCCTCGTGCTTCTAACGTTACTTCTTCATTTAAACGAAGTGGGATAGCTTTAATCGTTTTTAAATTTTGAGTAATATCTTCACCCGTTACACCATCACCACGTGTCGCCCCTTGAATGAAGCGTCCTTTTTCATAATGAAGCGAAACGGCAAGCCCGTCAATTTTTAATTCACATATATATCTTACATTCGCACCATCAATTCCTTGACGTACTCTTCTGTCGAAATCACGTAAATCTCCTTCGTTAAATGCATTTCCTAAACTTAACATTGGTGACTTATGTGTTACTTTTTCAAATATATCAAGAACAGTCCCCCCAACGCGAACGGAGGGAGAATCTTCACTCATAAACTCTGGGTTCTCTGCTTCTAATTTTATAAGCTCCTGCATATTACGGTCATATTCCGCATCAGAAACAGAAGGATTGTCTAATACGTGATATTGATAGTTAAATGTATTTAATAAATCACGCAGTTCTTCTATACGTTTTTTTGCTATCTCTTTTGACATATCCTCATTCCTTTCTATTGTTTCGTCACAGGTGCAAATTTTGCTAACAAACGTTTAACACCAATTGGGCTTGGGAATGCAATATCTAATTCTTTTGCATCACCTTCACCTTTTACACTTACAACTGTACCGACTCCCCATTTTTGGTGGGAAGCTTTATCTCCTACTGCCCAGCCAATTTGTTCGCCGCCTGTCGTCTTAGCTGCAGGGCGCGCGAAAGCTGAACGAGAGCGTGTTGTCGTTGTGATTGTCGTTTTGCCGCTACTTGCCGTTCTGCCTTTTGCACCAAACGATGTTTCACGCTTTGGCGCTGTTTCATTTAATGATTCCACTAGTTCTGTCGGGATTTCTGTAATGAATCGAGACGCAGCGTTCATACTTGTTCTACCAAATAAAGTACGCATTTGCGCGTTAGATAAATATAGCTCTTCTTCTGCACGGGTAATACCTACATAAGCAAGACGACGTTCTTCTTGCATTTCATCCTCTTCCATAAGAGAACGAGTATGAGGGAATATCCCTTCCTCTAAGCCAACAATAAACACAACCGGGAACTCTAATCCTTTCGCTGAGTGCATCGTCATTAAAATAACTTCTTCACCAGCAGTTGGGTCTTCATCTACACGATCAATATCAGCAACAAGTGCTAAATCTGTTAAGAATGCAACAAGGCTCTTATCTTCGCTTTGAGATTCAAATGTTTGCGTAACAGATAAGAACTCGTCTAAGTTTTCTAAACGACCTTCCGCTTCTAAAGAACGTTCATTTTTCAACATATCGCGATATCCTGTTTTTTCAATAACTTCTTCTACTAATTCTGTAACAGATAAATACTCTTGCATATTTACCCAGTTATTTAATAAATTCGCAAATTCTTTTACTGCCTTTGTAATTTTTGCACTTACTCCAACATGCTCAATTTCATCAAATACAGCAGTTAATGAAATTCCGTTTTGCACACCGTAATTAATAATTTTATCGATAGAAGTCGCACCAATACCACGCTTTGGCATGTTAATAATACGTGCAAAACTAATTTCATCATCTGGATTACCGATTAAACGTAAGTACGCCAAAATATCTTTAATCTCTTTACGGTCGTAGAACTTCGTACCCCCGACAATTTTGTACGGAATGTTAGATTTAAGGAAAATCTCCTCGACCATACGAGACTGAGCATTCGTACGATATAACACTGCAAAATCAGTATATTTTCGTTTCCCCATTTGAATATCGTCACGAATTTTTTTCGCAACAAAATACGCTTCGTCCTTTTCAGTTGCAGCACGATAATACGAGATTTTACTTCCAACTTGATTGTCTGTCCATAATTTCTTCGGCTTACGATTTGTATTTTTTTCAATAACAGCATTCGCTGCATTTAAAATATTTTGTGACGAACGATAGTTTTGTTCTAACAAAATTACTTGTGCATTCTCATAGTCTTTTTCGAACGACAAAATGTTAGAAATATCTGCACCACGCCAGCGATAAATAGACTGGTCAGAGTCACCTACAACGCAAAGATTTTTAAAACGCGCTGCCAAATGTTTAACAAGAAGATATTGCGCTTTGTTCGTATCTTGATACTCATCAACGTGAATATATTGGAACTTACGCTGATAAAACTCTAATACTTCTGGAACACGTTCAAATAACTGAATCGTGGTCATAATTAAATCATCAAAGTCTAATGAATTATTTTTCAAAAGACGTTTTTGATACTCTGTGTATACATCGCTCGTTAATTTTTCATATGGATCAGCCATTGTAATTTTTTTTGCATATTTATCCGCAGATAACAGTTCATTTTTCGCATTACTAATACCCGCTAAAATAGAGCGCGGCTCAAATTTCTTCGGATCAATATTGCGCTCTTTCATAATTTTTTTGACTACAGTTAGCTGATCGCCTGAATCTAAGATTGTAAAGTTACGATTAATACCAATACGATCGATATCCCGTCGTAAAATACGTACACACATAGAGTGGAACGTCGAAATCCAAATATCTTCTGCTTCTGGTCCCACAAGTGTATCAATACGCTCACGCATTTCACGAGCTGCTTTATTTGTGAAGGTAATAGCTAGTACATTCCATGGTGCTACACCTTTTTCACCAAGTAAATACGCAATACGATGTGTTAACACACGTGTCTTACCACTACCTGCACCTGCCATTAATAGAAGTGGTCCATTCGTTGTTTGGACTGCTTTTTGTTGCTGTGGATTTAAACCGTTTAATAATCTATCTGTCATACTCATATACGCCTGCACCTACTCTCCTTTTACTGCTTTAACTGTTTTTAACGCCGATTTTATATCATCATAAATAATATTTCCAACAACTACTGTATCAGCATATTGTGCCATTTCTTTCGCCTGTTCTGCATTAGAAATACCACCGCCATAGTATAACTTAGCTTGTTTCAATTCTGCTTTTACATTTTTAACAAGTTCAACATCTCCATACGTACCGCTATATTCTAAATAAAATATCGGTAAATGTAATAACTTGTCTGCTAAACGAGCATATGCAATAACGTCATCTTCTGTTAAATCACATTTCGCTTCTGTAAGCTGGGCTACTTTCGCTTCTGGATTTAAAACACAATACCCTTCCATAAAAATTTCGTCCCAGTCCA
Organism: Bacillus cereus group sp. Bce041; assembly: GCF_052646455.1. NCBI lineage: Bacteria > Bacillati > Bacillota > Bacilli > Caryophanales > Bacillaceae > Bacillus > Bacillus cereus group sp. Bce041. Next base: position 199,379 of record NZ_JBQXON010000007.1, read on the forward strand.
TAATATCCCCAAATTCTTTCAATGCCTCATGATGAACACCTGTTACCCATTCTACTTTTCGGCTATTTAAAACACTTGGGATGTAATAAAAATCAAATCCTGGTGTAATTGCTTCTACATCAGAAACCTCTAATACACAAGGAACTGCATATCTACGAATGCTAACTAGCATGTGTAATACGTTATCAATTGTAACTCCATCACTTCCGCCTACAATAACCGCATCAGTTCCAGACTCACAAATCATTTCTAGATGTTCATCGCTTAACTCCTTATTTGGATCAAGCTTAAATACATGTTTCCAACCGGAAATATCGTACATGAAAACACCCTTCCTTTTCTCTAGTTATATATATTTCTGTTCAAAATAACAGTTTATTTTCATCATTATTGTTTTAACTTCATCTTAAATATTTGTTTAAAACGGAGAATTAAGTTTGGAATTACCTCTTCCATATTTTTTAAACTAGAGGATTTAATTTTGAAGTTCCTTTTATGCATTCTTTCATTATAACAAAAAAAGTTACTTACACACACGCACATTCCAACATCTTTTTCCACGTCAAATGTTGGATTACATATCCCAAAAATCAAACGGGATACTAATAAAAGAAATAGTATTATCTATTTCAACTTTCATAAAAAGGAGTGTTTTTCTAATGAAGCAAAATATCGGGACAATAAACGCTCTAATTCGAATTACACTTGGGCTTGTCCTCTTCGGATGTAGTGCAACTAAACTTGTACGCAAGCCGTGGTGCACTTGGTCTAACATTTTTCTATGGATTGGTGCAATGAAAGTTGCAGAAGGAATTGTTCGTTTCTGCCCTGTTGTTGAAATGTGGAAATTCGGAAAATACATGAATATGGGGGCATTTAAAATGCCTAGCATGAATTTTGCTGAAAAAGGACATGCTAAAGAAGAAGTGAATCAAACTTCCACTCATGACAAGCCAAAGTCAAAAGGAAGTTATGACGCTTCTGACAAAGAGATTGAGTCAGCGATTGAAAATATAATCCTGGCAAAACCGCTTTGAATCATTTGTCACGATGCAAGATGCTCTCAAAGGGACTTAGCTGCTGCAGTGGGCGGTTAAGTCTTCTTTATTTTACCATAAAACAGAACGTACATTCTCTTTTTCGACCTTAAAATGTATATAAAAGATATCAATCAATAAAATTCAGAAAATTAGGTGCATACCTCTTGCTTAAAATGATATAAAAGTGATATCATTTTTATATCAGGAGGCGATCATATGAAAGAAAAACAAGTATTTTATGTAAATGGTTTTCTCGGTATTATTGGAATTTTGATTTTAGCTGCTATCGGTGTATTTTTCCTTGCACAAGAAATTTTCATAGGAGCGGCACTAACTATTATATTAGCCGCAGTTCTCGCTACAGGTATCGGTATTGTTCAACCGAATCAAGCGAAGGTTATTACGTTCTTCGGTAATTATTTAGGAACAATTCGTCAAAACGGTTTATTTTTAACGATTCCGTTCGCATTCCGTCAAACTGTATCTTTACGTGTTGAAAACTTTAACAGTAAAAAATTAAAAGTAAATGACGTTGATGGAAATCCAATTGAAATTGCAGCTGTTATCGTATATAAAGTTGTTGATTCTGCAAAAGCAATGTTTGGTGTTGAACATTATGATCGATTTGTAGAAATTCAAAGCGAAACGGCAATCCGCCATGTTGCAACAAAATATCCTTATGACAATTTCCAAGATGAAACCTGCGTTACGTTACGCGGAAATACTGAAGAAATCTCTGAAGAATTAAAACGTGAGTTAGAGGCGCGTCTTGAAATTGCTGGTGTAGAAGTATTAGAAACTCGTTTAACGCACTTAGCTTACGCAACAGAAATTGCCCATGCAATGCTACAACGCCAGCAAGCAAAAGCAGTATTAGCTGCTAGAAAAGAAATTGTTGAAGGTGCTGTGAAGATGGCGAAAGATTCCATCCATATGTTAGATGAAGAAGGCGTACTAGAACTCGATGACGAGCGTAAAGCAAATATGGTAAACAACTTATTAGTTGCCATCGTTTCAGATAAAGGTGCGCAACCAGTTATTAATACAGGAAGCCTATACTAAGGGCTATAAGTAATTATGGCTAAAAAGAAAAGCTTTCCATTACGTATTGATCCTGAATTACACGCAGTCATCGAAAAATGGGCAAATGATGAATTTCGTAGCGTCAATGCACACATCGAGTATTTACTTCGAGAAATGGCAAAGCAAAAAGGGAAATTAAAAAAAGATAAAGATGCATAAAAAATCCCGCTGATTCCTCAGCGGGATTTTTACATATTAACTTTTCGTCATCTCATGCCCAATTGCACGATATCCTATATCACTTCGATAAAATAGACCATCACTCTCAATTTTACCGATTTCTTTATATACTTTATCTTTTGCTTCTTGTAAACTATTTGCCTTACAAGCAACAAATAATACACGGCCACCGTTCGTTACAAAGTCCCCATGTTTCATTGCTGTACCTGCATGGAAAACAATCACATCTTGCAGTGCATCTAGTCCACTAATAATATCACCTTTTTTATATGCTTCTGGATATCCTTTAGAAGCAAGTACAACACCGATTACAGCTTCTTCTGACCATTGTAACGTTAGTTCACTTTCATCTAATACAGCGTTACATACGTCAACTAAATCATTTTCTAAGCGAGGTAATACAACTTCTGTTTCAGGATCACCGAAGCGTGCATTAAATTCAATTACCTTCGGACCATCATTTGTTAAAATAAGACCTGCGTATAAAATACCTGTAAACGAACGGTTTTCTGCAATCATCGCCTTAGCAGTTGGATGTAATACGGTTTGAATCGCTTCTTGAACTGCTGATTCTGGAATTTGTGGTACTGGAGAATATGCACCCATTCCGCCCGTATTTGGACCTTTATCACCATCAAAAGCTCTTTTATGATCTTGGGCGATTACCATTGGATGTACAGTTGTTCCATTCACGAATGCCATTAATGAAAATTCTTGTCCATCTAAAAACTCTTCAATAACGATCTTCTTACTTGCCGCGCCGAATTTCACATCTTGTAGCATTTCTTTCACAGCTTGTAATGCCTCTTCAAGCGTCATTGCTACCGTTACCCCTTTACCCGCAGCTAGGCCGTCAGCTTTAATAACGATTGGTGCACCAACTTTTTGAATGTACTGTACTGCTTCTTCATAATCTGTAAAAGTTTCGTACGCCGCAGTTGGAATATCATACTTTTTCATAAGCTCTTTTGTAAAAGCTTTACTACCTTCAATAACAGCAGCCGCTTTATTCGGACCAAATACGCGAAGTCCCTCTTCTTTAAAACAATCAACAATTCCATTCATAAGCGGAATTTCTGGTCCAACGAAAGTTAACTCAACATTATTCTCTTTTGCAAATAAAACTAATGCATCAAAATCATTTTCATCAATATCAACTGGTGTTGCAACATCTCTCATACCTTCATTACCTGGTGCTACATATACCTTTTCTACTTTTTCAGATTGTGCAAACTTCCAAGCTAAAGCATGCTCACGCCCACCGCGGCCAATTACTAAAACATTCATATTTCATCCCCCAATAATTAAATAAGTACAAACTAGAAGCTATGCTCCTAGTTTGCTTTTTCATATCAATAAAAGGTTATCGACCGGACTTTTTAAACATCCTCTATTAGTGTTTGAAATGACGTACGCCAGTGAACACCATAGCAATCCCATACGTATCTGCCACTTTAATAGAATCTTCATCACGGATTGATCCGCCTGGTTGAATGATTGCTGTAATTCCTGCTTTTGCTGCTTCTTCTAATGTATCTGGCATTGGGAAGAAAGCATCAGATGCAAGTGCGCTACCTTGTGCTTTTTCACCAGCTTGTGTAATTGCGATTTTTGCAGAACCTACACGGTTCATCTGTCCCGCACCGACGCCAATTGTCATGTCATCTTTCGCTAAAACAATTGCGTTTGATTTCACATGTTTTACAACTTTCCAAGCTAGTTTTAAATCTTTCCATTCTTGCTCTGAAGGTTCACGTTTCGTTGGAATTGAAATTGTACTTTCATCTAATGATAACGTATCTTCTTCTTGAACGAGAAGTCCACCTTGTACAGAAGTTAGTTTTTTGCTTGCACTTGTCGCTTTTTCAATATTTATAGTTAATAAACGTAAGTTCTTCTTACTTTGTAACACTTCTAAAGCTTCTTGCGAGAACGAAGGTGCGATAACAATTTCTAAGAAAATTTCATGTAACTTTTCTGCTGTAGCTTTATCAATTTCACGATTTGCTGCAATAATACCGCCGAAAATTGATACTGGATCTGCTTCATAAGCGCGAGTATATGCTTCGTGAATATCAGTTCCTACTCCAACACCACATGGATTCATATGTTTTACTGCTACTACTGCTGGTTCTGTAAATTCTTTTACGATGCTAAGTGCTGCGTCTGCATCATTAATATTGTTATACGATAATTCTTTACCGTGTAATTGTTCTGCGTATGCAACAGAAGAAGTTGCTGCGAATGGCGCTTTATAGAAAGTTGCCTTTTGATGTGGGTTCTCGCCATAACGTAAGTCTTGCTTTTTCTCAAATGTCACAGTTAATGTTTCTGGACTTTCTTCACCCATTTGCTCTGTTAAGTAGTTAGAAATTAACGCATCATACGCTGCTGTATGACGGAATACTTTCGCTGCTAGTTTACGTTTTGTTTCCTCTGCTACTTCACCGTTCTCTTTCAGTTCTGCTAACACAATATCATAATCTACTGGATCTACAATTACAGATACGAATTTATGATTTTTCGCAGCAGAGCGAATCATTGTCGGGCCACCGATATCAATATTTTCAATTGCATCAGCAAATGTTACATCAGGCTTAGCGATTGTTTCTTTAAATGGATATAAGTTAACAACAACAAAGTCAATTGGCTCCATACCTAATTCATTCATTTGTGTTACATGTGTTTCATTATCACGAACTGCTAATAGACCACCATGAATATTTGGATGTAACGTTTTCACACGGCCATCCATAATTTCAGGGAAACCAGTTACTTCAGAAATACCAATTACTTGTAAACCGTTTTCTTCTAATAACTTTTTCGTACCACCTGTTGAAATAACTTCAATCCCTTGTTCTAGTAACCCTTTAACAAATTCTACTACTCCTGTTTTATCTGAAACACTTACTAATGCACGCTTTTTCATTTATCCTTCACCCCTGGTTGTATGTTAGTTAACAGTTGATTCTTTCACAGACTGAACAATTTGATTCACTGTATTTACGTATAATTTATGTTCAACTTGTTGAATTTTCTTTTGTAAACTTTCTCTCGTATCCCCTTCAGAAACAACCACTGCTTCTTGCGCAATAATTGGCCCTGTATCCATACCTGCATCTACATAATGAATTGTTACTCCAGTTACTTTCACACCTGCTTCTAACGCTTGACCGACAGCATCTTTACCCGGAAAGCTCGGTAGTAATGATGGATGAATATTAATAATCTTCCCGCCGTATGCTTCTAGTAACGTCGGCCCGATTAACCGCATATATCCAGCTAAAATAACATAATCAATTTCATATTCTTCTAGCTTCTTTAATATCTCTTTTTCAAATGCTTCTTTTGACTCATATGCTTTCGCTGAAAAAGCAAAACACGGAATATGATGATAATTTGCCCGTCCAACAGCGCGTGCTTCTGGTTTATCACATACTAATAAACTAATTTCTGCATCCAATCTTTTTTCTTCTACCGCATTAACGAGAGATTGAAAGTTAGATCCGCTTCCAGAAGCAAAAACTGCTAATCTACTCATAGTGCTGTGCCCCCATTAAAAGTAACGCCAGCTCCTTGTATAGTACGTCCAATAATACGAGCCATTTCTCCTTGCTCTTCAAGAAGACGAACAACATCTTTTGCATCTTCTTCCTTCACTGCTACTACCATACCAATACCCATGTTAAAAATATTGAACATTTCTTTTTCTTCCAGTTTTCCAACTTCTTGAAGCAAACTAAAGATCGGCTGAATTTCCCAAGATCCTAGTTCAATCTCGGCACCGATTCCTTCTGGCAACATGCGTGGAATATTTTCAATAAATCCACCACCTGTAATATGCGCCATACCGTATACTTCATGTTTCTTCAATAGTTCTAAAATAGGTTTGACATAAATTTTCGTTGGTTTTAATAATTCTTCACCAAGAGGTAGTTCTAAGCGGCCATAAATACGCTCTAAAGATAGTTCCCCATCTTCTAGTAACACTTTTCGTACTAAAGAGTAACCATTGCTATGAATACCGCTAGATGCTAAGCCAATTAGCACGTGACCAGCTTCAATCTTTTCACCTGTTACAATTTTCTTTTTATCAACAATCCCAACTGTAAAACCAGCTAAATCATATTCTTCCGTAGAATACATTCCTGGCATTTCAGCTGTTTCTCCACCGATTAATGCACAACCAGCTTGGCGACAGCCCTCTGATATACCTTTGACGATGTTTTCAATTTTACTAGGTTCAGCTTTACCACAAGCAATATAATCAAGGAAGAAAAGCGGCTCTGCTCCTTGGACAACAATATCATTTACACACATTGCTACTGCATCAATACCAATTGTGTCATGTTTATCTGCCATAAAAGCGAGCATCAATTTCGTTCCCACGCCATCTGTTCCAGATACTAATACAGGTTCTTCTAATGCAAATTTTGATAGATCAAACATACCTCCAAAACCGCCTAAACCGCCTAGTACTTCTTTTCTCATAGTTGTTTGTACGTGTTTTTTCATGCGAGATACCGCTTCATATCCAGCTTCAATATCTACTCCTGCTTGCTTATATGCATTCGCCATCGTTATTTACACCTCGTCTTTTAATTTCTCCCCATCCAGGGCGGGCTATTTTAAGAAAGGAGCTAGCTTCTACATCAAAAGAAGTAGAAGCTTGTTTCACTTTTCTTATTTCATACTTTCTAAAAGCTCTTGCTCATAATCATAAAGAGCTGTTGGATAGTCCCCATTAAAGTAAGCCATGCATAGGCCACCATATTTCCCTTCATATGGACGTCCAATTGCATCTACTAATCCATCTTCGCTTAAAAATGTTAAAGAATCTGCTCCGATCATTTCACGGATTTCTTCTACTGTATGATTTGCTGCAATTAATTCTTTTCTCGTTTGAATATCAATGCCATAGAAACATGGATATTTCAGAGGTGGTGAAGCAATTCTTACGTGAACTTCTGTCGCTCCAGCTTCACGAAGCATACGAACAATTCGTTTACTTGTCGTTCCTCTTACGATAGAGTCATCAATCATAACAACTCGTTTCCCTTCAACTACACCTCTTACTGCGGAAAGCTTCATCTTAACCCCTTGCTCTCGCAGTTCCTGAGAAGGTTGAATAAACGTACGTCCAACGTAACGATTTTTAATTAATCCTAACTCATATGGAATACCTGTTGCCTCCGCATAGCCAATCGCAGCTGAAATACTAGAGTCTGGTACACCAGTAACAACATCTGCTTCAATAGGAGCTTCTGCCGCTAAACGTTTCCCCATATTCTTACGTGCTGCATGAACGTTAACGCCTGCAATATTAGAATCTGGTCGTGCAAAGTAAATGTATTCCATACTACAAATTGCATGTTCTACATCGTTTGTGAAACGATCTACGTGAATTCCTTCATCATTAATGATAAGTAATTCACCCGGTTCTACATCACGAATGTATGTTGCACCTACTACATCAAAAGCACATGTTTCAGATGCTACAACGTAAGCATCCCCCATCTTTCCAATTGAAAGCGGACGGAACCCATTCGGATCTAATGCAACGATCATTTCATTTCCAGTTAGTAAAAGATACGCAAACGCACCTTTCACTTTGTTTAAAGCTTCTTTTACACTTTCAATTAAAGAATCTTTCGTACTACGTTTAATAAGATGTAAAAGTACTTCTGTATCTGAACTAGTTTGAAAAATACTGCCCTCTGCTTCTAATTCACGACGAAGCATTTTTGCGTTAATTAAATTTCCGTTATGAGCTAACGCCATACTATGATCGGAAAAACGGAACAACAATGGTTGAACGTTAGCAACTTCACTTCCACCAGCTGTTGCATATCGTACATGTCCGATCGCTGATTTTCCATTTAATCCTTCTAGCTCACCTCTTGAAAACACTTCTGATATTAAACCTAACCCCTTGTGACCGACGATTTTTTCCCCATTATTTACGACAATGCCTGCGCCTTCTTGCCCACGGTGCTGTAAACTGTGCAATCCGTAGTATGAAACTTGTGCTGCATTTTCATGCCCCCAAATTCCGAAAACGCCACATTCTTCGTTTAACCCCTTTATTTCAGCAAGCATGGGATTGCCCCTTTCCAAGCCTTTCTCATTTCATCTACATTTGCTGTAAGTAATACTTCATTTTCTTCATTATGAATTGTTACTTCATTTGTACTTGTTACTTCTCCAACTTGGATTGCTTCTACCACTTTCTCAAACGCCTCTTTATTTTCACGTTTTACAGTTATCACGAAGCGAGACTGTGATTCAGCGAATAATGCTGCTGTTGCTTCTCCATCTAATTTCACAGTAGCACCTAAGCCTTTAGCACCAATTGCACTTTCTGAAATCGCAACTGCTAAACCACCTTCAGCAACATCATGTGCAGATTGAACAAGACCAGCTTGAATTGCTTCTAATACTTGTTTTTGGCGTTTTAATTCTACATCTAAATCGATACTTGGTGATTGACCGAAAATTTTGCCGTGAATCATTTTCTGTAATTCACTTCCGCCAAACTCAGCTTTCGTCTCACCAATTACATACACTAAATCACCAGCTTGCTTAAACTCTTGTGTTGTTACATGTTTTAAGTCATGCACAAGTCCGACCATCCCAACAGTTGGTGTTGGATATACAGCTTCACCACTACGCTCGTTATACATCGATACGTTTCCGCCGATAACTGGTGTTTGTAATGTGCGACAAGCTTCACTCATACCGTCTACTGATTTCTCAATTTGCCAGAAGATTTCTGGTTTTTCTGGGTTACCGAAGTTTAAGCAATCTGTAATTGCAAGTGGCTCTCCGCCAGAACATACGATATTACGCGCTGCCTCTGCTACTGCAATTTTACCGCCCATCTCTGGGTCTAGATAAATGTAGCGAGAGTTACAATCTGTCGTCATTGCTAATCCTTTTTCTGTACCGCGTACACGTACAACTGCAGCATCTGAACCTGGCGTAACAACTGTGCTTGTGCGAACTTGGTAATCGTATTGATCGTATACCCACTCTTTACTTGCAATTGTTGGTTGCTGTAATAAAGCGAATAACGTTTCTTTATAATTTTCTACTTTTGGCGTTTCCATTTTCATTGCTTGGAATTCAGCAAAGTATGCTGCTTCTTTTGATGGCTTATGATAAATTGGTGCTTCTTCTGCTAAAGCATCTGCTGGAACTTCAGCTACCTTTTCACCTTTATGGAATAAACGAAGCATTTTATCTTCTGTTACTTTCCCCATCGTAACCGCTGCAAGACCATACTTCTCAAATAAATCTACTATTTCTTGTTCTCTACCTTTTTTCACGACAATTAACATACGCTCTTGTGATTCAGATAGCATCATTTCATATGGTGTCATTCCTGTTTCACGCTGTGGTACATCATCTAAGTACATTTCAATACCCATTCCTGCTTTACTTGCCATTTCTGCAGATGATGATGTTAAACCAGCCGCACCCATATCTTGAATTCCAACAAGTGCATCAGATTGAATTAATTCTAAACACGCTTCAATAAGAAGTTTTTCCATAAATGGATCCCCTACTTGAACCGCTGGACGTTTCGCTTCTGAGCTTTCAGATAGTTCTTCCGACGCGAATGTTGCACCATGAATACCGTCACGACCAGTTGATGCTCCTACGTACATTACTGTGTTACCAGCACCATGTGCTTGCCCTTTTTTAATGTCTTCGTGGTTAATCAAACCTACGCACATTGCATTTACAAGTGGATTTCCTTCATAACATGGATCAAATTGTACTTCGCCGCCAACAGTCGGAATACCGATGCAGTTACCGTATCCTGCAATTCCTGCTACTACTTCTTCGAATAAATATTTCACACGTGGTGACTGTAATTCACCGAAACGAAGTGAGTTTAATAGAGCTACCGGACGTGCTCCCATAGAGAATACGTCACGAATAATACCACCAACACCTGTTGCAGCTCCTTGATATGGTTCAATAGCTGAAGGATGGTTATGACTTTCCATTTTAAATACAACTGCTTGATTATCACCGATATCTACAATTCCAGCACCTTCCCCAGGCCCTTGTAGAACACGCTCACCTGTTGTTGGGAATTTTCGAAGCACTGGTTTTGAATTTTTATAACTACAATGTTCAGACCACATTACAGAGAATAACCCTGTTTCTGTATAATTTGGCAGACGACCTAAAATCTTTTCAACCATGGCAAACTCTTCGTCTGTTAACCCCATTTCCGCATATATACGCTCTTCTTTAATTTGTGTTGGATTTGGTTCAAGCATTAACGACATATGTTTCCCTCCACTGTTTTAAGATAGATTGAAAGACTTTTAACCCTTCAGCACCGCCAAGTAATTCATCTACAGCACGCTCTGGGTGCGGCATCATACCAAGTACATTTCCTTTTTCATTTACAATACCAGCAATATCTGAAACGCTACCGTTAGGGTTTTCTACGTAACGGAATGCGATTTGATTGTTCTCTTCTAATTGTTTAAGAGTCGCTTCATCACAATAGTAATTCCCCTCACCATGCGCGATTGGAATATTAATTATTTCATCTTTTTCATATTGTGATGTAAACATCGTTTCATTATTTTCAACACGTAACTGAACAGTGCGACACATAAATTTTAAGTTTTCGTTTCTTATTAATGCTCCTGGTAGTAATCCTGATTCAACAAGAATCTGGAATCCATTACATACACCTAAAATCGGCTTTCCTTGCTCAGCAGCTTTTTGCACTGCTTTCATTGCATTAGCAAAGCGAGAGATAGCACCGCAGCGTAAGTAGTCACCATAAGAAAATCCACCTGGTAGTAGAATTGCATCATATTCATCTAAATTCTCTGTATCGTGCCAAACGTAATCTACTTCTTCGCCAAGCTCATCTTTAATTGCATGGAACATATCGACATCACAGTTCGAACCCGGAAATACTATTACGGCAAATTTCACTGTGCGACAACCTCCTCAACTTCATAACGGAAGTCTTCCATTACAACGTTCGCTAATAGTTTTTCACACATTTCTTTTACCCTGCTATCTAAATCAGATACAGATTTATCAATTGTTAGTTCCATGTACTTTCCGATTCGAACGTCTTGTACTTCTGTGAATGAAAGACTATGAAGTGCTCCTTTTACTGCTGTTCCTTGTGGATCTAATACGCTTTCTCTTAATGTTACATATACCTTAACTTTATACATGTGAAATTCCCCCTAAACGTTTTAAAATCTCTTCATAAGCATCTGTTAAATTTCCAAGATCACGACGGAATACATCTTTATCAAACTTTTCATTGCTCGTTTCATCCCATAAACGGCAAGTATCTGGTGAAATTTCATCCGCTAAAATGATTTCTCCTTCTTCCGTTACACCAAACTCTAATTTGAAATCTACTAATCTTACACGACAGCTTGCGAAATGATCAATCAACACTTGATTGATTTGTAGAGCCATATCTCGTAATACACTTACTTGCTCTGGCGATGCAACGTTTAATACACGAATATGATCTTCCGTTACAAGCGGATCTCCTAAATCATCATCTTTGAAGTAAAATTCTACGATTGGTTCTGCAAGTACAGTTCCCTCTTCCATTCCTAATCGTTTTGAAAGACTTCCTGCAATTACATTTCTTGTGACAACTTCTAAAGGAATAATACTCACTTTTTTAACAAGTTGTTCTGTTTCAGATAACTTCTCAACAAAATGTGTTTTAATTCCCACTTCTTGTAACTTTCTGAACAATAAAGTTGTAATTTCATTGTTCAAACGACCTTTTCCTGTAATCGTCTCTTTTTTCTCCCCATTGAAAGCAGTCGCACTATCTTTGTACTCTACCCAAACCATATCTGCTGATTCTGTACGATAAATTCTTTTTGCCTTACCTTCATACAGCAATTCTAGCTTTTGCATTTCGCAAGCCCCCTGTAGTTTGAAAAATGTGAATAATATTTTTATAAAGAATGGCACAGAATGACTCTATTCTGTGCCATATGAAATTTTACGCTTCGTTTAATCCAAGGCGTTCAAAGATTGTATCAACGTGTTGCATATGATGCTCATAGTTGAAGCATTCATTAATTTCTTCTTGTGTTAACTTGCTTGTAATACGCTCATCAGCTTCTACAAGCTCTTTAAATTGTACTTGTGTTTCCCAAGCTTCCATCGCTTTAGGCTGTACGATATCATAAGCTTCTTCACGTACCATACCTTTGTCGATTAGTGTAAGCATTACGCGCTGAGAATAAATTAAGCCGTATGTTCTTGTCATATTGCGTTTCATATTCTCTGGGTATACAGTTAAGTTTTTAACAATATTACCAAAGCGATTTAACATGTAATTTAATGCGATTGTAGCATCTGGTAAAATTACGCGTTCTGCCGAAGAGTGAGAAATGTCACGCTCATGCCATAATGGAACATTTTCGTAAGCTGTCATCATATAACCGCGGATAACACGAGCTAAACCAGTCATATTTTCAGAACCAATTGGATTACGTTTATGTGGCATTGCAGAAGAACCCTTTTGACCTTTTGCGAAAGCTTCTTCAACTTCACGTGTTTCACTCTTTTGTAAACCACGAATCTCAACTGCCATCTTTTCGATAGATGTTGCAATTAGTGCAAGTGTTGACATGTAGTGTGCGTGACGATCACGTTGCAATGTTTGTGTTGAAATTGGTGCTGCTTCTAATCCTAAATTTTCACAAACATATTTTTCTACGAATGGATCGATATTTGCATATGTACCAACCGCACCAGATAGTTTACCAACACGAACTGTATCAGCAGCTTGTTTGAAACGCTCTACGTTACGTTTCATCTCTTCATACCAAAGACCAAGTTTTAAACCAAATGTCGTTGGTTCTGCATGAACACCGTGTGTTCTTCCCATCATGATTGTGTATTTATGCTCTTTCGCTTTGTTAGCTAAAATGCTTACAAAGTTCTCTAAGTCTTTTAATATAATTTCATTCGCTTGTTTTAAGATGTAAGATAATGCTGTATCTACTACATCTGTAGATGTTAAACCGTAATGAACCCATTTACGTTCTTCGCCTAATGCTGGCGTTTCTGATACAGCACGAGTGAATGCAACTACGTCATGACGTGTTTCTTTTTCAATTTCATAAATACGATCAATATCAAATGATGCATGTTCACGAATTTTTTTAACATCTTCTTTTGGAATATCGCCAAGCTCAGCCCATGCTTCACAAGCTAAAATCTCAACTTCTAACCACGCTTTAAATTTGTTCTCTTCCGTCCAAATCGCACCCATTTCAGGGCGTGTATAACGACTAATCATCTTTTTCCCTCCAACAGTTGTTCTTGATGGTCCCAAATATGCAAACTCTTCGCTTTTTCTAGAGCGACTTCAATATTATCATTTAAAATATTAACATGCCCCATTTTTCGCTGTGCTTTTGCTTCTTCTTTTCCATACAAGTGTAAATAGCACCCGGTTAATCTATTCACTTGTCTTAGGACCCCTTCTATATGTTCGCCTAAAATGTTTACCATGACAACTGGTTTTAACAAATTTGTTTCTCCTAGAGGTAAATTACAGATTGCTCGAATATGTTGACCAAATTGACTCGTTTCACATGCATCCTGTGTATAGTGTCCTGAATTGTGAGGTCTTGGCGCTAATTCATTAATATAAATCTCACCATTATCTGTAGCAAACATCTCTACAGCTAGTGTTCCCACAAGTTCTAATTCATCCGCAAGTACCTTTGCATACGCAATTGCTTTTTGAGAAAGCTCTTCTGTAATGCGAGCTGGAACGATAGATTCATGTAAAATGTTATTTACATGAATATTTTCTGCTACTGGAAACACTTTTGTTTCACCACTTACACTACGAATCACAATAACTGATACTTCTTTTTCAAAAGGCACCCATTTCTCTAAAATACATTCTGCTTTATCCACAAGATTTCTTGCTGCCTCAACATCAGCTTCACTTCTTAAAACAACTTGCCCTTTCCCATCATATCCACCTGTCGTCGTTTTTAAGACGGAAGGGAATGATAACCCAGCAATTGCTTCTGTAAGCTGATCTTGATTTTGAACTAATCTATACGTTGCTACTGGTAACCCAGCCTTCTCAATCGCATTCTTTTCTGTAAAACGATTTTGTGTTGTATTTAACAACTGACTACCTTGTGGTAAGTACGCATGTTTTTCAAGCCATTGTAAACATCTATAATCAATATTCTCAAATTCATATGTGACAACATCACTTATCTCTGCTAAATGCTGAATTGCTTTTAAATCATCATATGGTGCAACAATTTCAATATCAGCAACTTGTGCACATGGTGAATGCTTTGTAGGATCTAAAACAGCAATTTTATATCCCATCTCCTTAGCTGCCAATGCCATCATTCTTCCTAGCTGGCCGCCTCCAATAATACCGATTGTTTTTCCAGGTAAAATGATTCTCTTCATACTAGCTCACTACCTTCACGCACATCTTTTTCAATCGCTTCTCGTCTCAATTCTAATGCATCATGTATATCATCATGAAATGATCCAAGTATTTGTGCGGCAAGTAATCCAGCATTCGTTGAACCGGCTTTACCAATTGCAACAGTTGCAACTGGAACACCTCCTGGCATTTGGGCGATGGATAATAATGAATCTAAGCCGTTTAATGCTTTTGATTGAACTGGAACTCCAATTACAGGAAGATTTGTCTTCGCTGCAACCATTCCTGGTAAATGTGCTGCTCCACCAGCTCCAGCAATAATAACTTTCAATCCACGTTCACGAGCCGTCTCTGCATATTCAAACATATAATCCGGAGTCCGATGAGCGGATACAACTTTTTTCTCATACGGTATATTTAATTCATCTAAAATGTCACAAGCATATTTCATTGTTTCCCAGTCTGACGTACTTCCCATTATGACTCCAACTAGTGATTTCATATTAGAATCCCCCCGATTCAAATAAAAAAAGCCTGAAATAGAACAGTTTCTCTTTTACTATGAGAGAAAGCGCTCTACTCAGGCATACGTATCCCTTGTGAATAGAAAAATACCGAGTGACTTTCCCTCATAGTCTAACGAATAACGGTCGTTAGGTAGAGACTTGCAGGCCATATCCCCGCGATTATATGAGGTCTTATATTATTGTTTCTATGGCTATATTAACAATATTTCATAAACAATGTCAATAAATAATCGAATGTTTTTTTATTAGCAGTCAATAACGTTCGTGTTTTAGTTATATTCAAAAGAAGAATTGCAACTATATACAAGAAGAAAAGGGAATTAGAATATATATTTCTAGAGATCTATTTTATGTATTTATCGTTTAAATAGCACTTCAGTATGTTTTTAATCAAAATATATACACTCTTGTATTATTATAACGATTTAATTTCTAAGGAGGATAACTGTTAAAGAAAGAACTTTGCTATTATCCTATTTATTTTTCTCTATTGCAGTAATTTCTGTAATTATTAAATATTTATTTATAGCATCTCATTATTTAAAATATATACTTATGATAGAAATAATGTGTCCTATTTTAAGTATTACTTTAGCGACATTAGGAAAATCAGGAACACAAAAAATCATTACTATTATTTTAAAGAGTCTCTACTTCATTCTTTTTTCGTCTGTAGCTTTATTAAATTTACGGATTATAGCATTCGGTAAATAAAAATAAACACAAAAAAACCTAAGTCAAAATAACTTAGGTTCTTGCTTGGCGACGTCCTACTCTCACAGGGACAAGGTCCCAACTACCATCGGCGCTAGAGAGCTTAACTTCCGTGTTCGGTATGGGAACGGGTGTGACCTCTCTGCCATCATCACCAAACTATGAAGGCATATTCCTTCAAAACTAGATAACATTGCTACATATTATATGGTTAAGTCCTCGATCTATTAGTATTCGTCAGCTCCACATGTCACCATGCTTCCACCTCGAACCTATCAACCTGATCA
>NZ_JBQXON010000008.1:0-204892 GCF_052646455.1 Bacillus cereus group sp. Bce041
TACCATCTAAATATCGTTTCACCGCTTGGATTTTTTCTTTTGAAGAAAATTTAGCCATAAAAAATGCACCTCCAATTGTTAGACTGTGTCTAACAATTGGGGTGCACTTCACATTGTGAGGGCTTTTATTTTTATTAATAATAAAAAAGGAATCCTTAGTATAAGGATTCACTCCAGGAATATATATAGAATGAGATACATCAATAAAAAGAATTAACTATATTATAATATAAAAATAAACGAAATATATTGAGAAATATAAAATAAGATTGAATATTCTTTCTTTTTAACATAAAATCAATATGAGTCAAGTGACAACATCTCTCTAACTCTTCTAAAAGAATCCTTCATGACATGGGGATTCTTTTGCTTTAGACAAATTATTCTTATTTTAACATTTGTAAAAAAACTTTTCTTAACCAACTACTCAACAAATATAAGTAAGGATTTAGTTTTATGAATATTTTTATGATCTAAGCAACAGGTAATAGCCTTCAATATTTGTTGGATGTTATTATCATAAAATAAATATCCTAAAAAATAAAAAGATGCTCTATCAATACTGTAAGAAGATTTGCTGCTAAACATGCATTTTTCATTGTACCCTTTATAACCTGATCTTTTTAACACTAAAGAATCAAGTATAGATTTATAGCCATGAATTCTTCTATTTGTACATATAATATTCTTTGTATC
Source organism: Bacillus cereus group sp. Bce041 (assembly GCF_052646455.1). NCBI lineage: Bacteria > Bacillati > Bacillota > Bacilli > Caryophanales > Bacillaceae > Bacillus > Bacillus cereus group sp. Bce041. The sequence continues at coordinate 697 of NZ_JBQXON010000008.1, forward strand.
TTTCAAAATTCGTTTTTTTTGTTTGTGCTGATGTTGTAGGTGATTTTAATGATTTAGATACTGCTACCTGCTTTGGTATTTGTAATGTGCCTCGTTTCTTAAGTTCTCTATACAAACTACTCACATTGCACCTCAGTTTTTTTGCAATAGTTGGATATTCCTCTCCTTGATTAAATAATTGTACTGCTTTTTTACATTTTGTGTCCCACTTTTCTTCTGTCGTTTGAAATTTTTGAGTTCTTTTTTTAACTCTATGTTTTTCTAATTTAATACTCTCTCTTTCTATTTTACATCGCTTGGCAGAATACTGTTCTGCGTCTGCCTTACGCCCGGAATGCTCCTCCTGTAAACGTATCATTTGTACTTTTTTCGCAATTTCTCTCAAGTTACAGTCACCTCATTTCGTTTGATAAATTCTACCAGTACTTGATCACCCTATTGTCTGTATCCCCAATCATCGTTTATAAACAAGCTATAAATACTCAAATTCCCCTTATAATAGTTTTCAATCTAATATTTACGGAAAATTATAATCAATTCTATCTTTACACAATTGGAAACTATAGTAAATTGATAATGTTGACACAGAATATTCTAAACTTTAATTCAAACTATACAAATCAGTAAACTAAATATTTCCTTTGCTTAAAAAGTCAAAAATATCGTTTTCGCTTAGCAAAACACAGCATCCCCTATTCAGAGTCATACACAACAAAATACTTTATCTATTGTAGCTAGGGCACAATAAAAAAGAGTGCAGAAATGTGCATTCTTTTTTATTAACTCTTGTATCAATTTTTCACCACAGTCAGCTCCCCATTATTAGAAGGACTACACTCTAAGCTTATGAATTTATCATTCTGCAGTACATCAGCTTTTGCAGCTATATTTAACAACACTCTTTCTATCACCCTATTTCGAGTTAGAATTATAGACCTAATACTCCGACAATCTGACATGCCTTGAAATTCACAATATGATAATACATCTCTAATCCCCTTCTTTCTGAGCGAAGAATTTTCCCGCGCATTTTAGATAAATGCTGAGATACGGTAGATTGAGGCACATCTAGTAGCTCTGTTAACTGTGTTACATTACAAATTTTGTGGCGTTCTAGCTCCTTCACAATTTGTAATCTAACTGGATGGGCCATAATTTTTAATAATTCTATATCCGCCTCTGGAATTTTGTACATTTCATTACTTACTTGCATTGTTGTCATTTTTTATTTCTCCTTTTTTAATTTCTTTTTATTTTTTATCTATTTATAGGTATTTTGTGTTTATTCGAGTATATTGTTCATAATCACTGTATTGTTTAATCTTTTGCCTCTCTCAGGTTTAATATATAAAAGTATTATGATAGCCAAAAATCCAACAAAAGATAGCATAGGTATCGAGATGAATCCAAACAAATTCAAGTAACCTTCTGTACAGGAAACCCCTACAGAACATTTCTTCATTTCACTTGTTGGAAAAACCTGAACCATTATTTGATAAACAGCTATCAATAAGCCAATACATGCAAATGGGAATGCATATGCTCTTACGTATGGATCTTTTCTATACATTCCTATACCTAATATTAATCCCAATGGATACATGGCCATCCTTTGATACCAGCATAAATTACACGGGGGGCAGCTTCATCCACTCACTAAAAATCAACCTTACTAGCATTGCAGTAGTAGCTATCGTCCAAGCAATTGCAATGTGATCCTTTTGAATGATCGACATCTTATTTTCGCCTCACCTGTTTTTTAAAATGCAAAACATTTGCTAATATATGACTAGTTTATTTCCATGCTTTGAGCATCCTGTTTCAATAGACCATATCCAATCTTTAATATCTTCCCGGTCATGCTCCTTATCCTTTAATTCTAGGGGGAAAAGATTCTCAAAATCACCACAGTTTCTAATGCTTTTTCTAGGAGACCAAATCTATATACAATATGTGTATGTACTTTTTTGTTTTTTTCCTTACCAAACTTAAAAAGATGCAGGTAAGGAAAACTATTAAATCTTACTTTACTAATTTAGTAAATGTCCCGTTTTTTTACTTTGAAAATATAAGAAAACGCTCATCATAACAATATTTATTACACCAGCTGCAGCACCAATTTTGGAGATAACATACACATATTCATTACTACTAAACGGCAATAGACTCGCAAAAATAAATAAACTTGAAATAATAAAGGATAAAATCATATTTCTTTTATTCTCATTCATGTATGAGACCTCCATTTTGTATGATAATTTGTATCATAATTGATTAAGTTTGTATTGATTGCTAAGACGCATCATTACGGTTATAATGACGTATCTTGTTATCTACAAAACCTTTAATGTTCCAAACGCCAGCCTTTGATGCTTTTGCTTCTTTTTCGCTTTCTAGCATATGTGGTAGCAACGTAGTGTTAGGTTTTGAAATATAAGCTACAATGCCATATGCTGATTTGACCATTAATTCGTTTATATGCATCCCTTCACAAAATACATATGCTAATTTCCTACCATACTTGTCCTCTTTTGGCCCATGATCATAGACAAATGTTACACTTTTTTCTTTTATTTGTTCCATTAGAAATGTATATGCTTCTTTCCCCATCTTTTGTGGTAGGATTTTTCGAGATACATACTCAGAAGTATCCAATAACAGCAATCTTATAGTCTGTTTTTCCCCGTTTATGTTCACATCAATGCTATCTTAGTCTTTTACCTTTACTACCTCTTCCCCTTAACCGTTTTTAAGCCTTTTAATGTATCCTTATAGACTTCTGGGATATTACAACAGTACGTTTCCCTTCTACACTCTGTTGTATTCCCTTTTGTTTCCGAGGTTTTAAAACAAATAAAAAGGACACACCTATGGCATATGTATGCGTAGGTGTGTCCTTTTGCAAGATAGTTTTAGAAGTATTTTGTTACTTTCATTATATCATATTTCTCATTAATTTTATATATAAAATTAATGATTTCACAATATTAATCCCTACATAAATAGTATGTTTGGAAACTTATTTAATTCCTTCCTTGTACTTTACATGAGACCAGTTCAACTAATCGAGTATACCAAGTGTATTTTTGTAAATAATAAGGTTGTTAAACGTTTAGTTAAGGAGGGTTTTTATGCAAAATGATAAAAAAGCTATAAAAAGTCCTGGTTCTGTTATGAAACCAGATTTTGCTGAAACTGATGCACAAAAAGTGAAACAAGAAATTCAAAATGATGTAAGGGCAGGACAAGGAGCAATGACTTCCCGAGAGGCAGGGGCAATGCGAGATTAAGAAAACACTCCTTACTGTTTTTTCTTCTCTAGAACTTTAACTAGTAAGGAGTTATTCCAGAACTATTTTAGCATTTTACGTTTATCATTTAGAAACATATTGCGTTTCTTTTGTAGATCACAGGTTAATTTTAAAGCGAATTTTTCTCCATTAAATCTATTTTTTCAAACTAAGATTATTTTCTTTTAGATAATTTATTGCATCTTTGTTCACCGTTCGTAAATCTATACCTTGTTTCTCTGCTGCAAATGAACATCCACAATAACACTGACGGAAAACATCATATTCATTACACATTTCAATTGAACGTTGATATCCATTACTTTTTTTGAAATCACTTGGTAAATAACGCGAATCATAATTTTGTTGCACACCGATTCCAAGTTCATTTATTAATTGACTATTTTTATTTTTAGAAAGAGTAATCGCACTACCGAAGTAATCAAATCCTTTTTCTTGTGCTACCTCAGCTGAACGATCCAATCTCATATCAAAACAAGCTGAACAACGAAGCCCACCTTCTGGCTCTTCCGCCAAACCTTCTTCTTTTACCATTTTAAAAAATACATTTGAACGATAGTCATCTTCAATAAATCCTACTGTGTGCCCAGTGCGATCATTGAACTTTTCTACAAAAATCTTTTGTTCATTAGAGCGTCTCATGTATTCACTTTTCGGATGGATATTTGAATTCGAGAAGAAAATTGTAATATCTGCATGTTTTGCAAGAAATTCTAAAGAAGCAGTACTACAAGGGGCACAGCATGAATGAAGTAACACTTTTGGTCTTTCATTCCTTGCTTCCCAATCTTTAATCATTTTTCTTAATAATTTGTCATAATTTATTTTCTGATTCTTCATTTTCTTTAAATACGTTTCAACATCTAACACTTCTTTCACAACTAAACCTCCTGTTTATTTTTATTTATCAATTTTATCATTCAAATCAATTAACATAAATATAATAATGTATGTATTTATCGGTCGTAAAACGATTCTTATGGCCTTTTGGTAACGACCAAAATAATATACGTATTCTATTACCTCTATCTCTAAAATATATCCTTAATCCTTCTTTTTCATCACAAAATCTTTTGGGTTACCTTTTAACTGGTAATACTTCACGTTAAGACGAATAACTACTACGATGATTACCAAAAATCCTATTATATATAACATTGTTCCTTTCTCCGTTTCTTATTGTTTAGCGAACTTATTCTGTAAATACTTCACTTGTTTATTTTCAGTATTTTTATCAGTAATATTTGCTTGCAAAATAGTTTGGTAAATATGCTCGACCTCGTCTTTTGTTAATTTCACATCAATATAGGATTCGATACATTTTTTTAGATCGTTATAATATAGGACATGTTTATCTTTAGAATGAACATTTACTCTTTTTAGGCTGCATTTTGGATGAAACACTGCAATAGAAATACACGGCAGCTGCTGTTCCATCACCCATTCAATTGCTTTCATGTGTTTATAGTTTTGTCGAAATGGATTTTGAAAAGAGTATTTCTTTCTAAAAATACCTTGTGTCCATCTTGCTGCCTTCTCACTTCCATAGATCCAGCCCTCATAGTTCTTCGTCTCTATAACAAATATACCTGCTTCTGCGATTACAATATGGTCAATTTGAGTTGTATCACCATACTCTGTATGAACCGTCACATCATGTAACACCCGATACCTTTCGTGATCTAATTTTCTTAATATACGTTTTACCATCTTTTCTCCGGCTTTCCCTTTCCATTTTGGTGCATGTTTTTTTACCATAATATTTATCGGTATCAGAAGCACAATTAGAATTAATTCAAATATTAATACTTTCATAATATAAGCCTCCTTTTCACACTCTTGTATTTCTACGCATTAAACGATATACATGAGTTTCTAATCCTAAAATATAATATGAGATACATAAACCTTTTATCACCATCTCTATGAATCCTAATGCTAATGAAACAATGAGTCCGCCCCGAAATTGAAACGGTCTTGTCACCCTCCGATTCACTGGCTTTTCAATTACTCCAAAATTAGCCCAGGTTGGCAAACGCTTTTCTACATTTTTTATAGTGCCCATTAATCCGTATTTCAATGACAAAATGAAACATCCAATTAGTAAATATACAATAGAAGAAAAAAAGATAGATAGGCCCATAGCGATAATTGTGAGCAGCCAACCTATCAAGATAGAATTTCGTAAAGCGGCATATTCTTGATTTCTTTTCAAAACAAGCAATCCTTTCAAAATAAATTAAGTCATTTTTAAACAGGTGAAATACTTTTCTAAGTAAAATATTATTTTAGTTTCTATCTTCCTCGTCTGTTTTGTAGGCATACCAGCTCTACTACGAGAAGTATTCATTCTACAAATGGAAATCCTTTACAACAAAAAACGATTAAAAATCGAACGAATTATCCCCTATATCAGAGGAGATATTTGCAGAATACGAAAGGAAAAATCAGATGGGTAGATAAAAGGTACTGAATGAACATTCAGTACCTTTTGCATCTATATATATTTCTTTACATATTCGCAAATAACCATGGAGCCAGTACGGCTAACATACATAGTAAACAAGATCCCGTTATAACGCGATTAGACCAACGATAATACTCAGGTTGTTTTGTACTCTCATGAATTCTTCGTAAACGAATTCCTGCAATTAACATAAAGGGTGTAAAAATAAGTGCTGTTGCTTTAAACAGGTCTAAAAAATCCGTAAAAATGTTCATAAACGAAAATACATCCGAACTAAATAAGAAATATACACTTAATCTCATTGCCATCATACTAACGAACGAGAAAATCATACTCCCTGTTGCCCATTTCATCCATTGACCATTCTTTGTAATTAACGCCATAACCATGACAATAACACCTAATATGAAAGAGATAGAAAAGATATTTACCCCTACTTTAAAAGCTGGTGCATACATACCCTCAACTTTTTGTATAATTGATGACCCAAATGAATCGTCTTTCTCTGTCGTTTTTGTTCGATTGTTTAATCCTTCGTTAAAAGATGAAGAAACATCATTTCCTTTCAATTCATTAAAATCCACTTTTACAGATGCATGAGCTGTATGTAAAGGTATGAGTACTAGGATCATAAAAACAAATGTACATAAAACTCCAATCATCCCTTTTTCTCGCTTCACAACACATCACCCGCTAATTTTGGCTTAATGCTCTTTAATTTGATTTCATTTCCTTCTGCAACATAACGGAGATCTGCGGAATAATAGATATTGGCTTTTGTATATGCCCCCATAATCGCATTTGCAATTTCTTCTTTTTCTACTGCTACATATGTTTCATTTTCATTATAAAACTCTATTTCAATTCGATTAATATTATTATTTAATACTGTTATATGTAACTCTTTTAAGCTATTCAAACGATTTCCTAAACCACACACTAGCTTAAATACCTTACTCGCAAGTGTAGGTGGCTTAACATACGTCGTATTAAAATGAATCGTTTCATCATCTATAACACCATCTTCCTCAACTGCGCACGTCATAATGAAAGAATGATTTTGTTTTTCAATTTCTTGTTGATTTAACTTGCGATCAATGACATATTTCAGACTTGTTGATAGATTTTCTATATATTCATCCAGTTCAGTATTTGAAATTTTAACCTCTGAAAATTCTGGAAAAATCATGTAAGCGTGCATATTAGAACTACTTTTACTTACACGTAATACCTGGACCTGTTTCTTTTCATAGCGCACCGTTTGTTCCAATTTTTTTACTACATTGTTGCTTATATGATCTATTATCATATTTCATCAGCCTCCAGTAATTTTAATAAAATAATTTTTACAATCTCATGTATATAAAGCATTGCAATATTTTGCTGAGGTCTCGAAACTCATATTTTATGACTAATAATCACTTTAATCTTAAAATATCTTAATATTACAATGACGTACAGTGTTTCATTATAGTCGAATATTCTTATATGGTGAATCGTTCTGTTTCACTCATTTGCATAAAAATAAAAGGCTATTTTATCCTTATACAAATGAGTGAGAACATACTGTATTTCATGCTATTTATCTAAGAAAATTTAACTGGGAAATGGATGTTATACACTCCCTAGTCATCTATTATTTGATTCAACTAATGTATAGAAAATAGGTGGATTCACCTCAAATTTTATATACATTCATATATTTTCTGGTATTATCCCTCCTTCTGTATAAATCCGATAGCACTTCTTATTAGATATCTTTATAAATAATGTTAATCCTTGTTCTCTTTCTGTCACTTTTGCAGTCCACTTTAACGCTTGTGCCTCTCCTACTTCTGATTTTCACTATTAACAAAAAGCACAATTGTTCAAGTTCTAGAAATGTCATTCATGTTCTCACTTAGCATTTACTTCTCCATCCAAATTCTTTTAGACCGATGTAACAAATAAATTGTAAACACTGACAGACCCTTTTCTAATGTAATTTCCTTTATGAGAGTAATACGCTCTTACTCCTTACTAATCATCCTGCATTCCCTTGGTCAGCAAGAAACAAGACGTTTCACCAATACATTTTCCCTCTCAATTATTCAAATGAATCGTACTTAAACTAGCTCTTTACGAATTTGCTTTTCCTTTTTCTTCTATGTATTGAAATTAAATGAAATTTTTCCGCTAAATCATTTTTATATGCATAATCATCTACCAGATTTCTAATTGCAATAAAAAAGGAAGCTCCAAGTATTCATATCACTTAGTTCTTCCTTTTCCCCTGTATAAACTACCATCACATGATTTATATCGTAGTTCTTCATTTGTACTCCCTAATAACTTATCTATATCAATTAATATATCATCCGGCTCTTTAGATTACTCTTTTAGATCAACTAATACTATTCAAACATTATTTTATTTCATTTTGTTAAGAATCATAAATAATCCCACCTGCAACTTGAAAACAACATAAAAAGGACTTCTTCAAGTCGATTAAAAATGTGCATAACAAAATAAGCTATATATGCACTAATCGGCTCAAAGAAGCCCTTTCAAAATTGAAACAAGAACACAACTTGCTTCTGCAACTCAACCACAACACATAAGGCGTGGGAATAAACGGAATTCAACGAATAACAATATACCTATATATTATACAATTTAGATTTTGGTATCAAGAATTTTTTTATTATCTTTTGTTATTTATCAAATGTTATAAAATCAATAGCATTTTCTAATAAGTTAATCCCAAGATCAGATATTGTAATATTAATAGAAATCCTCAGTGAATTTTCATTAATAACGATAAATAAAAGGCCCACCTAGCGTCTTTTATTTACCCTTCTATATTTTGGTTTTTCAATAATTTAAATTTCTACCTATAAAATGTACTCCTCGCACCATTTAGCTTTTTTAGTTTCCACTTTACTCTCTTTTTCTTCATCTCACTCTTGTATTTCTTCGTACATACGCTGCTGCTCCTTGTAAGCTGCATCTCCCTAATCGTAATCAATTATTTCCTGTTCTTCGCCTCTAATTTGTCTTTTTCGCTCTTCTCTCTTTTGTTGTAGTTGATATCTTCTATATGCCTTTTTATCAGTAATTTTTTCACAGTCGTGCGCTAGCTCCTTCGTTTCGTCATGTCCATGTCCGCAAAAATCGTTTGGAATTATAGCACTAGATTTCTTAACAGATTCAGGATTAGGGTCTTCATGTTCTTTGTTCGCCTTCTCCTCTTTAACTACAGTATTACTAAGACCATCTTGCTCTTTGTTCGTTACATTTCCATTAGAGTCAAACTTTATAGTCATCGAACCCTCTTCATCGTGACCAGAATATATGTAGATAGAGAACAATTTAGTCACCTCGCTAAATCCAGGCTTTCCTGCTATCTCTATGACTTTGTCCGCAGACATTCCAGTCTTGATTTGATTATACTGTTCTAGTGATACTGTTGATCCGTCTTCATGGACATCTTTATAATGCGGATATTTGTCATTAGTTTCCTCATCTTTATTCTGAGATTCCTCCACTTGTTGTACCTTTTTTTCTTCTTAGGTTCTTCTGTATCCTCTTTAACCTTAGGCAGAGTGGACTTCTTCTCTTCAATCTTAGGGGGATTAGGCTTCTCCTCTTCGACCTTTGCGACTTCTATAGAGTCTTGTTCCTTATATGGCTTGTAATCCCCATCTTCCTTTGCAGAGCAGGCACTGAAAATTGATACAGACGTTGTACTTAATACAAGTAATTTCTTTAATAATTTCGTATTAAATTTCATAATATTATTCCCCCGTTACATATATTAAATTGCCCCCTCATGCTTCCTCCTATAAACGTTATCCTTTCCCTTCGCACATAGACTCACATATAACTTTGCGTAAGCCTCTTCGATATTCATTACAGATCACTTTTTGGCTGCAGTACTTGTACACCCCCATAACATTTCAAGTTGATTAGTGTAACTCACAAGTTAGCATCTTTCTCATTATTCGCACTCTATTCCTATCAAATGTCTTAATTACGTATCTTCTGCTACAGAAAGAATTGTATATTAAATGTACTTCGTTATTTACCTTACTCCAGAAACCAGCGGCTAAGCGTTCAATTAATGATATGTAAATTTTTTATTTTCATCATACAAATTACTGTATATTATATTTTAAAAATATTATTTTAGCAAATATTGTTAATCTATTCAACGTTGATTTAAAGGAGTTAAAAAACGAATAAGTGGAATTCTTAAGGAATAGAGATGAAATTTCGTTTGCTAATTCACGTAATTTTCACACATTAAAACGCTGCATGTTGATATTTGTTATATAATGAAACCAAGCCTTAAGTAAGATAGTTTCCCTGTTACGAGTAATGAGATAGTTTGTTTTACCTTTTTATATTATCTAAAAAAGAACTTGTAGTGATGCCTACAAGTTCTTTTTGTATTTTTTATCATTTTAACCAAGAAGACACATACCAAAATGAAGGTGAATCAAATGATGATTAATAAAGCCTATAAATTTTGAATCTACCCACATCTAGCACGAGCAATTCTAGGCAACAAAGTTAATGTTATCTCTTTTCTATCAAGCGAAGGTTTTATAGTACCCTCAGAACGAAATTTTGTGCTAACTTTTACCCATCCAGCTCATTTTTTCGTTTTAAAATATGAGCTGGATGGGTACGTATAGTGACCTCCACTTAATTATCAGAAAAACCTTAGTCTTTAATTGCGTACACGCTAATTACGATGATTTCCCAATACCAGCACCATAATGAATCTCTCCTTCTCCTCTTTTTATCAATATTGATAGGTAATAGAGGGGCCAGACACAAAAACAGGTTGTGGAGAAAGTCTTCTTCACAACCTGAGAGTAAGTTATATATCCAAATATGACCTGTTCTTTTAACTATTAAGTCTTTTATAATCTGTTATAGTCGATATAACTAGAGTCATAATAAATCCACTGCCCTGTTCCAATTCTTAGCCAGCCGTTCTCTTCTTCATATACTGTAACTTTTTCGCCTTTACTTGTCTTTCTAACAATAGAATAGTTTGTACCCGATCCGCTTCGAACATTTACCCCAATACCATTAATTTGAGCCGTTCCAATTACCTTTTCAACACTACCATTTTCAATTACTTGTAGCATATTTAGAATGAATGTCGCTGTTTCACCACGAGTTGTTGTTCCTTTAGGGTCGTATTGATTGTCACCCTTACCTCTTACAATACCTAGGCCATACAGTCTTTGTACGTCTTCTTTATAAATAATTTGGTCTTTGTCTGAGAATGGTAGGTTTACAACTGGTCCCCATATACCTTTATATTGTAAAGCCTTGTTTACAATAATTGCTGATTCTTCTCTTGTAATAGGTGTGTTTGGGTCAAAATAACCATCTCCTCTACCTTGAATGATACCTGCACTTGCAGTACGTTTAATACCATCTCGTAAAGTTGAATTTGCATCGTTTAGGTCTTTAAATGAAGCATCTCCAGCTGGCAGGTTTAGAGAGTTAGAGATTAATTGAGCAAATTCGGCTCTTGTTATCGCTCTATTAGGTGCGAAAACTCCGTTTCCTTCCCCTATCATAATACCTCTTCTATTTAACTCTCGAATAGCTTCTTCATACCAACCTCCAGTAATGTCATCTTTTGGTTGATAAAGATTATTATAATACCCACCAACGCCATTTACGAATGTATCCCATTGTCCATTATTAATCATATTAGCAGGACAGATTTTACCACTCCATTTTTGGTGTTTTACAATGTTATTTAACGGTACACCAGTTTCTTTCATTAAATAAGCTACAAGTTTCTTAGCATTATCTACTGCTTTACTATAGTTACCGTCACTGTTAACTGCGATTTCAATTGCAATGGATTCTCTATTACCTGGACCATCACCGTCTCCGGCGTGCCATCCGTTCTCGTTTAATGGTAGATGTTGATAAATCTCTTTATCGTCTACTGTAAAATGCCACGATGCAGCTCGGTCTGTGTTCCCTACTGCTTGGTTATATAGGTATTGAGCGTGGTTTCTAGCACCTGCTCCTACACTTGTATTATCAGTCTCATGAATTGTAATATACTTTGGACTCATGTAGTTTTGAGGACGAATATTATCGTTACCTGCTGGAACAATCCATTCAGTGAATGGAACACCGTTTATTGTACTAGAGGTGCTAGGTGATATGGGAGACAGACTACGTTTTATTCTGTTTGAATTGCTAGGCACAGTTAATGTACCTGTTTCTTCATGAATACCTTCTGAACGTTGAAGACTGTCTGTTTTTTTCTTATCGACAGTACCTCCACCACGTCCATCTACCCCTTCAAAACTAGCTTCAATACTTTTTAAAGCTTGTTCATCTGATGTTGTTTTACTTTGTTCCTGAACGTTTGTAGGTTGCTTATTGTTTACTGATTGTTGTTCCTCTGCAAACGATACCAATGGTGAAGATAATACCGTTAATCCTGCCGTGAATGCTACTACTTTTTTATTAAATTTAATGTTCATTTCTAATTTGGTATACCTCACTGTTTTAATAGATATACCTTCCTCCTTGTACTTCTTTTAGTGTGAATGTTAGTTTAAATAATGGTAGTCTGAACCTTCAAAATAACGGATTGATTTTACATTTCATATGCCAAACCGACATCTATAAGTCCTACATGAAATATCAGTACTTTAGAAGTATAACACAGCACGGTTGCAGTCATCCAAGGACTCTTACAAGTAATCTCCTAATCTTGTACATACTGATAGTATGAATCTAAAAAAGGGGCATTATCACATCGCTATCAATCTAAGGTTTTACACTACCCATAAAGCAAAAATACGTTATCCTTTCTGTAGAATTATAGGAAAGAATAGCGTATTTTTCATTTGAGGATAATTTAATTTCGTTAGATTAATAGCAATTTAGCGAGATTATAACACAATCATCTCTAAATTATAAATCATCACCAATTCAGTTAACTTTTTGATAGTAGGTATCACTGCAATTAATCAATTATTATACAGTAGTTAGTATATTATTTTTAGTCTCAGGTTGAAGCATATATGTAAGATCAAGGATGATTAAAGAAGATTCTTTATTTCAATAATTGAGTAATTGCTGCTTCAAAATCACATTTTCCATATCCTGCATCAATAGCTGCTTTCATCTGATTTTCCATAACTTCACATACACTGGTATCAATGTTATTATCCTCTAATGTTTTCATTACCGTTTGGAGTCCATGCGTATGAACATCCAAGGATGCGACGATAGCATCTTGGAATTTGCCAGTGTAGTTTTCTAGATTATCAGGCAGGTGGGTAACCAGTTGGTGACCCACCACTGGAAGTGCTGCCTTAATATGTTTGCAATACTCGGAGATAGGTAATTTGTTTCGTATACAAAGCGCTGAACCTAGTAGGGCAAACCAATAAAGACCAAATTGCAGAGCTGACGTGCTCATCTCAATTATTTCTGCAAAGCGAATGTCTGTCCCAACAAAATGTGGCGAAGAAAGTGCCGAAAGTTGATCTTCAATTTGGTCAAAAGCCTCCTTGGGGCCAGAATATACAAGATATGCGCGATGTGTGCCAATATCGTGAGGATAACAAATAATCACACTTTCAAGGGCGATAGCGCCTCTGTCTTTAATCATTTGCTCAAAAATTTGGGCTTGAGTTGGGGTTGTTGTAGTAGTGTTTACAATGATTTTTCCTTTGATAGCTTTCGATTTGCATTGTTCAATAACCTGCATTGCTATCTTATGATCTGGTAAGTTTAACAGAACGAAATCGCAATCTAGAGCGTCATCCAATGATAATTTGAACGTAGCTCCTTCAGCTACAAATGGCTTGGCTACCGTGGGATTTTTATCGACAACGGTAATAGTATGACCTGCTTTCATAAACGCGCGAATCAGAGCGCTTCCCATAACACCACAACCAACTACAGTAATTTTTGACATAATCGACCTCCAATATGATTTATTTAGTCCACTTGGACTAAATAAATCATATTACTCACATCAAATTTTGTCAAAGTTTTTTGAATAATAAAAAATCAAAGCGTAATATTTGCTAGCACAGCATCTATTCTTGACTCATCTATCTTTTCGTGAAGTGAATAAATAAGAAGCCCATCGATAATGATTAAAACTGCTTCTGCCTTATATACCATGTGGCCATCCTCGCCTCGATAAATCTCTTCCAAAACACGTATGATGGACTCTCTCCAATCGTTATAAACATTTTTGATTGCAGACCTTATTTCCGTATTGTATTGACCCATAGTGCTTATTTGCGTGAAAGCCCACGATTGGTTTTGATGACTTATCAAAACCATATCTTTAATGAAATGTTTTACTATCGTTTGTGAACTTTCGTTGAGATTGGCGTTATTTTGTTTATACTTTATGTACCAATGCTCAATCTCCGTTTTATATGAAATAGCAAAAAATTCGATATAAGCCAGTAGAAGTTTCTCTTTTGTATTAAAATAATAGTTGATTTTTGAGTGAGCAATTTTGGCCTTTGCTGCGATATCTCGCATAGAAACCTTTAGAAGAGGCTTTTCCTCTAAACATTGCTGAAGTGCATGCAGTATTTCTTGCCGTACCTGTTCTCTGTCAACAATAAGTGGCATATCCTTCCTTCTCCTTTTCTAATTTAATGTGCCTGATATCTTTTTCCAATCGATACCTCAACACATGAGATTATAGCACATTATTGACCTGTTTGATCTTGAGCATTTTTGCTTTTAGATCCCCATCAATCCAAGATTATCTAACTTTAATTTCACGTAAGTTTTTTCTTTTTTTAATATCAGTCCGTTTTATTTAAAAATAGGAAAATCCCCATTGCCATCAACTTAAGAAATTGATTGTTGTTCAAAACGAAAGAATTGAGCCGAATTTTCATGAATAATTGTAAGAAGTTGAAATTTTCGTTATGGGAATAATTAAAAACCTTAGGTTGATGGGCATGGGCGGTCCCCCTTAAAGGCTGAAACATAGCTGCATAACTATTGAAAACAAACATAAGAAAGACGTTCTACTCCATATAGGTAGAACGTCTTTTCACTTTATCTCATAACATATAAAGATTTTTTACTTACTTAAATCGCATTGTACTTAAAAAATCGATAAATTCATCTTCATTTACAGGTTTACTGTAGTAATACCCCTGAATTAGATAACATGCATTACGCTGTAACACTGTTAATTGTTCCTTCGTTTCTACCCCTTCTGCGATCACTTTCATGTTTAAAGTATGTGCCAGTGAAATAATGGTTTGTATAATTTCATTTCCATCCGTAGAAGTTCCGATCCTGTTAACAAATTCTCTTGGAATTTTCAAGGTATCAATTGGATACAAAGGAAGATACGCTAATGAGGAATATCCTGTACCAAAATCGTCAATTGATAAATGTACACCATATGATTTCAATGCTTTTAACTTCGATAAGGTTTCTTTTTCATCTACCATTGCTATTCGCTCTGTTAATTCCAAATCAATCGAATTGGCGGGTACTCCTACCTCTTCTATGGTAGATATGATTGTTTGAACAAAACCTTTCTGTTCAAACTCTATAGCTGATAAGTTTATCCCCATCTTTAGATTTACATAGCCCGCTGAATGCCATTCTTTCAGTTGTCGACATGCTTCCTGTAACGTCCATTTCCCAATTGAAATAATCTGCGAAGTTTCTTCCGCGATAGGTATAAACTCAAAAGGTGAAATTAGCCCTAGCTCTGGATGTTGCCAACGTATTAAAGCCTCTGCACCAATAACGATACCCGTCTTACTATCAATTTGTGGTTGATATAATAAAAATAACTCATTATTTTCTAATGCATTCGGTAAATCCTGTTCTAATCGCAATCGTCTTGTTATTTTTTTTGATAATGTCTCGTCATACATGCAAACAGCATTGTTACCTTTTTCTTTTGCACTATACATAGCAATATCAGCATGTTGTAAAAGTGTAGTAGTATTTATTCCTCCAAACGGATACACTGATATTCCTATACTAAGAGTTAAGTAAAAACTATGTTGATTAACTACAAATGGTTCTTCAGTTATACGAAATAGAGTTTCACATAACTCCAATAGCTGTTGCTCTGTGCGGTTATGGACAATGATCGCAAACTCATCTCCACCTATTCTTGCTAGAGGAATAGTCGGTGACAAACATGTCCTAAAACGTTTGGCAACTTCTTTTAAAACCCTGTCACCAATCGAATGCCCCAGTGTATCATTAATAGTCTTAAAGCGGTTTAAATCAATATATAGGAGTCCAAACTTATCCTGTGATTTTTGTGCACGTTTAATGGATCTATCTAATTCTTGTTGGAAGAATGTTCGATTTCCAATCTCCGTCACCGTATCATGGAATGCAAGGTAATTTATCTCTTCCTGTTGTTGTTTCATCCTCGTTATGTCTTTTACCATTACATAACTCCCCAAAATTTGACCTTCTATCATAATAGGAACTATAGTGACATACCAAAAGAGCATGTCCTTCTCATTGTTATTTTTCACACGTAACTGTAGTGAAGATGAACTACATCGTCTTCCTTTCTTTATAGCTGCTTCCAACTCAGATTTATCTTCATCTAAAAAAATAGAGAAGCATTCTTTCCCTATTAATGCAGCACTGTCTTTTCCTAATAACATACTTCCAGCCTGGTTTATATTTAATACGGTACCAGTTGAATCAATCGTTAAAATAGGATCCGGATGATACTCATATAATGACTTAAATCTCTCTTGATTTTTTACCAAATCATTAGATTTGTTTATTAAATCCCTTGTTCTTTGAGATACTGTTTGTTCTAATTGATTATTAAACACTTTTAATGTTTTAGTTAACTCTTTGTTTTGCATTCGTACGATTGTATGACGAATCAGTACAAATACAAAAGCAATACAATTTCCCGTAATTAATGTAGCTGAAGAAGTTTGCTCTTTCAAAGTAAAGCCAATTAAGACTGCAACTGCAAGATAAGGGAATATACTAAGAAGTTTCTCTCCAAATGTCGGATTAATAATAAAATAATTTCTTTTAGAAGACGTATTCTTTGGGATTGTAGCAGCAATAGCGATAAATAATAGGAAAACCCTATACAAACACCTTAAAAATATAACGGAACGATCTGATAAATCATCTTGTAAATAAAAATACAAATAGTCCGTAATAGCCAATCCAGTTAATACTAGGATAAAAATAAATAATTTACTTTTTGCATTGAAAATAGCGGGTCGAAAGATTAGGGTAACTCCTAGCAATAGAAGCAATAAATCTATAATTGGAAAAATAAATGAAAGAAAAACATCTCCAATTGATAAGAATAAGATATTTGCAGAAGGTTTATTAAATAAATACCACTCTAATGTAAAAATAGCAGTAACAACAATACATAAATCACAAAGTAAATATGCTTTCTCCCATTTGTTACATTCCATCATGATTTTATAAAAGAACGCAAAAAGAAAGAAAAATAAGAAAAACAGTAGAAACACATCAGAAATATTAAAATTTTGTATTGGTAATTCTACATTAAGTACTTGAAAAGCGGATATGAAATTCCCTATCAAAAAACACCCTATTGCAATAGTAATGCAAACCCAGAATACTCCTAACTTAATTTTTTGGGATAATATAGAATACAGTAATGAGATAAATACAGTAGTTTCAACGACTAAAGATGATAGTCGGATATTAAAATCTGATATGAAATAATGATTCGGAAAAACAAATAAAAATATAAAGCAAAAGCTTATATAAGCTATTAAAGCCAATATCAATACATAAAATTGCACATATGCATGTTTACGCAATGGACTCACCTTCTTGAGTTTTTTCTATACTTTTATTAAAAATGTCTTGATAGTGGCACAACTCCTACTAATTAAAATGTGTGCTACCTATTATCCATATTATGACCTTTTTAAAAGATTTCTTTCTACATACAACAGTCTTGTTAACTTTTTTAGATGTTTACAATTTTTAATACTGAGGATTCCAAAAAGGATAAGTTGAGAAATGGAGTTTTTTTAGTATTTGGATATCTTGAATTTGGATGGTTCAACTTATCTACTCTTTAAATACGAGATAGAATATAATCCTCTATTGGATTATATTTAGTTGCTAACTGTCACACTTAAAAAGAAATGAAAATATACTATCAATAACATAGAAATTTGAGTTAGTTTACGAAACTAACTGTAACTATTATAGTTACAACTTAGATTGATGTCAATTTCATATTACTCCCCTTTTTATGGATAAAAGACACCTTTGAACTTTACAAGAGACAAAAAAAGAAGAGGAATTTCTTCCCTCTTCACCAATAAAATCGAACATATTTACAATTAAGGAAGGGCATACATCCATCAAAAGATGAAAGGAACAACAATAGTTCACCTAGTGAATTATAACACAAAAACACTTCCATTAATAGATAATATTAACATTTATGGAATAGTTGTAACGGAATTGTTGAACATTTTAATATTAAAAGGCTTTATATGTATGACTATTATATACCAAACATATATTCAATGGATAGTGACGTAACACTTTATGTATGTCGAACAATTAAGATAGCTCTTGCCATCCCTTTTTCAAAGCCAATTCATCTCCCACCTACTCACTAGGCTTTGACCCTTCACGCTCCTTGAGGAAGGAGTCTTCTTGGCTAAAATGATAAATTATACTATTAAATTCTTAACAGTTATTATTATGGAATCGACAATTGCAACAAATTTTCTGCTCTAAATCTCTGCTTAAAGTGCTGGGATTTTTATTTTTGCACGTGCATTTCCTTTTCTTCTTCACACGTTTCAGATAACACCAATAGTAAAGATTAGGTCCTTCATGTTCCATTGATCGTCTATACAGAGTTTTAATTAACTTGCTACATTCCGGACGTTCTTCTATATCATATTTCACGATATTTCCACCGCTTAATACTACACATGCGACTTCCATTACATACAGCATCCCAACTTATTCTTTTATTATTTTGAAAGTACTGTTGAAACGATTGAAGGTTAATATAAAAACATAGTATCTTTAAGTCCACTTATAAAAATAAGTGGACTTTTTTATATAACAATTATTAGAATTTTCTGCATTAACTTTCTAAAGTTTTATTCAGAGGTTATTATTATCATATTCAGAATTATATAAAAGTGTCAAAAAGATAGATATATGCAAAAAAATGGAATATGTGAAATTAGGGATGGGGAGTGTTATTTTTGAAAAAGAAAGTTTTATCTTCAACACTAGCTTTATCTATGGCTTTAGGGACATTTGCGACATTAGGTACGCCACGTACATATGCAGCAGAGCAAAAAATTCAATACAACCAAGAATTCCAGACACCATCTTATATTGGGGAAGAGTGGAAAGCACCAAAAGGACTAGATAAAAAAGAAACGGTGTTCGAGTATTTAAAAAGTAAGAAAGAAATGTTTAAATTAGCAGGAAATATGGAAAAGCACTTTGAAATTGTATCTGAAGAGAAAGATGAAAAGACAAATACAACGCATGTGAAATTAGTTGAGACGCATAACAATGTGCCCGTTTATGGATCGGATCAAACGATTGCACTTGATGAAAATAACAATGTAAAAGCATTTTTTGGACAGGTTGTTCCTGATGTGGCTGGTAAAAACATCCCAGCTGAACCCAACATCTCACAAGAAGAAGCTGAGAAAATTGCAAAAGCAGATATCGAGAAAGAAATTGGAAAAGTAGAGAATTACGATAGTATCAAAAAAGATTTATTTGTATATGAGAAAGACGGCAATTACTACTTATCATATTTAGTAAAAGCTTCTATTTCTAAGCCACAACCAGGATATTGGCATTATTTCATTAATGCGACAAATGGAAATGTTATCAATAAATATAATGCAATCGATCATATGGAAGGCTTCGGTTATGGCGTACTCGGACAAAGAACTTCATTTAAAATTGAGCAAAATAAAGCAGGTTCATATCATTTGTTGGATGGTACACGAGGGAATGGAATTCATACTCTTGACGCAAGAAATTCCTCTGTACCATGGCTGTATGAGGAATGGGAAAGATCTCGCTTCACAGGTTGGGAAGTAGTAAGTGAATCAAAAATGTTCCAGGATAAAGCTGCAGTTGATGCCCACGTAAATACAGCAAAAGTATACGATTATTTCAAAAAAACATTTGACCGTAACTCGTTTGATAATAAAGGGGCAAAATTAATTTCAACTGTTCATGTCGGCGATCAATGGAACAATGCAGCTTGGAATGGAAGACAAATGCTATATGGGGATGGGGATGGCGAAATATTCTTACCGTACTCCGCAAGTTTAGATGTTATTGCTCATGAGTTAACGCACGCAGTAACAGAGCATTCTGCGAATTTAGTATATGAAAACGAACCAGGTGCATTGAACGAATCTATATCTGATATTTTTGGAGCGATGGTAGACCGTGATGACTGGCAGCTTGGTGAGGATATTTATACACCAGACACCGATGGGGATGCGCTCCGCTCTTTAAGTGACCCAACATCAATTTCAATTCCACCAAGTCCAATGCATGATTTTCCAGATCATTACCCAGATCATTACAGCAAGCTTTACACTGGTGAGTTGGATTACGGTGGTGTTCATATTAACAGTAGTATAAACAATAAAGCGGCATATTTAATTGCTGAAGGCGGAACACATTATGGAGTATCAGTAAAAGGCGTTGGCCGCGAAGCAACGGAGAAAATTTATTATCGTGCACTTACAAAATATTTAACAGCAAATTCGAACTTTAGCATGATGCGTCAAGCTGCAATTCAATCAGCAAAAGATTTATATGGTGAGAACTCGAAAGAAGTACAGGCAGTAACGAAGGCTTATGATGCAATTGGTGTAAAGTAAGATATAAAACAGATCTGATATTATTATATCAGGTCTTTTTTATATCTTATTTTTTGACACCTAAACTCACTATGAGAAACTATATATATGTAAAATGATAAAGACATTGATATAGCTAGGATTCTCAGCTTGATAATATGGTAAAATGAACTCCTTTTGCAGTATTAACAACACAGTTTGACGGCATATGTGAAAACATTAAGGAGGAAAACAAATTAACTCGGCCGATAAAAGAACTGATTGAGAACATGTTATTATATTCTTTATTATCTGAAGTAAAAATATTAATTACAGCCCTTCCCGAACGAGAAAGCCCCTCGCCTTTAGGCATGGGATGAAAGTGAGGTTGGATAAGGAGTGCACTAAAAACCGCAAGGTTTGTGGCACTCTAAGTATCCAAAATGTTGGTATCTTTTATTTTTTATCTTTCGTGTTGCAGTTTTACAATATAACTGATACAATACAAACATGATGAATGATTATAGAAGAACCAAAACAACCGTGTCATTAATTAACTATCATTTTGTGTTTTGCCCGCGATACAGAAGAAAGATTTTTCTTAATACAAAATTAGAAGAACGTTTCAAGGAGTTGGTTCAAGAAATATGCGGAGAATTGGATATTTCTATTGTTGCAATGGAATGCGACAAAGACCACGTTCACTTGTTCTTAAATACACCACCAACACTTAGTCCTGCTGATACAATGGCAAAAATTAAAGGAGTGACATCAAAACGTTTGAGAGAAGAATTTCCACATCTTCAACACTTGCCGAGCCTATGGACGCGTTCTTATTTTGTTTCTACTGCTGGAAGTGTATCAAGTGAGACAATAAAACATTATGTGGAAAATCAAAAAACGAGGGGGTGAAACTTGTGCCACAAACCATCACGGTTAAAGTTAAATTGCTTCCAACAAAAGAACAAATCATGCTATTGGAACAAAGTAGCCACGAGTATATAAAAGTCATTAATGCTCTTGTATCTGAAATGGTTGAATCAAAGAAAAGCACGAAGAAAAGTACAAAGGATATTGAGGCCAATATCCCAAGTGCGGTGAAAAATCAAGCAATTAAAGATGCGAAAAGTGTGTTTTCTACAAAGGTGAAAAAGAGTAAATACAAAATCGTTCCGATTCTAAAAAGACCTGTTTGTGTATGGAATAACCAAAACTATTCATTTGACTTCACACACATTTCAATTCCGTTTATGGTAAACGGAAAGTCAACTCGTTTAAAGGTTCGCGCTTTATTAATCGACAAATATAATCGCAATTTCGAATTGTTGAAGCACAAGTTAGGTACACTTCGTATCACGAAGAAATCTGCTAAATGGTTTGCTCAAATATCTGTCACGATTCCTACAAACGAAAAAACGGGAACAAAGATTTTAGGAGTAGACTTAGGTCTCAAAGTTCCTGCGGTAGCTATCACAGATGATGATAAAGTTCGTTTCTTCGGGAACGGTAGGCAAAACAAATTTATGAAACGTAAGTTCCTCAGTGTTCGCAAGAAATTAGGAGAAGCTAAGAAACTGAATGCCCTTCGTCAACTTGATGATAAAGAACAAAGATGGATGCAAGACCAAGACCACAAAGTAAGTCGTGGAATCGTTGATTTTGCAACGGATAATAATATTTCTGTCATTCGATTAGAGCAACTAACGAACATTAGACAGACGGCACGAACAAGCCGTAAAAACG
Source organism: Bacillus cereus group sp. Bce041 (assembly GCF_052646455.1). NCBI lineage: Bacteria > Bacillati > Bacillota > Bacilli > Caryophanales > Bacillaceae > Bacillus > Bacillus cereus group sp. Bce041. The sequence goes on from NZ_JBQXON010000008.1 coordinate 23,091, forward strand.
AAAAGAATCTACACACTTGGTCATTCCATCGTTTAGCACAATTCATCGAGTACAAAGCGACATTAGTTGGCATAAAGGTCGAATATGTGAATCCTTCTTATACAAGTCAAACATGTCCGAAATGTTCTGAAAAGAACAAGGCGCAAGACAGAAAATACAAGTGTCAATGTGGGTTTGAGAAACATCGTGATATCGTTGGGGCGATGAATATCCGCTACGCAACTGTGATTGGCGGTAATAGTCAATCAGCCTAAGAACCTATATGGTCTGTCTTAGGAGGGGTGATGGCACACCCTCATCTTGAAGGCTGTTCAAAACAGAAATGGACTGCGAATGCTTAGTCATTCAAGAATCCCATCCGTTACACCGTAAGGTGTAGGACTTGCGGCTTTAGCCGTGGGAGTGTCAAATATTAATAAGATGGTTATTTTCTCTTTAGCTATTTTAAAGTTGTTGGTATTGACCAACAAAATAGTGCTGCTATATATATGTCTTATTCATATCATTTTATATTTTAAATCTATATCTTTTTGCTCCAAATGTCCTTCAGTAAGTTCATCAATCTTATCAACATGTTACAAAATCTTTTCATTATGAGTATTAATAATTTTGGTTTAAGGAATATGAAATCAATTACATAATCTGCTGTTTCCCTATCTAAATAATTAGTAGGTTCATCTAAAATTAAAATGGGATATTTTTCAATAATAGACGTAATATAACTAATCTTTGTCCACCCGATAAATTCATTCAATCTTCGGATATAACAACATCATTTATTCTTTGAAATTGAATAGAATTTTGTGTTTTTAAATGATTATATATAATATCTAATATCAAAATAATCTAAATTATCGAAAACCTATTCTGAAAAGCACTTCATCTTGGAGCATTAACCCGATCTTCTTTCTAAATTCATCACTCTTCTATTGTTTAACATTTTGCCTATCTATTAAAATATCACCATTATCAGGATCACGTATTTTTAATAGCAAATCAACTAAAGGCGATTCCCCACTACCACTTTTTCCAGTAAACAAAATACTTTCATGTTTAATAATATCTAAATTTAAATTTTATAACTATTAACTATAATATATCCTTTCAAGAAATTTTAAAAAGGTTGAAGTAGGCAAAAAATATTCACTAGAATGATTAGATTAATTTTTCTTTTTTGTATATTTATGTTAAATTATTGTTATCACTACAAATTTATTGAATAATTTTAATACTCTCCCCTTTGTACTAAGGTAATATGTTTTTCACAAAACACATTACAACTGTAATTAAAAATTACATATAAACCCATATTTAGAATTTTTAAGTTCCTTTCATAATATTAAGATATTTTTTACCTTTTAGTTTGTTTATTCTTAATTTTTAAACTAAAATAATATATATTGGTAATAATTAAATAAAATGCCAATAATTATAGGAAGGAGAAAATTATGAAGAGCATTGTATTATTTGATGGTGATTGTAATTTCTGTAATCAGAGTATTCAATTCATTATTAAGAGGGATCCTAAAGGATATTTTCAATTTGCATCGCTTCAAAGTGCATTAGGTAAAACATTATTAAAAAAGTATGAAATAGACGAAACAATAGACAGCATAGTATTAATAGATAAAAATAATAGTTATATTAAATCAGATGCCATACTAAACATTTGTAGAAATTTGAAAGGTATATGGAAGATTTTCACTATTTTTATATTAATTCCAAGGCCGATTCGAAACTTTTGCTATGAAAAATTCGCAAAAAATAGATACCGATGGTTTGGTAAACAAGAACATTGTATGTTACCGTCACCAGAAGTAAGAAAAAGATTTCTGGATTAATTCCAAAAATCTTCAAACTTTATATTATATTGTTAATCTTATCAAAATAAATACGCTATTCTTTCTTGCAAATTAAAGGAAGGAATAGTGTTTTTTCAACTTTTTTACAATACTTTCAAATCCTACTTTACTCTCTAATTCTCCGTTATATCCCAGCGTGAATGCTCCTGTAATATAGTCAATTTCTACGAACTTATAATATTCTATCCCTAAAAAAATATCTCTAGAAATTACCGAAAGTGAACAAACATGTTTTTGTTAATACATATCCACCTTTTTCCCCCCTTAAGTCACCTTCGAACTTTACATGGAACAAAAAAGAAGAGAGATTTCTCCCCTCTTCACCAATAAAGGGGATTAAAATGTGTGTGAAGTCAAATGAGTAGTTTTGGTTATTCCACACACAAACAGGTTTTTTTAGAATCAAAACCATTTTATATTTACTCTTTTTCACTTTTGTAGAAAACACACTTTTTGCATCTTTAATCGCTTGATTTTTAACTGCACTTGGAAGGTTGACTTCAATATCCTTTGTGTTTTTCTTCGTGCTTTTTTTCACTTCAACCATTTCAGATACCAGTGTATTAATGAGTTTAATATAATCAGAACCACTTTTTCCAATAGTCTAATTTGTTCTTTCGGCGGAAGCACTTTAACTTTGACCGTGACATTCCCAGACGTAAAAATAAAATAGGAACGTGTTCACAGGCTTGGCAAAAAGCACGAGATGAGAAAACTATTCTCTTAAACGCTTCGATGTCACTCTTATTAATCACCTCAATAGTGTATCAATATTATAATGGGAATAGCATTCAAAAATCTCCCTAACAATATAAATCCTCCCTCTCCAATTCCCCTTAATCTGAGCAATTGGTACATCCTTACTGTTCTTTTTGTTTTTATCATCACCTTTTCAAATCATCTTCATATGTTGTATATAGATATCTCCTTTCGAATTGCAATGATGCCTCTTTCAAGTCCTAATGTACGCCGTACAAAGAGCACTTTTGAAAAGTGCTCTTTGTACTTTGTAATACACTCACTCTATAATAAAGTAATTTTAATGTATGAATAATTTACAGCTGCCTCTTTGTATGAATTGTAACTATTTGCACACACTATAATTGGAAAGCTTGAATCATTGTCATTAAAAAATGTTCAGGACTTCCGCTCCTTAAGAGAACAGTCTACGCAACTGTTCTCTTTTCCTTTTTTACAAAAAAACAGGACAAGCATAGTTAACTACGCTACGATTAATTGCATTGCAACATTCTCAATGTTTCCTCAACAATTTCTCAATATTTTTCATGGACAATAGCACACTTCCTCAACGTTAATAATATCTTAATATTAAATACTGCAAGGAGGCGCTAGAAAATGACTTGCTTCATTATTTTAGGATTTATGCTTATTTTAAGTATAGGCGGCTTTCACCCACATAATATTCATATCATTTTCAAAATAGATTCAGATACAAAAGCTATGCCAAATTGGTCTTTCGTTAATAAAATAAACTTTCAAACATTTAAAGAATTGATAAAAAGACCAAAGAAGAATAAACTCAAAAGCCTTACCATAGGAGAGCTGTTTATCCCTTTAAGTCTATTCAATAAATTATTTGGCAAAACATTAATTTTTCTAATCCTATTCTTCTATTCTCAATTCTTAAACTAAATATAATATGAGATGAGTAAAAGAATAGCAGTCGCCGACCATAACAAACAACAGACCGCCTATTACAGACGGTCTGTTTTAAAACAAATTGACTATATCAATAGAATAAGGATACCTTAATTATTCAGAATATTCCTACTATTCGTGAAAAAAATCATAGTTAAATATAAACTATCCATTTCCTGTTATTATCAGATTAAGCCTTTACAGAGAAAAGGGGGATATTATGACTGTTCAAGAAAAAAGTAATAAGCAATTGATGGAATTATTAAATGAATGGTATGAAAAAATTCGTTTATATCATGTAAAAGAAGCAAAACAAACATATCTACAAGTAAAGGAAAGCTTAAAAGTAATAGAAACTGATCCATATTTATCATTTTATTACTCACTACTAGATTTTAGATATAAAGTCTTGGTAGATGGAGTGAGTATTACAAAAGATTCCTTTAAGAATATAGAAAAATTCCCTAATATCGAAGAGGATTTTTTATTTTTAGCTTATTATTATCATTTCTTTAAGGCAATCCACTTTACAATTATAGCAAATTATACTGAAGCGAAAACACACTATGAAAAGGCGGAAGAGCTTTTAATTGATATACCTGATGAAGTAGAAAAGGCCGAGTTTGAGTATAGATTTTCAACTTACTGTTATCAATCTTATCAACCATTTGAAGCGATTCAACATGTAGTAAAAGCCAAAAAAATATATTTGAACCATGTAGGATATGAAATTAATACTGCTTTATGCGACAATGTATATGGTTTAGCCTGTATAGATCTAAGAGAATTTGAAAAAGCGGAAGAATGTCTCAATACGGTTATTGATGTTTTTAATAAGCATGATGAGGAACATTTATTATTAAGAGCACGTTACAATTTAGGCTGGTTATATAATATTCAAGATTTATATCCATTGGCGATCCGACAGAGTTCTGAAATTATAAATAAAATACCGAATCATTTTAAAGCATTATTTGTCTTAGCAAGAGCATATTATAAATTAGAAGGCATTGAAACAGCTAAAGCATATATCAAACAAGGAATAAACTATACGAATGAAGCAGGAAATGAGGAATATAAGCACCGTTTCGCAGTTTTAAATGAACTACTCACAGAATTACCTAGAATTAAACTAGAAAAAGTAGTCAATGATGCAATTTCTTATTTTGAAAAAGAAGAAATGTGGGATTGTGTAAAAGAATATGCAGAGGTTTTAGCACTTCAATTTTATGAGGCAGATAACCATGTTAAGGCGAGCAAATATTTCTACATTAGCAGTAATGCTGGTAAGAAACATTTGAAAAAAGGAGCGTTAAAGTGATGAAAAAAATAAAAAAGATTGTACTAAGTATGGTAGTAATAAGTGCATTAGCATGTGGCATGAATAGTTTACTTTCACCTCAACAATCTTCTTCTAATGGTGGAGATACACCATCACCAACAATACCTAGTGTCTCTGCAGAAGTATCTATTGATTAACGTAATACATTTTTCTTAGGTTAAAAATCAGAAAATTCAACTTTTTATAAAAAATGTAGAATACAATGGATAAAATATTGAACCCCTAGTCCGAAACAGATTTGTTTCGGACTATTCTCGTTACTATAATTGTACGTAGAATGGTAGACTAGAACTTCCACTTAGTCTTGTTCTGTAATTTCTTCTCTTTTTGAAGTAAGGCCTTTAACTTTTTTAAATAATCGATTTCCATACGTAAACATTCATTTTCATCTTTTAATGTCTCTATAACCCCTTCAATAGTTGCATTATTTAACTTTGATCTTGTCTTTTCCATAGCTGGATCCCCTTTCTTCTTTTTATATAGGAATTCCACGCCTTTTAAATCATATATTTCCCTTTACCTACGAACTATTGCAATAAATTCTTTAACACAAACAATCCATTTATTTCATTTGTTTGTATTTTATTTCTCAGAATTTGATATATATCTTTTGAAAAATCCCCTGTATTCCTTCCATATTTATCTCTCCTAAATAAATCGTAATACATATTATACCCAACACATTTATAAGCTTTAATCGTATTTTTAACAAAACCTACTTAATTTTAAATAGATATAACACTTTATTCTGTCAACTCCTCTTATATTGATAAATATGAAATATCCAATATATTTGACATTTCAATGACTTATGACAGGAAAATATATACATTAAATTAAACCTAATGTATCTTTGATTTGTAAGTCGTAGTTAGTTGGCCAGCTTTCAATACACTTTAATAATTAAAAATAAGGGGGGTTTAAAATGAATCAAGTATTAAGTAAAAGTAAGAAAAAAATGATGTATCTAGTCGGTTCACTTCTAATTTCTCTATCAATGTTTTCAACTACAAGTTTTGCAGCTACAGAAGGTGCTGTAAAAAGTGTTACAAATAGTAGCTATACCGGGATTGCAGCTGACATAAATCTACCAAAATCAGTTGTTGTCAAAGATGGATATGTGAATTGGTATTTAGGTATTGGAGCATCTAAAGTTGAAGGTGGTATTTCAAAAACACCTAGTGGATATAAAGTATTTCTTAATTCAGGATATAATGAATCAGGTCAAAACAGTAAGTATTGGAACACACAATATGATACATCAATTAAAGATGGTGATCGAGTAAACCTTAAAATAATTAATAACGGAAATGGTACGGTTACTATGTATGTAAATGGAATTCCTAGATATGCAAATCAGCCTGTATATGGCTCATTTTCTCAATACGAACCAGTAAAAATGGTTCAGGGCGTTGAAGATACTGGACGTAATTCTTTTAGCCAAGCTAGTTTTTCAAACGTACTTCTAAGAACAGATACATCTGGAGCTAACTACAAAAGTTGGAACGGTTCAATTTCTTCCTCATTTTCTAAACACGGTACTTATGGTAACAGTTTCACAGTTTATTCTCAAGTGCCATTAAGCGCAAGTTTACGCTAAAATTGTTCTTGTATACGAATGATTTTGTGAAAAAGGTAGCTGTACTTTTGTACAGCTACCTTTTTCATATGGTGAATTTTTAATAGATATTCTATCAGCCATAAGTTATATTCTTCATATTTTAACTTCTTTGAATTCAATAGTACTTAATCAGCTTGTCTTATTCCTCCACTTAACGTATCGAGATTCAGCTTATAGCAACTACAACACGCTTTATTATTAATAATACTACTCTTCTTATTTTAACTTTAATTCCATTGCATCGATTTTTTAATAATAAATATACAACTTAGTAATGATAATAGATATACAATAAGAATAATATACAACTGTTTTGGTTCAATGCTATCGATATAAAGACTCATAATTGGATATGACCAAGGAAACAGTATCCAATAGTTTGTATGAGAGATAAAAAAGCTACCCAACCCGCCTATAACCCCTACTAATAATGAAAGTAACGGGATTTTATAAAATATTATATTTATTAAAAAATGTAAATTCACAATAGTTAAAGAGCTAATCACCATAAAAAGTATAGAAAAAATTAATCTTTGATAAACAGTCCCAAGATTATCAACCGTTAATACTATAGGTATACTAGTTATGACTAAAGCACATATTAAATAACCAAAAGTAATTATTAAGCAAAACAAAAACTTATTACTTAATATAGTTTTTAAAGTGATTCCGTGATAAATAGCAGACATATATCCTTTTCTTCTGAACTCGTTTACAAAAGAAAATGACACTAATAGACCTATTGCAATAGGTAAAAATAATCTACAAAAAAGGCTTAGAATCGCTATATGCATGAAAACGCCATCTTTTGATTGAGATGATACAGTTAGAAAGATTTGAAAACTAATTGGTATCAACAGAAATACTAGTAACAGGATATACAATCCATTATGAAGACTTTTTTTATATTCACCTAATATACCCACTTATTTCACCCTTTATTATTCATATGTATAATATTTAAAACTCACAGCTAATAACATAATTCCTAAAATATAGATTGAAGAACTTGCAAGATATATTAAAATAGTTGTTTCTTTCATCATTACATCACTTACTATATTCAATGCATAAAATATTGGAAATGTCTTTGTGAATACTACAGGAAATAATCCATAAGTTACGCTAAAAAAAATCCAAATAACTGACAAGGACGCCGCAAGAATTCCCTTTTTTATAATCAAATGAAAAAGTAATTGAGAATATGGTATTGCTAAAGATAGAATTGTACAAAGCATCAACATTTTCAAAAAATAAAGTATAGATATTTCATATCCATTTATAAAAATATAGATACCCATAACTGAAAAATTTAAAATATTAAAGATTAAATAAAACAGTATAAACAATAAATTTTTAGCTACCAATAATTTAAACTTTGAAATTGGCTTTGTATAGATAATGGCCCAAGTGCCATATTTATTTTCAGAAGAAATGATAAAATACCACATACAAGCAGAAAAAATGCTTAATGTTAGTGTATTAAAGTTTACTGTAATTGCTATAAGATTCGTAGATTGAAACATATCGGGATTATTCTTGTTAAAAATAAAATAACTTATACACAAAAAGCTTGATAATAATGAAAAAAACAAAGAAAATAACAATAATTTTCTCCCACCAATTTTCCTCATCTCACTATTCACACTTTTAAAGATAAATTGCATTATGATAGTAACTCCTTTTGTTTAGTTAAAGATAAAAATACTTCCTCTAATGTTAGCTTTTTAGGGCTAACTTCAAAAATATCTATATCATTTTTAATTAATATTCTGGTTAAATTAGGAACACTATTTTGATCTATCATTAGTTTGAATACCCCTTCTTTTTCTATGCTATAAGGTATATCCTTTGTATTTAAAATCCTTTCTGTGGCAGTAGTGTCATTAACATGAACAATATATTCTCTAGAAGTAATAATACTGTTTAAATTCCCTTCATAGAGTAAGTTACCCTTATGTAGTAATGCTATGTGATCTGCTATCATTTCAATTTCAGCTAAATTATGACTAGAAATAAATATTGTCTTTCCCTCATTTTTTACTAAATGAAGTAATAAGCGCCTTATCTCGTGTACTCCCTCTGGGTCTAATCCATTTGTCGGCTCATCAAGAATTAGTATTTTAGGATCATTAAGAATAGCAAAGGAAATACCTAGCCTTTGTTTCATTCCTAAAGAAAAATCTTTCACTTTTTTATCTTTTGCTTTATATATTCCCGTAATTTTTAATACTCTGTCTATTTCATCTAAAGGCTTATTAATCATTTTTTGTACATAGGCTAAATTTTCATATGCTGTCAAATTAGGATAGTAGGTAGGTGAATCAATAAAACAACCCACATTTTCAAATAATTCTTCTTTCCATTCTTTGATATCTTTATTATTAAATAATATCGTTCCATTATCTAATGGAATTAACCCTAATAGCATTCGCATTGTTGTTGTTTTTCCTGCACCATTTGGTCCAATAAAAGCATATAAACTTCCTTCAGGAACAGATAAGTTTAAATCCCTTACAATGGATTGATTGTCAAAAGACTTTGTTAAATTTTTAGTTTGGATTGCTAATTTCATTTTGTTCCTCACTTTCTTATTCTCAAATAAAAGTAAGTATCTATTAAATTCTTGATCTATTAGATATTCTATTTACCCTTTAACTAATGTTTGCAATTTAGATTTAGAAAATATTTCTCGTTGTTTTAATTTTTTATCAGTAAGTTCATAAACTCTATCTACACGCTCTAAAATATTTTCATCATGAGTGATAATAATCTTAGTGGATGGCATGGCAAATATATTTTCAATAACAGCATTTGCCGTTTCCCTATCTAAATGGTTAGTTGGTTCATCCAAAATAAGAATCGGATATTCTTTCATGAACAATCGTAACATAGCCAACCTTTGTCTTTGGCCACCGGAGAAATTTGTTCCTCCCTCTGAGATTAAAATATCATTTATACTTTGAAATTGAATATAATTACTTAGATTCAATTTATCAATAGACTCCTGGATTTTTGAAGGATCATAATTTATATCAAAGTAAGATAAATTCTCAGATAAACTTCCTCTAAATAAAACTCCATCCTGAGTCATTAGTCCTACATTTTTTCTTAGTTCCTCACTGTTCCAATCTTTAATATCTCTATCGTCTATTAATATATTCCCCTTATCGGGAGTATGCAATTTTAATAATAAGTTAGCTAAAGTGGACTTACCACTGCCACTTTCTCCAACAATAGCAATACTTTCGTTATTTTTAATGTTCAAACTTAAGTTTTCTATTATTTTTTTGTCATCAAAACTAAACGAAATATTATTAAATTGAATCGATCCTCTAAGAATGTTTACTTTAGTATCTGATCCATCTTTTTCTAGTTCCTCTTCCAAGATATCTAAAGTTCTTAATAAAAGTGGTTTAACTGAATTCCAATTTAAAATTGATCCTATAATTGTTGAAACAGGAGAAAATATAATACTAGATATAGCAATAAAGAAGAAAATATTACTTAAATCCCCTTCTCCTTTACTAAAATTATAAAATCCTACAGCAAGCATTATGATAATAAATATTGTTGATAGGGAACTATTAAATGATTCTAAAGCATTTTGTTTTAGCGCTCGTTTATGTACCGTATCTAGGTATTTATTATAATCTTTTTGCCATACAGATTTAATTCTAGAAAAAATCCCTGTAGCCTTTACATAATACATCGCTTTTAATGATTCATTAATTTTCCCTCTATGTTCTCCTAGGTAATACGTTTCGACTAAATTAGCATTATATATGAATTTCCCTAAGGAAATATTGATAAATAGGGAACTAGCAATAAAAAACATCAATATTAAAGTATAAAAAGTCTCAGTATATAATAGATACATCAATAATGGAATGATAACTACTATTGATATAATCATTTCAATTAGATCCTCTAAAATATATCCTCTTATTGATTCTAAGCTCATGATTCTTACATTTAAATCCCCTGCATGACGTGTAGTAATCTTTTCTATGGGGGTATTAAACATATGCTCAAAAACTTTTGTTGTACTTTTTCTATCAATTTCTTTCTGAAAGTTTACTTTTATAATAGAAGTTATAGATTTTATCCCTATAACAACGATTAAACTTCCCAAAATAATTAAAAGGTATCTTACATCCACTTCCTTTGAAGCATTCAAAATATCCATAAACTTTTTCAAAATAAAGGGAAAAGCAAGAATTGAGATTTGTGCTAACAATGCTAATAGTGCTAATAAAACAATCTGGCTAGGAGATACAAAATGATCAATATATCTAAGTAATATATGTTTTTCACGCCTTTTAGTATTTGGCTGTATATCTTTTTTGTTTTCTATTACTAGGATATAGTCACAGAACATTTCCTCAAAACTTCTTATATCAATTATCATCGGCCCTGCCTTAGGATCTACAATATAAAATTTATTTGCTTTAACCCTTTCAATAATTACAAAGTGATTAAAGCCCCAAAATGCTATCATCGGCTTTTGTATCCTTTGTAAATCAGTTATATTTTCTATCCTATATGCAGTTGCAGAAAGTCCATACGATTTACTAACTTTTTTAATATCCAACAAACTCCATGCCGATTTTTTATTGATAATTTTACTATTTCTAATTTCCGAAGCTTGTACTGCTGAACCATAATAATGCATAATCATCGCTAGACAACTAGGCCCACAATCAAAAGATGTCATTTGCGGTATAAATTTAATTTTCTTTCTTAACATATTTATCACCTATTCTAGGCATTAAAGTATAAAATGCTATTTAGTTTATTATCCTCTAACCTTTGTAAAAAATACAAAATACTTCCTAGACCTGTAAATAATGCGATTTTATGAGGATTAAAATCTTCTATATCAAAATTATTCAAAAAGTTATTTGTTACTTTCATAACAATTTGTTTTTCATTGCGCTCTAGCATACCTCTATTTTCTAACTCCAATAAAAAGTCTAGTTTCCCCATTAAACCATGACATAAACAATAATCACTATTTTCATGTAATGTACTTAAGATTTGTTTTTTAAAAAAGATTAAATCTGATTGTATATCTTCATTTTGATACGATTCTAAAATTTTAATTCTCGATATTCCCATTCCACTAAACCCTTTACACCAGCTATCTGTATACTCATATTTACTCATACTCATTTTCTCACTTTTATGTATACCATGTATTACTCTATCGTACTTATTTGTTTTTAATATGTCTTTTAACTTATAAAATGCAAGAAGTTGTCCTGATAATCCATGAACAAACCCCTTTAATGAATCCTCTAAATTTAGAGTATCGTGAGCTTTCCAATATACAAATTCATTATGTGTTTGCATATTATTGACAATGTAGTCACCGAGATTTTCAGCCACTTCAAGTAATATTTTATACTTAGGATTAACTTGATAGAACTTAACTGCAGTTATAATTAAACCAGCTGAACCCCCTAATATGTCAAAATGCTTATCGTTATATCGACCTTTTTCAATATCAGAGTTGATATCCATAAATATTTGCAATACTACCTTTTCATCAATATATGTTGTATCCGGAAAATTTGTTAAATAATAAGAAATGATAGCATTAACACCATTTACAAAACCATAATTATTTTTATTTCTGTTTAGTATTTCTTGCAAAGCTTTTTGTTCGAGTTTATTTATAATTTCAATGTAATTAGGGTCAGCGTTATTTCTCAATAATGTACTTATTCCCAATACCCCATCATATATTCCATTATTCAAATGGTTTATCTCGAGCTCCCCTTGCCAATTTGTTTTTAATCCAATAAAATCTACATCACCGTCTCTTGATATATAACAACCATCAAGAATTTTCTCTGTAATTGCCTCCCATATTTTATTTGTAGGCAAATTAGTCTGAAAATTAGTTGTTTCCTTTACTGTATTCAGCTTATATAGATTATCATTTTGATTAGAAAGGGATATTTCTATGATTTTTCTTTGTAATAAAAAGTCAGCATATGAAAATTTTTCGAATTTCATTTCTAAATCTATTTCATTACTTGATAAACTCTCGTAAGACCCCCATTCATACTTATTAAAGAAATATGGAACATCATAAGATAATAGTGCCTCTATCTCTTTTTGAATAATATCTTTCCTAGTAGCCAAGTAGATATTTTTCTCAAGTATATTTTTTAAATACTTTATAGTCTTTGATTTATTCTCTAATAGATCTGGAACATTTAGTCTATCTAATAAAAGAGAATAAATTTTTGTATTTCGATATACTTTTCGATAATTCCATTTAGAAACACTATTTTTCAAAATATACAAATATTCCTTCTTATTTTTTAAGACTGTATTATATGCATCCTCAAAACCTTTAATAATATCTTTTATATAATTATCATACTCGTATATATCACCGTTAAAAAACGGTAAATTCTGAACTGTATCTTCTACTATTGTCTCTTCTTTTATTTCAATCGGGTTCGATGTAAATTCATTTTTTATTTTAATTGTTTTTACCAAATTCTTCATTACTCTCCCAATGGCACTGTAATCTCTTATTACCTCTCTACCTCCACTAAACTTTATAGGTAGCATTCTAGAATTTAATACTGAATTAGATAATATAAAACTACTGGTTTCTTCAGTGATACTTGGATTTAATGTACTTCCTAATGTCTCAAAATCAATTATGACTGGTGAGGATTGTTTAGCTATGATATTTTCATTATGTATGTCACTTCCATTAATCAAATACATTACAGAAAGCACTACACCTAAATTATAATAATAAGCTTTAATTTGCTCAGTAGATTCACATGATTCATGATTAATATATTCCATATATCCATAATTTCTCTTATTAACTACTTGCGGAATAAAGATATTAGTATTTAAATCCTTATTCAGTTGATTAATTAAACTATGATATAAGATAGAATTTTTCAAATCAACTGGTTTTAAGATTACCTTATTATTAAATTTATCTTCTAAAAGTATTGTTCTCTTTCCATTATTATGATAGTCACCTAGGTTAGTAACTTTTTCTACATGCATAATATTAAAAGCTGACATTTTATGAATTTCTTTTTGATCTTTTTCAAGAGCTCCTTGTAACCAAATCATATAATTTATTTCATTTTCAATGATTGTAAAAATTTTTTCATTTAATAAAGGTAATATTTCAAAAAAATTTATATAGAACCTTTTAAAATGAAAGAAGTTCTTTGTAAAATACTTATATTCTTCACCGCTATCCATTCCTATCAAAACGTTTTCTACTCTAAGTTTATTTATGTATACAATTAAGCTTGGTCTTAAAACTTGGTATAGTCTTCTTTCTAAATCAAACATTATTGATTCAGAAATCCTCTCAACATTTCCAAAAAAATCAATTTTATTTAACATCATATTTTTAAAGAATACTACATATGTTTGTATTATTTTTTGAAAGTTATAGTTTTCGTCATTCTTAATGACATCATTACATGAAAAATCCTCTAAAAAGATAACAAAATTTTTTTCTAGATATTCTTTTGTTACTAAAGAATGTGATCCATTATCTATTGTATTCAAAATTTCATGTGAATTATTTTTCATAATAACCTCTTCTTTTTATAGGTAGGAGAAACAGTTAGAAATTCATTCTCATTAAAGAGAGTAAGGCCTTTCGCCTTACTCTCTTTAACTATTAGTAGCATTTTTTACAAATTCTTTGTCCCAAAATCGTGACGCATGCTACAGGCATATTCCAAGGACAATCTTTAGTTAAAGTTTCAACCCAACCAGGTCCTGCCCCACCAACTAATTGTTCAATCTCTTCATCTTCTACGACTTGTAAATATTTTTCAGTTTCCATTTCGATACCTACCTTTTTATTTTTTTGAAAATGATGTTATAAATTCAATAATTTACCACAACATTGTCTGAAAATAATATACCATTAAATGTTAATAAAAAAAAGATATATTTATAAAAAAATAAAATAATAGGATATTTAATTATATTAATATAATTAAAAGAGACTTACTTATTATATCTTTAAAATTTGAACACTATTTTCCTAACTAACGATTAAGAATTGTAATTACACTTATGAAAAAAATTAGATTATAGAAGATATAACTCAAGAATATTTTTCCATAAAAAGGGATAAACCACTCTTTTTCTTTAATTGTATAAGACTTCAACCAAAAATTTCAATTATGAAATAACTTTAATATATTTAATTTCTCTTACAAAATCCACCCTGCCTAAAAGGCTTTGTCAGGATCTATTATCAAGCTTGAATTGCAAAAAGCGTGTCAAAAATAAAAAGATGAAATTGTAAGTATGTTCACTTCTCAATTCCATCTCTTTTAAAAATTGTATATCATCAATTCTCTTGTTCCTCGCTATTCTACCAAATTAATAGCATCACATTATGTAGGTATAGGTTTATACTATTCTACATTTAAATACATGTAATATTGCCTATACTTTATTATTTTCATGTGAAACTAATTCACTATATATCTCTTTCTCTATATTTTTCAAGAGAATTTCCAATCTATTTTTTGTAGCTAGATTAAAATGTGGATTTAATTCTTTTATTATAAATTCAAGTATCTCAAAACTTATGTAATCTCCTAATTCAAGTGAATATTGATCACCCAAGAAAGTTTTTAATTTTTTAGAGATCTCCACTTTATCTTTTTTGGTAATATTTACCCCATCCGATAACAAACCTCTCTTAGATTAGTCTTAAATACTAATTCAAACAGTTTTTATAGCATAATAAAAATATTTTGGAATTAACATAAATCATATAATGAAATTTTTACAAATAAATAAAAAATATACATCATAATCACTAAACAATATATTATGCATCATAAACATATATTGGCTCGTCATAAAGGCGTAAACATTTTGACCAATTTCCACATAACGTTTCCCATTCACCAGCAGGATATACTTCCGTACGCAATATATGAAGTGGTATACGTAAATTCAATAACCGACCACTAAGCGTCGTACGAGTAACTCCCGCTGGCATTAAAAACTTTGCTTCAATTACCTTTTTCAGTTCCATCAACGAGTATTCTGGATAACTCATCAATATTTCATTTGAATGAGGCCAGACCTCAGTATCATTTGAATGACGGCGTACCGTATACTCATGTTGATATAAACCGACAATACGATGCCATATCTCTAAATGGGTAAATAAATCGCTATTTAAATCCCTTGCATATAAAAAATATTCTTGTTTATTTGCTTCTGTAATTTTTGCAAGCAAACGTTTATTAGCAATACTCTTACCTGACCAAATTATTGTAGATTCTTTCTTTAAATTATTTACCCATTCCCCCATTGGTAATAAATGATTCCAAGCACGAATTTTTATTTTTTCATCAGGTACTACCTGTACAGCAACGCGTTTACAACCTAATGCCATCATAGCCTTCATACGATGGGCACCATCAAGTAACAGATAATTACCATCACTAAGCTCAGATACTAAGGGAGGATTCCGTAAAACACCTTCGCTTTCCATTACACGACAAATTTGTTCCAATCTTTTGTGTTCATATGATTCATGAAAGCGAATTTGCTTGGGATGTAAGAGATCTAAGGCCGAAATAATTTCACTCATAAAAACAGCTCCTCAAATAATTACATAAATTCTAAGCTTATCAAATAACTAATTTTCTATAATGATTAGTCGTATATACCGATATTTAGCAGCTATTAGACAATTATTTCAAACTACGTTTATTAATTTTACTAATCTTCTAATAAAACACCAATTTCATTTTCCCTAGCCCTTTGATAGTAATAAGCAGCAATGGCTACATCAAATATTGCCATACCCATTGGATTAAATAATATTGCTTTGTCATAAGGGAAATTTTGCAGTGCTCCTCGGATTACAACGTCAGCAATTGATATTGTATCTTCTTTTTGTAAACCTCTTTCAAGGTGCATTCTTTCAACATCAGTTTTTTCACGACAGACTTCTTCCCAATTATCAACAACTAGGGATTTTGTATATTCTAAGATATCAGGCTTAAAATCACGAAGAGAAACATTTAGTAGTAGCGCCCCATCTTTAGGTTTCTTATCAATATAACCTTCTGCAGAAACAGTACAAGTAATAAAAATATCAGCATCATTATAGGCTTCTTCATATGCATTAACCTTTTGAGTTTTAGAATAAATTTCCTCAGGAATTAATTCGTCTTTAATTCCATTAATATCATATAAGCAAACACTTTCGATTTTATCGCCTAATAGGGCAGTTACCATCTTTAAATGCATCTGACCAATTGGTCCAAATCCAATAATTCCAACTTTAATATTATTTAAATCTCTTAACTTGGCAAACTCTCGAATCATTAACCCTGTAACAGAAGCTGTTCGTATTACACTAACCATTGCTGTATTAAGTGTCGCAAATGGTTTCCCAGTCATAGCATCATTTAATATAGTAACTGAATGAGCACGTTGAATACCTTTCTCAATATTCTTTGGAAAACTAGCTATCCATTTGATTCCTGAAACCTTAAATTCTCCTCCAATATAAGCTGGCATAGCAATAATTCTATTAGCCGGATCATCAAAACGTAAGTATGGCTTAATTGGCTGAGAAAAATCTTCTGCATCAAGACTTTGTACTGCCTTTGAAATGACATTTATTGTATCTTCCCAATTAACACCCATTTCATTGATATGTTTAGTATTTAAATACATCATAATTGCTTCCTCATTTCTATATCATTTTTATAAAGAAACTAATTGGTCTTCTACTAATTTTTGTGTATTAAGCCATTCTACCCATTCTACGTTGTAAATAGTTGATGTGTAAGCTTGTCCATTATCAGGACACAAGAAAACAACATTAGGTGTATTTTGAACATCCCTATTTTCAAAATACTTTTGGATTGCATAATATGAAGTCCCTGATGATCCACCAGCAAATATTGCATGTTTATTAAATAGCTCATAACAACCTGCAACAGTATGAACCTCCGGTACAATAATTACATCATCAATCAATGCTTTCTTAACCATACCAGGTATCATACTGGCACCAATTCCTGGTATGTATCGTTTACGAGGCTTATCACCAAAAATA
Source organism: Bacillus cereus group sp. Bce041 (assembly GCF_052646455.1). NCBI lineage: Bacteria > Bacillati > Bacillota > Bacilli > Caryophanales > Bacillaceae > Bacillus > Bacillus cereus group sp. Bce041. The sequence continues at coordinate 40,688 of NZ_JBQXON010000008.1, forward strand.
ATGGATCCTTGACTATCTACCGCAATAATTTTAATATTAGGGAATTTTTCTTTTAATCGTGTAGATACCCCAGCGATAGTTCCTCCAGTACTCACTCCAATGAAGGCATAATCTAGCTGATTAAAATCATTAGATATTTCTCCACCAATTCCTTGATAATGAGCTTCAAAGTTATCGGCATTATTATATTGATTTGTCCAGTATGCATTAGGAATAGTATTTAAAAGTTCTTTCACCTTATTTAAACGCGTTAATAAATAGCCACCTGTTTCATCTCGTTCATCCACTTTAGCTACTTGATAGGAAGTTGCTCTTAAAAAATTCTCATAACTATCATTAATATTTGGATCAATAACTGGTATGAATTTCAGACCAATATACCTACAAAGAGTAGCAAGAGCAACCGCAAAGTTACCAGATGAAGATTCGATAATCGTAGAATTTTCAGTCACTTCACCGCGACTTATTGCTGATTTTAAAATATGGTAAGCAGCACGTACTTTAACACTATTCATTAGATTGTAATATTCTAGTTTTGCATACAGATTAATCTTTTCATGCTCTAATTTAATCATAGGTGTGTTGCCGATTACCCTTTCTAAACTCTCTAATTTCTTGAGCATAATTTGCTTCCTTTCTTGATTAAAATCTAAAAAAAATTAATTAAACATTTGCAAATTCAAATATAAATCACTTTTAATTAACTTATATTCAGGTTTACTTTAAATGTCCTTTCGAATGTAGCTCAAATAGAACTTATAGCTGAAAGACAATAAATGCTAGATTCTTTAGTATCGGTAAGCTAAGCACCATTCAAGTACTGCCATAGCACTATTTAGCTTGTTTTCGGCTTGGGTAAATACAATACTTTTCGGTCCATCAATAACTGTTGCTGCTACTTCTTCACCCCGGTGTGCTGGGAGGTCATGCATAAAAGTAGCTTCCGGATATAAAGTCAAAATTTCCTCTGTCACTGCAAATGGATTAAATGCATCTTTCCATAAAGGATCTATTTTGCTTGTCCCTGTTGTTTGCCACCTTGTTGTATATACAACATCCACTTCACTAGGTAACATTTTTATATCATGACATTCAATAACTTTAGCACCAGAAAATCGTGCATATTCTTTTGATTTTTCAAGTACACTTGGAGACACTCCATAACCAGCAGGTGTAAAAAGATATAACTCCGTACCTGGAAAACGAGATAAAGAAAGAGCTAGAGCTGCTGCACTGTTATTACCTTCTCCCATATATAAAACCCGTAATCCAGCTATTTCACCAAATTTTTGTTTCATTGTTGTTAGGTCTGTTAGTGCTTGTGTTGGATGTTCTTCCGCACTCATTGCATTAATGACTGCCATACGACTTTGAGATGCCAGTTTTTCCATTTCCTTTTGACTATCTGCAGTTCTTGCTACTAGTCCATCCAGCATTCGCGAAAGTACTTGAGTAGTGTCTTCTATAGACTCACCTGTATTTTCTTGCAAATCATTTGGACCATACGATACAATTTGTGCACCCATCTTTAATGCTGCAACAGAAAATGCCGATCGAGTTCTAGTCGATGTTTTACGGAAGTAAATCCCAATTATATTTCCAGCTAATATTTGATTAGGTTGCGATTTACCTGTGGCAAACTCTACCCCACGAGTTACAATTTGGTTAATATCACTATCAGTAAGATCCTCAAGAGTAATTAAATGTTTTCGAATAGCCATTATCATATTACCTCCCTTTTGAATAAGTGCATGTAACAAAAATGCATTTACATATGTATGTAAATACAAACTATTAAAACAGCTAAGGTAAAAAATAATAGATTGCAAATATAATTCATGTGGATCCATTACCACACTTTTCTATATTTGTTTTTAAACTAACGTATAGCAGTTGACATATAGCCTATATGAACTCGAATGCTATTTTTACTCATACATACTTAAATATAATTCTATTGTTAGTCTATATTCTTATTTTTTATGATATAGCTCTGCTGAATATATTACACACTACAACGCTAAAAATATACTCAAAATACTGAATTTTCAGCTTTCTCAATTCTTTTATCAATTTTCTGTCAATTCATACTTGTATTCTCTTTTTTACTAATAATATACATACAATGTTGGCCGTTTCTTTTATAGCCCCATCTCTAAAAAACCCACCCATTCAAAAGTAACGTTTTCCAGATTGTCAGTTAAGATGCAAATTACTGCTGCAGTTATTAAAGAGCCCTCTTTAAAAGAGATATACTCCTTCTACTGGCTCGCTATTAGTAATTATGATAATCTCTTAATTGTTATAGCTACAACGTTAACAATTGTTATTGCAACCATTGATCTAAGTAAACAAACAATGAATGACATACTAATATATACACAAAGTAATCTATTAAGCGTAAAATGATTGCATATCCAGCAAGTTTAATTACTTATTCAAATATTTACTTTTAGAATTTTCAAAATTAAATCCCCAAAAATTTTCTTTCCTTAGAGAAATATCGATCATTTTAAACTATGTAAGAATGCTTATCTTCTATAAAGTAATTACACAAATCAACAAAATCAATTTCAATTATTGATTCTGGAAAACTATCTAAAGAAGCACAACAAGATAGCTTATAATCTTTACCAATAGTAAACTTTTTATAATAAACCTCATTAGATAGCATGTCACCATAAAATATTGTATTTTTATTAATAACAAAAGAGTTTAAAGGTATAGTTAGTCCTTTCCCTATCCATTTAACAAAACTTTCTTTTATAGTCCATAATTCATAAAACACATCTAATTGTTGTTCTACATTTAATGAATTTAAATAATTAAATTCTTCCTCAGTAAAAATATTTTTAATCATTGTAGTATCTATGGGCCGGACTTTTTCTACATCTATTCCTACTTCTTCCTCATGAATAGCTCCAACAACCCAACTTTCGGAATGTGATATATTAAAATGAAAATTATTTAACTCATCAACATAAGGCTTTCCGTATTCATTGTATTTATATTTAATATCTTTATTTTCTTTTGAGAAATTTGTAGTAATTAAATATCTTATTATAATATCTCCAATTAAGGCGCTATATTGATCGGGCTTTCTTTTATATTTCTGTATTTTCATCTGCTTTTCTTTTGAGACCAAACGCATAAGTTTCTGCATAATATGATGTTCTATATTTCCTGGCACACGTACCTTATATATATTCATTATTTCCTTCCCACCTAACATCTTATATAAATTTAAAAACTCTCAATGAACAATTCCTATTTATTTTTGATAGTAAAAAACATTTTCAGAGGATAATATTCTATTTCATATTTTCCACTTATTTTCCAATCCCTTTATATTTATTATTGAATGGGCTCAAAGAAAAAAGTCTCATAATATGTTATACACGAATTTATGAGACTTTTAGAAAACTAATAGTGTACAATTTTAAATAATATTTCACTTATTTACATGTGCTAATAAGAGCATTTGTTTAAAATTCATTTTTATACTCTTTACCAATTCATGAATATGCGGTTTCTCTAACATACTCAGATGGGAACCTGGCACTTGCAAAGCGTATACTTCCCCTGATGTATATTCATTCCATCTGTTATAATCTACTTGTGGGTGAATGTCATTAATAGATGCATTAAATAGAAAGATATCTGCTTTTATTTTTTGTTTACAATTATATTTTAGGTATGCATATCTATTAGCTATCATTACTTTTAACTTATTCATCATTGGATCTTCAAAATTTTGCTGACAACTATTTTCATTCAATGTAAATTTTTTCAGTAAAGATTCTATTAATTGTTCTTCACTCATTTGCTCAAAACTATTTTTCTCAATCCCTAACTGATCATTGAATTTTTCCAATTCTTCAAATGCATTCCTAATATTTAAACTAAGAATCTCCTTACCTTGTTCAATAGGATGAACATCAAGTAAACCTAGAAAACTAACTTTATCACCTAGTTCTTCTAATTTTCTAGCCATTTCAAATGCAACTATCCCTCCAAAAGACCATCCTAATAAGGTATATGGCCCTTCCTTTTTTACTTGTTTAATCTCTTCTATATATCTTACCGCCATTTCCTCTACAGATAAGTTTGGAAATCTACCATCATCATATCCTATAGATTGTAACCCATATACAGTCTTATCCTCTCCTAATTCTCTAGCCAAATCATAATAGTTTAATATACCCCCGCCTTGCCCATGAACAATGAACCATTGACTATCCTTGTTTGTTCCATTTTGAATTGGAATTAAACACTCACTGTCTATTCCTTTATTCCTACTTATTACATCACTTAATTGTTCAATAGTAGCCTTTTGAAATAATAAACTTAATGGCAGTTGCACATTAAACATTCTCTTGATATTTTCGAATAACTTTAATCCCTTAAGAGAATGACCACCTAATTCAAAGAAATTATCATTTATACCAATATTATTTACGCCTAATATACTACTCCAAATATCAATTAAACTACTATCTATTTCATTTCTTGGTGGTACATAATTACTATTGCTCATTGTATTTAGCTTTGGTAACTTGCTTCTATCTATTTTCCCATTTTGTGTTAATGGTATATTGTGAATTGGTATGAGTTGTTGAGGTATCATATAATATGGTAACTTTGTTGCCAAATATGCTCTTACCTCTGGAATACTAATATCTTTTTCGGTAACTACGTATGCACATAAATACTTTTCTCCATCTTCATCTTCTTGATCTATTACTACGGCCGTTTTGATTGTCTCATATTTTAACAAACTCGCTTCTATCTCACCTAGTTCTATTCGATATCCCCTTATTTTTACTTGATGATCCACTCGGCCCAAGTATTCAATGTTACCATCAGGTAGCCACCTTGCTATATCTCCTGTTTTATATAGTTTCTCTCCAGGTTCAAATGGATGGTCAATAAATTTATCTGCTGTTAATTCTTTTCGATTGATGTATCCTCTAGCTAACCCTATGCCAGAAATACATATGTCTCCTGGAACACCTATAGGTTGTATCCTATGAAATGAATCCAATATATAAATTTTAGTATTTAACAATGGCGAACCTATCGGTACGTTTTGTGTTGTAATTTCTTTATCACTCTCATATCGATAAGTTGTACAACAGACTGTAGCCTCTGTAGGTCCGTATCCATTTAATATTTGGAGGTTCCTCCTAAATAGATGATCGTATTTTGCGAGTAATTCTGTTTTAATTGGTTCTACTCCTACAAGTAGCTTATTTAACACTATCTTCTGGTTATCTCTAACAAAATAATCATATATTTCATTTAATAAAGTAGGTGGAATATATGCTAAAGTGACCTGTTCCTCAAGAATGACTTGTACAAGTTTTGGTACATCAAACTTCTCACCTTGATAAATAGTCATTCTTGCGCCATATACCAATGGGACAAATATTTCAAATATGGTAACATCAAAAGAGATGCTACTAGAGAATAGAACGTTATCAGATATCCCTATATCTTGAGAGAAATCTTCATACATTGCACACACAAAATTCGTTAAGGATCGATGTTCAATCATTACGCCTTTAGGTTTTCCTGTAGAACCTGATGTATAAATAACATACGCTAAGTTGTGAGGTTCTATCATCATTTGCATGTCTTCTCCTTGCCCTTCTTCAAAAGACATATCCATTAGATCTATTACATTACCTTGGAATTCTATCTCCTTTATAATAGAGTTTTGATGTACTAATACATGTGAACATCCACTGTCTATAAGCATATACTCCACTCTTTGTTTTGGTAAGTCAGTATCAATTGGTAAATACGCCCCACCTGCTTTCAAGACACCTAATATACCTATAACCATCTCGATGGAGCGTTCCATCATCACTCCAACAATGGATTCTCTTTTAACCCCTTGGTCTAATAACCTTCTCGCCAACCGATTAGCTTTTATATTTAATTCATTATATGTAATTCCTTTTTCATTACATACAACGGCTATTTGATTAGGGTTCCGTTTCACTTGTTCTTCAAACATTTTATGCACTAAAAAATGATTAGAATTTGAATTCTCTTTTTTGTTAAATTCATTCATTATACAATGTTCTTCTTCTACAGATAACATATTAATATTATGCAATCGTATTTTAGGGTTATTAGTTACTTCCTGAACTATATTTGTAAAATGTACCATTAACCTTTCTATTGTCTCCGCTTTAAATAACTTAGTACTATATTCTACTTTTAAATGAATGTTATTATCTATTTCCGTTGCTACTAATGACAAATCAAATTTTGAAACTGACTGTTTAAATTGATACGGTGTAAATTCTAATTCACCAATAGATATTGGATTCATATCCATATTTTGAAAAACAAACATGGTATCAAATAATGGATTTCTACTTGTATCCCTATGCAAGTCTAAATCTTCTAATAGTTTTTCAAAAGGATAGTCTTGATTTTCATAAGCTTCTAATGTATTGAGTTTTAATCTACTCAAAAACTCAATAAACTCATCGTCATTTTCTAGGTAATTTCTCATTACCAAAGTATTAATAAACATACCAATCATATGATTAGTATCAGAATGAGACCTTCCAGCAATTGGTGAACCTACAATAATGTCTTCTTGACCTGTGTATCTAGATAAAAGTATGTTATAAATAGCCAATAAAATCATATATGGCGTGGTACCAGTTTCAGTTGCTAGCTTATTTACTTTAAAAGTTAAATCTGTTCCCAAATTAAAGGAACAAACCTTACCTTTAAAACTTTGTATAGTCGGTCTTTGAAAATCGGTTGGTAAATTTAAAACCGGGAGTTCTCCTTTTAAAGTTGTTAACCAATAATTCTTTTGTTCACTAATTAAATTCTTATAGTAAGTTCCATTTTGCCACATCACATAGTCTTTGTACTGCACTCTCAATTTTGGAAGTTCATTTCCTTTATACAATTCTACAAACTCTTTTATTAATATCCCCATTGATAAACCATCAGAGATTATATGATGCATATCTACTACAAGGATATGTCTTTCTTCTGCTATCCTTAAAAGCAACACTCTTAATAATGGCGCTTTTGATAAATCAAATGGACTTATAAACTCATGTATTAAATAATCCGCATCTTTTTCATTTACATGAACGTATTTAATATTGAATTCTACATTAGGCTCAATTTTCTGCACTAATTCTCCATCTAAAATTTGAAAAGAAGTTCTTAATATTTCATGTCTTTGTATTAAAGATTGAAATATATTTTCAAACTTATCTTTACAAATATCCCCTTCTACTTTAAGTATTGTGGGCATATTATAAGTTGTATTTGTACCATCTTCGAATTGATCTACTATAAACATTCTCTTTTGTGACGTAGAAGCTAAATAATACTCTTGTTGTTTTATAGGTTCTATGGAAATATAATTACTTTTTTCCATTTCTAATATACATTTTGAAAAATCAATCAAAACAGGAAATTTAAATAGGATTTTAATAGATAATTGCACATCAAATTCTTTATTAACAATAGAAATTAACTTAGCAGCCTTTAACGAATGACCACCTATCTCAAAAAAGTTATCCTGTATTCCTACCCTTTGAATTCCTAAAACATCTTTCCAAATCTCAACTAATTTTCTTTCTGTAGAATTTGTCGGCTCTATATGACTAGATTTTAAATTATAAATAGGTTGAGGTAATTTTTTTCTATCTATTTTTCCGTTTTGTGTTAACGGTATGTTTTGAATGGGTATGATCTGTTGAGGTATCATATAATATGGTAATTTTGTTGCTAAATATGCTCTTACCTCTGGAATAGGAATATCTTTTTCGGTAACTACATACGCGCATAAATACTTTTCTCCACTTTCATCTTCTCGCTGTATTACTACGGCGGTTTTGATTGTCTCATATTTTAACAAACTTGCTTCTATCTCACCTAGTTCTATTCGATATCCCCTTATTTTCACTTGATGATCAACTCGTCCCAAGTATTCAATGTTACCATCAGGTAGCCACCTTGCTATATCTCCTGTTTTATATAGTTTCTCACCAGGTTCAAATGGATGATCAATAAATTTATCTGCTGTTAATTCTTTTCGATTGATGTATCCCCTAGCTAACCCTATGCCAGAAATACATATTTCTCCTGGAACACCTATAGGTTGTATTCTGTGCAATGAATCCAATATATAAATTTTAGTATTTAACAATGGCGAACCTATCGGTACGTTTTGTGTTGTAATTTTTTTATTCGTCTCATATTGATAAGATGTACAACAGACTGTAGCCTCTGTAGGTCCGTATAAATTTAATATTTGGAGATTCCCCTCAAATAGATGATCGTATTTTGCGAGTAATTTTGTTTTAATTGGTTCTACTCCCACGAAAAGTTTATTTAACAATATCTTCTGATTCGCCCTTACAAAATAATCATATATTTCATTTAATAAAGTAGGTGGAATATATGCTAAAGTGACCTGTTCCTCAAGAATGACTTGTACAAGTTTTGGTACATCAAACTTCTCACCTTGATAAATAGTCATTCTTGCGCCATATACCAATGGGACAAATATTTCAAATATAGTAACATCAAAAGAGATGCTACTAGAGAATAGAACATTATCAGTTATCCCTATATCTTGAGAGAAGTCCTCATACATTGCACACAAAAAATTAGTTAAGGAACGATGTTCAATCATTACCCCTTTGGGCTGGCCTGTAGAACCTGATGTATAAATAACATATGCCAAGTTGTGAGGTTTCATCGTTATCTGCAAATCTTCTACTTGTTCTTCTTCAAAAGGAATATCCATTAGATTTATTACACTACCTTGGAATGCTACTCCCTTTATAATAGAGTTTTGATATGTTAGTACATGTGAACACCCACTGTCTGTCAGCATGTATTCCACTCTTTGTTTTGGTAAATCGGTATCAATCGGTAAATACGCCCCACCCGCTTTTAAGATACCTAATATGCCTACAATCATCTCAATAGAGCGTTCCATCATCACACCAACAATGGATTCTCTTTTAACTCCCTGGTCTAATAACCTTCTCGCCAACTGATTAGCTTTTATATTTAATTGCTTATATGTAATTTCTTTTTCATTACATACAATCGCTATTTGATTAGGATTCTGTTTTACCTGCTCTTCAAATAATTGAGGAGCTGTTACAGTCTCACAAAGTAATGTTTTATGAACTCTAGTCGTATGATTGAAATCATATAATATTTGATTCTTTTCTGTTTTAGACATTACATCTAGATCTATTGCAGATTTATTTGGATCTTTCATTAATATATCTAAAATATTATATAAATGATTAACTATTCTACTAACTAATCCTTCACTATATAAAGTAGAATTGTAATCCACTTGAACCTTTAGCTGTTCTTCATTTTTCATAAACCTAATAACCATATCAGAGTTTATTTTATCTGTACTCTCATAACAATGAATACCATCTAACATTACTATTGTATTTAATAAGGGAAGATTATTACTCTCTCCACCTAGACTTAATAATTGAGTAAGTTTATTAAAAGGAAAATGACAATGTTCATTTGACTCTAAAATTGTTTCTTTAATTTTATATATTATTTCTTTAAAATTATCTTCTTGATTTATTTGAGTACGTAATAATAAAAAGTTGTTTTGAAAAACCGTCTCTTCTTGACCTTGCTTAAAAACTGGCATTCCAATTACTACATCATCCCTATCGGTATATCTACTTAAGAGATATTTCACACCTGATAATAAAATAGTGTACAGTAACATATCAGAATTATTACTAATTGCTACAGCTCTCTTCGCAATATCCGATGGGAATTGACAATAATAACTTTCTTTAGAAGCCTGAATACTATTTAAAGACAGACAATCACAGGGAAATCTACTTAACTCAACATCACCTGATAACTTGTCTAACCAATATTCTTTTTCTTTTTTAAATTTTTCACTAGATAATAAAACCTGCTGGGTAAATTTATCAAGCATTTTTTCTTCCCACCATTCTCTATGATATTGATACTAAATACTACATATTTAGTGGTTATGTTCCCCATAGACCCATCCGTTTTATCATGAGGGGGCACAATCATACTCGTCATTGGGAGTTTTCTTCCTCGGTAATAAAACTCCCAATGACGACCAATTGGATTGCTACTTTAGCGATAGAAGTTTCAACATAAAGCATAGAAATGCACTTTTCTCTTACTCAGATACATCTCTTAATTTTTTCACTTCACAGATTTTACCCTATCTAGTATTTTCATAATTAACTCGCCCACGATGTCAGCTTGATGTAGTAAAAACATATGACCACCATTCACTGTTAGAAAATGAACCTCATTGCCCCATTCTACCCACTTCTTAGCCCCTTTTACAGTATAATTGGAGTCTGTTGTTCCACTAATTATGTATAGGGGCGCTTTCAACAATGTTGTGTCATCATTTATATAATTCTCAATGGCGCGAAAGTCTGATCGAATGACTGGAAGGATATAGTTTAAAAGCTCCTGATGTTGTAATACTTCATCCGGTAATCCTCCCAAAGACTTTATATAATCTATAAAGTCTTTATCATCTAAATGATTTGTTTTTCTTCTTATTTCCGGTGGATTCATAGCTGAGATAATAACATTTTTAGGATTTATACCTTTACTTTCTAAAATTTGAGCCATACGGTGAACTATAATTCCTCCCATGCTATGGCCAAATAATGTAACTTCTCCCTCTAAAATTGGTTGCATCTCCATTAAATATAAATTAACAAGATCATCTATGTTATCAACTAGTGGAGAAAGATTGGGACCATGGCCTGGGGGATCAAATGAAATAAGTTTTAGATCTTTCGGCAAATAATTCTTTAAAGGTAAAAAAGAATTCGAATAGCCCCCAGCATAAGGAACACAAACCAAATATTTGTTACTATTCAATCCTGGCGATAAATCTTTCATTAATTTTCTCAAGTGACTTCTCCTTTATTAAATAAAATTTTCATCAAATAGTTGTTTAGTCAAACAAATTATCAATTTCTTCATCACTAAGGTTTAAGGTTTCAAAATCTGATGAAGTAAATTCTTTTGTTTGCATTTGACAACAGGATTGGATATATATCTGTAGTCGTTCTAGATAATCTGAAAATAAATTTTCTACAAAATTCTTTTGAAAATGACTTGTACTAAATGTCACATGAATTTCTAAGTTTTTATTCTTAACCATGGCCACAATATCTAATAATGCAGTAATATGATTATCTTTTGATTGTTCACTGCCACTTTGATAATCAACAATAGTAAACCATCCATCTCCGAGAGAATTATCTATCTCCCCTAAATAGTTAAAACGAATTGTATTTTGAGTTAAATCTTTGCAAGAAGGAAACCTCTCTTTAAGAATTCCATATCCAATTCCCTTATTAGGTCTTTTACGAACTTCTTCTTTAACACTCTTTATTTGATTAGCAATATTATGCGAAACTTGTAATACAATAGGATACATCGTCGTAAACCACCCTACTGTACGTGAAATATCAAGATGCTCAAATAATTCCTCTCGACCATGACCTTCTAACTCAAATTTAATTTGATCTTGGTTTGTATATTTACCTAAATTTTCTGTCAACACAGCGAGTAACAACTCCATTGGCTGTGTATTGTAAGGCACATTTGCAGTAGTTAATAGTTTTCTTGTATCATCTGCATTCAATGTAAAGGTAAGAGTAGTACAACTTTCAACAGTACTATTTTCTTTTTCTCTATTAATTTGAAAATTATTATCTAGCGTGTTATCTATGGATTCCCAATAATCTAATTCAGCACGTACTAAATTAACGCCTCGACTATTTAAAGCTTCAGACCAATCTTGGAAAGAGTTAGTTTTTAATGGTAGCGATGGAACTTCTCCTAAATACAAGCTATTCAAACATCGGTTTGCATCTTCAATTAAAATACGCCAGGACACAGCATCAACAATAAGATGGTGTGCAGTTAATAACAACAACTGTTGATCATTTGGAAGCCGGAATAAGCCCCCTTTAAATAATGGTCCTTCATTCAAATTTAAACTTCCTTTTAACTCTTCACCTTTTATATGAACTTGATTCAAAGCTATTTCAATTGGAATTTCAGACAGATCAAACATGGTAACCTTAGAATCAGCAATGGACATATCTTCGTCATAATAGAAGTAATCCTGATTATCCTCATACCTTAGCCGCAACAAATCATGATGATGCATGATCGTATTTAACATCTCATTAATATATTCTTCTTTAACTGACTTCTTCAAAGACAGTAGTACCGATTGATTCCAATGATGCGGGTTCTTAAACTGTTGATCAAGGAACCAACGCATAATAGGAGTAGGCTCTACCTTTCCTGTTACCAATGTTTGTGAGACTGTAACATCTTTTTGTTTAACTAACATTGCTCCCAATTCACTTACAACTGGATAATTTAGTACATCTTTAACTCTAATTTTCCATCCCAATTCTTGTAATCTAGCGCTCACTTGGATCGCTTTAATAGAATCTCCACCTAAATGATAAAAATTACTATGCAATTCGATTCTATCAGTCTGTAATATTTCCTTGAGAACTTCACTAACCATTCCAGTAACATCTTCATCTACTTCTTCTAAATGAGTATGGTTAGAACCGTTATTTAACATCGGATCTGGCAACGCTTGACGATCTACCTTTCCATTGATAGTAAGCGGTAGCTGATCCATATAGATAAAAAATGAAGGAATCATATAACTTGGTAGCATATGCGAAATAAAGCTGCGTATTTCTATATTTTGAACACTGTCTTTCAAAACAATGTAAGCAACTAGATGATTTGAATTATCCTCACCTTGCCAATTCACCACTACTACATCTTTAACAGACTTGTGTTGTAACAGTGCATTCTCAACTTCCCCTATTTCAATACGATATCCTTTAACTTTCACTTGAGAATCCATCCGTCCTTGATACTCGATTAATCCATTTGGCAACATGACAGCTAAGTCACCACTTCGATACATCTTCTCACTCGATATAAATGGATTGGATAAAAAACGTTGCGCTGTTAAATCCGGACGATTTAAATAACCTTTAGCTACCCCATCACCCGATATATAAATTTCTCCTTTTACACCAATAGGAACCGGCTGAAGATTCTTATCCAATAAATATATTTGAACATTATCAGCTGGTATACCAATTGGTACGGATGCTCTTCGATCTAGATCTGGATCATAACGATGAATCATACATCCAACCACAGTTTCAGTTGGTCCATATTCATTAATTATTTCAACTTTACCGCTAAAAAGATCATATATCTTTTCGGCTACTGAGGTTTTCAAATCCTCTCCACCCACAATCAATCTGCGAAGAGATGAAACTCTTGGGGGTGAATAGTTATTTAACAATGCTAAATGTGAAGGCGTAACTTTCAACACTGTTACTACATTTTCCTTGAGTATTTTTGACAAAATAAACTCATCTTCATTATCATGATATATTACTAACAATAAACCACTTATTAAAGGAGTGAATATTGAAGTTACTGTTAAATCAAAAGAAACGGATGAATATAATGCAAAAACATCATTTTCACTACTAATATAGTTCTTTTTAGCCCAGGAAATATAGTTAACCAATCCACATTGAGTGATTACAGTTCCTTTAGGATTCCCCGTGGTTCCAGAGGTATAAATTATATATATTGGATCATTTGGTGCATTTACTAGGTTTAGATTGGCATTATCTCCTTCATAAAGTTTCTGATCACATATATTAATTTCCTTACCTAAATATTCTAAATTACCCTCATTTGTATAGTCAGTTAAAAGTAATGTTGTGCCGCTATCATTCAAAATATAACGAATTCGGTCCTCTGGATAGGAAGGATCTATAGGCAAATATGTACCTCCAGCCTTAATAACTCCCCAAATTGCAATTACTATCTCAAGTGAATGTTTAGCTAGTATACCCACGACTTGACCATTTTTGACTCCTTTTTCTCGTAACTTTCTTGCTAACTGATTAGATTTCTTATTTAATTCAAGATAAGTCATTGATCTATCAGCATGTTGAATTGCTATTTTTTCTGGTGTCTGTTTTACTTGTTCTTCAAATAATTCTTGAATAGTTTTTTCTTTCGGATACACAACAGCTGTATTGTTAAATTTCTCTAACATAAACTTTTGCTCATCATCCGATAACAAAGATAATTCTTTTACCGATTGATCTTCATTACGTAAAACTTGTTCTATTAAAGCTAAAAACCTCTCATGCATACAATTGATTTGATCTTCTTCAAAATCCGCGACTTTATAATCATATTGAATTTCTAAACCTTCATCTGCCCATTCCTTAATAACTAACTGCAATGAATAGGCTTGGTAACCACTGTAAAACTCCACGTTTTCTAAAGAAAATCCATCAATAGTATTTTTAAGTTTTGTATTATAGTAATTCACACTATATTGAAATAAACCATCGTATCCTTTACTAGTCAATTGCAAGTCTTTTACCAATAAGTTATAAGGATAACGCTGGTGAAATAGACATTGTTTTATTTCATGATTTACTCTTTTAATGAAAGATAGAACACTCTCATCTTCATCCACATTTAACCGTAACGGCATTGTGCTAGTAAACATACCCACTATTTTCTTTTCTAGTACGCCGGAACGATTTAGTACAGGAGATCCAATAATTATGTCTGATTGATCATACATTTTATGAATATAAATAAGCATAAAGGTTGAAAATAATGTATTCATAGATATTCTATGTTTTTGTATAAAAGACTGTAGTGCAACCGATTTTTCTTTTTCAATTAAAAATATCTTTCGTTTCCCTTCTAGAGAATGAGATGTTTTTGATAAAAAGAAATCTGGCAGATTCATAAATTTCTCATTCCAATAATTCTTATTTTTTACGTATCGAGGGGATCCCAGATATTTCTCCTCTGCTTGTAAATAAGACAGATAAGTAGATTCAACCGTATCATTTATATGCTCATCATTCTTTAACTTAGAGTAAAAATCGATAATTTGACTCGTCATAAGTTGGATTGTCCAACCATCAGCTATAATATGATGAAACTTAACAAAATAGGAGCTTTCTACATCACTTATTTTCAAGAGCACAAATTCAAACAGAGGGCCTCCTTCAAGTGGAATTTGTTTTTGAAATTCATCCTGGGCCCATTTTCTAGCTTCTAAACTTGGATTATGGTGATTAGAAAAATCAATTAAACGTATTGGTGTAGGTTCAAATGGTGATATATATTGGTGGGGTTCTCTATGTTGTTGAAAAATCCGTAGACGTAAACCATCATTTTTCTTAATGAATAATTGAATTGCTTTTTCTAAAATTGTAAAATTAATTTCCCCATTAATAAGAACCATCCCTCCGATGTTATACATAGATGTGTTTGGATAAATTTGTTCATTATACCAAACTCTTTTTTGTGGATGCGTAAGAGAATGCTTTACAATTGTTTGTTGCATATTTCCACTTCCCCTCTATCCACATCCGTTGGTGTTTCCGGAAATTGTATATTAATATAGTGAGGATAAGGATTTATATTCTCAAGATTATGTTCTAAAATTAATATTCCATTTTCGTTGCTAGTTTCCTTAAATCCAGCTAATCGGTACGTAACAAACATCATACGGTTACGGTCAGTCTGTCGAAACTCAGCCAAAAAGCGTTTACCTGCCTGTTTTGTTCTTTCCATTAGATATGTGAGGAGTATAGTACCAACGCCACGTGACATTACACGACAAGACATGAGAAGAAGTTTTAGGCAGTCGGCTTCCTCCGTCCTTTTTACAAGTGTTAAACCAATCTTCCCATAGGAGCCATATTTATCTGATAACTCACATACTAATAATAAATAATCTGGATGATTACGATAATAGTTTAATTCATCATAATCATAGGTAATACCAGTCGAATTTAATTGATTCGTACGTACTGTTAACTCCTCTGCACGCTGCAAATCTTCCTCACGAGCCTCACTAATCACAAAATTCATCCCAAGTGAAGCTAAAAACTCTTCTTTTGGGCCTTCATATTCTTCTTCATCCTTCGTTCTCTTAAGATTTTCTAAATACATCAGTCTTCGACGACGTGAGTCTTCTGTAATTCTTTTTGGTTGTAGTCGTGGCAAGTCTAATAACGACTTATATTCATTTACATGTATACACAGGATATCATTGTGAACACTCTGTACTTCCTCTAATTCAAAAGGTTGGTCATCAATGAACGCAAAAGTATCAATACCTATGTTTAAATTTTTACTAATTTTCTCAATGGAACTAGATTTAGAGTTCCAATGAATCTCTGGATATAAAAAGTACTCTTCTATTCCAAATTCCCGTAATTTAGCTATTGCATCTTCGTAATTATTTTTACTAGCAACTGATTGCAGTATTCCACGTCGATCTAATTCACATATAATTTCATAAATTCCAGGTTTTAAAGTAACTGTGCCACTCTCTAATAAAACACCATCCCAAATTGTACAATCTAAGTCCCAAACAACACATTTAATTTCCTTACTCATGATAATGCCTCCTTTGTTTTATTCATTTTCACAGTTCCCATCTCCATCACTATAAGCTTATCTGCTAAATGAAAATATTGATCGTCGTGAGTAATAGCAATAATACATTTACCCTTCGCTCGCATTTGAGGTAACAATTCTTCATAAAAGAAGCGTCTATAACCAGGATCTTGATCCGCTGCCCATTCATCAAATAAAAGTATAGGTCGATCTTCTAAATACGTAACCAGCAATGCCAACCTTTTCTTTTGTCCAGTTGATAGTTGCGTAGTAGTAAAACGCCCATTCTCAATGCCAACCTTGTCACTCAGTTGGAGAAGTTCTAAATAATGATCGATTTCTGCTTTCATTCCTTCTGTATTAATTCCATATAGCCTATCAAAAACATGAAAATCACTAAGGATAGCTGAATAGTATTGATTCAATTCCTCTGGAGCTATTTCTTTTCCATTTAATAAAACGTTACCTTCATTAGGTTCATATAACCCAGTAATCAGTTTTGATAAAGTAGATTTTCCACTCCCATTACCACCAGCAATAAAGACTATTTCTCCAGAATTAAACTCCATGTCTATTGGACCAATACCAAAACCAGTAAAATCTCCATCTTTATTCTTATACTTATAACTTACATTTTGTAGCTGCAAACAAATTGGCACATCTAAGTACTCTTTTGTTGTCGCGATTTGCTCATTTTCCTTTATATGATCTACACTCTTCACCATTTGTTGAATACGTTGCCAAGAAATACGTACATTTACGAGCTGAGGGATACCACCCAGTATTTCATTAACTGGACCTGTCATATACAGAAAAACAATTACATAGTTACTTATCGTCTCTTTTGGCATATTAACAAAAATTTCTGGAAATACGAAAACTACAATACCAATAACAAAAATGAATAATAGTTCTCCCAGAACAAACACATTTGCAAATTTAATATCTCCTATCGTTCGTTTAACACGATAGTTATTACAGCTTTCATTCATAACTTCTCGAAAATCGTTTCGTTTTCCAGTATGAAGCCTAAGCTCTTTGAAACCATGCCTTAGATCACCAATCAAACGAAAATATACATTCTGAATATCTCTTGTTTCATTCCAAACTTTATCTGCTTGTCGTCCGATCAGAGAATATACCCCTGCAGTAATAAAGATGATACACAAGGATAGTAAAAAGGCATACATATTCATTACACCAAGATAGAGAAAACAAAACAGTAACGTTAATAAACTTGTTCCAGCAGTAACTAATAGATTGAGAGAACGAGAGATAACTTCCGTATCGTTATTTAATGTCGCCTCTATTCGGCCCTTCTCAATCAACTCCAATTTATAATAAGGAGTCTGTAACAACTTATCTGTTAATTCCATCCTTTTTTCATAAACTAGCTCGTTTGTATACGATACAATGCTAGTTCTAATAATACGTTGTGAAAAGACATACATAACGATTCCAAGTACAAAGTAAAACAACAAGCCATTTTCCAAATTATTTGATCTAACAAACGTTTCATTAATCACAAAAATGAGAAAGGCATTACCAAATCCTGATATTAATCCCAAAACAATTAAAGTCAAAAGCGACTTTCCCTTTTGTCTTGGAAAACTAAGATTTAAGAATGTATGGATAACATAGGCCAAACCCACCCCAGCAATTGCATATATTGCAAGTACAACAGTTGAAGGAGCCCAAACTTTTATAAATGCCCACGGAAGCCCTCCAAACAAGAGATTTGGTAGTTGATAAAGTGCATAAATCATTAGCCCATATATCGCAACAACTAATACCATATGTAACCATGTTTTTCCCGTTGGTAATATAAATTTTCTTTTTCTAAAAATAATCTCTCTGATTAAATGAAATAACATGACCAATAACGTTAGTAAACACAAAGATGAGATCACAAATAAGGCTGTTCCTATTTGATCTGTTTTCTTATATTCATCATAGAGTAACGGTTTAACTTCTTTATCTATCATCATATTTAAAAGACTGCTACCGATATAGTAAGTGTAATTACTATTCAGATTTGCTAATACTACGACCCCTATCTGTTCCTCATCACGGAAACCAATATACGATGAATAATTTGGGTTACTTCCACCATGTGAAATTTCCCCTCCACCACTTTGATAGACCTCCCATCCAGCTGCATATGAAGCTCCATTGCTATCTGGGGCAACCTTTCTATTCGCTTTATGAGAATCGTTAATCAATTCCTCCGGAAACGTCCTAGGCTTTTCAACCCCAAGCTGTAATTTTAACCATTTTTCCATATCATTTATATTTGAAATAAAATATCCAGCCGGTGTATTCCCCCTATAATTAGGAGCGTCATAGGGTAATGATTGTAAGAAATTACGCTTGTAACCCTGGGCCATGTTATCTAATGGGGCCATCTCACGTCCAGCGTATGTACTCAATAAATCCAACTTTGATAGCACATGATCTTGAACATATCTTTCAAATGATTGATTAGTTGCCTTCTCGATTACTAAGCCTAATAGATCGTAGTTAACCGTAGAATATTCAAAACTGCTACCCGGCTCTTTGTTTAGTCCTATTGGCATAACATTTCTAATCGTTTTCTCAATAGAATCTTTGCCATTGGTTATAGGAATATATCCAATGGCCTTTTCCGGTATTCCACTAGTATGGTGTAATAAGTCATAAAGTGTAATTTCATAAGGTTTGCCTTTATACTCCATTTCAAACCATGAAACATATTTAGTTAAAGAATCACTAAGTTTAATTTTCCCTTCTTTTTCTAGCTGCAATACAGCTAATGCCGTAAAAGCTTTTGAAGTAGAACCTAGCTCGAAAAGCGTCTCATTCGTAACTTGACGTTTTTTGTCTGTATCGGCATAGCCATAATTCTTCTTATAAATCGTTTCGTTTCCTTTTACAATTACTACTGAAAGTCCAGGAATACCCGCTTGAGATATTTGTTCTTCTATATGCTTCTGTATTTTCTTCTCATTAAACTGTACCGTTTCCTGTGCTTCCACCTGTCGATAAGGGAGTACTATTAAAGTCATTAAAATGATAAACTTCAACCATATGTTTAACTTCATATTTTTAGCCCTCTTTTAGTTAACTTGGATTAACTTTTCAATTTTCTTTTTAAATGGTTGCACAACATTTTGACCAATACGTTCAATTTCATGCTCACTAATCTGAGAAGTAATAAGAAAATAATTTGCCCCTATTTCCCAAAAATCAGTTAACGTCGAGATGACTTCCTCATAGCTACCAACTATAGAAATTGAATTAGATGGGTTAACTAAACTTAGACCTCCCCAAAGATGATCATCTATCCACATACTATCTTTTGTAATTAAATCTTTGTATCGGCGAAGTCCAACAGAATCTGCATTATCTAAAAATAGCTTAGTCATCCTCTTTAAGGCTGCTGGTGTTCTCTCAAGTAATTCATATGCTTCTTCATATGCTTCTTCCGAAGTCTCACGAGCAATGATGTCTACTAAAATAGCACCTGGAATTTTCTCGCGCCCATATTGCTTAGCGTAATTATTAACTGTTTGATAGTGTTCTCTAAGACTTTTGCGGTCTGTTGCATAAAGTATATAAGCATCACCATACTCTGCAGCTATTCTCATTGCCTCCTCGGAGGACCCCGCTACAAAGTAGCGGGCACTTCGAGAGAGATCTTCCTTTGGATAAATATCACTATTTTCTACTTGATAAAACTCACCTTTATAGCTAGTTACTCCTCGTCTTAATTGTTGTAACAGCTCAATATATTCTTTTGTCCTAGCATATCGAACATGATGCGGTTCTGGTAATCCATCACGTGCAAGGACAAGCGAGGCACTACCAGTTACAATGTTAATATCTGCACGATTACCAATTAAACTATTTAAAGTATTCAATGCTTTTGCTGTTACGGTAGGAAGCATCTGGTTTGTATTTTGCGCAACCAAAATCTTTACAAACTCCGTATTCATTCCAATCATAGACGCTGCTATCATTGGATCAACAGAAGTTGGTGCAATCGAAACCAATACCGAGTCAAAGTTATTCTTCTCAGCTCTTTTAGCTTGATTAACATATTCCTCTAGAAGTTCTTTTGTTTGTGGCGTTGGAATAACAGGTAATCCCCAGCAAAACTCAACTTTTGACGGAACTACTTCTTTATTAATCATGTTGTTCCCCTCCCTTTACTACTTTCTACTTTTTAAAGCAGATAATGTATTTTTCATAACCGATTTCGCTTTCAATAACTCTTTTTTATTTGTTAAATTGTTATTTACTTCTTGATTACTTAAATATTTAGCAAGAGATTTAATTGACGTATGCTCATAAAGAACAACTATAGGTAAGTCTCGTTTAAAGGCCTCTTTTAATTTCACATTAATACGAACAAGATCTAAAGAACTCATTCCTAGATCGAAGAAATTATCGTAAATTCCTATTTCTTCGATTCCAAACATATCTTTTAATAATTCGTATAATTGTTGTTCAATTTCATTAGTTGGTGGTCTATACGTTGTGGAAACATCTGAACGATTCTGCTTTAATCTATTCTTACTTCCTTTTTCCAATAGTTCATTATAATAGTTGGCACCATTTAAAAGTTTCCAATGTAAATCTATTGGAGAAACCACAACTTGTTGTTGATTTCTATTGATAATACTACGGAATACTTTTAAGCCCTCTTCTACAGTTACACCATCATGTAATACACTTTCCATATCCATATTAAATTGCTTTGCCCATATTTCAGCAGACTTAAGTGACATACCCACCTCTTGCCAATCTGGCCAGTTAATAGCTACAGTGAACACTCCATCATGAGCCCACTTATAAAATGCAAATGCATCTAAAAATTCATTCGCTGCATTATAACCACTCTGACCAAATTTCATATGATACGCCACATTACCAATTGATGAACATAGTACGAAGAAATCAATTGGTTCATCTTTTAATAAAGCATCGAGTACTAGTGTACCTTTAATTTTCGGAGCTAAAATTTTATTATTAGATTCTTTTTCACGATTCATCATAATACCTAGATAATCAGCGACACCTGCTGCATGAATTACGCCATTAATAGAACCAAAGCGAGATTTAGCCTTTTCAATTGCCTGTTTCATATCATCTTGATTGGAAACATCTGCACTTAGGATCATGTATTCTGCACCTTGAGACTCCATTGTTAACAAATCAGAAATAACTCGGCTTACACGCTCGTCTTTATTTTCTAGGTACTGTTCCCATTGATTACGAGGTGGGAACTCTGAGCGGCCAATCAATATAAGTTTGACATTTGGTACTCTATTAGCTAAATCTTTTGCAATTTCAAATCCAATTCCACCAAGTCCACCAGTAATTAGATAGACGCCACTCTCTCGTAATCTATCAATTTCTACATCTTCTTCCTCAAAAGGACTTTGAATAATCGTTTGCGCCCATCGATGACGTCCTCGATAAGCTACAACTATATCAGTAGAATCCACAAAACTCTCCATTAAACCCGCTTCTTCAAACATTTGTTGAGAATCTGTATCCATATCAATGGTACGACATTTTATATTTTGAAACTCAAGATTGCATATTTTTGAAAAGCCTAGAATTGTAGCTTGCTCTGGTTTTAAATTCAGCTCTGTACCTGTAACTTCAAACATACGGTCAGTAAAAATATTTAACTGTAATGCTCCTTCATAATTAATTTTCCCAATTGCTTGTGCAATGTAAAGTAACGAATAATATCCTTCATCCATTGACCGTTCAATTCTCTCTTGATCGAGAATAACCTCATTAACTGGATTAAAGCTCCAAGCATGTATAATCTTATTTGGTAATAAATCTTTTTGTTCTAATTCTGAAAATAGCATTTCATAATGCATTTTTTGAGATGGACATATCGTATATAAACAGTCGGACTTTTCAGAGAAAATACCACCTGTTTTAACTTCAATTACATCATGACCTTCTCTTTTTAATTTTTCTATCAGTCGATTGAATCGATTTAGATGATCATTGAAAATAAGCCATTTATATTTTTGTTCTTTCTTTATTTGTATAGATTTTAATGTTTTGCGTTCCCAAGAAGGCAAATAAAACCAGTCTTTAATATTAGCCTGTTTATTATGGCCTCTTGTTTCCTGAGTTAAACTCTGAGATTGAATATTAAAAAATGGATCAGCTTTAAATCGTTTTTTCATGAAAGGATACGTTGGTAAATCTAATAAACTTTTATTCTCACTGTTATTAAAAGTATTCCAATTTATAGTTCCACCTTGCATCCATAACCGTCCCATTTGCTTGCATAAATGCTCGAAGTCATTTGATTTATCAAGAGGATGACGTAACATGTTTAAAGCCAATTGATCTTTACTTCTATTTAAATGTTTTAATACAAAAGTTGATAATGCATTACCTGGGCCAATCTCAAGGCAAATTACATTTTTCAAATGAAAAATTTCAGATAATCCCTTTGAAAATTGAACAGTACTTCGTAGATGCTGTGCCCAATAAGAAGGTGATGTGGCTTGATTTGCTGTAATCATTTCACCTGTAACATTAGATATATAAGGTATTTTAGGACTTGATAATTTTATATTTCCTACAGCTTGCTCAAATGAATCTAGAACTTCATCCATCATTCGAGAATGGAAAGCATGCGAAGTAAATAGACGCGTTGTCTTTACTCCATGATTTAAAAGTAATTCCTCAATTTTATTGATTGAAAGTACAGTACCAGAAATTACTGAATGTTGAGAGGAATTTACAGCTGCTATATCTACATCATCTGTTATATAGGTTTGTAATTCTTCAACAGATAAATTTACACTTAGCATAGCGCCTTCTGGTACGCTATTCATTAACTTCCCTCTAATCATTACTAAATGTAATGCATCTTCATAAGACATTACTTCTGCTAAACAAGCTGCTACAAACTCACCAATACTATGGCCAAACATGACCCTTGGATAAACTCCCCAATTCATTAGAAGCTTTGCTAATGCATATTCAATAATGAATAGTAGAGGTTGCGTCATTAAAGTTCTATTTAACTGTTCAGTTGCTTTATCCTCTGTCTCCTTTGTAGGATACAAAATATTTTTCATTTCTATATCTAGCCAATTTGAGAGTAAGGCTAAACCTTGATCAACGTGTTCACGAAATACAGGTTCATTTTCATATAAATCTCTACCCATATTGATATACTGTGATCCTTGCCCTGAAAAAAGAAAGGCTAAAGGTCTACTCTCCATTGCGTTTGTTTTCTCTAGTCCCGTATCACCAAGTTTTTCTATGGCACCCTCTATTCCATTAGCAACTACTGCAGTTCTATATGGAAATTCACGACGACCTTTTTGTAATGTATAAGCTGTATCAGATAGTGATATCTCTGGATTCTCCTTCAAATGCAATAATAGATCGTTAGTAGCTTTATCTAAAGATTCCTCTGTTTTTGCTGAAACAGTTAATAAGTTCCAAGATTGTTTTTCAAAATTCTTAGCATTGTCAGGAACAGACTCTAACACTATATGTGCATTAGTTCCACCCATCCCAAACGAACTAACACCCGCTCTTCTTACCTCTTCTTTCCATGGGATAAGTTCCGTATTTACACGAAACGGATTTTTCCCAAAATCAATGCTAGGGTTTGGGTTATTATAATGAAGGCTCGGCGGAATTTTCTTGTTTTTCAAAGCTAAGACCGTCTTTATAAATCCTCCAACTCCTGCTGCAGCATCTAAATGTCCAATGTTCGTCTTCACTGATCCAATTAAAACTCTACCTGGTTCTTGCTTACCAAAAGCTAACTTCAATGCTTCTACTTCTATAGGATCACCTAGTTGCGTACCAGTACCATGAGTTTCTATATATGAGATTTCTTCAGGCTTAACACCAGCTATTTCATGAGCTGATTTTATAACAGCAGCTTGTCCATCCACCCCTGGCGCTGTAAATCCAGCCTTATTGGACCCATCATTGTTTACTGCAGCTCCTTTAATAACTCCATGTATTAAATTCCCATCTCGAAGAGCGTCCTCTAACCTTTTCAGTACTACAATACCAGCACCATTTCCACCTACTGTTCCTTGCGCATCCTTATCAAAAGCTCGACAATGTCCATCTGGTGAGAAAATCATACCATCTTCATATAAATATCCTGTTTTTGTTGGATAAGTTATACTTACTCCCCCGGCCAAGGCTATATCGCATCGTCCATCGATAAGATCTGCCCATGCGTTTTGAATAGCAACTAAGGAGGTAGAACAAGCAGTTTGTACTGTAATCGCTGGTCCTTTTAGATTTAATTTATAAGCCAATCGAGTAGCAAAGAAATCTTTTTCGTTTAACAACATTGCTTGGAAATCATCTAATGTATTAGAAGATTCACTAGCAATAGAACGAAGCCAGTGGAAATTTGGTGATCCTCCAACATAAACTCCTGTATTCATATGAGAAGAATTAACCTCACCTGCTTGTTCTAGTGCTTCCCATGCGCATTCATGAAGTATACGCAGTTGTGGATCCATCATTTCAGCTTCTTTTAGACTGTAATCAAAAAATTCATTATCAAATGCATCTACATCTTCTAAATACCCTTTAGATTTTATATAATTAGGCTTTTGAATCACTTCTTTTGGTATGCCCATCTCACTAAGCTCTTCATCTGTAAATGTTCGAATGGATTCTATCCCTTGTTCTAAATTTGACCAGAATTGCTTAAGATTAGAAGCGCCTGGCATACGAACCGCCATACCAACCACTGCTACATCATTTTTATTCATAGATAAAAGATTTTCTTTCTTAACTTCTTCAGGTTGGCGGTCCATATCATTATCACTTCTAAAGTAGGAAGCTTGATCATGAACCGTTGGGTATCGGAATAACATAGGCATTGTAAGTTCTTTTTCAAACTTGCTTCGTAAACGAGAGAACAATCGAACCATTTTTAAGGAGTTCCCTCCAACATCAAAGAAATTATCATACAATCCTACTTTTTCTAACCCCAAAACTTCCTTCCAAACATCAGCTACTGTTGTTTCAAGCTCATCTAGCAAATCATTTGGTTGTACTAACTTAGTAGGCTTAGGTAAAGCACGACGATTAACTTTTCCATTCGTAGTTAATGGCATTTCACTTAAAAGCACAAAATACATAGGTATCATATACGAAGGTATTTTGTCAGTAAGATAATAACGTAATTCATTTTGAGATATATCTTGATCAGTTAGTATATAAGCACACAGTTCTTGCTCCTCTCCAAAAGCAATAGATAAAACTACCGCTTCCTTCACATCCGCATGCTGTTGTAAATGATGTTCTATTTCTCCTGTTTCGATTCGATAACCACGTATCTTCACTTGATGATCACTACGACCTATATACTCCATCTCACCATTTTCAAGAATACGAACTAAATCTCCTGATCTATATAATCTTTCACTTGGATTATAAGGATTCTGTATAAAACGTTCACTGTTTAGTTCAGGACGCTTTAGATATCCCCGCGCAACTCCATGTCCTCCAACATAAAGTTCCCCTTGCATTCCCTTAGGTGTAGGATTCATATGTTTGTCAAATACATAGCACGAATACGTAGGAAGAGGCACGCCTATAGCACTAAGATTACTGTGCATTTCTTTTTCTCCAATTTCCTTATAAGTAACATGTACTGTCGTCTCAGTTATTCCATACATATTTACTATGACCGTATTAGGTGAACGCTTAAACCAACTTTGCAGTAAACCTGGCTTCAACATTTCCCCTCCAAATGTAATTAACCTAATTTTAAAAGCAAGTTTAGGCATCTCTTCAACTACTTGTTGAAAAACATAGAATGCAGATGGAGTTTGATTCAATACCGTTACTCCCTCATCTGCAATCAACTGAGCAAGTTTATACGTATCACGGATTGTTTCTTTTGTTGCAAGGACAAGACGTCCACCATAAGTAAGTGATCCAAATATCTCCCAAACTGACATATCAAAACAGAAAGAATGAAATAGTAACCACACATCATTACTAGAGAATTTAAAACTATTTGGTTGATGCATGACAAGTTGTATTACATTACTATGTTCAATCATAACCCCTTTAGGACGTCCTGTTGTTCCAGAAGTATAAATGACATATGCTAAATTATTTGGAGCAACATCTACTCTCTCGAAATCTTGCATCGGTGTCTTATTAAGTTCTTCAATAAAAAGTATTGTGCTATCAAATTTAACTTTATCCTCAAATAAATTTGAGGTTATTATTACATTTGAACCACTATCTTGAAGAATAAAATCAATTCGTTCCTGCGGATAATCAGGATCGATTGGAACATAAGCCCCACCTGCTTTTAAAATACCAAGTAGAGAGATAATCATATTAAATGAGTAATCCAACATTACAGCTACTGGAGAATCTAAAGTTACACCTTCTTTTAGAAGAGCAAATGCCACTTTATCCGCACGCTCATTCAACTCTCCATAAGTCATCTCACTATTCTCAAATGTAAGTGCTACTCTCTCGGGATGCTTTTCAGCTTGCATCTCAATTAATTGATGAAGTGTTGTGTGTGGGAATGTAGCACTTTGATTTTGACCACCTTGAAGCAAAAACTTTTCTTCTGCCTCATCTAACATTTTAAGAGTTTGTATTGGTTGTCCTTCATCTAAAAGCATTGAATCTAATAGCTGTATAAAATGGTTAGTTATACTGGTAATAATGGATTCATCAAATACATCTTCAGGCCACATCATTGCAAGTTTAATAGAATCGAAACACTCTATTGAGACGGTTAAATCATAGTTGGTCATTTCATTTACTTCATAACCTGAAATTCTTACACTTTCATCAATTTCTTTCAGCTTTTCTATATCAAGAGGATAATTCTCAACTACCATAATAGTGTCAAATGACACGTTTAAATCAACAATTGGAGTCGTTTCATATTCAGTTCTTCTTTGGACATCACTTTGAATTCTTTGTAAAAGATCTGAAACAGTCATTCTCCCATCAGCACTTACACGAAGTGGTGGTGTATTTATAAATAAACCTACCATGTCACTCAGACCGTGCATTGGAATTGAACGCCCGGATACTGTTGTACCGAATATTACGTCCTCTGAATTTTTGTACCTTTGTAGTAATAGACCCCAGGCTGTATAGAATAATGTAGCCAATGTTACACCTTGATTACTTGCAAAACTTCGAAATCTATCACTTCGCTCTTTATCTATCTCTTTTACATATGTTTTTGCTTTTTTTAGTTGATTAGAATTTTTATTGGATAAATTTATTTGTTCAGTCAATTCATTTAAATATTGTTCCCAAAAAAGCTTTTGTTTTGATTTATCTTGTTTTTGTTGCCATAGTATATATTCTTTAAATTTCTTTTTATTTTTAGATGATGGTACATCTCCCTTTATTAACTCTCGATATACCTTAATAAACTCTTGTAAAATAATACTATTACTCCAACCATCAAACAAAATATGATGATGACGTAAAACCATTTCATATTCGCCTTCGTTCAAGTGGCACAGTTCGATAGAAAAGGGAACTGTTTGTAAATCAAAGCTCTCTGTATCATTAGAGACTTTACCATCACTATATATAATGTTCGGAGTATGCTCTTTTAGTATAAGTTGTACAGGTTGTTTAACTTTTTCCCATCGAAAAATTGTACGCAGCATTTCATTTTCCCGCGTTACATAATTCCACGCCTCTTCAAACTTTGGAATATTAATTTTTCCAGTTAAACAAAGTCGAAGTTCTTCATGATATAGCTTTCCTTCGGGTTCTTTCAAATAATGATAAAGAATACCTTCCTGCACTGGTGTAAGGGCGATTACATCTTCAATATCTTCTTTATGAATCTTTACTGCTTTCCTCATTAACAGAACCTCCTACAAGTGTGGTATGGTGTGAATATTTATCGGAACCTAATAAGGCAAGTGCTTTTCTATCTATCTTTCCGCTATCCGTTAATGGCATTTCATTTACACGTACAAAACTGTTAGGTATCATATAATCTGGTAAAAATAAGCGTAGATATTTTTTTAACCTCTCTAACTCAATATCATTTTCTGACTCATAGAAAGCTATTAACTTAACTACCATCTCAGATTCTTGTCTTACAATTACCGCACATTGTAAAACTCCTTCACAAGACATTAAACACGATTCTATTTCCCCTAACTCAATACGAAGCCCATTAACTTTAACTTGAAAATCAATTCTTCCATGAAACTCAATATTCCCATCCGATCTTATTAAAGCTAAGTCACCGGTTTTATATATACGGGTATCAAGGGAATATTGTACAAACTTTTCTGCCGTTAATTGCGGCCTATTTACATATCCACGTGCTAATCCTATACCTGAGATACATAATTCTCCTATATGGCCTTCCGGAAGTTTATTACCATATTTATCAACAACAAACATCTCAATATTCTTAATTGGTCGCCCTATTGGAACGCTCCCTTCTGTAATCTCATGTGTCGGACAATCATAAGCAGTCACATCAATGGTTGCTTCAGTAGGCCCGTACAGATTAGTAAGAAGTGTACCATTAGAGAAATTTAGCAGCTTGTTAAAACGGTTTACATGTTGAGACAGTAGTGCCTCACCACTAACAAATACTTGTTTCAACGATTTTATTCGGTTAGTTTCACCTGTCACATCAAGATAGTGTAAAAATGCACTTAACATAGATGGTACAAAATGCATAATTGTCACGTCATTACTTTCAGTTGTCTCAATAATAGCCTGTGGAAACTTCTCCATCCCCGGCGCAAGAATACATACTTTGGCTCCAACTATGGCCCACCAGAACATCTCCCATACGGATACATCAAATGTATAAGGGGTCTTTTGTAATATAGTATCCTTTGAACTAATTGGATAAGCCTCTTGCATCCACTCAATTCGATTTATTAAGGCCGAATGCTCAATCATAACACCCTTAGGTTTCCCGGTTGAACCGGAAGTGTATATTACGTACACAAGATCAGAGGGTTTGTTAATACACTCTAGATTTTCACCCTTTCCTTCATAGGAAATCGAATCTAAAGCCAACATATCAGCTTTCAAACTATCTTGAAAACGATGTAGAATTTGCTTTTGCGTAAGTATTAATTTAGCACCGCTATCTTCTATAATGAATTGTAATCGTGATGATGGATGATTCGGGGAAAGCGGAAGATATGCTCCGCCCGCTTTCAATATCCCGAAAATTCCGACAACCATTTCGATAGATCGCTCTACCATAATACCTACAACTGTATCTGGACCAACTCCACCTTCACGTAAAAGACGAGCTAATTGGTTACTTTTTTCATTTAATTCCTTATAGGTTAATGTTTCTTTTTTAAAGATAACAGCAACCTCATCTGGCGTACGGACTACTTGTTCTTCAAACAGCTTTTGTATACATGTACTCATCCGGGTTGTATCACTCCTTTAGTTACAGGTATTTTTTCAATGGCACGTTTCGCTTTTTTAGCAAATCCCTTACCAAGTAATAACTGATGAATCTGATTACTCCCCTCAACGATCTCCATTGTTTTAGAATCTCTAAAGCACCTTGATATTGAATAATTATCATTACAACCAAGTGCTCCCATAATCTGTACAGCATTCGTTGAATGCCTTGTACCTGAGCGCGATGCAAAATATTTTGCAATCATAATCTTTTCAGTAGCATCAGCTCGATGTTCATTTTTGGCCTTACAAGCTTCTAAACTAAGGAGTATAGAAGCTTCTAAATCTACTCCCATATCCGTAACCATATGTGAAATCATGCCATGATCAATTAGAGAGTTACCAAATGCGCTTCTATGTAATACATGATTCCCACAGATTTCTAAACAAGTACGTAATACACCAAGAGCAGCAAAGGCAATTGAAATACGTCCAAATTCTAAAGCATACGGTGCAAGGTAAGTAAAAGCAAATCCTGGTCTACCAATGATATTTTCTAAAGATATTTCTACATTATTGAATTCAATTTCTGCCAAATATGCAGCTTTAAATCCAAGCATGTCTCTTATATGAGTAACATTTACACCCACACTATCTTTTGGTACTAAACAGGCAATTGGTTGTTCACCATTTAGTTTTCCAAATACCAAAAACACATCAGCAGCTGCACCAAAAGTGATCCACTTCTTCACTCCATTAAGTATTAATTTATCCCCGTGTTGATCGAAGTTCGTTTTAATCATATTTAAATCTGATCCTGCTCCAGGTTCAGTAAGAGCTAATGCAGCTATTTGATTACCAGATGCAAGTAATGGTAACCACTGATTTTTTTGATTTTCTGTTCCCCATTTTAAAATCGTTTCTGTTACCATCGTATGGACATTAAATAATCCCGAAAGAGAGACACTACCTCTTGCTATCGCTTCAGTAAATAACCCATACGTTACATAATCCCACTCTAATCCACCATACTCCGCTGGAAGTGTTCCACCTAAATAACCATTTTTAGCACAAGTCTTTATTATGTCTGATGGAATGCCCTGTTCAATCTCCCAACTATTAGCGTGAGGTTCTATATTTTCACAAACAAAATCCAAAAAATTCTGATACATTTTATATTGAGATGGCTCTAAGTATTGTTTCATGTCCATTACCGAACCATTTGCTTATTTCTTATAAAATTACCAATAGAATTTACAGACTTATAGTTATCCATATCTAAGTCATCCATAGTTACCTTTATGGCAAATTCTTTTTCAAGAAAAGTCATCAATTGGATTGCAAATAAAGAATTAACTAATCCTTCTTCAAAAATCTCAGTATCATCATTAAATTCAATACCTACATGATCTTGAATATACATATGAATAATTTGTTCTAAATTTTTATCTTGCATTTTATACACCCCTATTTGTAATTTTTAATTTTAATAAGCGTAAAAACCTTTACCACTCTTTCTACCACATTCACCTGCATCCACCATCTTTTTAAGTAATGGACAACATCTAAACTTTGGATCTTGATATTCCTCATAAAGTACATTTAATGAATGTAATACTGTATCTAACCCAATTAAATCTGCTGTTTCTAATGGACCCATTGTGTGTCCAAAGCATTTTTTAAATATATCATCTACCTGTTTAGGTGTTGCTACACCATCCATTACAACCCAAGCTGATTCATTCATGAATAAGTGGGAGATACGGTTAGAAACAAAACCAGTCTGATCATTAACAACAATTGCATCTTTATCTAATTGTTTGAGGAAAGATTGAGCTTTTTCGACCGTTTCATCTGAAGTTAAATACCCTCTAATAACTTCTATAGATGGTTTCATATATACCGGATTCATAAAATGCATTCCTATTATTTTATCTGGACGCTTTGTTACTCCTCCTACTTTTGTTATTGAGATACAAGACGTATTGACTCCAAAAATTGTATCCTTTTTACATATCTCATCTAATCTTCTATAGATCGGCTCTTTAATTTGCCAGTTTTCTGGAACATTTTCTACTATATAATCACATTCAGCCACTTCATCAAGATTAGTAGTGCTACTTATTAACGAAAGTACTTCTTCCTTATGCATTCTAGGAAATGCTTTATTAATTAGAGGAGCAAAGCGAACTGTCTCTAATATTTTCTCTTCCGCTATTTCTAACTGCTCTTCTGTAACATCAATTAATACCGTTTCTAGACCATGCAGCACTAAATCTACTGCCATGCCGATCCCCATTGTTCCAGCACCTACAATACCAATTTTCTTGAACATTTATCCATCATCGCTCCCTTAATATATTTATAATTTATATCTAAAAACTTTTACATTGAAGAACTCTTTGCAGGTAACGTTTTTGTTCTCTCTCTTTAATCTGTTTTTCAGTAAGTGCTGTTTTCATCATTTGGATTGCTTCTTCTACATCACTTTTCTCCACTGAATACCCCGAATTAATTTTTTCTTCCAATTGACTTTGGACCTTTTGAAATGGGAGTACTACCTTTTTCTGATAATCACTTAAATCTGTATTATAATTTTTTGTACTTACAACTACAGTTAAACACCCTGATATAACTTCTTCATAATCAGATTCTTGTAATGTAAAAGAATTTTTTGTATTTAGGATATCTTTCTCCCTTTCATAATTACATGTCGATATAGCAGGGTTAATAGCTTGCAGAAGATACTTCAAGACTTCCTTTGGTCCCATTTCAATAGCTTTCATAGACCCTTGATTCATTAGATAGTGAATCATGTCCAACCATTTCACAGGCTTTATTAATTGTAAGTAAAGGTTTTCTCTTATATTTTCCACACCTTTATACATTGAACTATCATGATTCGCTATGACAGGTACTAATGGCTGTTTCATATCTATATTTTCTAGTACACTCTTATATTTTTCAGCAGCAGGTTGCATCATAGGAGAATGAAATGGCCCACTTAATTTAAGGGGGATTGCAATTCCCCCATGCTCTACTACCATTTCACAAGCTAACTGAACCGCAGAGTTTGTACCAGAAATTGATGTTTTATTTGGAGTGTCATAAGCCGATATATATACTTCCTGTCCCTTGGTTAACAATTCTGAACAAATACCTTCAACAATTTCTGGAGCAAGATTGTTAACCCATGCCATAGTTCCATCTATAGTCAATGCATAGCTACTCAAAATCGTACTACGTTCTTGTACTAATTTTAAGGTATCTGAAAATGCAATTGCTCCAGAAGCACATAGAGCTGTATATTCTCCCAAAGAATATCCAATCATTGCCTCTGGTTTATTGCCTATTTCCTGTTCAAAAACTCGAAAAGCTGCCATGCTAGTTGTTACTAAAGCAGTCTGTGAATTTTGTAACTTTTCAAGGTCAGCTTTGTATATCTTCTCCATACAAAGGGAAGCCATGTCTATTTTTAGAGTGTCACTTGCTTCTTCAAATATCTCACGTGCTACAGGGAAGTTTTCATAAAGGTACTTACCCATTCCAGAATAATGGGATCCTACGCCAGGAAACATAAATACAATATTCATCTTTTTATCTCCCTTATTTTCATCTTAAGCTATCTTCAACTCTATCTAATAAAGCTCGTCCCTCTTCAGTTTTTCTTAAATTCACTAAATCAACTACATAGCGAATATCTGATACATCATTCCATCCTAGATCTAGTGCCAGATTCATATGCTTTAACGAAAGATCGATTCTATCAATTAATGAATAACCACATGAAAGTAAAAAGTGATGCCATGCATTTAAATCTCCTATAGTACGAGCTTTTTGTACAAACTCACTAGCTTTATTAAAATTTGAATAGTATCTTAATTGATGGTACGCGGTAAAAACGAAATTATCTAATTCGTTATAAGGAAACACATAAGCTGTATAGGTTTGAAGATTTGTGAATCCAACTTTTCCCGCTAGTTTAATAGATGGAATACGAAAATCCTCTGTCTTCCAATGTGGTGTTCTTCCTTGTTTTAAACAGTCATCTAAGAATGCTCTTGCAGCCAACCAAGCATACCCTTTACCTCGCTGGAATAAATCATAAGTATTAATTCCAATTTCCACATCAGTATCTGTTGCAAAAACCGATAAGCAACTAGTTACAACTTGTTCATGTACCATTACTACATAACCAAATCCATTTCGGATGAAATCCTGAGTTGACTCCCAAAAATCAACAATATCATCCCGTACCATTGCGAACTTTTTATCTGATAGCATGTCGATTGTAATACGTTCCACCGTTACCTCATCAGGCATATTAGGTTTAGATAACTTATTATAAGACTCCGGATCAAAAGTAAATGTTACTCGAGTGTAAGGTTTAGGAATAAACATTTGCAATTGTTCCTCGACAACCTGTTTCCATTTTGATTCGGGTAATAATTCAACCTGAAAAAAGTCATCCCCTATCTGCTGAGCCTCAGGTGCAATTACTTCTTTAATAAAAGTTGGTAGACTTGAAACAAAATTACTTGTAGGATCACCTAATAAATAAAAAATTTCTTGTTCTGCCCATACAAGTGCACATCTAGGGTTATTAGGATTATCCACATAAATATGTCCCTTATTGTAACCATGAGCTATACCATTAAGTATTGGATGGTTCTTATAATCAACGAGAAGTGGAGATATTTGTTTGAATTCATCCTTTTCTTTTACCAATTCATAAATCATATTCTTAAAAGTCCTCCCTTTTGAGAACAAGTGTGAAGTGCATGCTGCGCAATAATTGGCTGAAGTACCTGCGAGGTACCTTCAATAATTTCTAAAACCTTTGCTTCCCTAAATAAACGCTCAACAGGATATTCTCTTGAAAACCCGTTTCCACCAAACACTTGGACAGCGTCTGTGGCTACCTTCATAGCCATCTTTGAGGCAAAATATTTTGCAATGGTTGTTTCAATTACAGCATCAGTATGTCTATCCTGACGCTTTTTCCCAGCCTCTTGGCATAACGAACGAGCTGCTTTTATATTTACACTTGCTTCTGCTAAAATTGTTTGAATTGCTTCATATTCACATATATATTTATTTCCTTGTTTTCTTCTTCTTGAATAAGCTACCATTGCTTCTAGTGCTTCTTGAGCAATGGCTACTCCCGCCCAGGCAATACTATATCTACCATGATCAAGAGCTGTGTTAACTACATAACTCCATCCACCCCCAATTGGTCCTAACAAATTTTCAGCTGGTACCTTTACATCTTGCAAATGAATCTCAGCTATATGCGAGGAATTACTTGCTAACAGTTTACTCATTTTATTTGTAGAAACACCCGTCATTGACCGTTCAACAATAAAAGCGCTAACTTTTCCCTCACTAGACGCAAAAACTAAAAAACAATCCGCAATGTCAGCAAAAGAAATCCATTTTTTGTGCCCATTAAGAATAAAATGATCATTAACTTGTTTATAGGAAGTTCCAACAGCTTTTGCATCAGAACCAACCTCTGGCTCAGTTAGGGCAAATGAAAATAATAGGTTCCCCTTTGCCATCTCAGGTAACCATTTTCTCTTTTGCTCTTCAGTCCCCCACCTTTTAATTGACTCCCCTACTAAAGATACATGAACTGTAAGTAATTCACGAACCGAATTACAAGCTTTACCAATGATTTCAGTAAGACGACCATAATCTAAAGAATCAAGAGAAAGCCCACCATATTCTTTTGGTATCGTTGCTCCCAATACACCATAACTTGAGATTTCTTGTATCACATCATAGGGAAGCTCTTCATTACTTTCAAACTCACTTGCTCGAGGCCGAAGCTTCTTTTCCGCAAACTCATCAACTACTCCCAGAATCTCTTCTGCATTATTCATACTGTGAAATTCCCATTCTTCTTTTTGTTAATTAGATCAACCATATTATTAATAGTAGAAAAGTTAATAATATCAAGTTCATCATTATCTACTACTATATCAAACTCCGTTTCTATGAAATTTAACATTTGCATAGCAAAGAGCGAATTTACATAACCTTTTTCAAATATGTTGTCATCATTAGCAACAATAGTTTCCTCTGCATTAAAAATAATAAGATTTTTTTTAATGTATTGACGTATTTTTTCATGATTATCCATGTAATTACTCCTTCTGAGACCTGGGAAATCAATTAACCTATATCCCAATTAAAATCAGTCTCTATTTTTATTTTTTCTTTCTCCTGAGTCGCAGATAAAACAAGTTCTTTTTCCTCACTTGTTAACATTTGAATATCTTTTAGACTAACATTAGGATGAGTTGTTATTTCTTCTA
Organism: Bacillus cereus group sp. Bce041; assembly: GCF_052646455.1. Lineage (NCBI taxonomy): Bacteria > Bacillati > Bacillota > Bacilli > Caryophanales > Bacillaceae > Bacillus > Bacillus cereus group sp. Bce041. The sequence goes on from NZ_JBQXON010000008.1 coordinate 76,981, forward strand.
ATAGAAGGTTAAATCGCCGTCCAAATTCTACTATTGTTGATTTATCAAATAAAGATGTAGCATATTCAAAAGTGAATTCATATATATCTTTATTTTCTTCAGCAATAAGAGTTAAATCAAACTTACTTGTTAGTGTATCTGTGTTTGTTTCCGTGCTAATTTCTAATCCATCCACAACTGTATGTTTTTCATCCGAATTTTGTAATACAAACATGACATCAAATAAAGCACTTCGGCTTAAGTCTCTAGAAAGATCTAATTTTTCCACTAACTGATCAAATGGATACACCTGATGTTCGAAAGCTTCTAACGTATCGTTTTTCACTTTTTTCAAGTGATTAATAAAAGATTGATCTGGATTTATTTGATAACGTAATGCAATTGTATTTACAAACAGCCCCATAAGAGGTAACAAATCAGCATGCGGCCTACCTGCAACTGGTGATCCTATAATGACATCCTTTTGTTCCCCATGCTTGTACAGAAAAATAGTGAAGGTAGCCATAAGTAACATAAAAGGTGTCGTATCAGTTTCTAATGCTATTTTTTTTATTTTCCGAGTAATTTCCTTGTTTACTTGGAAATTATATTGTTCACCCTCAAAACTCTTTACAGGTGGTCGACCTCGATCATATGGTAATTCAAGAACTGGTATATCCCCTGAGAATAATTCTTCCCAGTATTTCTCATGGATATCAAATTCTTTTGAAGATAATAATTTTTGTTCCCATACAGCATAATCTTTATATTGCAAACGATTTTCCGGCAATGTTTCCCCAGCATATAGGGCCTTAAAATCATGCATAAATATACTTAAAGACACGCCATCTGTTATGATGTGATGAAGGTCAATTACAAGTAAATAACTATTATCTTTTAACCCCTTTAGTCCAGCCCGCATTAACGGAACCTTAGAAAGATTAAATGGTTGCAACCATTCTTTATACTCTCCCTTTATCATTTCTAGCTCAAATGTTACCTGTTCTAATACTCTCTGTACTAACTGATCCCCCTGCCACTCAAACTGTGTTCTGAGTATTTCATGGCGTTTAATAAGCTTTTCAAAGACTAATTCTATCCTTTTCCGGTCCACCGTTCCTTTAAGAATAAAACAACTTGGTACATTGTATGTCATCTGTGCCCCATCCATCTCTTGTAATAACATCATTCTTTTTTGAGTCGATGAAACCGGGTATACCTCAGATTCCGGTACTATTTCTATATCTTGCAACCTATTTTCTTTTGAATTTTTAATAAAATGACTTAAAGTGCTTATTGTTGGATACTCAAAAAGATTTGCCAATGATAATTGCACGTTAAATTCTTTCCATATTTTAGCGTTGATTACAGTAGCATGAAGGGAATGACCACCAAGTGCGAAAAAATTATCTTCCACACCAATACAAGGATTATCTATAACTTCTTTCCATATATCAACTAGCTTTCTCTCCATATCATCGAGTGGTTTTACATAATTAGTAGTCCCCATCGATGGAGAAGAATCTATAATTACATTCTTTGTATTACCTTCTATAACAGAAATAAGAAATGTCATTATTTGTTCAGCTAAATTTTGCTCGTATTCTGCAGCATGGTGAATTTTATCTGAAATGTTTACTATTCCTTCTTTAGTTACTGATTTTGTTAAGTGCATTTTTATCAATGATCCACGAATTACTCCCCAATTGGCAGCTGCTGTCTTCATAGATTCAGCGATAGTTTGGAAGTCCGAGTGATAACGCTCACCAAGAAACGAAAGCATTTTTGAAAACTTCACTCGGCCATCTACAACTTGACCTAAATGTGAGAATAACGGAACATCATTAAAGTCTAAATATCCATCTGTCTCTTTATTTAAATCAAACCTACTTATTAGTTTCGTAGCAAAAAGGTGCATTTGTGAAAAAATATGTTTTTCATCTTTTATATGTTTTATCCAATTTGACAAATCGGTTGTAATCGATTGTATGTCTGTGATTTCATCTTCAGTAACTTTTAAAGTACTTACTTTTTGATAACCCTTATGAAAAAGTTCTGTTGAAAGTTGTGCATTTTTAACCATAAAATATGGATCGGTAATAATTAAACAGTCTTCTTCGGGCTCATATCCTACAATAACAAATGAATGAACAATATGATTTTTTAGATAATTCTCATCCCAAGGAAGCCAGTATGCATTCATGGTTACCACCACAGGAAATCCCGAGTATAATTGTTCTAATATAATTTCAAATCCTTCATCAGATGAATCTGTATCAAATATAGTACTTTTTATACCATGATATTTTTCTAAATCACTTACAAAATAACCAGACTCTGTATATAAACCATCCCCTAGATTTCCATTATCGACAGGAGAAAAACCAAAATCCCATAATCTAGCGTACATTAAATAATGTTTACGCTTAAACCAATTAGCTAACGTAGCAATTACATCATCAATACAATTCTGTTCAGAACTCTTACAAGGCTCAACATCATATAAGATTGAAGAAGTATAATTTCCCATTTACTCACCTCTATATTTTTACCAACAGGAAAAACTATTGTAATTTGGTTATTTCTCTATACTAAGTTGACAGAGATATGTATATCTTCTTTAAAAAGCTATCAATTATTATTAATACATTTCATATGAAGAATCTTATTTCTCGAATCACTTTTTTTATTTTAATCATTCTAAAATAGGGAGGAGAATTCCCTAACTCATAGTCACCAGAATAAACACTAACATTCCAGAAAGCTAAGAGGGAAAGCTCCTTTAATCCCACAGTATAGCAAGTGTAAATTTAAACTCTTAAAAGTCGTGTTTACAATATAAAGTAATACTAATTATTTTTCTTTTCTGCTATATAAGCCGCTAGTTGTTTAATATTTCGCTTTGTATATGCGACTAAATCATCCGTATTAAGATTCTCGTTTTCTAAAGCAAGATCAAGCTCAATAGCTAGTAGAGAATTTCCTCCTAAGTCAAAGAAATCATCCTCTACACCGACAGCTTCAATCTTCAATATACTTTTCCATATTTCAACCAAACGAGATTCTAACTCATTACTAGGAGACATCATACTCTCCTCCTCATTCTTAGGTAAAGATCTAGGTGAAGGTAAGGAATGTCGATCAACCTTTCCACTTGGTGTTAATGGTATGTTTTCAACTTCAACAAAGAAAGTAGGTATCATATAACTCGGAACTAATTTCGCAAGATGCAATTTCAAATCAGAAATAGATACAAGTGATTTTGCTACGAAATAAGCTACAAGCTTTTTATGCCCATCTTCATCTTGAATGTCTACTATCACAGCTTCTTTAATTGCATGGTGTGAAGATAAAGCATCTAAAATTTCACCTGGCTCAATTCGATATCCTCTAATTTTTAATTGTTCATCATTTCTACCGAGGAATTCTATATTCCCATCAGGTAACCAGCGTGAAAGATCTCCTGTTCTGTACATTTTCTCCCCGTTTACAAATGGGTCTGGTAAAAACTTTTCTTCAGTTAATCTCATTTGATTTACATATCCTCTTGCAAGCCCTTCCCCCGCAATATACAGCTCTCCTACCGCACCAATAGGCTGAAGTCTCTGTTTTTGATTAAGTATATAAAGCCTTACATTCGGAATAGGCTTTCCAATAGGAATAGTATTATAGTTTTCACTTTCTTGAAGTGAAAACGTACTTGCGATAACTGTCGCCTCAGTAGGACCATACATATTTTCTATTTGAGTCGATAGTCGATGCTTTTTAAACTTATTAACCACCTCATGTGTCAAAGCTTCACCCGCAAGTAATATATACTTTACTTTATTTAAAACCTGGCTATTTTCATTATTAAGTGTATTTACGAATGCTCTAAACATAGACGGTACAAAATTTAATAATTTTACATCATATTTATCTATAACTCTTAAAATTGCCCTTGGGTTTCGATGTTCCCCATTTTCCATTATTACTAATTTACTACCTACTATGGTCCACCCAAACAACTCTAAAACAGATACATCAAATATATAAGGCGTCTTCAATAAATACGTATCTGATTCATCCATAGGATATAAATGAGTCATTGAAAATAAGAAATTCACAATACTACAATGTTCAATCATGACTCCTTTTGGTCTACCTGTAGAACCTGAGGTATATAAAATATAAGCTAAATCATTTGGTTTTCCAGTAACCTCCAGGTTGCTTGTATCACCAACGTACAAATTTTCTTGTTTTAAATCAATAATCTCTCCTACAAATGGAATTTCACCTACGTATTTAGATTCTGTAAGTACAAATTGAGGATTACAATCCTCTAAAATATGTTCCATTCGACGCTTTGGATATTCAGGATCAATTGGTACATATGCAGCTCCAGATTTTAGCGCAGCAAATATAGCTATAATCATTTCTACGGATCTTTCAACAACGATACCAATTTTAGTTTCCTGATCTACACCTTTTTGTCTAAGAATACGAGCAAGCTGATTTGCTCGATTATTAATATACGAATAACTGTACGGTATATCATTTGAAATAACTGCGATTTCTTCTGGTTTATTTTCAACCTGCTCCTCAAAAAATTGATGAACTAATTTATTCTGAGGAAAATCTAATTTTGTATTATTAAGTTCATTTAACATCCTCATGGATTCACTCTTACTTAAGACATTAACATCTTCAATTTTCGCTTCAGGATTAGCTACCATCCACTCTAGCGTATTTATAAAATGCATCATAAATCGCTCTATAGTTTGCGGATAATATAGTCCTGTCGCATATTCCAATTCTAATCGTAGACCCTCTTCTTCCGGAAATACTTCTATACTCATATCTACCTTTGAAGCTTGATGCTTAATTTCGTAAGATTTAAATGTAATATCTTTTATTTTTTCTGATGTTCTTCCGATATTCTGCATCACTAACATGACATCAAATACAGGGTTCCGGTTAGTATGATAAGCCATGTCTAACTTATTTACTAACTCATCAAATGGGTATTCTTGATATTGAAATGCTTCTAGCGCATTTTCTTTTACTTCATTTAAGAATTGGATTATCGTCTTTTCCGCTTTAGGATGATTTCTCATAGGTAATGTATTTACAAACATACCTATGATAGGCTCAAGATCATGATGAATTCTTCCCGCAATTGGAGAACCTACTATAATATCTTCCTGTTGTGTATACACATGCAATACTATATTTAGTGACGAAAGAAGTACCATATATAAAGTAGCTTCTCTTTCATCCGCAAAGGATTTTAATTTATTAGAAAGTTCAGGTGTTAGATGGAATACTAATCTATCACCTTCAAAAGTTTGATTTAGCCCACGTGGCTTATCAGTTGGGAACATAAGAATTGGTAACTCACCTTTAAACTTATCTACCCAATACTCTTCAATTTCTTTCAGCCCTTCATCGTGTAAACGATTGGTTTGCCAATTGGCATAATCTTTGTATTGTATTTTAATAGGCTCTAAGGCTTTGCCTGAATATAAATCTATAAACTCTTTTTCTAACTTCGCTAAAGATACTCCATCTGCTATTATGTGATGAAGATCAAATAGTAGCAGATATTGATTGAACTCTAATTTCATTAAACCGACACGCATAAGTGGCGCCCTATCTATCTGAAAAGGACGAACAAATTCCTGTATTAACTCTTCAATTGTTGATCTATCAGATTTATATAAATGTTCAATTCTAATATCTAAACTATCATGAATAAATTGAACTGGTTCACCTTTAATAAATTGGAATGAAGTTCTTAATGATTCATGACGTTCCACTAATTCTTTGACACATTGTTCTGCCTTTATAAAATCAAACTCACCTTCAATTAACATTGCACCTGGTATATTGTAGGCAGTTCCTATTCCAGCAAAGCGGTTTAATATATATAATCTTTTTTGTGAAGAAGAAGCTTGATAAAATTCTCTATCAGGTACAATCTCAATTTGAGAATAATTTTTCTTCCCTTCATATTTCTCTATATACTCCGCTAATAGCATAATTGTTGGCCTTTGAAACATTTCACGTATAGGTACATCTACACCTAAACGTTTATATATGTGAGAAACAACAGAAGTAATTTGTAAAGAATTACCTCCTAATTCGAAAAAGTTATCATTCACACCTATTTTCTCTATTCCAAGTACTACTTTCCATATCTCAGAGAGCATTTGTTCAATTTCATTACGTGGTTCAATAAATAAAGCTGTGGATTGCTCCCAAATTGGATCTGGAAGAGCTTTCCGATCTATTTTACCGTTTGATGAGATTGGAAACTGCTCAATCGGGATGATGTATGCAGGAATCATATAAAAAGGTAAATACTGCCTAAGGAATTGGCGTACCTCTTCTACTTTAGCTGAAGAATTCATAACAACATATGCACATAAAACCGGAGCATCTTCTCCCTCTTTTTTACGTGTAATTACAATAGCTTCACCTATTTCAGGATATCGTAATAGGTGCTTCTCTATTTCTCCCAATTCAATTCGTAATCCACGAATTTTGACTTGATCATCCATACGGCCTAAATATTCAAGATTTCCATCTGGTAACCAGCGAGCCAAATCTCCAGTACGATATACCTTGTCATCTATAATAGAAGAACCCTCTTTGTTGATTTGTATAGGAACAAATTTGTCCATAGTTAACTTAGGTTGATTTAAATAACCTCTTGCTAATCCTTCTCCTGAAATACACAATTCCCCAGGAATTCCAACGGGTTGTAATTGTTGATTATCACCCATAATATAAACTTTTTGATTAGCTAGAGGTCTTCCTATTGGTAATTGATTCATAAATTCTAACTCAGCGTGCTGAACATGATAACATGTAGAATCTACAGTTGTCTCTGTAGGTCCATAAGCATTTGTTAAATTTGGTCGGCAGTTTTCATTAAATAAACCAAGGAATTTCCGTGCTAATTTCGGTGGTAATTCCTCTCCAGCAATAATAAAATGTTTAAATGAATATTCTATTTCTTCATCTATAAAATTAGTTAATAATCGAAGATGCATCGGCGTTCCATCCGCGATATTTATTTGCTTTTCTTGATAAAAATTAATTAGCTTCTGCCCATCAGTTCTTGCTTCCTCAGGTACTATAAATAAACTATTTCCTAATAGAAGCGCACCAAACATGTTTTGTACTGAAGCGTCAAACTCAAAAGGTGAAACTAACCCGATCCGCATAGAAGAACTATATTTATCATATATTTCATTTTTTAACCCAAATATTAAATTTACAACACTACGATTTTCAACCATAATTCCTTTAGGATTACCTGTAGTTCCAGAGGTGAAAATAACATATGCCAAATCGTAAGGTGTACTTACTGAAGGGAAACTAACCAACTCTGTTTCAAGTAGTTCATTAAAGCTCACCATACTACAATCCTGGATTTCTCTTGTAAAATCTTCACTAATAACCTCTGGTTTTACTATACAAAGTGGAGATTTACATTCTTTTAGCATCGCCTCTATCCGTTTATACGGCAAATATATGTTAATAGGTAAATAAGCAGCCCCACTTTTTAAAATACCTAGCATTGCAATGACTGCATCAATGGATCGATCCATCATAAGACCAACAATGTGTCCTTTTCCAATTCCTTTTTTATGTAGAGAACTGGCAACCAGATCTACCTTTTCTTTTAATTGAGCATATGTTATTTCTCTTTTGTCATCAGAAACAGCAAGTTTATTTGGATTATGCATGACTTGTTCTTCAAATAACTGTATCACCGTTAAATGATGCGGGTAATCTAACTCAGTTTGATTAAATGTGATTAACTCTCTTATATCATTATCACTAACCCAATCTAAATCTATATGCGGCGTATTCGGTTGTAGTAAAGCTTGCTCTAACAAGTCTATAAAATGATGACCAAATCGCGTAACAGTAGATGTTTTGTATAGATGTTCATTAAAATACATATCACCTTCTATACACCCATTTACTTGACGGAAAGAGAATATAATCTCAGCATTGCTCTCACTTAAATAATTTAAATCTTGAATTTCCTCTAGCAAAATTGCAGTACGGAATGGATAATTACGCCCCTCTGGAAGGTAGTTACTCAAAACCGGTTGTAAACTTTCCAATGGGAAATTTTGATGTTCTAAAGCATTAACCATTACTGTACTAACTTGCTGGAGAATTTGTCTAAATGTCATATGTTCCTCAAGATCATGTCTTAAAACTAACAAAGTATTAATAAGGTTAGTATCACTGTCTTGTTTTAAAACAGGTGTACCAATGCATATATCTTGCAATCTAGTATATTTATTTAACAGCAAAGTAAATCCAGCAGTAAGAATCATGTGCAATTGAAGATCTGATCCATTTGCTAACTTTAAAATCTTCTCGGACAATTCCTCTTTTAGTTTTATGCTAACATTTGATAAATCCACCTGTTTGTTTGATGTCCGGTAATCATAAGGGAAATGGCAGTCAGCCAGTTCCCCTGATAAGTTTTCTAACCAAAATTCTCTTTCCTTTATTCTTTCATTTGCGGCAATTACTTTATCTTTATTCGCTATTCGTTCAACCATAGTTACTCACTCCTGACAATAATCAATTAAAAGTTAAAATCCCCAAAATCTACTGATACCTTAACTGGTTGCAGTTCTTGAATTTCTTGTTTAAATGAAATATCTTTTAATAAAATTTCAGGATGATCTACAATTTGTTCAAAAATCTCAACATAACGCTCACATAACTTTTGAACCGTGTCCCTAGTATATAAAGAGGTTGCATATTCCATAGTTAGTTCAATTGTATCTTCCAATTCAACCACTCTTAGCAATAAATCCATTTGCGCGCGCTTAAAGTCGTGATCATATGTCTTTAGTTCTAAACCATCGATAAACATATGATCTGCATCCATATTTTGCATAACAAATGAAACATCGAAAAGTGGGTTCCTATTATACGTTCCTTGAAGTCCTAATTGATTAACCAGGTCCTCATATTGACATTTTTGATGTTCAAACGCTTGTAAGACCTGTTCTTTTACTTCAAATAGGAATTGAGTAAAACTTTGTTCAGCTCTTGGATAATTCCTTATCCCTAACATGTTTACAAATACTCCTATAATATCTTGTAAATCCGCATGTGGGCGACCAGTAATTGGTGAACCAATAACAACATCCTCTTGGCCAGTATATTTACCTAGCAAAATATTATATACAGAAAGCATTAGCGTATATAATGTTGTTTCTTCTTTTGCTAATAGACGCTTAATTTTCTTGGTAACATTGGAATCAATAGTAAAGGATATTTTACTACCTTTCAGATCTATTATTTCAGGTCTTGTATAATCTGTAGGCATATTCAAGACAGGTACACCATCTTTAAACTGCTCTAGCCAATACTGTTCATGTTTGAGAGCAATTTCTTTTTCTTTTTCACTCTGCTGCCATTCTGAGTAATCCTTATACTGTATTTTTAAGCTTGGTAATTTCTCTCCAGAGTAAAGCGCAAATAGATCTCTAACGAAAATATCATAGGAAACTCCATCCGTTACTATATGATGTAAATCAATAATTAAAATATGTTTTTGTTCTTCCAATCTAATTAACCCTACACGGAAATATGGAGCTTTATTAAAATTAAATGGGCGAATAAACTCATTAATTATTTGTTCCACTTCAGATTCAATGCCCTCAATTTGAGTAATATGGAAATCAGCATGATCATGAATAATTTGTACCGGTTTATCATTTTTCATTTCAATAGTAGTTCTAAATATCTCATGACGCTTAATTAATTGAGTGAAAGCCTTTTCTAAACGTTCAATGTTTAATTTTCCATTCAAAAGAATAACGGAAGTATCATTATAAGCTGTACTTTCCGGATACAATCGGTGTAATACATAAAATCTCTTCTGAGCTGAAGAAAGCTGATAATGAGATTTAGGTTCAACTGGAACAATAACATCAAATTCACTCTTATCTGCCCTTGAAATATAATTTGCTAGTTTCTCAATATTTGATAGAGTAAAGAGTTCTTTAATAGGAACTTCAACATTAAACTCTTTATGAATTTTTGAAACAATAGTAATAGCCTTAAGTGAATCTCCACCTAGTTCCAGAAGATCATCATGAACACCAACTTCTGAAACTTTAAATATATTTCTCCAAATTTTTGAAAGCTTTTCTTCTACCTCATTACGAGGTGCTACATATTCAGTCAAGAGTTGTGGTCTAGAATGGTATAACGTAGAATCTAATTCTTCTTCCTTCTCATCATTGAAAGAATTTAATAACACCCATTGATCAATACGCGCTTGCAGTTCCCCTGGAGAATGAATCAGTACTTCCCCTTGTTTCCATGACAGTGCTATATTAAAGGCCTGAACTCCTTCTTCAGGTGTCATAGATAATTCATGTACACTTGCACCTATCTGCATATCTTTTTCTTCATCTTCCCAGTATTTCCAATCACTCCAATTCACACTTATCCAAGGCAGGTTGGAATAACGATTTATATATTGTGCAAAAACATCCATGTATATATTTGAAGCAGCATATGATACATAACCTAATCCACCTAAGACCGCTGAAATGGAAGACATTAGAACACAAAAATCTAAATCTTTATTTCGTAAGCACTCTTCTAAATTGATAAGACCATAAATTTTTGCAGAAAATTGTTCCTCACAGTCCTCTTTTTCAAGTTCTTGAATCAAATTAAAAGTCTTTCCACCAAGAATACCTGCACCATGAATTACACCATTAATCTTTCCAAATTTTTGTTCTGCCTTATGAATTGCTTCGTATAGTTGTGATTGATCTGTAACATCAGCAGCAAGTACAGAAACTTTAGATCCCGTTTCTTCTATCTCTAAAACTTTACGAATTCTGTCCGAATACATCGTATTTTCCTTCAAATGCATATCCCACTCATCACGATTTGGCAAACCAGTACGTGTAAGAAGAACTAAGTTGGCTTGTACAGTTTGAGCTAAATGTTTCGCAAGAATTGTACCAATACCTCCGAGTCCTCCTGTAATAAGGTAAACTCCATTTTTTCGTAAAGGCAATTTCTCTTTAGCTGGCTGTTCTAGTTGTATAGGCTCATAAGTTTGAACAAATCTTTTATTTCCTCGATAAGCAATCATTTTATCATTTGTATTTGAAAGACATTCTTCTACTAATTGATTTATTAGCCTACTCTTCAATTCTTTGTTTAGAGGTAAAACAACATCAACACTTGAACAAAAAAGATAAGAATACTCTTGCGGAACAACTAATGACGTTCCAAGTACAGTTGATTTTTCTGGAATTAATTCTTCATCACCAAACACTTGTTGAACACCATTTGTAATGATTCGAATTGAGATTGAATCAGAGATATTCTTGTCTCCTAGTGCCTGAGTTAAGTAAAAAATTGAATAGAATCCTAAGTTTTGTTTACAATTTACATATTCAATTGAGGCTTGTCTTTCCTCATCCGTAATTCCCCACATATGAACTATTCTTGTAGGTAAACCACATATTTCTTGTACTTCATCCAATAACTTAACGTAATCTGTACGTTCTTCAGGATTTATAATGAAGCGATCGTTATTCTCCTTATTAAAATCAAAGCCAGGTTCTACTGTAACTACTCTCTGCCCTTTATTTAATAAGTCCTTAACTAGTTCATTACCTAATCCTTCTTGATCTACAAAAACAATCCATGTCTCATTCACATCATGATTTGGTTCAAACAATGTAGAACTTTTCCATTGTGGCGTATAGAACCATTCAGAAATGTTGTTATTCTTACTAATTTTAGATTGCTTACTATTAAGCTTTTGACCTAAATCATACGGATTACCTTGTAATTTATAAGATATTTTATTGAAAGAATACATTGGTAATGGGATACGTCTTCTCTTCTCATCTTTATAAAATTGTTCCCAATCTATAGAAATACCTGTTACCCACATTCGAGTGATGTGACTAAATAAGAAATACATATCTGATACATCTTGTTGAACGGATCGAACCGTATTAAATATTCTTTCATTACCATTTTCATAATCTAAAAGGCGACTAGTAAGCCTACTAAGATCATTTCCAGGACCAATCTCGATGAATAGACTTGTATTGTCCCTATTCAACTCTTGAATTCCATCAGAGAATCGAACAGTTCCACGCATGTGTTTTACCCAATAAACTGGGTTTGTTGCTTCTTCAGGTCGTATCCAAGTACCAGTCAAGTTTGACAAATAAGGTATTTTAGGTTCTCTGAGTGTTAATGTACTAACATAGGAAGCATACTCGTCCAGAATTGAATCCAGTTCGTGTGAATGTGCTGCTCCTTCTATTGTTACTCGCATACACATTAAACGCTTTTTCTTTAATTCATTTTCAAAATCTACAATTGCTTCTTCTGTCCCAGAAACTATACAAGCTGGACCATTAACTACTGCTAAAGAAATGGTATGTTGATATTCTTTTTCAAAAGAATTAATCAAATGAATTAATTCCTCTTCTGGAAGTGGAACGCTAAGCATTACTCCTGCAGGAAGACTACTCATTAGCTGACCTCTTTTTACAACCAATTTAAGTGCATCTTCCAAAGTAAATACTTCTGCTAAACAAGCAGCCACATATTCACCAAATGAATATCCAATCATTGCTTCAGGTTTAATTCCCCAACCCATTAATAGTTTCGCAACTGAGTATTCAAACGCGAAAAGAATTGGTTGACTAAATTCCATTCTTTTTAATTTTTCCGTCGCCTCATCAATACTCAAAGTAGTTGGGTATAACACTTCTTTCATGTTTACATTCGTAACAGATTGAAGGATTGCAAAGCATTCATCCATAGATTCACGGAAAATTGCCTCTTGTTCGTATAATTCTAACCCCATGTTTACATATTGCGACCCATTCCCAGAAAACAGGAAGTTAACTTTAGGATGTTCCTCTTTTACATTTACATATTGTACTCTTCTTCCTTCTGGCTGGTTTAACAGTTCAATTCCTTCTTGAGTACTGGAACAAACTAAAGCTCTCCTATGCTTGAATTCCTTACGTCCAATTTGCAATGTATAACTAGCGTCTGCCAAATTCACATGAGGATTCTGTTCAAGGTGATTCCCTAAATTCAAAGTCATACGATCCAAAGCATCTTTCGATTTTGCCGAAATCATTAACATCTGGTATGGTCTACTATTTGATGTTGCTTCAAGCTTTGGTGCCTCCTCCAAAATAATATGTGCATTTGTACCACCAATACCAAATGAACTAACACCTGCACGTAATGGTTTATTATCCTTTTTCCACTCATTTAATTTTTGATTTACATAAAAAGGTGTCTTTTCAAATCCAATTTGCGTGTTTGGTTTTGTAAAATTCACACTTGGCGGAAGAACCTGATCTTTCATAGCAAAGACCGTTTTTATTAGACCGGCAACACCGGATGCTGCATTTAGATGGCCTACATTTGCTTTAACAGATCCAATTGGTACAGATTGTTTTTCATTAGAGTTAAACACTTCACTAAGCGCCTTGATCTCAATGGTATCTCCTAGTTTAGTAGCAGTTCCGTGTGTTTCAATATAGGAAATGGACTCAGGTTCTACATTTGCTTCATGTTGCGCCATTTTAATAACTTCTACTTGGCCCTCTACACTAGGTGCAGTGTAACCAATTTTCCGATTCCCATCATTATTGATCGCCGTTCCTTTTATTACTGCATGTATAGTATCTCCATCATTTATAGCTTCCTGTAAAGGCTTCAGGACAACAATCCCAACTCCGTCTCCAAAAAGCATTCCATTTGCATTTTCATCAAAAGGACGACAATGACCATCTGAAGAAAACAGCATTCCTTCTTGGTAGGTATAACCTGCTTTTTCAGGTTGAGTTAATGTAATTCCCCCGGCTATAGCAATATCACAATGCCCCTGTAATAATGCTTGGCATGCATTATGAATAGCCACCAATGATGTTGAACATCCCGTAAAGATATTCATACTTGGTCCTTTAAGGTTAAATTTGTAAGAAATTTGAGTACTAAGCGAGTCTTTGTCGTTAAGTAATGAAATTAAAAATTGCCCAGCTGGTTCATTTGCCTCTGAAAGAGTAGATAACACTTGCCAATATAAGTTAGGAGATGCCCCACTATATACACCAATTAGGCCCGGGTATGTCTCGATATTATATCCAGCATGTTCAAGGGCAGACCACGCACATTCATGAAATACTCGTAGTTGCGGATCCATTAACGATGCATCTTGAGGTGTATAATCAAAGAATGGAGCATCAAAATTATCAGTTCCCTCTAAATACCCTTTCGCTTTAACATAATTTGGGCTTTTTACTTCCATAGGATTCACACCAGATTCAATTAACTCTTCATCTGTAAAAAATTGAATAGACTCTGTTCCAGACTTTATATTATTCCAGAATTCATTCACATTCTGCGCTCCAGGAAAACGTCCATCTATTCCTATAATTGCAATATCGTTATCTTCTTTCGTTTTTCGATTAAATCGTTTTGTATGTTTAACTTGATTTTTTTGTTTATCTCCACTTAAGTATTTCGCTAAAGAACGAATACTTGGATACTCAAACATAACTCCAATTGAAATATGTTTTTCTAATCTATTAATTAATCTCTCATGAATTTGAATTATATGAAGTGAAGTTGCACCTAGATCAAAGAAATTTTCATTTACATTTACAGTATCAACACTGTAAAACTCTTTCCAAATTCCTATAATTATTTCTTCTACTTCATCTTGATTTCTGAACTTATCTCCCGTTTTCGTTTGAGTTTCCAATTCAGAAATTCGTTTGCGAGAATTCAGATTGATCCATTGATCAAAACGTTTATTTAAATCTCCTGAAGAAATAATTACCTGATTTAAACCACTTAAACCAAGCACACATTGGAATGTTTTTTGTCCTTCCTCAGATGTCATTTCAAGTGCTTCTATACTTTGAGCATTGAATATTTTATTAACCTGTTCAGTTCCCGTATACTGCCAATCTCCCCAGTTAATACTGGTCCATCGATTATTAGATGTATTACTCACTTTGTCTGAAAAACTATCTAAGTAAAGGTTTGCTGCTGAATAGGCTACAAATCCTAATCCACCCAAAATAGGTGAAAGTGATGAAACAAGATAACAAAAATCAAGATCATAATTACCAAACAACTTATCAAGAACTAGCACACCATGTACTTTAGGAAGAAATTGCTCTTCACATTCAATCCTACTTATCTTTTCCATTGGACACTGAGCTGATTTAACACGTAAGATACCTGCTGCATGAATTACACCATTTATGTGACCAAAATTAGCCTCAGCCTGATGAATCACGTTTCTCATCTGCTCTTCATCAGCTACATCTGCAACAGCTGTCATTACTTTTGCTCCCAATGACTCCAACTTCTGAATATGGTTAATACGTTGACATAATTGTTCATTTTCAATCTGTGATTGAAGAATTTGATCCCATTCTTTACGATCAGGAAGAGCTGTTCTACTAACTAATATTAGTTTAGCCTTTACTGTACGCGCCAAATATTCTGCTAATTTAAGGCCTACTCCTCCCATTCCACCAGTAATTAAATAAACCCCTTCCGATCGAATATTCGGAATTTTTGAAGCTAATTCATTTTCATTTATTACTAGCATTTCACTTACTTTTTCATCAGGTATAGGCTCATAGATTCGAATGTAACGAGTGTTATTTCGAATTGCTATTACAGTGTCAATAATGTCCGTTTGAATCTCAGAATATAAGTTTGATATTAATACTTCTTCATTATCAGACAACATAAAATCTACACTACGGCATCTAATATTTGGATACTCTTGCGGAAATACTTTTATAGGAGCCAAAAGAGTAGATTTTTCTGCAATAATAGACTCGTCTCCTACTACCTTTTGCATATTATTCGTCATAACATTTATATTGATAGGATAAAGTAAATTAAATTTACTAATTGTCTTTGCAAGTGATATTAATGAATAGAATCCAGTATCTAAGGTCCCGATACCTAAATCCTTATTATCCACATTCCATAGGTGAACAATCTCCTCTGGTAAACACTCTTGTTTTTGTAGCTCATTAAATAACTGATAATAATCTTCTTGTTTAGTAGGGCATATTGTAAATTCATTTAAACTAATCTTTTTATATGAAGGACCCACACCGACTGTTATAACACGATGTCCATCTCTTTCAAGCTTTTCTTTAAGAGCTAAGCCTATATGCTCATTGTCTAAAAATAACAACCAACTTTTAGTAGATTCTTTAGTTACATCTACAATTTCTTTTTCCATCCAACCTGGAGTATAGAACCACTCAGCTATATTAGAACGTTTCTTTATCGATGTTTCTTCACTATTAGTTATATTTTGCTGTTCAGCTGGATCTATCCAATATCGTTTTTTCTCAAAAGGATAAGTTGGTAAGGCAATACGTAATCTATATTCCTCTTCATACAGTTTACTCCAATTAATTTCTACCCCTAACTCCCACGCTTGTCCCAATACCTCTAACAAGTCGTTCTGTAAAATAATCTGATTATTATTAATTTCAGAATTTAATGACTCTCCAATATGTACAATCACAAAATTAGGATCTACATCCTTAACTTGTGTTAGAAGTTCTACTTTTTCTCCATGCGTCCATTCTGTCTGTAACTCTATATAGTTCTCAACTAATGGATTCAGGACATCTTCTGGCTTAAGAGATTTATTATAAATATCTGAAACCATTCCAGCTAAGCCTGTACCAATAATGTTAGAAGGACGTACATCACATTCAATTAATACATCAATAATCGATTGCAAGCAGACGAAGAAGGTTAAATCTTCAACCAAGCTATCATCTGTTCCTTTAAAGAATGCTTCTTTCAATGCTTTTCCAGTATACATTTGGGCATCAGTCATATTACGCTCAAATACTTGTAAGAATAATGGTTCCTTTTGGTATAGTTCTTTTACATTCTCAATAATTGATGAGTATTCGCTAGGTAACACAAATACCAAATCTGGATTTTCTTGCGTTTTTACGTGAAAATCTTTAACTGTTTTTAAATTGTCTATGGCGCTATCTATATCCTTACATAAGACCGCTCTTCTATACGGAAATGATCGACGGCCAGTTTGCAATGTGTATGCTACATCTGCTAATTCAACATCTTTATTAGATTCCAGATATTCAACCATATTTACTGTAGCATTATTTAAAGCTTCTTTTGATCTAGCAGAAAGAACCATTAGTTTTTTCTCCCTAGTAGAAGCAGAACTTTTAACTTTAGGGGCTTCTTCTAATACAATATGAACGTTAGTTCCACCATATCCGAAAGCACTCACACCTGCTCGAAGAAGATCATTATCTTCACTTTGCCAATTCACCAAATCAGTATTGATATAAAATGGGCTATCTATAAAATCAATTTTCGAGTTAGGGCGCTTCACATTTAAAGTTGGCGGGAGTTGTTTATGTCTCATCGATAAAACTGTCTTTATAAGTCCCGTCACCCCTGCAGCTGTATCTAAATGACCTACATTACTCTTAACAGAACCAATTGCACAAAAAGATTTCTTGTCCACATCTTGAAACGCTCTCTTTAGAGCCTCTACTTCGATAGAATCCCCTAATGGCGTTGCCGTCCCATGCGTTTCTATATAACTAATTGTAGAAGGATCAACTTCAGCAAAACTATGTGCTGCTTGAATTACTTCAGCCTGTCCCTCAACACTCGGAGCAGTATAGCCTACTTTTCGACCTCCATCATTATTTGCTGCTGATCCCTTAATTACACCATAGATTGTATCCCCATCAGCAATCGCATCTTCTAATCTCTTTAGAATGACCATACCTACACCATCACTAAAAACTGCACCCTGGGCTTCTGCATCAAAAGTACGCACTTTGCCATCAGGTGAACTTGTCATTCCTTCATGGTATTTATAACCATTTTTTTTAGGATACGTTATAGATACTCCACCTGCAGCTGCAATAGAGCATTCTCCAGTTAACAATGATCTACATGCAAGATGAATGCTCAAAAGAGATGTAGAGCAAGCTGTATATAATGTAAAACTCGGTCCCTTAAGTCCCAGCTTATAGGATGTAAGCGTTGAAATTGCATCTTTATAGGAAAGAGTACCCGCCTCTGAAAACTCAACCACACTATCACTGTTTAATAATGGCGTGTGCTTCATCCAATTAAAATTAGTAGATGCCCCTACGTATAACCCTATTAATCCTTCATAATCAAATGGATTATAACCTGCCATCTCTAATGCTTCCCATGTTGTTTCCTGTAACATACGGATTTGAGGATCCATTATTTTCGCTTCTCTAGGTGTATAAGCAAAAAAGGATTCATCAAAATATTCTACTTCCTCCAAATATCCTTTTGCTTTCACAAAATTAGGATGTTGTAAAACATCTAAATTAACACCTTCTTTAATTAACTCATCTTCAGTAAATGTAGAAATTGAATCAACACCATTTTTTAGGTTATCCCAGAATTGGTTTATTTCATTTGCACCTGGAAATTTACCTGCCATTCCAATAATCGCTATTTCCAAACCAGTTTTACTATCATCTTGATGCTTCATTTTCACTTTCCTCCTATTTTGTTTAATTCGTATTTTATTTTCTATGCTTTACATACTCTTAGCTACAATACTTAGAGCTAATACTGCTATTTCATAAACTTAAGCAAAAGAAAAAACACATGAAATTACCCATAAAGTAGCTAAAGTGATTTACATACCTGACAGAAAACAAAAAATTTTAATTACGATTTCTATTCCTGGATTTCAATGATATTTTGAGCACTCATTTTTATTCTAAAAACCTAATACTTTGGTAATAATTCTGTTAATATTACACGTTATGTAGTTAGTAACATATTCATAAGAAGTTTTCTTTAAGAAATTAATTTGTAGAGTAATAATTTTGTAGGGGATTTATGTTATAAAATTAAGCATACTTTTTCCAATATCATATAGAAAAAAACAAAAAAGTGACATACAGTGAATATTGAGAAATAAAATTCATTTATTCCATATCTAACCAAAATAGAACGAATTTTCAATTTTAAATTAGATTTTCATGCATTTATAATTGTATTCTCTATAAATCATCTATGGTGAGCTTTTAAACTTTAAACATAAATGAAGTTATATGTGAAATTTTTTAGTTTAGATGAGGATCTATACGTGAATTCATTCAAGAGGAATTACATATGCTACAGATTTAATATTCTTCATAAAGTTATATACATAAACTAAATTCCTTCAAACGTTTTAAGAAAATATTGAAGATGAACACCATTTGTAGAGCGATTACTACTGAAGGCAAACCTATTTCTAGGATTGCTGACTTACAATTTTGCATTGTACGACTCCTAGGACAGACCAAATAAGTTCATATGCTACAGTACTGTTTATCCTTCCGTTCATGTTGTTGATTTTCCGTTATTTTTTGCTATACACATACGATATTTTCACCTTATACCCATAACTATTGTCCTGCAGACGCTTTTTATTATCTTCAAACCCACTATTTCACTAAGCTGTAAAATTAAAACCACTAAATTTCCGAATAAACTGAAAACTCATGAGAAATTGACAATAAATCTCAATAAGATCTTTTCAATATATCTTAACTTCAAACGTATGGAAATCCAATAATGATGTTATACAGGGGAATATTCTACTAAATAGAATTACTAAAAGAGATATCTATAGAGAACTCAGATGTTAAAGAGAATGCTTTGGATTTTGTTGAAGAAATAGCCCAAACTGTAGATCAAGGTGCAGCTGTATAATCCTCTCTTCTTAGACGAGCAAAAGCGGCTTTAACTGATATTAACTCAATGGTTGCTCATGGCTCCCAAGTTGCAGCTAAGATTGGCCAATTCATTAGTATAATGAGTGGATTTATTTCATAATTTTCGTTTTTTAAATTCTATTTTATTGTTAAGAATTAAAAAACGGTTCAAGTACAAACATATATAAATCAAAAAGCACCCTTGGTGGGTGCTTTTTGATTTACTATGAAATAAGTATCCAATTTAAAATATCACTTTTTTGTAATATTAAACTATAACATTAAAACTAATTTTACATTTTTATAATTTGTAAAACCCGTCATTAAATAACCAAATAAAAATCCAGTGATATTGGTCTCTTTGCTTAACATTACTATGTTCTATGAGTTTAACATTTTGTATGTTTTGTAAAATTAATTATTAATAATTACAAATATATTTTTTAGAATGGATTCTACTTAATATGGTAATAATAAAAGAAAAAATAAAGGAGTGTAGGAAGCATGGATCACAATGAATCTAAACAGGAATTTAGTCATGATTGTGGATGTGGGTGTAATGATATTGAGAATGTCAATGTAGAGTGGGATATGGAATATATACCTGACCTCATGAAAGTTATTACTAGTCGAGTTTCAGATACTGAAATATTAAGAATAATATCATATTCACTTGATAGTAAGTATGATGTTGACTTAAATTCATTACCTGCCGATGTTCTAATTCAAGTACGTAATAATAGAAAATTTATTATGGATTTTTATCAATTAAAACAAAACTTTGATATGTCTAAATATTTTAAAACTAATCCATTGAGAGGGCTTGGCAGTGGTAGATGTGAATGTCGAAAATGGGGGCATTGGAGCTGCAATAATACAAGATATGATCAAGACTGTGTTGATATGAATGCATATTTTAATCGAGCAAATGAACATTGTGATGTTACTTGCGGTAATTATGTTGCAGTTTGGTGGCCAACTCCTGATAAATGTTAACTTTTTACAAAATCCTTCTTTCAAGTAAAAAAGCTGTCTGACAAAAGATAGCTTTTTTACTTGAAAGAAGGCTGTTACCCCCTTGGTTAATCATAAAGATTGTTCCAAATAAAGATTAATATTTCGAATATTTTATCAATTTTAAAAAACGGAACGGTTTATTGAGTTTTCATTCCCGAAAAAATCCATTTATACATTTCGGATAAAACACTTTAAACAAATGTTGATATCATAATAAATTAGTAAAAATAATAGTATAAGTTAATGGAGAAGAATGGTGCATTCTTATAGAATAATATATATTATTTATAAATAATATATATGTTTAGACTGTATATATAGTTATAAGTAACTATTAATCATAATGATATCCACCCGCATCATCCGTCATCACTTTTTCTTTTTAAAATGACTCAAATATGAATTAATGTGTAATTTTTATATAACAAAGAAAAAGTACCTAATTTTATAGATACTAATTAATGGATACTTTTTAACTTCAATTTAGAATAGTAGCACATGCCGACAACCTAAAAGAACAGGTTTTCCCCAAAACGAAAAAAATAGTACATTTTCACTTGAATATTCCAATGCTCTCCTTTTAGGGTATTTGTTTTTCTTAGCATGCTGGTAATAGCGTGCTACCCCTTATAATAAAAGCTCCCCTCATCGGATAATAATCGACAAAGGGAGACTCATTATCTTCTATTTTTAGTACTTATAATAAACAAATCCATTACCTGTAATAAAGGAAGATGATTTCCCATTTACTTTTATATAAACGTTATATTCACCAGGATCAACATCTATAGTATATTTACTTGTGAGTGCCCTATCTCCTACTTTGTTAAATTGTAGACTTTTATAATTAAAGGTCTGTCCGTTAGTTTCATGTTCGAGACGGAATTCTACTGTTAATGGGAAATCGACTCTATTAGCAGTATCTAAAACAGCTCCAAAATGAACATCTTTTGCTGGTTTATCAAACTTAACTTTGAAAGACCATCCATCTGATCCCTTTGCATAATTTGTATCCCTTACAGAAAATTTAAAGTTATCACTTGCTGCCGCAAAACTAGTTTGAGGTAATACAATTACAAATGTAAAAATAAAGAAAGTTATAAACGCTAAATATTTCTTTTTCATCACAATCCCCCTTTTTTAATTTATGTATATACCGAAATCTAAATTTCCTTTTTGAAGAGTTTAATTTAAGTTTAGGTATATACGCATTTTGGGATAAATCCCCCACAAGTAAATTATGACATTATAAAAAAAAAATAAAAAGATAATAGGTGTATTTATCAAAAAAATTCAGAATATTAAACGTTAGAATTCACACAAAATTGTTATCAAGATACGAAAACAAAATACTCTTAAAATGAAAAGAACATTATTCTTTTTGTAAAAATATACAGAAAAGATACTGTCTTTTTAACTATATGGATAGTGCAAAACCTTAGTTTTATAGTAATTTATCGGTGCCTTATATATGTTTTATTATTATTTCTGTTACATGTATACATTTACATAATCTTTATAAGAATCCTGTAACTGTTAACAGGACTCTATTTCTGGATATTCAAGATACCATTTCATGTCTTTGAGCTGTTCTTTGCTCCGAATTGGTTGCACATCAATTAAATATTGCTTTTTATTCATCTGTTTTTTTAATCCCTTTATTTTCAATGATTTGAATGTATACTTTTTTGTCTATTTTTATAATTTCAATGAAATCAAATGGAAGTCAACGTATAAGGGGAAATGAAAGTAAAATTTTGGGTAAAAGTTTACTTTGGAGTGTTGAATCATTTATAACTAATTTTGTAATAAATTTCTCAATATAGATATACTTGTTAATTATGGTTATTATATTCATAATTAACAAAAAATAAATTATAATAAAATTATGATGGTTATCCTTTTGTTTACTCCTTGTGCTAAAGATAAGATCGTGTTCGCCGATCTTATCCTTTTTTATTTATGATTTTTCATAAATAAAGAATCCTTATTATAAGGATTCTGCAACAAGAAATTTAATCTTCTGCTTTATAAATGGTCAATAATCCTTTGCCACGGAATCTATCGATTCTAAACTGACAGCAAACTTTCTATTTGCTATATGATAATGTCACTTCAGATTCTTCTCCTGTAACTGTGCAAATTCAATGTTTAAATTAATTAATTTTTCATTGTAATCAACCAAACAGAGTGTTTATTACTGAGCTTTACCCCTGATGAATTATCTGGATGGTTAGCATAATAATGGATCCAAGCTAATCTTGTATAACCTTCTACTAAATGATAAGGTGTTTTGTATCCTGAAAATTGTCTGCTATCTAATACAATAGGAGGGACACTCCATGTACCTTCGTTAAGCCAACTTTTTACTACGGAATTAATGTGACCATAAGGACTTTTTTCAATTTTCCCATTAATGTTTTTTAATTCTCTGATAACTGGAAGATAACGTCCTTCTTCACCATAATCCCCAGGTTTTATTTGCAAAATAGTCTCAATATCCCACGTTTCTTGTTTGAAAATAACAGTAGTAAGATCAATATCTAAATATTCTTCTAAAACATCATGTTCATCAATAAAGGCGAACAACCACTGCTCAGCAACTTCCCTTGGAACAGGTACTCCACTTTCTTTTGCTCTCATTAGCCATCGTTCAAAACTCTTTTCATCTTGCCAATCTTTTTCATTCTTCTGACGACGTAATTTATTCCAAATACTATGCATTTTTACTCTCCTTGTTTCTTAGAAAGGAGCAAAATCAACTGCACTCCCTAAAGTGTTCGACTTCATTCTATTGTAACAGGCTTTCGTCATGCATGAGAAACATGAATATCCAAAAAATAACGATTATAACAAGAAATTCTTCAAACTTTCTTCAAAGGAAATTACATCCAAAAATCACACTTAATCCTCGAGCGACATCTCATACCGAGAATCGTTTCCGTACCCCAACTAGGGTATATTGAAATATAACAAATTATTTGTATAACTTATTTTATTAATCGATATTGCATTACTAAAGGATGGCCCATTTCAAAAAAGACACCTAATAATTCCTTAGCGTACGAAATTCGCGTTTTGTTGGTAGAACCTCTAAATAATGAACACAAAAAATGTGAGAGTATATTCACCCTCACATGTGTTTAAATTATTACTCAGGATATTTAGTTTGTTGTTCCATATGTTTTGCAACGTTAATTAAGGGTTGCATCTCCTTTAAAAAAGCATTTACATCTCTAAAGGAATCCATAAAATAATACTCATTAAACTCATCATAACAGCTAGTGAGTTCAATTATAATTCTAGGTGCATTCTTGTACTTAGGTTCAAGATAAAGCGTATTACATCGGCAAAGAATCGTAAATAACTCGTTAATTTTCCCACCTAGAATAAAGATAGCTTCATAGTTATCATCAAATGATACAACATGGCTAGCTTCATATTGAAACCGTCCATTTCTAAATATAGTTCCTGTAATTTCTCTATGCCTTATTGATGTTTCCACTGTCATAATCATCACCTCAAAGAAGTGATTCTATGCATGGCTGCTAAACACCTTTTGCAAGATGGGTGTTTTTGCCCATCCCCCGAAAAAAGGGGAATAAGACAAAATATATCAAATAGATGTTAGATATATATATCTATACAAGATAGTGGTACGGCAACGATTCCTTCATTATGAATATATAATATTCTTTATTTCATCGGATAAACGATAATTAATTTTCAACTGAAAACCAAAAATCCTTAAAATTTCTTCGCCATGTTTTTTCATGTTTTCATCTTGAAATCTATATGCATCCTTCTCATAGGGTAAACTTAGATATGATTCAAGATCCCCATCAATCGTATCAATCTCTTTCTCATCTTGGAATAGATTATTTTCAAATTGCCATGCATGACGAATCTCATGATACAGATTACCAATTAAATTAATGACTTCTGTAGGATTTCCTTTTAAATCTTGAAAAAGGAATAGAAAAATTTTAATTTTCCCCTCTTCCCAAATGGTTAAGCCCGCCGTTTCTATTTCACCATTTAATATTTGTTCATAATGTTCGCTCTTTAAATCTGGCTTATTATCACGCTCTTTTTGAAGCTTTTCTCGGGTCTCATAAAAGTATATAGTGAAATTTAAAGACATATATTCTTCACCTAATAGCGCAATACATTTTTTAATTTTTATTTCTAAACTCTTATTTAATTGACGTATATTTAATCCCACAGCTATTCCTCCCAAAATTCCTATCCAATTATTCTAATTATAACAAATAGTGTTTTATTATATTTTTTAATAAAGAAATATTTCTTGAGATTTACCTGTTTACAAAGGTATATCTTTATAAACAGAAAGGGATTATGTACGAAACATTGGAATATCAAGTTTATAAAGATGATTAAGTTTATTTTATAAACGTTTTTTTCATTGAATACCTTTACAAACCTTCGTCTTTAATTAACTCCAATGTTGTATTCAAAATCTTTTCTTTCGTTGATATGTTTTCATTTTCCCTCAACTTATCTCCCCCCCTCTAGACTTCATAAATTAAACAATGTTTTAAATGTCGTTTAACTCCAAGGTATCACCTTCAATTTTTAAAGATAATTTAAAACTATCTATCAAAAACTTTTCAACTATATATCAGATTTTATTACTATAAAAACACTTGATTGTATATTTATATTTTCAATAGTGCGTTCCCAAACCTATCGAGAAGGAATCTGTTCCATACCACTAAGTAGTTATCTTTCCAGAAAAAGAACCTGTTCTCAATGGAAAACAGGTTCTTTTTTTGTTCAAAATCGATAGAGTATACTACAACAGTATTGGTTCTTTAATTAATGGTAAATACTCTATACTCATAGCATAATTTAATAACAAATTGATATACTCTTGATTTGGCTCTAAACAATGTATGTTCTTCAAATATCCTTGCGTGTATAAACAAGATGGTATAGCTACTGATAGCTCTTCTACAGATTCTAATAAAGGCATTATGAGCTCTAAAGCTTTCTGTTCATCAGTAGTTAGATTCGTATTAAAAAACTTCTCTATATACTTCTCTTGTTTCATTAACAGGATATCGTATCCAAAAGCTTGTAAACTATTAATAAATTGATCCCATTTAAGCTGATTTGGATTACAGATATGCATGGTTTTATTTACTGTATTGGCCTTATAAGATAATTCAGTAATAGCTAAACTTCCATAGTCTACAGGCGTTAAATCTACATACGTATTGACGTCAGGAGCTATGCTAGATAGGCATATCCCTTTTAATAATCTATAAAATGCGTTTTCATTAATATTGTATTGAAATTTACCTGTTTTAGAGTTACCCACTAAATTCCCCACACGGTATATTGTGGCACGAACTCCTTTTTCCATTGCTTCTCTGACCATTTTCTCGCCTTGAAACTTACTTTCTAGGTACAGATTATCTAAATTTTGCCCTCTATCAAAATTAGACTCAAAGAATTCAAATTCTTTTGGATCGCTTTCAGCCTGACCTACTACACTTAAAGTCGATATATAATGAAAACGTGCATTTGTGTTCTTAGCTAATTCCAATAAGTATTTTGTAGACTGAACATTTACCTTTTGAAAATGCTCACGTTCTCCATAGTGTCTAACTTCTCCACCACAATGTATGATTGACTCTACCTTATTCTTTAAATGGTCCAATTGCTTTGAATCTAGACCTAGATTCATCTGAGATAAATCTCCTTCAATTAACTCTACTCTCACCTTCAACTTTTGGAGAATTTCTTTACCGAAATAAAACTCCATTCTTTCTTTTAACTTTGCACCAATTACTTGATCCTCATTTTTTCTTACTAAACAGTAAATAGTCGTAGATGGTAACTGTAATAATCGTTCTAAAATATGTGCTCCTAAATATCCCGTTGCCCCTGTAAGGAAAACTACTTTTGGATAATTCACCATATCTAACTCACATTCTTCTAATTTAGTTGTTTCATAAACAGGAGTCGTTTTCGTTTCATTTTCCATACATGCTACATTCATATTTTTCTCTTTCTTGAACGACATATCTTCCATCTCTTCAATATGAGAGGCTAATTTTTCTATTGTTCTATACTTAAAGAAATCTTGAATTTTCAAGTTAGGGTATAACGGTTTTAATTTGACTAATGCCGGCATAACTTTTAAAGAATGTCCACCCAAATTAAAGAAATCATCTTTTAACCCTATAGATTTTACGTTTAGAACTTCAGACCATACCTTTGCAATGTTTTTTTGCACTTTAGTTTGAGGTTTAAGTTTACACTCATCGTTTTTCTCATGATCAAACTCTATTTTTGGCAGTTTTTCAAAATCAATTTTCCCGTTCGCCGTTATTGGTATTTCTAACACATGAGAGTAATATTTAGGGACCATATATTCTGGCAATATATTTGATAAATGTAAAGCTAACTTATTTTTCTCTATCCCTATACCGTCCACTGTTTTATAATAAGCTTGCAGTAACATTCCATCTTTCGTTTGTGTTACCACAGCCTGACTTATCCCCTCAAGTTGTAACATTGCATCTTCTATTTCTCCTAATTCAATTCTGTGCCCTCTAATTTTAACCTGCTTATCTTTTCTTCCCATAAATTCTATGTTTCCATTTGGTAACCATCTTGCTAAATCACCTGTTCGATATAATCTTTTACTATTATCTTCTGAAAATGGGTTTGAAATAAATGCCTGTTTTGTTTTCTCTTCCTGCTTCCAATATCCTTGAGCCAATCCTAAACTTTCAATATATAATTCACCCATAGCCCCTACCGGACAATGTTGCATATATGAATTCAATATATGAATCTTTGTATTAGAAATAGGAATACCAATTGGTATGCTTCCTAAAAGATTATTGTTGCCTTCTAAAACTGGTATGAAATAATACATTGCTGAAACGGTTGCTTCAGTAGGGCCATACTCATTTACCAGCTTTACTTGGTTTTTAAAAGTATTTTGCCAACTTCTAATGGCATTTGTTGATGCAGCTTCCCCTCCCATTATTATAAATCTTAAAGAACGTATCTTTTCGCTATCCAGTTTCGTTAATGAAGTTGATAATTCATTGAAAAATACTGTTGGTAAGTCAGATATAGTTGCTTGAGTTTCTTGAATGGCCTGAGCATATGCGACAGTTGAATAGCGCTGTTCATCACTTAATACATATAGTTCTGCCCCATTTAACAAGGTAGAAAAAATTTCTGATACTGAAGAATCAAAACTATGGGAATAAAACTGTGTTACTTTATCATTTGGAGAGATCTGAAATACTTCATTTCTCCATTCAACTAAATTTAATACTCCTTTATGCGTTAATAATGTACCTTTTGGTTTTCCTGTTGAGCCTGAAGTATAAATTACATATGCCAAGTCATCTGGTTTATTTAAAATTTTCACATCATCATTTATAGTCGTACGATATATATCCTCTATTATTGAAACCTTATAATCACTTACATTCAAATGACTTTTGAATTTGTTACTCGTTATAATTCTACATGCCTCACTGTCACGAACTATATAATTTATTCTATCCTCAGGGTATTTTACATCGATTGGTATATAGGCAGCACCGGCTTTTAATATTCCAAGCATAGAAACGATACTATTCATACTTCTATCTAAAAATATGGCTACCTTATCACCTCTTTTTATACCTTTTCCGAGTAAATGTTGAGCTACTTGATTAGAGCTCATATTTAATTGTCTATATGTTAAAGATTCCGTTGCAGTCGCTACAGCAATCCGATTGGAATATCTCTCTACTTGCATATGGAATTGCTCCTGTATATTTTGAAAATAAGGATAGGGTCTTTCTGTATGATTTACCTTTTTATATAAAGATTCTTCTTCCTGTGATAGGAATGAAAGATTTTCATATGCTACTGTTCGTTGATGAATAAAGGCGTCCAGTATAGTAAGTAAATTTTGAGTAAACCTATTAATTGACTCTTCCTTGAAAAGATTAATATCATACTCAAATGAAATCCCTACATAATCCAATCCTTCTTCAACAGCTAAAGAAATGTCAAATTTACTAATATCTTGTTTATTAGGTAACAACTGAAGCTTATACGCATCATGTTGCTGCAGAATATCTTTCTGATAACTAAACATAGTAGAAAAGATCGGGTTATTCCCAAAGCTTCTATCAGGATTTATTTGCTCAATTACTTTATCAAATGGGTACGATTGGTTTTGGAATGAATTCAAACATTTCTCTCTCACTACTTGTAATAGCTGTGTTAAATTTTTCACATCATTCAATTGTGTTCTGATCGCTAAGGTATTTACAAAAAATCCTTGTATTTGTTCAAATTCTTGATGGTTCCTTCCAACAACCGGTGTACCTACAATAATATCCTTTTGATCCGTTAGATAATGTAACAATTGAATATATGCTGCCAAAAATAGCATATACATAGAAACATTCTCTTGTTCACATACTTGTTTCAAAGACTCTTTCATCTCATTTTCTAACTTCATTTCAAATACTGTACCTTTATTTGTACTTTGACGATTCCTACTAAAATCTAAAGGAAGGTTTAGTATAGGAAGAGGTGCTGCAAGTTCGGCCATCCAATAAGATTTTTCCGTATCCCACCGACCTAAATTTAACTGCTCCTGTTCCCATTCAGCATAATCTACATATCGATTAGAGATAATTGGCAACTCAGGATTTCTACGTTTTGCAAAGGCACTATATACCTTCATTAATTCATCTAATAAATTCCTTACACTCCACTCATCTGTAATAATGTGATGTAAATTGATATATAAATAAGAATTTTTCTTATTCAGATTAAAAATTCTAATCCTAAAAAGAGGGCCATTTTCTAAATCAAATGGTGTATGATCCGTTTGATTTATTGTTGTACGTATATATTCTTGTTGTTCTTTTTTAGACATGTGTTCAATCTCATCATGAATCAAGTCAATCGCTATTGAGTTTAAGATGACTTGTCTAGGCTCCCCATTTCTTTCAATAAACACTGTTCGTAGCATCTCGTGTCGTTCAACTAAAAATCTTATGGTGTCTTGTAAAATATCCTTATTTAAACTCGGTTCAATATATATGTGTAGTGGTGTATCATATACTCTATTAATGGCGTTATACTTATTTAAAAACCAGATTCTTTTTTGAGCACTTGATAACTGATAACTTTCCTTATCTACAACTTTTAATACTTTAATTCCCTGTTCTTCCCTATCATGATTTACTGCCATTAATTTATCGATGTAAGCAGACAGACTAGCAATCGTTGTATGCTCAAAAATATCTCTAATTTCAATTTTTAGATGAAACTCTTTTTGAATTTGATTTAACACTTGCACAGCAATTAATGAATGTCCCCCAAGTTTAAAAAAGTCATTATCTCTGCCGATTCTATATTTCCCTAAATTTAAAATCTCTGCCCATGTTTTTGCCAATCTTTTTTCTGTTTCACTTATCGGTGGAACATATTGCTTCTGCATGTTTTCAAGTAAAGATGGGATTTGTAATTCTAATTTTTTTCTATCTAGTTTCCCGCTTGGTGATACAGGAAAACTTTCAAGGTGAAATACATAATTTGGCATCATAAAATCTGGTAAACTTTCACTTAAGAATGTTTTTAATGCCTCTTGTTGTAGTTCTGTATTGTCTTTTGATAAATAAAAACTAACGATTTTGTCGTTTTGATAAGTGAATACTACAGAATCTCTCACTTCTGGATGTTTAAATAATGTTCCTTCAATTTCATCCAGCTCAATTCGATACCCACGTATTTTTACTTGATTATCTTTCCTTCCGATAAATTCTAAATTTCCATTCGGTAAAAGACGTACTAAATCTCCAGTACGATACATCTTTTTATCTTGATTATAAGATTTACCGAAAGAAATAAACGCCTCATTTGTTTTTTCCTTTTGATTTAAATATCCGTTGGCAACTCCATCACCGCTAATAAATAACTCACCTACTACACCTGACGGACATAACGTATTAAACGGACTAACTACGAAAACTTCACTATTAGCAATTGGTTTACCTATTGGGATATTAGAGATTTCTTTTTGTATCTCACCATTTACTTCATACATGGTTGCACATACAGTAGTTTCAGTAGGACCATATGCATTAAGAACTGGAATCTTTAACCCTAATTTACTTTGCCATTTACGAACTGATTCAGCAGGTAAAGTTTCCCCTCCTACAAATACACGTTTTACAGAATTTAATTTAAGTAACATTTCTTTTGGCATATCAGCTATTAATTTAAAAAACGCAGTTGGTAAAACCACATTTGTAATACCATTCTTTTGAATTACATTTATAAATTCCTCTGCTGAACGTTTTTCGATTTCAGAAATTAAATGCATTCTTCCTCCACATAGCAAAATCGGAAATATTTCCATAATGGAGGCGTCAAAAATGATCGTTGCAAATTGTAAAAACACATCTTCTTTGTCTAAATGAAATGTATTGATTACTGAATATGATAAATTAACTACGCCTTTATGTGGTACAACGACTCCTTTTGGCAAACCTGTTGAACCTGACGTGTAGATAATATAAGCTGCATCTTCTATGGTATGTGTAGACGCAATATTTTCTATAGAATTAGCGTAATGAAAATCTTCTAGATAAATTGTATGAATCGCAAACCTTTCAACCAATCCCCTGTATTCTTTCTTCGTAATAATCATTTGACTTTCGCTATCTTTTAAGATGTATTCTATTCTTTTTTCAGGAAACTTTGGATCAATTGGTACATAAACTCCACCTGATTTTAGGATACCTAGAATCCATACAATGGTATCAATCTCTCTTTCCATAGTAATACTTACACGCTGTCCCTTTTTTATATCATTTTCACATAAATAATTCGCTATTTGATTTGACCTTTGCTGTAATTCATAATAGGTAATGGATTTATCCCCCATTGAAATCGCTATTTGATTTGGTGATTTTAATGATTGTAGATCGATTAATTGATCTAGTGTTTTTGAATGAGGATATGTAAGAGCATTTGAGTTCATTTCTTTGTATAGACGATGATCTTTCTCTACAAGTAAATCCAATGAATGGATAGGTTCGTTCACATTCTTCATTAGTTTTTGTAACAAATATATATATCTTTCGACTAAATCACTAATACTCTCTGGTTTATATAATGCTGAGTTAAAGTCAACCTCAATTTTATTCTCTGTTTCCCCTTCATATCGCATTATTCTCCAAGTCATATTAAAAGGATTTACTCTTTTACAATCTGTTAAAACTGTTGACTCAATATCAGGAATTTTTAATTCCGGTATCTTCATCGTATTAAATGCTGTGGAATATACCATATTATGATTTGTATTTGTATTTAGATTTAAATCTTTTACTATATGTGAGTATGGATTATGTTTATACGTAATAGCTAGATGAATAGATTTATTCACTTTATTAAGTATTCCCTTAAATGTTTCTCCCTTTTCTATTGTTATACGTATAGGTACTGTATTAACAAAATAGCCAAAAGTATTTCGTTCTTCTGTATGCGGTCTAGTATTAATTGGAATACCAACAATTATCTCTTCAGCATTTGTCATTTGATGAAGCAAGGTACAATAAGTACTTAACATTACTCGATAAATACTTATATTATTTTTTTTAGCAAAACATTGTATTTGATAAAACAGATCCGAATTAATATTCTTGCTTATATTTTTATCTGTATATCTCTTTTCATTTATTTTATTAAAATCAATAGGAAACTCTGTAGGAGTTAATTCACCTTGTAAATAATCTTTCCAATACGATGATCCTTCTTTATATATTGCACTATCAATAAAACCCTCCTCATACTCTACGAGGTTCTGATAAGGAGATTCAAATTCTACATTCGTCTTCCCTTGAAGTAATTCACCATACGTATTGGATAATTGTCGGATGAAAACTCCTAAACTCCATCCATCGTAAATAATGTGATGAAACATTAAATGTAAAATAAATGTATCTTCACTGAATTTAATGATGTGAAATTTAAACAAAGGCCCCTCTTCTAAACTAAATTTCTCATTCACTATAGATTCTAAGAAATTTTTAAAAATAGATTTTTGTTTTGTGTTTTTAAAAGCAGTTAAATCCTTAATTGGTATATCAAATTCTACATTCTTTTGAATTAATTGCTTTATTTTTTCATCCCTCTTCTTAAATATTGTACGTAGCGACGGATGTGATTGCACTATTGTAGTAAGCGTTTTCTTTAAAACCTCTATTTGAAGATTTCCTTTTAACTTTATTATAATCGGTTCATTGTTCATTCCTTTTTCTATTTCCATTTGATGAGCTATCCATAATGCTTCTTGGCCAACTGTTACATCTAATTCTTCTACAATTTCATATTTATTTTGTATTTCTTTCATATGAATTTCTCCTTTTATAAATATTTAAAAACGGATAATATTTACAGTTACAACTATATGTACATATTCTGCAATTTGTAAATCTATATTTTCCGACTAAATTCAACATTTATTTCGCTTATTGCATAGTTATTAAAATAATGAATAAAACTCATATTTATACTGTAACCGTTCATACTTTTATTCAATTTAAGCATAAAAAACCATTTCACTAATAATTCTAATTTCTTTTTATACAGTAATCTTACATATTTTATTTAAGGAAATAGCCTAATTTATACTCCGAAAATAAATTCAAGAATATTCCAACTGGTCACTATATATACTTCTTATAACATAAACTGTAAAGGAGGAGTCCGTACATAATGGAATATAGATTATTAGGTAACACAGGATTAATAGTTTCAGAGATAGGATTCGGTTCTTGGGCAATTGGTGGAGATGAATGGGGAGCGGTAAAAGATAATGAATCACTTGATGCAATTGAAAAAGCAATTGACCTAGGGGTCAATTTTATTGACACTGCTGATGTTTATGGATTAGGTCATAGTGAAACGCTAGTTGCAAAAGCCATAAATAATCGCAGGCAGGATATCATTCTTTCTACAAAAGGTGGATTAATTGGTCATCATTATGACCCAAATCAACCAGCCGTTTATGGAGAGCCTCAAAAGATCATTGATGCATTTGAGGCTAGTTTACTGCGGCTTAAAACGGATTATATAGATGTGTACTTTTGTCATATTTGGTGGGATAAACCGGAAGAAACAGAAGCCTTTCTACAAGCTTTCCAAACCTTAAAAAAATCTGGCAAAGTGAGAGCTGTTGGCGTTTCTACTAATGATTTAGATTATCTAAAACATTTTAATCAGAATAATGATTTAGATGTCGTACAATTCGATTATAGTATTTTGAATAAAGAACCTGAAAAAGACATCCTTCCTTATATTGAAAAACATAATTTAGGTGCTGTGATAAGAGGTCCACTTAAGATGGGAATTTTAACTGGGAAATTTAATCATGAAACTCAATTTCCAGACGATGATTTAAGAAAAGATTGGCCAAAAGAAAAATGGTTTAAAGATAGCTTACACACAGTAGAGAAATTACGTTCACTTGTACGCTCAAATCGAAGTTTAGCGCAAGTTGCTTTACGTTATGTTTTAAGTCACCCAGCAGTTTCAGTTGCTATTCCTGGCGCAAAAAATTCTACTCAGGTTGAAGAAAACTCTTCACACTTAACTCGTCCATTATTATTAGACAATGAAATTGAATTCATTAAAAAACTTTGATCGAATAATTATTATTCCATAAAAAATTATGCTGATTTTTCTACCAAATCCATACTACTACTTCTTCCCAACTAGAACATATCTTTAGCACTTCCACCCTATTTTTTATCTTTCCCCAACAATTTCTACAGTTTATAAGGTAGTTGAACCCTTTTATTCAACTACCTTATAATACGTTTTACATTATATTAAAATATCTACTACATTAGTTAAATACATGCTAGGGCAACATGCAAACCAAATAAACAATTAATTCAGAAATATTTTTAGAAACTTCATTATCTCACAATTACTTTTTTTAAAATAAATCAAAAAATTTTTCTTTACTAGAATCTATGCAGAAAATAATTAAAAATCTTGACCAATTAAAAAATGATGAGCGAGCTACTTTAGGTAAATGTGAGGAAAAATCAGAAGGATACTACAATGGCTTAATTCACCAAAGTCATATTCCACTAGCTGGAATCACTATGTCTGAGGT
The DNA here is from genome assembly GCF_052646455.1 of Bacillus cereus group sp. Bce041. Lineage (NCBI taxonomy): Bacteria > Bacillati > Bacillota > Bacilli > Caryophanales > Bacillaceae > Bacillus > Bacillus cereus group sp. Bce041. The sequence goes on from NZ_JBQXON010000008.1 coordinate 111,994, forward strand.
TATAGAAGAGCTAAACCAATTTATCATTTTAGCCAAGAAGACTCCTTCCTCAAGGAGCTTGAAGGGTCACAGCCCAGTGAGTAGGTGGGAGATGAATTGGCTTCGAACAAGGGATGGCAGGAAGGCATCTTAATTGTTCGACATACAGAAAGTGTTACTCCACTACCTATCGAATGTACGTTTGGTGTATAATAGTCATATACCGAAATGGAGGTGAATCAAATAATGATGAATAAAGCCTATAAGTTTCGTATCTATCCAAATCAGGTACAAGCAATTCTAATCAACAAAACGATTGGGTGTTCTCGCTTTGTATTCAATCATTTCCTATCTTTATGGGATCAAGCATACAAAGAGACAGGAAAAGGCTTGACCTATGGTACATGCTCTGCCAAACTACCTGCCATGAAGAAAGAGCTTATTTGGCTAAAAGAAGTGGATAGTATTGCGATTCAGTCGTCTGTTCGCAACCTTGCGGATGCTTATACACGCTTTTTCAAAAAACAAAACAGCGCACCGCGCTTTAAATCTAAGAAGAACAACGTACAATCTTATACCACAAAACAAACAAATGAAAACATTGCCGTTGTAGGGAACAAAATAAAGTTGCCGAAACTAGGCCTCGTTCGATTTGCCAAAAGTCGCGAAGTAAAGGGGCGTATTGTAAATGCTACAGTTAGACGAAACCCTTCTGGTAGATATTTTGTGTCACTATTAGTTGAAACAGAAGTACAAGAACTTTCGAAAACACATTCTTACATTGGAATAGATGTAGGACTAAAAAATTTCGCTATTTTGTCAGATGGAACACATTATGAAAATCCGAAGTTTTTCCGATCATTAGAAGATAAGTTGGCGAAAGCACAGCGTGTTCTTTCTAGAAGAATGAAAAAATCTTCTCGCTGGAATAAACAGCGAGTAAAGGTAGCTAGAATTCATGAATACATATCAAATGCTAGAAAAGATTACTTGGACAAAATTTCAACTGAAATCATCAAAAACCACGATGTTATCGGTATAGAGGATTTGCAAGTATCGAATATGTTAAAGAATCATAAGTTAGCAAAAGCAATTAGTGAGGTATCTTGGTTACAATTTCGATCAATGTTAGAATACAAAGCAAAATGGTATGGCAAACAAGTCATTGTCGTATCGAAAACATTTGCTTCCAGCCAATTATGTTCTTGTTGTGGGTATCAAAATAAAGACGTTAAAAATCTAAACCTACGTAAATGGTTTTGCCCTTCATGTCAAACACATCATGATAGAGATATTAACGCAAGTATCAATCTAAAGAATGAAGCGATAAGGCTTCTAACCGCAAGGACTGCGGGGTTAGCCTAATCAATTAGAGTTCGATAGAACTCTTTACTTAGGAATCCCTCACTTCTAAACGAAGTGAAAATGGGGGTAGTTCAATGCTGCTTGTACAAATAAAATTTCTCAAAAAATCCTAAAAAAACTGTGTACGACCTATGAAATGAATGAAATAGTGTATAGTAATTTTCTTTAAAAAGAAGCATACCCATTTGCTAACACAACAACTTCCTTAACAGCTCAATTACTATATATACCTCAATCCCAATTCGTCATCAAGGCCATATAAATTTGTGACGAAGACTAGCTGTACTTTTGTGCAGCTATTTTTTATACAGAATAAGTTAGCAATAGATATTCAAGTTAACATAAGTGTCACCTTTCACAATTTTACCAAATCATTAAAGGAATCTCCTTTCCCCTATCGAATTATTGTAGAGGAAAGGAGAGGAATACATTGAAATTCTAGGATTATATCCTCGCGCATTAGCGACTTTAGGTGCACTTGAATACACCAATCGTCGCAATAAATTAATTGAAGACTCGGAGAATAACATATACGAGTGTAAAGAAATAAAAGAAATACTTCAATCACTTCTTAAAGAGAAGCAGATTGAGGTTCTTGAGAATCAAGCTCACTTTGAAGCTGTGGCAAAGATGATTGAACAAAACAATTTAATTCTTTTAGAACAAATGAAAGCTCTACAGCTAATTAAAAAATAAGAAACTTAAGATTAATTAATTCTACATAAGCTTCCATAAATAATGTATCTTTATCTATACCATTAGCCTCTGTTTTTACAGAGGCTTTTGTTATGCGTTGATTCATGATTTTAATTTGAATAGTTTCTTTCACATGTACGAATAGATCTTCTAATAAACCTGGTGTAGACTCTAATTCTTGTTTTTCAATTTCCTCTGTGACAGTACTTATACATTCCCATAGTACCTTTGCACCTAGTAGTTCTGCTAATCGTTTTTCACACTTTTCATATATTTCTATTTCTATATATAGTACTATCCACCCGTCTCTCCAGACTTATTTATTCTACAAAAACCATAATTATCCTCTTATATAAATAACACAAAAGCCATCACCGAAGTGCAGCTTTAAAATAAAGTTTTTGTTTAGCTATCTTTCATTTCTGAATAATATTTTTAACCCTGTTGATACTATTTCTGTAACTTAAAGTTACAAATTATTTCTGTAAGCGTAGCGTTTCTTTTGTACAACGAGCAGTTAGTTTTATTAACTAGCTGCTTTGTTGTGCAAAATGAAGTTTTTGTCCAAGTTTTTCACCATTCGATAAAATAAACATAATAATAGTTAATGAACAGACATTTATAATCAATCTCCTAAGGAGCACTTTAATTAGGTGCTCCTTTCTACATATACAATTTAGATATCGTTGCGATATATAACTTTGAAGTTATCTCCATCTTTTCCCCGGCTTAACACTGTACGTGCGACTTTCATTGCATACAGCGTCCCACATCTTATCCTTTTATACTAAAGCAACTAGATTACGAACAATGTTGCACTCACCGATATATTCATTCCCTTTTCTTACGAAAGGTCCCATCATCTTACTCGATCCTGTGAGTTACATATAGTTGATTTAGTTTTCAACGAATAAGACTAGGGACTATCCCTCCACATTTGTTACATGCTTCGTTGATACTGTGTCCCCACCTTCACAAGAACAAATCAATTTCGGTTCGTTAGAACCGTATATGCACCTGTCTGCTAGTAGGCTTTGGTGGCATTTTCTTGCTTACCACGTTCCGATTGACTTAGCTATACATATATCCTTAGGTGCTTGCTGTAAGCCTGTTATCTTTACATCCTCATCGTTAGATGTTCCGAATTTCATATCATTTACTCTTACTTTTCGGTAGATAACATCGTCATTAACGACATACACATTTCTAATGTATTAATCCTTTAGAGCCGTACATTCTCACCATAGATATTTTGTAGCATCCCGACCTATCCATTACCATATGATTTCTCACTTAGGTTTTGTTCAGCTAACTTCACCTAGCTTCATACAATTTGTGACTATTATCATGCCTTGCATGTAGGAGTATTAAATAAGTAGTTTAAGCTCAACCTGGCGGTTTCCATTCCTATCTTCAGTCAAACAGTTGTTGTCATCAAATTAATAACCCTCCTATTTCGTGTTTGCACACTTATAAGGAAACGTGTCGTGCAAATAAGAATTTTATTTAGTTTTCTAGTTACTCTGTATTCCCATAAATGCTACCGAAAACTTAAGCCTTCTATCTCATCCTAATCAAATACCATATAGCATAGCTCGATATACTCGTTATCTCCCACCCCATAATTCCGATGCATATCATTTGGAACTTTGAATAACTGATTACTAAATCATAAAATATCTCCTTCATAAACCTCCTTACCATTGTTATCTTTTAAACGTTTGTATAGTAGTATTTCACAGTGATCCTGTTGATCATGAAGGAATATCCAAGCACTTTATACTGCTACCACATACACTATAAGATGTTTGGAATTTACTACATTATTTGAAATTAGAGTTAGGAGGATTTAATATGGCAAATTGTAAAGGTTTAGCTTGTTTTTTATTCTCTTCATGGCCAACAGGTACAGTTGTTACAGTTACTACTAGATCAGGTCAAATTATTGGACCTGCTACTTTTTCACTGTTCTTTCCAAATCTTTGTGCGGTGGTATTGGTAGAAGAAGATGTGCTGACCCCCTCTTCAACCAATACTATATTCATAAGTTGTGAAGATATAGAAAGCGTTACTTTAACCACACCTTAAGATGATTTAAATGGTTCTAGTTCAATCTATAAAAAAGACATTCTAATGAATGTCTTTTTTATGAAAAAATCTAATCAGAATAATCACAAATGTATTATTCTATTTTATCTATCACTTCAATAATTTTCTTTAATTTTTTCCCTTCTAAGGGTTACTTGTCTACACATCCTTCTACATACTTTCATATGATACAGTATATTGTTTAAAGGAGGGACAAATTTGTTCTTATGCAATTTATTTCGTTGTTCAGGTGGAGTATGTAGTATTTTTAAAAATTTACAACCAGGCGAAGTCGTTACTGTGACTGGTAAATCTGGAAATATTATTGGACCTGCTATTTTTACAAATTTTAACCCTAATACTTGTATCGTCACATTAGAAGAGGAAAATTCAATTACTCCTCCTACTATAAGTATTACTAAGATCAGTTGTAAAGAAATAGAAAGTGTTACGTTTAGCTCATAATATATTTTATACCTAAAGCAGGGATTGAAATATGAAACTCTTATACATTACTTCTGGTTACTCAAAAATCTATCAATATCTAGATCAAAGCATACAGAGAACACTTATCAATCAAAATCTCGAATGGTTAGCAGTACAGCCGAGTGAATTAATAGAGCAATTAGATTTCATTACAACAACGTTTCATCCTGATATTGTTTTCACCTTATTAGGTAATCATCTACCGCAAATAGCCATTCAATATTTTAAAAAAAGGAACATTAAATTAGCTGTCTGGTTAACTGAGGACCCATTTTATATAGACACTTCTCTTCTCCTATTAAATAACTTTGATTTTATATTTACTATCGATAGTGAAGCACTTAAATATTACACAAGTTTAGGATATACCAATGTATATCACTTACCATTAGCAACTAATATAGATGTATTTAAACCTGGTCTAAAAAATTCAAAATATAAAAGTGAAGTATTGTTTATTGGATACCCTTATCCAACCCGAGTGAAATTGATACAGTTTCTTTTGGAAAAAACTCCTTATCACTATACTGTTATTGGTCAACACTGGAGAAATAAGTTAATTAAAAAATGGAAAAATCACCGAAGAATTAAGATTATAGAAGAATGGATTCCACCTCAAGAAGTTGCGTTCTATTATAATAACGCTAGTCTTATATTAAATCCTCATCGTAGTTATATGTTTCCACAGAATAAAAATAAAAATAGAGTAAAAAGTAATACCATTAATAATCGTACATTTGATATCGCCGCTTGCCAAGGCTTTCAAATTATTGAAGAAAAATCTGATCTTTCATCTTTCTTCAATAAAGATGAAATTATATCCTATAACAGCTTTAATGATTGTTTAAATAAGATATCCCTTCATTTGAATGATACGATTTCAAAAAGATTAATGATCGAAAAAATTCACACAAAAGTTATTACACAACATACTTTTCATGAGAGAATCAATTTTATAACGACTATATTACAATCACAACTTTATTGATTTATTAAATTAAAAAAAATTTTTATAATCATTCTAAATAAATTAAAATGCCTTTTCAATTTTCTGAAAAGGCATTTTAATTTATCTTTTTTCGCCAGAAAACTCCCTCCTCAATTTTCCTGAAGGTGTACTAACACCAACAAATAGATAGGAGGTACATGTCGGTTAGCACAAACTAACATGTTTGCTACTATATACTTGAAATGAATTCCTATTAGTATTTCAGTATACTCTATCAAATTAAATCCCATGAAATAGGTGTTCCTTTTTTGATATCCTTACTCACTTTCTTACCGAGAATTTTGGATAAGTGTTTTGGCAATAAGCCATTACCTGGTCTAATAGCTTTAATATTTTCATTCGTGAATACTTCTCCCGCTTTTATGTCTTCTACAACATATAATGACCTTCTAAACTTTAAAGAGTCTTTTTCTAAATTAGTTGGTCCATAATATACACTCCCTAAAGATTCCCATGCTTTTTCAGTTTCACTTACTAATAATTTAAATTCGGCAGGTTCCATTGAAAATTCAGCGTCTACACCTCCGTCAGACCTCGATAGTGTTAAATGTTTCTCAATTACTGTGGCCCCCAAAGCAACACTTGCTACAGATACCCCTACTCCAAGTGTATGATCAGATAAACCTATTTCACATTTAAATAACTCCTTCATATGAGGTATGGTAGTTATGTTTGTAGATTTTGGTGATGCAGGATACGTACTTGTACATTTTAATAGAATTAATTCTTTACATCCCTCTTCTCTTGCAGCCCTTACTGTTTCATCTAATTCAGCAACTGAAGCCATACCTGTCGAAATAATTATTGGTTTTCCTGTTGCGGCTACTTTACGTATGAGGGGAATATCAGTATTTTCAAAAGATGCGATTTTATAACAAGAAACATTTAATGACTCTAGAAAATCTACAGCAGTTTCATCAAATGGCGTACTAAATGGTATCATTCCTAATTCTGTACAGCGATCAAAAATTGGTTTATGCCACTCCCATGGTGTATATGCTTCTTTATATAAATGATAAAGTGATTTACCTTTCCATAAGCTGTTCGTATCCTGAATTAAAAAATCACCGTTTTCTATATTTAAAGTCATTGTATCAGGTGTATATGTTTGAATTTTAAATCCCTGTGCTCCAGCCTCTGCAGCTGCTTCTACAATTTGCAATGCTCTACCTAATGATTGATTATGATTCCCTGACATTTCTGCAATAATAAATGGTGGCGAGTTATTGCCAATCTCTCTACCGCCGATATATACATTACTCATGTTTTTCACCTTCAAGTTCTTTTTTTATAGCTTTTTTCCTTTCCATCCATTGCTCATAAAACAGTGTCATTTTAATGACATCGATATATTCATTACCCTTGCAAATATGGTTCACATATCTTCCATTTTCTATGAACCCAAGTTTCTGATGAAAGTTTAAACTAATACGATTTAATTCTAATATTTCTGCACACACTTTTTGTATGCCTTTTGTTTCAAAAATAAAATCTAATGCTAATAAACCTAATACAGTTCCAGCACGCCTTACGCTTTGTTTGTCACCTATATAAAATCCCCAATAACAAGTCCGATTCATTTTGTCTATTTTTGTAAAATTAACAAATCCAATTGGTTTTTCTTTATATATTAATAATCTTGCAATCTTTGTATCATCCATTTCTAGTTTTTTATACCATTTTAAATGTTCGTCTATTGTAATTTCATGATCTTCATACATAGCCGTACGTATTTCTTTTGTATTCCTCCACTTTAAAATAAGTTCTAAATCTTTCTTTTCTAAACTTTTCAATTGAAAATCCCCTATATCTAACATGCTATCCTCCTAAAATAATTTTTGCTATTTCATCTGAATTACTGGCACACTGTATAGAAAGAGCCTTATTAGACATTTCTTTCACTATTTTAGAATTTGATAAAAGCTTCCTTAGACATTTCGTAATCGTTTCATCCGAAACACTTTCAGCCGTACCAATATTCCATGTAGCTCCAGCTTTCGACACAGCCTGGGTTACTTCAATTTGATTTGGAGCAGTTGTAATTGTTATAGAAGGTAATCCAAGAAAGCAGCGTTCCCATGTGGTTGTGCCACCAGCTCCTATCCCTAAATCCGCTCGTACGATAAACTCTTCCATATTCTCTATTTGACAATAGAACGAGGCATTAGAAATACTCATGCAATAAGATTCAACCTCTTCTTTATGGGGATTTTGACTTCCTACTACTACATCTACTTTTAAAGTATCGCTACTTATATTTTGTATAGCTCTTAATGTTTTTAATGTTTCATTCGTTGCATCATGCCCCCCAAAAAATATAAAGATGCGTTCAATCTCACCTGTTCTTTTTCTTGAAAATTTTTTAGCAGCATGAAACTCTGGTCGTAATATGGCATATTTAGGTCCTAATTTCACTAATGATTGCTCTGGTAATAAATCTTTATAGCGACCATTAAGGTTATCATATAAATTTTGGTCTAGTAATAAATCACAGTCATGCATTCGATTTGCAAGATCATCAATTACCATAATCTTTCTTACAGTTTTTCTTAAAGCAGTCTCCCACTTATTATCTAATCCATAATGATCAACAATTAACCAATCAAACTTGGGAAGTTGCGACAAAATATCATTGGTCTGTTGTGCATCAACAAACCAATGATATTTTAGCCAATTCAAATAACTCCCGTGTACTGTACTTGAAAAATTCGTATTTTCACCATCTGCATCTAATAAAAACACATGAAATCCCTTATTTAAAATATATTGCTGCAGATCACCTTGCAGCTTACGGCAAATGAAATAAATCTGAGCACCTTTATTCCGTAACTCATGGGCAAGTGTTAAACAACGCATAATATGGCCGGTCCCTATTTCAATAGATGCGTCGGCGCGAAAGGCAATTTTTTTCTCAAGCAAGTTACTCCCTCCTCACTAAAAGCGCTACAATTTATTAATTTATAATTTTGTTTCTCTATTTAACTCATCTACTAACGATTTTTGATTTATATATTTCAGTTTCACATGACTATTGATTTGAACAAGTTCAGGATTTCCTAGGATGTAATCTTTTATTTGATGAAAAAATAAAGGTTTAGATTTTACATTCAGACTTTTATAAAGTTCATTGAACATATCTAAATCTGGTTGTTCATCTAATGTTAGCCTCCAAGTAGGGTAACGAAATGGAGGAGGGAGTTTTACTATATTGACTTGGAATAAATGAGGATTATTCACAAAATACAACGGAAGGTATTCTGCATAGGTTAAAGTTTTTTGGGTTTGTAGCAATCGTTCGATTGCCTCTAATGTAAAAATATCGCCTGCTGTTCCAACAGGTAACGTACTTAACTCTGCCTGTGTATAATCTGCACCGCTTTTCAAATGTTCATCTAGTAAAAAAGTATTGATTTCTGGTGACACAACTGGGCAATCTCCTGTAATCCGCATTACAATATTTGCATTTTCTTGTTTGGCAGCTTGGAATATGCGATCAGCAGTATTTTCTGGATCACCTCTAAAAATTTTAACCTTCCCGTCTAAATCAAATTTTTCCAAAGGATCATCTTGTGCTATATCTGAAGTAGCAAGTATGACCTGATGTTTTCCTGGAATAGCTAATGTATTTATAAGACACCTTTCAATGGAAGGGATTCCGTGTATTGGTAATAATGCCTTTAAAGGTAACCTAGTAGATTTTAACCGGCAAAGTACAATTATTACTACTTTTGGAGGTTCAATAACCTCTTTTGATAATGGGGTACCTGCAGACAAATTATATAAAGCTATCTGAGGTAATAATTCCTCTGCTTCAAGCTGATTCAGTGCATTTTCAACAACATCTAGTTCCATAGCTATTTTATTAGCTGTAATAATCTCTCCTTTTTTAATATCGATTTTTGTAACAGCTCTTAACAATTTTTGATTTTGCAATCTTAATAACACCCCTTTCATTTAATGTTTAGCAACTCTATAAAACGAAAGAACTTTTCTCACCGCTTTTATTACATCCCATACATCAGCTTCTGTCATTTTCGGAAATAGAGGCAGTGTAATAATTTCCTCATATACATTTTCTGCTTGTGGACAAATACCTTTTTCATAACCTAATTTTTGATAAAACGGTTGTAAATATACGGGTATATAGTGCACATTCACACCGATATTTTCTCTTTGTAATGCCTCGTAAATTTCTTTTCGATTGCCCTTTAATAATTTAGTATTTAAACGAATAATGTAAAGATGCCAACTTGAGTCTGTTTGGGGCAATTGCTTTGGTATGATGATCTCAGATAGACAACTAAATTCTTTATTATAGATGTCTACATATTTCTTTCTAATCTTAATAAAAGATTCTAATTTATTTAACTGTGATAAGCCCAGAGCAGCTTGTATATCCGTTAATCTGTAGTTGTAACCTAAGAATTGCATTTCATAATACCAAGGCCCATGATTTTCAAGAAGTTTTTGAGGATTCCTTTCAATTCCATGCGTACGGAATTGAACAAGTTTTTCATAAAACAGTGGATTATTTGTAGTAATTACTCCGCCCTCTCCGGTAGTAATATGTTTCACCGGATGGAAACTAAACATTGTCATATCACCAATAGAACCAATCTTTTTATTTTTATATGTGGCTCCTAATGCGTGGGCTGCATCTTCAATGATAATCAAATTATTTTCTTTTGCGATTTTCTTTATTGCCTCTAACTCTACAGGCTGCCCAGTAAAATGTACGGGAATGATGGCTTTTGTTTTGTTTGTAATCTTTTCCTCTATAGATTTAGGACTAATGTTATATGTTTCATTGTCAATATCTGCGAATACTGGCTTTCCACCCTGGTATAAAATACAATTTGCACTTGCTACAAATGTCATTGGAGTTGTAATTACCTCATCTCCCTCAGTTATGCCAGCTGCATAGCAAGCAGCATGCAGAGCAGCTGTACCATTTGAAAAAGAAACAGCGTATTTTGCTCCCACATACTTCGCTATAGCCTCCTCAAACTGTTGAATCGTTGGCCCTGTCGTTAAAAAATCACCTTTTAATACATCTACAACCGCCTGAATGTCATATTCATCAATTTGTTGTTGACCATATGGCAAATTTGTTTCTCTAACAGGCTTTCCTCCATTTATACCGAGAATTTCCCTTACCATTATTCTTTCTCCTTAGGGTTACTTTTTAAAGATTTAATCCACTCTTCTGTTTTAATAACTCCATCTTCTAAAGAAACTTTTGGTTCCCAACTCAATATTGTTTTTGCTTTTTCATAGTTACATAATAATTTTTGAATTTCACTTTGTGGATGGATATGAGTTACATGTTGAATACTTACTTTATTTCCTGAAATCAATTCTGCTAATTTATTAATGGATATATCTTGTCCTGTTCCTGCGTTAATAATATGACCATTTGCTTTTGAAGAGTATCCTGCCGCCACAACAAAATCCGCACAATCTTCAACATATAAAAGATCTCTCGTTTGTTTCCCATCTCCATAAATATTTAGTGGTACATTATCTAATTTATTATTTATAAAAATAGCAACAACCCCACCTTCACCACCAGTTTTCTGGAATGGGCCATACGTATTAAATGGACGAATAACCACAACTGGCAGCTTGTAAGCATAATAGTAAGATAAAACCATGTTTTCAGCAGCAATTTTTGATCCAGCATATGGAGAAGCTGGTTTAATCGGGTCTAATTCTGATATTCCTTGTATATTAGTAGCTTTATCGTATACCATACACGTACTCATAAAGACCATTTTGACATTATGCTTATGACATTGTTCTAACAAATTAAAAGTACCTACTGTATCATTTTCAAAAGTTGTTCTAGCATCGTCTATACTATCTTGAACATTAATACTCGCTGCTAAATGATAACAAAGGTCAAATGAATTATTTTCAAATAATTGAGCAACTAATTTTTTATCTTTAATATCTCCTTGAATGCATTGTTTTAAATTTAGATCGTGTGCAAAATCGGTAATATTTGCAGTAGTTGAATTTGCTAAGTTATCTAATATCCATACTTCATGCTTATCCTGCAATAATCTCTTTACAACCCACCTACCAATAAAACCTGCACCACCAGTTACTAATATTTTCATAGTTTCTCCCCTCCTGTTAATAGTTGCTGGTTTAATATTAAATTTCTAAGCTCTTCTTTTGAAATAGCATTTTGATTATCAGAACGGTAAAACCCTGCCTTCGCTCTTTTTGCATTTTCATATTGAGCACCCTTTTTTAATGGGCTAGGAATGATAAACATATCTGGTAATTCAAAAGCCTGTAAAGATTCATCATGTGTCATAAGTTCTTCATACATTTTTTCACCAGGTTTTAACCCAATTTCTTCAATTTTAATATTCTCCTTGGGCAATCCATATAACTTTGTAACTTCTTCTATCATCACTTCACTTAAATCGTTTAATGAAATAACTGGCATTTTTAATATAAAAGTTTCACCACCCTTTGCTATTTTCATTGCTTCAATTGTTAACATAGTTGCTTGGGTCAGTGTCATCATAAATCTACTCATACTAAGATCCGTTACAGTTATTTTTTGGTTTTCTTTAATTTGATTTTCAAATAAAGGAATGACAGAGCCTCTTGACCCCATAACATTTCCGAAGCGAACACTTGCAAATATCGTTTCACTTGAACCTTTTGAATATTCCGCTGACGTAATCAGTCTTTCAGCAGTCAATTTTGTTGCACCGTAATTATTTGTTGGTGAAATTGCTTTATCAGAACTTGTAAAAACTACCTTTTTTACTTTCTGAGCAATTGCCGCTTTTATTACATTTTGGGTTCCAAAAATATTGGTCAAAACTGCTTCAAACGGATTATATTCACAAAACGAAACATGCTTCATCGCTGCCACATGGAACACATAATCAATATTTTCCATTGCACTATATAATCGATCGTAATTTCGAATATCCCCGATTAAATAGCGAATATTTTGATTTCTCCCTCTGAGTTCTTCTTGTAATAAAAATTGATTATATTCACTTCTACTAAAAATCCTTACAACTTTGGGCTTTTCTTCTAGAATATTAGAAAGAATGCTCTTTCCAATTGTTCCTGTTCCACCAATAATTAAAATGTTTTTATCTTTAAAAAACATATAAATGCATACCTCCTCTTATTGAAATAATTTTTAGTCAAGAAAACTCCCTTCTCAATTTGTATGTAATGCTATTGCACCAACAAATAGGTGGGAGATAAATTAGCTTTTTGAATAGCAAAACATACGATGCTGTTCTATATTTTTGGTACAGGTTGCGCATTGAAAACTGAAAATATGAGGTTGTTTAAGGCGTTATCTTTGGTTGAAATGAAGATATTTTTTTCAAACTCTAACTACAACTGCGTTTCTTCTATTGGCTCAATGGATAGTTGTTTATAAAAATTATTTATTTTCATATTATTTTTTACATCATCGTCTAAATATTGATAAAAATTACTCAGTAATGGCAAACGGATATTATAATGGTTTAGCTCAGAAAAAACATTTTATATTCTGGATTTAGCGCTCAGTAATTCCTAAATAGATATCACTCAACATTTCATCCTCTTTTTCTTTTTAAGTCTTCTCTTAATTCTTTACATGTTCTTTGTGGCGGTAATAATTGTACAAATTCATTTTTTTCTTCTGCAAATAACTGCGAATGTATTGAATGTGAAGTAATATAATTGATATCTAAAATTTCATCTAAAGGATAAAAATCCCAATAATGATTTAATCTCCAAAAAAAGCGTGCATCTCCTATACGATAAAATTGAGGATCTTCATCCCAGTATGAATTCCACCTTTTTTCAAGAATCGGTAAAACAGAGGCTCTATGCATAATAGAACAATGATCAATTGTACATGGAGCATTATTAGTAATTTTTTTGGCAGCTCTTTCAACAGTTTTAATAGGCAAATCTGATTCATCTAGATGAATCGTTTTTGATGCAGAATATATAATTTGAACACCTTTATTCTCATCAAGATAACTAGACATCTTTTTGAGTCGTTCTTTTTCATATTGATTATCATCAGTAATATAAGTAATATACTCCCCCTTCGCATGCTTAAGAGCCTCATTAATTAAAGCAGCATATCTGACTTTTTTTGTCCGTTCAGAAATATGGGCCACATTACTTTTATAAAAATGTACATTTTCCTTATTTATAAATGGTTGAATTACCTCCTGGGTCATTTCATTAGAATTATCATCCATGATAAAAAGCTCAAAATCTTGAAAAGTTTGGTTTAATACACTTAATATCGATTTTTCAACAAACGTAGGCTTATTGTAACTTGTCATTATAACTGAAATTTTAGGCAAATATTCCTCTCCTCCTTATAACCAAATACAAAAACAGTTACGTTATTATATAAAAAGAAAGGACAATCCGTTCCGATAATTTCCAAAAAAATTTATATATATATTAAAATCTATAGCAGCGTTTATATTTATCTATATATCTCTTTTTACTCCACTATAGTCCATACCATATCTATGAAAAGGTAATAAACTATCCAAGTACAAAAAAGAATGTATCAATAAAGGTTTATTATTATCTATTAGACTTCGCTAGAAAAAAACATTCAATATTCTCAGAAGAGGTGACGATTTTGCAACCCCTAATTTCAATTATCCTTACTAGCTATAATAAGCCATCATTAATTAATCAAGTTATTGAAAGTGTCCTAATGCAAACTTATAAAGAATGGGAACTTTTTATTATGGATGATAACTCTTGTCCAGAAACTATAAATATTATAAAAAATTATTTAGATGACCCTCGAATTTATTATGAAAATAGTTTTATACAAGATAATGAGAGATATAAAACCACAAGATATGCAACTCTCATCAATAAGGCACTTCCATTAACACGTGGGGAGTATATTTGCTATTTAACGGACGATACTATGTACGTTCCAAACAGATTAGCTGAAATGTTATCTTTCTTAGAAAAACAACCTGAAATAGATATAGTGTACTCTTCTCAATACGTAAAATATGTTGATTATAATCTACAACCTATTCATGAATATGTAAGAGAAGCTTCAAAAATTTTATATACAGCTGCAAATGTTGTGGATCACTGTTCAGTTATGCATACTAGAAGAATATTATTAAAGGTTTATGAAAAATACTGTGAATATTGGGATACAAATCCTTTATATTGGTTTGTTGGAGATGCGATGTTTTGGAAACGCCTAAATACATTCCAGCCTTTTTATCCCATTAACAAAGTGCTCGATATTACTTTTAAAACACCATTTTCCTTCCAAAATTTATATGCTAACCTCCCTTCCAAAGATTTAAATGGTATTTTGTTTAGCAATTCACAAGGTGAAGTATTTTTAATTGATAATTATAAACGTAGGCTTATATCGAAAGAAATGCTTTCCTACTTCAAATATAATCAAAATGAAATTGTCCCAATCCCTGATCCCTTTATCTACAAATATACTGAAGGTCCTCCCATAACCCTTACTGAATCAATCCCAAATCTACGGGTTGTGCAAAACGAAAAAGAAGAATTATTTTATATAGAAAATAATCAAAAACGTCCATTCATTAACACCATAGCATTTCGCAAATTAAAATTTTCAAATCAAGAAATTATTAAAGTTTCACAAAGTAGTTTAGATAAATTTTCAGATGGACCACCTATTTATCCGAATTTATCTCATTACACGATTCTACCCGAAGGAAAAGTATTTATCTATCATCACAATTATTTCATAATGACAGATTACATGCTTCATCCAATAGATAGAGACATATTGCAAAAACTATATTTATTAAAGAACTGTATACCGATTTCAAAAACTAGTTTATCCTTCTTTAAGATTGGTCCTCCTATTTCATCATACCCCTCTCACTTAGCTAAAGAATACCAAGAAGAATGATATAAGAGGATAGTACCAATAAGAGATATTGCTTCAAAAAATAAACATGATACAAATTGTATTTTTTCATTTTCCATTAAAATTTTGGTACTATTTTGGAAATAACCTTCTTAAAATACCTAAATCATATTAACAAAGGTTTTCAATGAGTTGCACTAACTCAAAAATAAAAGTCAGTCTCAATAAAGAGAAATGACTTCTATCTATATCAAATACTTCCTTAAAATTAGGGAATTTTACAGAATAACAAAGTATTTGTAACGATAAATTTATCAATATAATATAACATTATTAACGAAGGCTCTTTTCACTTCTAGATTGTCAAATTCTCACTATAACTAAAAAATCTTCTCATCTTATATAAAATGAGAAGATTTTTTCAGTGGAAAGGTTTCTTGTTACATCCTTGACTTTCTAGCGATGTTTTACCACGATGTCCAACCACCATCAATGCAAATATTTTGCCCCGTTACATAGCTTGAAGCATTAGATGCAAGAAAAACAATCAACCCTTGTAATTCCTGGGGATTTCCAATACGACCTAGCGCTGTTTTTTTCTTTAAATTTCGAATAAATTCTTTATTTTTCTGAACTTCTGTATTAGGAAATGGACCTGGAGAGATAGAATTAGCTCTAATTCCTTTTAAACCATAGTGACACGCAAGATACCGAGTAAACTGTATGATAGCAGCTTTTCCTGCTCCATAATTCGGAGGATTATTAAAGCCTGAATCGCCATAAATAGAAGGGTCTGGGGAAACAACACCATACATTGAAGAGATATTAATAATATTTCCTTTATTCTTCGGTAGCATATATTGTAATGCCTTTTTAGTAACCCGAAACACATTATTTATAGAACCATCAATTCCTGTTTCCCACTCCGATTCTGTCATTTCTTCAATAGTCTTTCCTGCTCCAAAGTAAGCATTATTAATAAGAATGTCTATCTTATTATATGAATTATAAATCTCCTCAAATGTATGGTTTATTGATTTACTATCTGAAACATCTAGAGCATATCCCTGACATTTCACATTATATTTTTGATTTAACTGATCAGCTAAATTCATACATTTTTCTTTACTTCTACTAACTATCATAACGTTTGCACCATACTTAGCCAGCCCTTCAGAAATTGCAGAACCAAGATAACCAGATCCACCAGTAACAATTGCATTCTGGCCTTTTAAACTAAATAATTCATGTTGATTCATTATTCACCCTCCATAAGTTCGGATTAATAATTATCTCAGGTATATCCTTAAATAATTTCTTTGCAGTATTAAGAACTTTCTCTTCTAATAAAGGTGAATTACAGATTTGAATATTTTCTTTTAATTGATCTACTGTTTCACATCCAATAATAATCTTATCAACTTCTTTCAATTCTCGAACAAATAATAAAGCCAATTGCGCTCTACTTAAATTGAATTCCCGAGCTAAAAACTCAAATTCTTTTATTGGTTTTTTAGCGATTTGTAAATAATCGGGAATTTTTTCCGTATCCATTAATAGCAACCCTTGAAGATATGGGCTTCTAGCATGTATTTCTATTCCTTTTGTTTTCAGCTTTTGTAGTAGGCCTGAACAAATTAGACGTTGATCAAATATATTTAAAGGAACTTGAATCATATCAAAACAATCAAATTCCAAAAACCGCTTAACTTCATCAGGTGTATAAACGGATACACCAATCTTTTTGATTACTCCCCCTAATTTCAATGTATTTAATTTTTGAATGATATATCCATTATGTGAAACCATATTTTTAGAATCATGTAACAGGCAACAGTCTATAATATTTGTTTTCAAATTCATCATAGATTGTTTAATATATTTATCAATTAAGCTATCTAAATGCTCAATACCAATATTTTCAGAATCAATCATAGGTATTTTAGTTACAACCTGAAAATTTTTTTCTGTTGTTTTGCTTGAGACATATTCACCTATAATAACTTCACTATTTCCATAAGAAGACGCTGTATCTAACACATCTATACCATTATTTATAGCATATTTGATGATATTTAAAGCCTCTTCCCTATCAGGTTTACCCATTATATTTCCTATTCCATAATGAAGACCCAGCTGAACAGTACCTAATGCTAATTTCATAGAGCACCTCCATAATAACCACTTAGTCTAGTTAGATATTTTAAACGGAATGACAATATATATTTACATTGAACTGCCCCTACCTTCACTCCGTTTAAAGGAGGAGCTCTTCTCCTTCACATGATAAAGATTTCTTATTTATTTTTAGTTATCAAGATTGCGTATAAAAATGTTGATGTAAAGAGAATAAAGCCTGAAATTTTTGGGCCGAATGTATATAGAATCTGTGGCATTTTCTATACGTACGATACGACAAAGAAAAAATGGATTTATCTTTTATATCCTTATGAAATCGAAAATCAAATTCGTTCCTATAGGCTCCTTCGTACAACACGGCAGACCTTACTGACCGCAAATAGCGGGATAAAGCAGGTAAATAGTATCCTGCCCAGCATATGAAAGTGACTGCTATTTGGTACAAATAATTTTGGATCTCGAATAATTAAAAGCTCACTTAAAGAATGCTACGGTGATGCGATTGCACACTCTAATACATTAATGGAAAACTACTACTTGATATTTCTCTGATGGAAATCAAAACAAATATTTCCCATTTTCCCAATAATAATTTTAAAAAATAATTATTTCACGTTCTAAATTCGTTTCTTGGTTCATACGTTATTAAAGTTGTTGAAAAATAAAAAAGCGAAAGATTTAAAATATGATCCAAATGGTCCAGATGATGTTTAAGAGAGGTAGGTATATCTTCTCCTAAATAAACACTGCAGCTGCTATAGCATGTGATTATTTACACTTCACTTCTGTTTAAACATTTCTAAATAAAAAATCTTGCTAACAATTCCTTACAAATACACTTAAGAAATTACATTCTATACAACTGCTGCAATTTTGTAGTTACCTTGAGAAAGGACAGATTGCTGATGCAGAAATTTAATATTAATAGGAAGCTAATTGGTGATGATTCATCAGTTTTTGTAATTGCCGAGGCCGGAATTAATCATGCAGGTTCATTTATTGAGGCGAAAAAAATGGTCGATGTTGCCAACTCAAGTATGGCTGATGCAGTTACTTTTCAGCATATAGCCTATAATGACATTGATTGTAGAAAATCTTCTAAGACCAAATTAGATTGGGATAAATGGAGATTATCAGACGAACAGATTATCGAATTGTTTGATACTGCACATAGATTGGGATTATCTACGACGGCTTGTGTAGTAGATTTTAAGTCTCTTGAATTTATTGTCAAGTCAGGTGCTGACTTTCTTAAAATAGTTAGCGGGGATATTACATGCCATCCCTTTTTGGCTGAATGTGCAAAAACTGGTTTACCTATATTTCTTTCTACTGGAAGTGCATTGTTATCTGAAATAGAAGCTGCTTTAGAAGTGATTGAAAAATCAGGTGGAAAAAATGTCGTTGTATATCAAACTAATACTAAATATCCGACTCCACCTAATGAAGTTGATCTTAGAGTAATGGAGACACTAAAAAAATTTAATTATCCAGTAGGCTTCTGTGATCACACTGCAGGAACAGCTATCTCCTTAGCAGCAGTGACGTTAGGTGCTCACGTTATAGAAAAGCACTTCAGTTTAGACGCTACAAT
Organism: Bacillus cereus group sp. Bce041; assembly: GCF_052646455.1. Taxonomy (NCBI): domain Bacteria; kingdom Bacillati; phylum Bacillota; class Bacilli; order Caryophanales; family Bacillaceae; genus Bacillus; species Bacillus cereus group sp. Bce041. The sequence continues at coordinate 131,242 of NZ_JBQXON010000008.1, forward strand.
AAAAAGACCTGACTATGAAGTTTCTATTAATCCTCATGAACTAAATCAATTTGTAACTGATATACGTAATATTAAAAAAGCAATGGGTGTGCCGATAAAGCGCCGGCATACGGATGATGCAAATTTTATATTAACTCGTAGGTCCTTGGTAGCTTGTAGTGATATGACTAAAGGTACAAAAATCCAATGGAGTGATTTAACATATAAGCGCCCTGGAACAGGTACCCAACCTTCAGAAGCTAAGAATTTTATAGGTAGAACTTTAAAATATGATGTAAGTAAAGATGATCAATTATATGAAGATATGTTGGAGGAGATTTAATGAATAAAATTGAAAGACGTACCGCATTAGTGTTAGCTAGTTCTGATGGACTTGGCTTAGCAGTTGCTAAAAGATTATACTTTGATGGACATAATGTAATTATTACAAGTAGAAGTGAAAAATTAGAAAAAGCTAAAAAAGAAATTTGTGATATTGGTAGTAAAGGAGAAGTTCTAGCAATCCCATCCGACGTAACTAGCATCGAGGATTTAAATAAACTTATTATGCAAGGAAAAAAGCAACTGGGGAATATTGATATTTTATTTACAAATGTGGCTGGTCCTAAAGCTGGAACGATAGAGGATTTAACTATTGAAGATTTCTGTAAAGCACACAATGATCTGTTATTGCCCGTCATTTATTTAACTAAACAATTAATTCCTAATATGTCTTCTCGTAAGTGGGGAAGAATTATTATAAATTCTTCTCTTACTGCAAAAGAGCCTTCAAAAATGCTTACCTTATCAAACATATATAGGGCTGGACTAGCTTCTCTTTCTAAAACTCTTTCTCATCAATACGCTAGTTATGGAGTTACAGTTAATACTGTTGGACCTGGTTCTTTCAAAACTGCTCGCGCATTAGAATTATTAAATGAAATGTCTAAAACACAAAAGCGAAATGTTGAAGATATCGAATTAGAAATCACAAAAAATTTACCAATGAAGAGATATAATGACCCAATAGAATTTGGTAATGTTGTAGCTTTTTTAGCTAGTGATGCTGCAAGTGCTATTACAGGTACTTTTATTCCAATTGATGGTGGAATTTCTCATGGGATATTCTAGATAAGTAGATATTTTACTATTATCCCAAAGTACTAAATGCTGAGATCGAGGTTTTTTATATTGTGATCTCTTCTATTGGTAAAGCAAGTTTTTTATAAAATTCAACTGGAACCATTCAATCAGGTGTTAAACCCATCTAAAAAGAAAAATAACGATAAAAAATTGCTGTTTTTTCATAAGAATACTTAATCATTTAATCATTTTGATATAATTATCTAATTGTATCAAAGCCAAAAAACTACTTACTTAACAAATATTAATGCACTTTTAACTTCAAGACCAAAAGAAGAGCGAACTGTATTGCCATTCCCATCAGAAAAAAATTAGGAAACGCACTGATTTCAAAATAACAAACTTCTCCCACACATCTTGGCCCACAAGAAATTTCATATTGTAGTGAAATTTCAATCCAGACGAAGTTCTAGATTGGAAATATTAGTTCTGTTGCAAAATTAACTAAAATGTAAAAGATCTGTGGTTGAAGAAAATAAATTTTATACAGGCAGCAATAATTTCTATAATTCATTGTATATCGAAAAAACGGAGTTTGGTTGAAGACTCCGTTTTTTTATATAAGGAATGAATGGCTTCAATTCCTTTTATTGTACTTGAGGCTTGAAGAGAATTTTGAAATCTTGAGTATCTAGCAAAACGACGTTTTACGTGTCTATGATCTTATTCCATACGATTATTTAGATGTTTAGCTGTAGAATTCATTGCGTTTTATAAAGTTTTTTTACTTTTACATACCTCGAGATAAATCTTGTAATTTTTGAGTAACTGTAGTTTGAGGGTAATTTTTCTGTATGAAATAATCTCTTAATTGTTTAGCAGTTGTAGAATAGGAAGAATCATATAAAACCTTTTCAATTGTCTGTATCATATTTTCAATAGAATGAGTTACAAGCCAGCTTAATTCATCGTAATATTTATAATCTCTCTCCTCTGACTTAGATTTATAAACGACTACTGGTTTATCCAATAACATAGCCTCTAATCCTACTGTTGAATTAGAGATAACTACAAGATCTGAATTAGAAATGACATCATAAATACTTACTTCTGTTGTAATATACTTGACATTAGGGTATACCTTACTTAAATGAATATATTCGCTCACTAAATTACGACCTTTTTCCCAAGGGTGAGGCTTTATAATAACTGTAATATTTTTGTCTTTCATCAATTGTTTTGTTAGTTCAACATAAACTTGGGTTTTAAATGGTTGCGTTGCTATAAAGATTATTTTCTTAGAGGTATCTATATTTAGTTTCTTACAAAGTACTTTTTTTTCTAAATGCTTCTTTTCAAAGATATCATCATATCTTGGGTGTCCCAATATCTCGATTTGAGAATCCGCTCCACCTCTTCGAAAATACCACTCTCGTTCATACTCTCCATATACAATCTGTTTCGTAGCGAAAATTGGAAAAAACGCTTCTTCTCCCATTATGGCCCCATGCTGAAGACAATAACTTGGAATCCCCTTACTTTTAGAGATAAGAGTAAGTATTCGGTTCGTTATATCTTCTGTTGTACCAACAATCACACTCGAGATATCATGTTCTTCAAAAATAAAATATGCCATATTAATTTTTTCAATCATGATAGGAAGATCATTGAGTAGTTTTGTTTGAAAAAATTTATTAGAAAATAACGGATGTTCTTTACATGTTGAAAAAATTTTTTGAGCTTTTTCAATGAAAATATGAGAACTATTAGGAACTTTATTTGTATAATCCAGTGTGCAAATCGTAGGGAGACCATAAAGCTCGCTTTTTTTTGCTCTTGTTAATATTTTTGTATACTTAGGGTTAAAATGCGAAAAATTACCTGCTGAAAAACGAAGATAATCAGTATTAAGCAATACGACTCCATCTGATCCTCTTTTCTTTGTCGTTTGCTCAAGCAGAGGCAACCATTTTTCAAATTCTGACTGCAATTGTTTTTCTTCTATTGGTGCAACAGACAAATATTTATAAAAATCCTTACTTTTCATCTTACTTTTAACATCTTCTTCTAAATATTGATAAAAATTACTTAATAAAGGTAAAGAAATGTTGTGATGTACTAATTCAGAAAACACCTTTATATACTCTAAATTTAATAACCAATAATTTTTCAAATAGACTTCACTCAAGGTCTCACCCTCTTTTTCTTCTTAAGTCTTCTCTTAATTCCTTACATGTTCTTTATGGTTTAATAATTGTATAAATTCATTTTTTTCTTCCGCGAATAACTAAAAATATATTGAATTTAAATTAATATATTTTTTATCTAAAATCTTATCTATCGGATAAAAACCCAAAAATGATTCAATCTCAAAAAAATAGCATACCTCATGCAATAAAATTCGGTTTCTTATCCCAGTAAGAAACCTATTTTTGAACGATTGGCAAAATAGAAGCCCAATACATGTCGAACAATGATCCATTATATATGGATCATTGTTTGTAATCTTTTGTGCAGGTCTTTTTACACCTTTAATTGGCTGAGATGCTTCGTTAATTAAAACTGCGGAACATTGACAATTCTAATTTAATACGCTCCGTATCGATTTCTCTACAAACAATGGCTTGTAATAACTAGTCATAATAACTATAATTTTAGGCAGCTATTATCCCACTCCTTATCAATAAATAAAGTTCAGTTATATTATTATATAAACAAAAAGAACGAACTGTTCCGGTAATTATGATTTTCTTTTTGTATACACTAAAAGATAAAGGCGATATCTTGTTTGTCCATGAATTTTTATTATTTTCCGTAAAAATCTATTCCATAAGTAACTTCAATCACAATATGACTTGCTAACTAGAAAATCTTCTAATGTGAAAAATAAACCAGGAAACTCTAATCGCTTTCTAGACTTACTCCCCTCTCACTCTTAAGCGTCACAATCCTTATTAGTGGTACATATGCAATTTCCGTTTCTGCCATAGCGCTGTGTCACTTTTCATGCTTTGACTTCTTTGAATTCAATAGCGCTTTATCAGCATTAACCTATCGAGATCAATTTTATATTTACCTCAACGTGTTTTACTATTATTGGATCAAATATTATCCCGATTAAAATAACCACGATATGTACAAGCATTAGAAAATAGGAAGCATAATATAGAGCATTGCCACCTATTGGCATGTCATATCAACAAGTAAATGCCTTTCAAACATGATTATTTCATAAAAAGGCATGAGTTCTAAAATTATTTTTCTTAATACGGTATGTAATCAACTTTATATACCACATGAAATAACACATAATTTTTGATAAAGGAAGTGAAGTACATGTTACCTTGCCAAGGTACGTGCAATCAATATGTAGATTTTGAGGTTTTAATTACAGCTCCTGAAGGATATATAATTAATGATTCGAATTATACCGGTGCTGTCACCTGGAATACAAACCGATTAAAATGTGCATTTGAACCATGTACGCTGCAAGCACCGAATCCTTGCCTTCTTCAAACTGATCTACCTGATGGTTCCTATCCAGTACACAGTGTTCGCATATATGGAGTACTTACAATGCTTGTTAGTATTTCCCCTGTTCAAAATCAATATGGACAAGGAGATGCAGCTTTTTCTAAATGGCATAAATTCTCTATCAATCAGATTGTTTATTATACAATTGATTCGAATTGCTGCTTTGATTTTAGTAGCTTTAAACTTAAGAGTTTAACAGTTATGCCACAAGATAAAAATACATTTATCTTAAATGGCACCCTCTCTGTTTTACCAGTGCCACCAAATCCTCCTATTTATGCTTTTACAGCAAATAGAGATGATAATACTCTTTCAGTAATTAATATAGCAACAAAGACTGTCCAGCATGTAATCAATCTTCCATATCAGCCAATTAAAGTTGCTGTTAGTCCAAACAAAACATACACTTTAGTTTTGCACTCAAATGATAATAGTGTTTCTACAATTAATAATGAAACACTTACCATTATCTCTACTTTCTCGATAAACGATCCAATTGATATTGGATTTTCTCCGGATAACCAGTTTGCGTATATACTAAATTTTTTAACTGGTTCAATGGGCATTACTGTTATTAACCTCTTAACTCAAACCATCTCTAATACTATCTCGCTTGGAGGATATGGATTTTCAAGTATAGCAATTGATCCGAATGGACAATACGCCTACATCGTAAATTATACGACTTGGAGTATTGTAAAGGTTGATCTAAACACAGGAGAAATTGTAGCAGAACGTCCTACTTCAAACGATTATCCAACTCTCATAGAAATCAGCTTGCTTGACGGATTCGCTTATGTTACAGAAGAGTTGGTGGCGTCTGGGACTACCCTTACAGTTATTGACTTGTCCACTTTCCAAGAGATTGGGGATATTCTTACTGGAGCATATTACTACTCGTTCCTTGCTCTTTCACCTAATCAACCTGTAGCATTGCTAGGAGAAGAAACTACAGATGAAATCAATATTATTGATACAGCACAACATCAATCCACAGGCACTATTTCCATAAATGGCCCAAAAAGCGCTGCGTTTACCCCTGATGGAAAATTCATCTATATTGCACAGCCAGAACAAAACACAGTTACTATTCTTAACTCCGTTGACTATACCGTAAATACAATAGTAACAGTTGGAGCATCACCTGTAAGTGTTGCAATATAAAGTTTAATGCTTATTAACATTCAAGAAATACGGAGGATTGCCCCCTCTACTTATATTAATTTCCTACTCTCCGATATTCCATTTATACAAATAACTAGTATCCTTCTCTTTATTTAATGACTAATCGTTTATTTTGATATGTAATAATTTATACACGGGCCCTTCTTAAATACTAAAAAACATATTATTTAATAACTCCTTAATATTTCCTATAGTTATTTCCATTACAATTCTCTGTAATTTTGTTTATCTATCCATTCCCTCCGTCGATCAAATCTCCCTCAAGGAATCCAATTTAAAATTCATTTTACAAGTAAACACCCGTTCCATAAGTAGATTATTTAAGGGAAAGGAGTCAGACTTACTGGATTCCCTTTTCTTCTCATCCTTTTTTGAAGCTCTTTTAAGTCTAATTCTATTGTATTCCAGCTAAATAATATTCCCACTAATAAATAACATGTTATATAACTATATAAAAACTCTAGCAAATCATTAAAGGAATCTCCTTTCCCCTATCGAATTATTGTAGAGGAAAGGAGAGGAATACATGGAAATTATAGGATTAGATCCTCGCGCATTAGCGACTTTAGGTGCACTTGAATACACCAATCGTCGCAATAAATTAATCGAAGACTCGGAGAATAATATATACGAGTGTAAAGAAATAAAAGAAATACTTCAATCCCTCCCTAAAGAGAAGCAGATTGAGGTTCTGGAGAATCAAGCTCATTTTGAAGCAGTGGCAAAGATGATTGAACAAAACAATTTAATTCTTTTAGAACAGATGAAAGCTCTACAGCTAATTCAGAAATAACAAACTTATGATTAATTAATTCTACATACGCTTCCATAAATAATGTATCTTTATTTATACCATCAGCCTCTGTTTTTACAGGGGCTTTTATTATACGTTGATTCATATGCTGGATTTGAATAGTTTCTTTTACATGTATGAATAGATCTTCTAATAAACCTGGTGTCGATTCTAATTCCTGCTTTTCAATTTCCTCTGTGACAGCACTTATAAATTCCCATAGTACCTTTGCACCTAGTAGTTCTGCTAAGCGCTTTTCACGCATTTCAAATGTTTTCATGTTCATGCAAACACACTCCTATAATTTATATATAATGATAAAAACATTATATTTATGTAAAATTGCCTAAAACACTTTCTAAACTTACATTTCTAAAAAATCACTACATCATCTTAAAGATATATTATTATTCAACACACTTCGTGTTGTTCTGAATCAAAAAAAATTGTTTGAACTGTAACACCATAAAAATTCGCTAATTTTATTTTTATATTATCTCGTGGGATTCTCTGTCCATTTTCATACATCTGCAATGTACTAATACTGATTCCGACTGCTTTTGCCACCTCTTCTCTAGATCTCCCATTTCTTAAATTAATTAGATTTTCAGCTACTCTTTCATAATTCATACATTCTCACCCCTAAAACCACATTTCGTGTTGTTAATTAAAATATAAACCGCACAAATTGTGTTGTCAATAGATTTCAATTATCAATTTTTAAAAGTTTTAATATATTAACACATATTGTGTTAATATATTATCAGGTGATAGAATGAAAACGTTTGGAAATATAATTCGTGATTTAAGAAAACAAAAAGGAATTACGCAAAAAGAACTGGCTCAATCCCTTCAACTTAGTGAAAGTACAATTGGTATGTATGAACGTAATGAACGTCAACCTGATTACAATACCTTGATACGTATAGCAGATTACTTTAAAGTATCTACTGATTTTCTTCTAGGGAGAGATTTTGATGTTGAAAGGAATAGAAATGATTCAGAACTAGATCAATGGTTAAATGATATAAAACTTGCTCCATCCCAAAAGCGTGAAGAATTAAAACGTTTTTGGAATTTTATAATGCAGGAAGAAAAGTAATAAATTACCCCCCACCTTTACAGTGTGGAAGTCTTGAGTTCGAACCCTTTCCGGGCCCATATATTACGGTAAAATGGCGTTCTATTCAAAGTTAGAGCGCTTATTTTTGTCCGATAATTTATTCATTGATTTAGCTGAAATATTTGCGTTACGCCGCCAAACTTTATGAAATGGAAGCCTCCTATTTCATACATTCAACGTAAATCATAGATTTCATAATACTGGAGTTTAGTCTGTCTTTAGACATGAGAGTGTTAACTAGTGAGTATTAATACACATGAGCATTTAGTGCGTAATATCTACTAGAAAAGAACGCCTTACACCGTTTCGCAAAACTATCTCTTCCATAAAATCTGATTTTTTTCAAAGTATAATTGATAAAAACTACTTTTATTTGCATGTATACGACTCTTTTTTATTTATAAATACGAAGGAGCATTGTAAAGATTGCTTATCCATCTCAGTTATTTCTCTAATTCCTATAAATAAACAAAAAGGGAAAAATAATTGATAACAGATTAAAATGTAAAGTAATAATAAAATTATTTAATTTCATTATAAAAAATATAAAAGCCTTGCTACATTTTATTGTAGTAAGGCTCTTTAAAGTTGTTTAATTTCTATTCATTTAAATACATTTAAACTCAAAGTTCAATAATATAGTTGTTTACTAAAGCACCTGTTTGTTAAACAAGGGGCGCTTTAATTATAGAGCCGTTGACTTTTTAAACAAAGGTATGTAACCTCCACTAGGTCCATAAGCAACACCAATCTTTTCCCATCCATATTTTTCATAATATTCTTTAAGATCTGAAGTAAGATAAAGAAATTTGTATCCTCTTTTTGCCGCTTCTAGAAGTCCATGATTCAACATTTTTTCTCCTAGAGAGTTGCCCCTAAATTTTTCATCTACAAACAAACATGCTAGCCAGGGGCTCAAATCCTGACGACTATTTAGATCATTACGAATTAATGCATAAATCCCGATAATCTTATCATCTACTTTTGCAACGTAAAAACTGGGTATGTCATTTGGATTATTTAAAGCATTAATCATACAATTTTCATAAAAAGCACGCCCTCCTTCTTCACCCCATTCTTTCCAAAAAACATCTATAGCCTTATTAAATAAGTGATCCTTCTTTAGTAATTGAATTATTTCCATAAAGCTATCATCCCCAGAGTATTATTTAATAATTGTAGAACAAAACAAAATTAATATTTTTTAATTATCTATATTTTATCTATGTAATCAGCAATAATTTCCTCACCCTAGAAATATATAGTTATAAATATTTATTCTCTTAATTTATAAAAATTCCTTCTTAACCGAACCTACCTCGTTAGTGACATAGGCAATGTTTTTCATTTTTAAACAACTTTATTATTTTTTAAATGACTTTATTGTCATTAAACATAAAACATGTGAGATAGCTTGAAATTTACATTTGTTTTATAGTTAAAATATTTATCCATTTTTAATGAACCACTTTTTCCAATCTCTAATGCTTTTTCAAAATTCATCTTAATCCATAATAAGTTGTTTAATATGGAATTGCTATCTTCTTCTATCTTCAGATAGTCTTCACCATGTTTAAGTATACGATCATCGTTTCGGTGATTCGTTGAAACTAAGATACACCCTGTCGCCGTTGCATCAGCTGCAGCAGTAGTTGGAAATCCATCAATAGCAAAGTTATCTTTTGTACTACAACTGATAAATATATGAGATTGTTCATATAAGTGTTTTAGTTTTTCGAAATCTAATATACCCCAAAAAGTATAATTCTTGTTTGTTAATAGATGTAAACTACCTTCCCAGTTTCCTACAATATGTAAATGAAATTGATCATCAAGTTTATTTAACGCTTGCGCTAATAAAGGAAATCCTTTTCTTTCTGCATTGTGAGCCACAAATATGATCTGTATTGGCTTAGAAATAACCTTTTGATTATAATGATAAAAATCTGTATTAATCACTCCTGGAACATAAATACTTTTTGGGATAGTATTTAATACTTCATTTGCATTAGAGAATACTGTTTTACAATGTTTAGATACTATATTTAAAAATTCAACAGAAGTATAAGGATCTAATCCCCCTCCTGGATATACTGTAGTGTGAAGGTCAATATGATTTTCCTTTAAAAAATTAGCTAAATCAAGTTTGGGATTTGCTCCTGGCATTTGTGTCCCGTCAGGAAGATAACAAGTGCCTAATAAACTCAACACGAAATTTAAAAAAACACAATATATATCGGTAATTCCTTCTTCTTTCGCTATCTTATTGAATAATTGAAAATCATGTACTTTGGTTGGAAAATCATCTGTATATACCTCAGTAGCAAAGTAAAGAGTATCGGGTCGTTCTTTATAGATTTGGTAATTCTCCCAATAACGAAATCCACTTAACTTCCAAGGGAATTTGGTATCAATTACCGCAAGACGTCTTTGAGATTTATTCTTCATTTTTAACCACTCACTTCCATCTTCTCTCTTGCAACCGCAAATAAAATTGTTTCTTGAGCATTGATAGTATAGTGGCCTAAATAAAATTGATATCCCAAATTTAAATCGTTAATAAATTTCATTACATTAACAAAATCACTGATTTGATGATAAATCGCAATAGCAAGCGTAGGGCGAAATGTAGTTATAGAATGGATAGCGCCTTTTAATGCATTCATTTCAGCACCTTCAATATCCATTTTAATAAAATCCAATTTATGAAGTTTTTGTTCTATTACTAAATTATCTATGGTGATGGTACTAACTTTATCTGTAACACCTGATTCTTCAGAAATTGAAACAAAACTCGCAGCACCTTGATCTTTATAATATAGCGAAGTATTTGAATCATTCCAAAGAGGGTGTTTAACGATTGTAATTTGCTTTTGAAGTGTTTCATTTAAATTGAGGTTTTTAGACATAATTTCTAAATTGCTTGGGATAAATTCAATTGTATAAACATGGCCCGTTTCTCCTACTTCATGAGCGAAATAAAGCGCAGTATCCCCAAAACATCCACCTGCGTCAATAACGATGTCTCCTTCTTTTACTTTTATTGCGGGTGAAATTTTATTATATTCATACTGCTTATCTAAAAAAGTCGCACTAATTCCCATCGGAACATAAAATAATTGCAACTTATACTTTAAGGGAGTTAACTCAAACAATTGTAGCGTCCAGTTATGATAATTAGTTTGAAGTGTTTCTGTAGAATGGATGAGGTTTTGAATAGATTTTCTCTGATTCCAATAATCAAGAGTATTTAAAGGCAACTTGACTTTATGATTTCCTAATAACCGAAATGCCAAGAGTTTGATTAATAACTCTTTGGAAAAGGGGTCGCTCAAATTGAAGTATAGTTCTTCAAGTCCTTGAAGGTGCTTCATAATTTCTTCTTTTTCATTATGGATATTTACAACAATTGAATCAATGGTGGGACGAACATGCATAAGTTCAAATAACTCTATATCGATATTATAGTAATAATGGTTCTTTAAGCAATTAAGAAGTTCCATTATAAGTGTATCTAAAAATCCAGAAGTAGACTGCATATTATCGTTATTGTTAATCTGGATTGCACGTTCTGCTAAAAACAATAATTGATTTGCTTTGTTGGATAAATCAATATTGTTAGTCATTTTCATGACAAAGGATAAATAATTTGCTGCTAAATATAGTCGACCACTAGCGTAGTAAATCTCACCTAACTTTAATAGTGTCTCAGGATCATTTATATTTGCAATCAAAAGTTTTTTCAACTCATCCTCCAGTAAATTTGTTTCATTTTCCATTTTTAAAGTTACCACCCTTCTTTTAACATAAATTACATTAGATTTTTTTCTAGATACACATATTTGTATGTATTGAATTTACTTCTTATGGCTGTTGTTATTTGAGACACCGTTATAAGATATTATCTGCAACTAAAAAATAGAAGCTTATATTACAGAAATTTATATCATCTCGCTAGAAAGAACGTCTGTACAAAGGTAAATTTCAACTCTTTACATATCAAAATAAATTCGAGTAACAAACAATTTTTTGTTACTCAAATGTTATAAGATGATACAATCGAGAAATTTATAAAAAAGCACCCTCCTTTTCTATTTAGCCTATATAGAAAAAATACGTTTTTTACTTTGTAATAATGGAAATGGTTAAGAAGATAGCAAATACATTATAGCTCTCTAAGACTACATATAAACTTGCCAGAAATTAAAGCCTAACCTTGCTGGAAATCACATGTTATTAAGAAGATTTCGTTGATTATTTAAACGAAAAGGAAACCTAGCTTTGCCTCAAGTACAAAAATACTAATAGTCTATCTCAAATTTTTAGAATTAGATAGAAGCACCACCACTGCCTATCAACTGAATGTTTTGAAAGTACCTCCAAACTTTATCGACATTTAGTTACTTATGTAGATAAAGCTCATTTTGTACATCTAGTAGTTTATTTTTTAATCTATGTCGGACTTTTACTTGAATATAAATTAAATAAGTCACATTCATTAAAAAAACTCTGATTTCCATAATGTATATGAAATCAGAGCGTTTTTTCGGTAGATCAACCTTCAATATTTTCAATAGGTCCTTTTTTTAAATACAAATGGCCAAATACATGAAAAAACTCCGCTTTTAATGTCTTCCCTTATTTACTAAATAGAGGTGCTATTTTATCAATTCGATTTGTCCAAATTCCACCTGTATAATCATCTGGAAGACGTTTTATATCTTCAGATGAGTCAAATCCACTTGAAAATCCAAGTCCATTTCCTCCTACAATGATAATTCGCGTATCTGCTTTATCCATTCGATTAAGAAAACGATTAGGCCATCCCCAAAGCAAAGGAGCTACTTTATCTGGTATATGTAACTCTCCATGCTTCATGCTTGAAGGTATGTAACCAGTCCACCCTAACGCCATATAAGTAAGAAGATCCTTTTTCATGGTTGCTTTTGACATCGTTCGTAAACTAGGGATGTGCTCTCTTATCGCAGCAATCGGCTTATCACCACCATATACTGTTAGTTGAGCAAGGCGTTTCGCTGGTAGTTTCTTGAGGTAAGTAGCCAATTGGATTCCTTCATTTTCATCATCACTTTTAATATGAATAAGAAAAGAACGATCTGGAAAATGGTTAAGTACTTCATCAAGTGTTGGCATAAGATTAATCCCTTTTCCACGAAACGGGAATGTTTTTCCCCCGTCAGCTGTATACCCGTAACCAATATCAAGTGCTTGTAATTCTTTTGTTGTAAAATCTCTTGTAACACCTTTACCATTAGTACGGCAATCAAGAGTCCAATCATGAAAAATGACAAAATTATTATCTTTAGTTGGTTGAACATCAAACTCTACTAGGTCAGCTCCAGCTTTAAATGCCGCTTCCATAGATGGAATTGTATTTTCTAAATAAGAATGTTCAGGTTCATGTATACGTTCTGCTGTACACGTATCCCCCTCAATTCCCTCCATGCTAAATGTTTGCGAAAGTCCTCGATGAGCAAGAAGAAGAGGATTTCCCTCGTCCCTCTTCGCAAAAAAAGAACTGTTATTTACATAAACAAGTACGAAAAGAATAAAAATTATCCAAGTCGTTTTATGTTTAAGTAGCTTTTTTATTTTATTCATTGTATTCTCCTCTTAAATATTAGTTAAAATGATTTAAACAATATCCGGCATTTAAATACTTTTAAATTCTATAGCTTATCCTATTCCTTTGCAATGGAGATTATAAACAATTGCATGTTGCTATTTTTATATAAAGCAGGAGCGATTCAAAGGTATTTTTTAACTATTATGTAGTATCATTTTTAAGAAATTATGTCTACTTTAAGGCTATCTTAGTGGGGATGGACATGTAGTGCTCTCAATAATAAGTTTTCTTCCACAAACAAAAAGAACCATAACCTTACCGAAACGGCAAATTTATGGTTTAAATCACAATTTTATCCGCTCAATTCTATAACTTTTTGCAACCTACTAGTAATCGTATAATATCCCCTTACACACACATGTCTTTGTTTATTTTTTTGAGATAATTTGCAGCGAAATCTTTTAAAGACTCAGGAATTAATGTTTTTTAAAAATTCATTTTCTAATTCCACTATCTTTCTTTTACGAGCTTTTATTTTTCTTACGGGCACCCCGACATACACATACCAATCATCTAAACTTTCTTTTACCATACTCATCGCGCCAACTGCCGCTCCTTCTCCTATTACTACATTTGGAAAGATAATAGAATGCGCACCAACAATAGCATGCTTTTTTAAGATAACTTTTCCAGCTTTCACATTTTTATATTGATGTGGAACAGTCGGTCCCATTAATGTATTTCCGCTAAAATCATCAATTGCTGCATATACAATTGTTTTTGATGAAATATTTGCAAAATCATGCATTTCAATCCCCATTTCTCCTCCATATAACGCTGTATATGCCGCTATATGCGAATAACTTCCAATTGTAATTTTGCCACTTAAAATGCAAAAGTCATCGATTCTTACATTATTTCCAACAGATATAGTACCTGGATTATATATACTGGTTTTTTTACTTATTAATACATTTTCCCCGACAGATAGAAAGCCAATTTCGCTCAACTCTTCTTGACTATAAAAACTATTCATCTGTGGACACCACCTTCTGCATTAAACACATTATAATTTGCTCCACGATTTCTTTCGTCATTCCTTCCCATAAAGGTAGACTAATTATTCGTTTTGCTATCTTATTTGTATTTGTTAAATCTGTAGACTTGTAGTTTTTAAAGAAATCTTGTTGATGACAAGATGGTGAAAAATATGATCTAGCTTCTATCTTTTGCTTTTTCAACACTTCTATTACTTGCATATTGTTAATTTTTTCTGGACAGAGAATAGGCATAAATTGATGAATAACTGCTTCTGTCTTTTGAACTTGCCAACCCTTTTTCATTAATCCCGTACTTTGTAATAACTGTTTATACCATTCAGAGATACGATTTCGTTCTTGCATTTTTTGATTCCATGTATTTATCGTTGCAATCCCAATAGCTGCTGCATATTCAGTCATTTTACAGTTAAACCCCATCATCGTACAATCACGATTATGATCAAATCCAAAATTCCCCATTCTTTTAATTTGATTTATCTCTTCCTCATTATGGCTATATATCATACCACCTTCACCAATTCCGAAAGGCTTTGTTGCATGAAAGCTATATACAATCATACCACTAAAATTCTGACCATAATGTATACCCTCATGCATTAATCCAAACCCTGGTGCCGCATCTACAACAACCGGAACACCCTTTTTCTCTAATTCTTCATAGTCTTTCAAGTCCATCCATGATCCGAATGTTGCATATGGAACAACAACTGCAACCTCTTCTTTTAATTCATCAATCTTATCCAAAAGTACCGTTTTATCCATACACCAATCATCTAATGAAATATCAATAAAATAAGGCTCCAAGCCACACCAAATAGCTGCCAATGGAGTAGCAGGGAATGTAAAACTAGGCATAAGAGCATACTTTCCTTTTTTTCTTTTCTTACATTGAATTGCCGCCATTAACCCTAGTGTTGCGTTTGCTACTGTTGTAACTGCTCCCCTGTTCTGAAAAAATTCCGACATAATTGTTTCTTCAAAACGTTGATTTATAGGTCCATAATTTGTATATATGTGGGATATATCAATTCGCTCTAATTCATCTAAGTACTCGTTTGCAGGTACAATTGACGCACGTAAAAAAGGAATATTCTCCATATGCATCTATTCCTTTCTATCATTTTCGGACAATATAGAGCATATCCGTTTCAGATAATCCAAATTTCCTAGCAATTTCTATTCCTTGTTTCTCAGCTATGTTATACAATTCCACCTTAAAGCCTGCATCAGTTAATCGTTGAATAAATCCTGATCGATTAAAAATCCTTACATGATCTTCTTGACCAAAGGCTATTTTTCTCAATAATGGCGTTACAATAGATTTATCCTCTATAATAAAATCTACATTCATTGCGATTGGCACTTGAATAATTCCCCATCCATTTGGCTTTAGTACCCTATATAATTCTCGTATTGCTTTTTCATCGTCAGGCACGTGTTCTAATACATGACTACATAAAATAACATCAAAGATATTATCTTCGTATGCAATTCTCGTAATATCAATTTCCTCCATTAAAGAATCCTTTGGTTCTAAATCCCCACATATATAAGTAATGTTTTTAAACTGGTTAAGCCATCCTCTTACCTTCACTTCAGGTGCAATATGAAGCATTGTATAATTCCTACTTAACAAATCCGTTTCTGTTTCAATGTACGCACGATACAACCTGTCACGATCCATCGAATAGCAAACTGGACAGATACCTGTATCTTTATTCCACATCTCAAATTCATATTTTAGAAAATCATAATGTGCTGGCCAAGGAGAAAAACTTTTAAATTCTTGATTGCAATATTGGCAATAACAAATATTTTTCTCAAATATATGAGTAACTAGTTTAATTAACCCGCTTTTTATCTTTTCATTATAAATTTGATCTAGTTCTCCACTTCTTACTGCATCCTTAAGTATAAATCCCGCATTCTCCAAACAATAAGATAAGCTCTCTTTATAATCTTGTTCAGTATTTAAAAACCCACTATTATGTGCATCTGTAATTAATTCAATCCATTCTTCAATTGTCATTAATATAAAGTACATTTGTTTTTGATTTTGTCCACTATGTTGTCTAAAGTAGCTAAGAGGTTCCTCTATATAAACTACTTTTCCTTTCCTCATCATATCTAACCAAGTTGCAATGTCATTAATAGAAGAATACGCTTTCCCCTTAAAATAACCAAATTTCCCTCCAAAAAAATTGCGATTAAACAAAACCGTTGTCGGTTCTCCAACTACGTTTTTCAAGTTTTTCAACATATAATTCCCTAGTGTTTCCCCTTCAAAAATTGTAGTTTCTATGGCAATTTTCATATTCAATGTTGAGGGGGGTAATACCTCTCCATTCTCATCAATCAGTTCACGGTACGACGTCACAAATGCAATGTTTTCTAATTCAGAAAAGTATTTCATCATTCTCTCAATCTTTTCATGATGAAATAAATCATCATCTAATAAAAAATTTATATATTCACCAGTAGCAAGCTCTATACATTGATTAAAATTTTCAGCCACCAATGGATTTTCATTTTTAACATATGTTATATATTCATATTCTTTTAGGTATGGTTGGATCATTGCTTTTACTTCATCATTTGTACTATCGTCAGAAATAATAATTTCAATATTTTCATAGGTTTGATTCAAAGCACTTTTGAGGGCTAATTCTAAGTAATGAGGTCTATTGTAGGCAGGAATTAGTATACTGACTTTTGGGAGGTGCGAGTTGATATTCATACGCTGTTTTTTCTTTTCAATATTTATTTTCTTTAGCTTGATTTGTTGATAGTAGTCCAATGAATATAATATGGATGATGGAACAATCCTTCTTGCATAGTCTAGAAAATTTGTAATAGCTCTGTCTAACTCCTCTTCGGAGGATAAGAAACCATATTTTTCTCCAGCTATAATAATACTATGAGAAAAATCTTCTAACCCATCCATCATTTTATTAGATTCATTTAACTGCTGATTTGAATGTAATCGAAAGTAACTGAGTGTCTCCGCTATATATACTGCTTTTCCTTTACTCAGTAAGGATAACCATGAAGCTACATCTACGTTGCAAAGATACCGCCTTTTATCAAATACACCATACGGTTCTGTTAAATCACTTTTACGAAATAAAACCGTTGTCGGTTCTCCTATATAATTCTTTTGATTCATAATCACCATATTTCCTAATTGTGGCCCATCTATAATCGTATCTGTATAAAATAAACGCATCGTTGCATAAACATCTGGCAATAGGTTTCCTTCTGCATCCATTACTTGGCGATGGGATGTTACAAGCTTAATTTCATTATCTAGGTCATTTAAAAAGTATTTCATCATTTTTTCAATTTTATTTACATGAAATAAATCATCATCCATTAAGAAGTTTATATATTGACCTTTCGCTTTATGAAATAACATACGTGAATTCTCAAATTGTCCAAGAGTTGACCTATTTTTTATATAAATAATATTTGAATGATCATACAGGTACTTTTGTAACACTTTCTCTGTTTCGTCGTTTGTACTATCATCTCCTATTATAATTTCTATATTAGGATACGTTTGTTCTAAAACACTACATAAAGCTTTTTCAAAGTAGTGTGGACGATTATACGTAGGAATTAATACACTTACTAAAGGCGTTTGATTTATTTCCTTTTCATTTGTACCATTTTCCATTCTATTCCTCCGCCTTTTTATTTATTTTCACTTTTGAAATAGACATGCTACTACAAATCTATTTATTAGACGAACTAGATCTGAAAGGTGTTGCGAAAAACAAATAAATAGCTTTAAAAACAGCATCTATGTTGTCATAGTGTAGAATAAACCTGGATTACTTTTTTCGTCCCATTCTATTTATTTGTAAAATGCGGCATTCTTTTTTCAATAAATGCCTTTACCCCCTCCTTCACATCTTCTGTTTGAAATACTTTTCCAAAGTAACGAGCTTCAATCTCAAGTCCTTTTTGTAAAGGTACTGCTGCACCTTCGCGAATTGCCAACTTCATATAGGCGAGAGCTGGAAGAGAAAATTTACTTATATCCCTTGCAATCTCTTTTGCTTTATTTAACGCCTCTCCTCGAGGTGTAATGTAGTTAACCAAGCCTGTTTCTTTTGCTTCTTTTGCTGTAATTGGTTTCCCTGTGAGCATCATCTCTTTTGCTTTCCCTTCTCCAATCAATCTAGGTAATCGTTGGGTTCCTCCAGCCCCAGGAAATAAACCTAACGTAATTTCTGGTAATCCAATTAAAGCTTGTTCTTCTATTATCCTTAAGTCACAAGCAAGTGCTAATTCACATCCACCACCTAGTGCTAACCCATTAACAGCAGCTATAGTCGGTTTAGACAGATTTTCTAGTTGATTAAGTGGCTGTTGCAATTCTAATGATTTCATCTCGGCATATTTTTCACCTTTGCCCATCCAATCTGGAAATTCTTTTATATTCCCTCCCGCTACAAAGGCCTTTTCTCCACTTCCAGTTATAATTACGACTGAAATATCATTATTAATTTCTATTTCCTCTAATACATCTACTAATTGTTGGACTACTTCTAAACTTAAAGTGTTAACTGGTGGATTTTGAATTGTAACGACTGCAATACTTCCTTTTTTATTACAAGTTACTACTCGTTCATTCTTCATAAAAAGTCCCCTTTTAAACTCCCTAATTTTTCACAACACCAAGCTTCTTCACTTAACTCACCATCAGCCTAAATTTCCGAATATGGTTCCGTTTTTAGAAATTCATCAATTTATTGTATGAACTGTAGAAGCATAAAATGAGCAATCCTTTCTTAGCACCATTTTTTAATCTCAACATATTTTCAAATTGTTCTTTTACTATATAAATTAGCTTCATGTTTCTTTGTTTTCCGTTAAACAGTTTCTGAAGCTGGGATGAATCGTAGGAAAAATGAGATAAAGAGACTGATGCATCAGATACATTAAAGATGAACAATTTCAGAAAGATAGCATTTTAGTAACCACGTGTTTTTAAACCTTTCTTAACTATCAGTACCACCGATTAAGACAACTACCTATTTATGAATAGACAATCATCTAATTTCTGTTAAATTCAATAAACTGTATGGAAACGAATATCAAAACAAGGAGTGAAACGTATGTTTCGTCGTCCAACTTGTATGCAAGCTTGTTTAGATAGTGGGCATGATTACGATTATTGCCGTATATGGTGTGAACCTATTTACATGGTTCCTACTTATTCCTACTCAGTACAACCATCGTATACAGCACCTATAGTAACACCTTATAGTTCACAGCAATATCAGACTTATGCCTTTGGACAACAAACCGACACGCGTTGGGAATGTTACCGTCAATGTATAAGAAGTGGCGGAAGTGCTGCAAGTTGTTGTTATTATTGCGAACTGTGCTAACAACAACTCTTAATTATGTGGAGTCCCACAACTGTAGTGCACAAACAGATTACAAATCATGAAAAGCATCCGTCATAATTTTAAGGAAACTAGCGATTTGCACTCCGATCTCTCGTTATTTCCATCTTTCTTCGTAACCATTCTTTTATAGGACTTGATCGGTGTAATAATAAAGAGATTCCTCAATTACTTGCTCCCCACTGTACACTTAACTATCACTTCCTTTAGATGACATATCATTTTTTCGTATTTTGTTTCGACTTGGATTTTTCCTGTGGTTTGTTTATCTACCTCTCTCAAAAATGACACTCTCTCGCTTTTTCACAATTTTTTTATGACCTTTAACCTCTACACCCTATATGAAACAAGACTCACTCAGCTTGCGCAGAAATCATGAATTTTTTACTCATACTTACTAAGTCGCATGAGCTATCATACCTGCGTACACTTTCCAATAAAATTATCGTTTATACTAACTAAGCCATACAAGATGTCCTTTCCACTCATTTTCCATGTAAATATACGCAATAAAAGCACGTGTATAGGCCACACGTGCTTTATTCCTTCTATATAAAGTTGATGTCGTCGTTTTCCATCTTGCCTTGCCGAAGTTATTTTTGTTGGCTCCTAATTGCTGCTAGGTAAATTTTGCTCTTCCATTACCTCTTCAATAAATTCAATAGGGCTCCTCTCATTTATATTTCACATTCAAAACTAAATAACAGTCATTCCGTACATTCAGCACCTCCATTATAATTTTTAAAAAATATAATATGAGAAGTTTAGTTTCTGATTGTCTTTTTTACGCTAGTGTACAGAGATTTCCGAACGTGAGAATGATCTAACAGCACACTAAACACTTGAACAGGTTAGCTAAGCCAATTTCTATAAAATTAAGTATCATAACGTATAACATTTCCTTGTTTGCGTTGTTAAGAATCTAGGTGTGAAAGGTTAATGTTTTGATTCTTTATGGACAATTTTCTTAAAGTTATATATCTACATACGATATTGAGATTATTTTTAACTATAAGGAAGTGATACTATGGCTTGGCGTTCTTTTCAATCTTTTAACTTTCAAGATAGATTTATTCGTCACCAAAACTTTCTTGGTGAACTTACTCCAATCCAGGAGAATAGCAATTTAGATAGAATGGATGCTACGTTTAATTTGGAATGGGTAGATGAAAGTAGAAATTTAGTAAGATTCCGTTCCTATAATTATCCGAATTCTTTCTTACGACATCAAGATTTCCGTATTAAACTTCATGCAGAGAATCCAGCAGACCCACTAATGCAAGCAGACTCAACGTTTGTTATAGAACCAGGACTTGCATATCCATATGGTTGGGAATTTGTATCATTTCGTTGTACCAATCCCAATCTTTCTAACTGGTACATTCGTCACGCAAATTTTCATCTTTATATCTCTTCCATAAATCCAAATGATGAATTAGGCCGTAAAGATGCTACGTTTAGGATAACTAACCCAGCAATTTTATGGCCGAGATAGCGTGATATATAGCCATAAAAAGCTTTATAAAAATATATAATGATAATTTGCAGTTTTTTGTATAAATCAGTAATTACTTTAAGGATTTATTTTGGATCACCATTTCCAAAAACAAGAGCGTACGTTTAGACATAAATTAACCGGTTCCCTGTAAGATAAAGAACCGGCTATCTATTTACTGTTGTTTTGATGGGATTTTTGTCTTGTAATGGTGGTGATTATTTGTTTGGTTACCATGTCTCTCTTGGTTGTTAGGCGTAATTTCATCAGCAAATTCCATATTTGCTAAATTTACTTTGGATGGAATAAATGATCTTGTTTTATTTTGAAAACCTTGAAACGTATGTTTTATAGGTTTCATCATGCTTGAATTACGTGTTGCTAATACACCTAAAACGGTTCCTAACCCTAGTAAAGAAACCCAAATCCATCCTTTATTGTTCTTCTTTTTATTTCCCAATAACTCAAACATTTGTTGAGTTATTTTTTTTGAATTGAATGATGACATCAAAAAATTAAGGATATTCATTTTTGTCCCCCCTGAAAAAAATCGTAAAAAGAAACACTCGTTTCAATTTCACATATTTTATGATGCGCTATTTTATAGGGATTTATGATGCCAACTTATACTAATAGTTCTTGATTTTTAAAACAGAACTTCCTAATATTACTCAAGTGGTTTTTACTGAAATACAAAAAATAATTTTATAAAAAAATCAAAAAGGAACTGAAAAGTTATGTATTATTAGATTGGAAATTTATCAATTCTTTTTCAATTGTCGGTTATGTAATGCCGAAAGGGTGAGTAACACAAGAATCGATCCTACTAAGGCAAGTGACATATCCCATTGTGCATCCCATATATCGCCTTGCATACCTAAAAAGTCTTTTGCTGTTGTTCCTCCCTTTGCTATTTTAAAAGCTAACCATTCGATGATTTCGTATAGTGCAGCAATAGCAAGCGAAACACTTATACAAATCGTAACTAACCAAGGACCTTCGGTGAGTTGAGTTTTCCGTAATAATATTTCTCTTATCACAATTGTAAACAAGCCTTTCAACAAATGTCCAAATCGATCATAGTGATTTCGATTTAAATCAAAGACATCTTTTATCCAATTAAAAAGAGGAACCTTTGAGTATGTGTAATGACCGCCGATGAACATTATGATGGCTAGTATTGCAATAATGATATATGAGAGTGTAGTAAAGCGAAACTTATTGTATATTGCAATTATAATGATTAGACCGAGAACGGCAGGAATAGCTTCCGCTGCCCATGACGAGTATCTTGCAGGCTTAATAACAGACCATATAAAAACTGCAGTAACAATTAATAATAAAAATAGATGAAGCATTTTACTTTTGTCTCTTATCACTTTTTTCACTCCTATTGAAAGGCTTTCTGCTTAAAGTATTTGAAAAAATACAGTTTCATATACAACGTACTTGGCACTGTTTGCCTTAATTTACACTTAAGAACAGCTCTTTTAATGGGGAGAGTGTTTTTGTCTAGTAGATATTCACAATGAAAATAGACATATTCACTGCCTTCGGCAACTGCTCTAAAAGGTGTAGCTCTATATCAATGTCAAGTTGATAATGCCAAGAGAATATAAGGGAGTGTGCTTTCTATAAATTTTTGTGACTAAACTAAACATGCACATAATCAGTAGGAAGAGCATTATCAAGTTAAACATGTTCAATTTGTAACTATATATTATTTACCTATTTAAATGGAGTAGAATAATAAAGGGCATGCACACTACATATTTCTCTTTCGTGAGGGAATGGTATGTATATAACAATTCAAAAATAAAGGAGAGCATCTGCATGAATTATAAGATGTTTAGGGCTATCAATCGTCTAGCTGGTCGTAACTCAACATTGGATACATTTATGATACTTATTTCACAAAAGACTCGATTCCTGTACATTTTCTTATTAGCCTTAATGTGGTTTAGAAACAATTCCTACAAAAAAATTATTTTATTTGCAGGGGTATCAGTAGGGTTCGCATTATTTATAAACCGCTTTATCCAGCTCTTTTATTTTAAACCTCGTCCATTTGTTATACATCGTGTGCGTTTACTTATCCCATCAAAGAATAATTCCTCATTTCCTAGTAAACATACAGTCTTAGCATTTGCCTTAGCGACCTCCGTTTTACTTCGTGAACGTTTATTTGGCTCAATCATGTGGTTCTTAGCAATTTTGACAGGTTTTTCACGTATCTGGCTAGGGCATCATTATCCATTTGATATCATAGGAAGTGCCTTCATAGGAATCTTAACCAGTATAGCTATTGGCGGTAATACACATTTATTTAATTCTTTTGTTACCTGGATTATAAATGTATATAGAAAATTAATTTTTGTGGATTTGAATCATTCCTGATGATATTTTTGATAAATCACAGCACATAATTTTGCACATTTTTTACTAAAGTTACTCTTCTTTGAAATACATTTTGCCGTAAAATCACAAATATCTAGGGAATCCCTTAATAATTCAATTTGATTCTGATTTGATATAAAGGAAAAAGTGTTAAAAAATCTTAGCATATTCTTTTTCTTTAAGTAGAAGATAATAGCATAAATATTTCTCTGAAAGGAGCAATAATCACTTGAAGAAAAGAAAATATTTACTTGCTATCATGTCTACTATTTTATCTGTAGGTTTTTTGTGCGGTTGCAATGGCGTTGATGAGAATGAGCCAGATCCAACTGAAGAACCTTCTGAAGAAATTCAAGAAAAGAATAATCAATAACAGGTTAATGTAAAGATTATCATTGGCTTAGAGCGGATTCTTACATTTAAGAGAACCTAATTGAAGTAGAACAATATAAGGTAATCAAATAGAATAAAACAAGAAAAAATACCTCTTATACCTTATTTTATTAGATATGGTACAAGAGGTGTTTTCTGTTTATGGGTACATTTCAGAAATTTATACATTTACTTCTTATTTCCTAACAATTGTCACTGTAACCAGGCCACTTGCCTTTTCAAAATACTCATGCTAAGCATCCTGATTTTAAAACAAAAAGTTTACTTTCTATATAAACTAATCCCGCAACCAACTAGGAAATCAAAATCTAACTGTTGTCTTCATTAGTCAAGTAACCGTAATTAAAACTAGCTCCCTGCTTACTTATTATTGAGTAATAAGAATACTTAAGTAGTTTGAAGTAAATATTATAACTGTTACAAATCAAAAGGAGGTCATTATAATGAACAAACAAAGAGCACAAGAGATTGCCGCTTCACCAGTCATGGCTAACGTAACGTATAATGGGGTTCCAATTTATATTCAAAATGTGACTGAAAATAATGAAACAGCTAGAATTTATCCTATTAATGAACCAGAGAATGAACAAGAAATTCCTTTATCCAACTTAATAGAACATTAATTGGTTACATGTTACCTCAATAAATAATTACTCAAACATACAAACACCATTTTGACACTCCCACGGCTAAAGCCGCAAGTCCTACACCTTACGGTGTAACGGATGGGATTCTTGAATGACTAACCGTTCGCAGTTCATTTCTGTTTTGAACAGCCTTCAAGATGAGGGTGTGCCATCACCCCTCCTAAGACAGACCATATAGGTTCTTAGGCTGATTGACTATTACCATCAATCACAGTTGCGTAGCGAATGTTCATCGCCCCAACGATATCACGGTGCTTCTCAAATCCACATTGGCACTTATATTTTCTATCTTGTGCTTTGTTCTTTTCAGAACACTTCGGACATGTTTGACTTGTATAAGAAGGGTTCACATATTCGGTCTTTATACCAACTAATTTCGCTTTGTACTCGATGAATTTCGCTAGACGAAAGAATGACCAAGTGTGTAGATTTCTTTCGTTTTTACGGCTTGTTCGTGCCGTCTGTCTAATGTTCGTTAGTTGCTCTAATCGAATGACAGAGATATTATTATTCGTTGCGAAATCAACGATTTCACGACTCACTTTGTGGTCTTGGTCTTGCATCCATCTTTGTTCTTTATCATCAAGTTGCCGAAGGGCATTCAATTTCTTGGCTTCTCCTAACTTTTTGCGAATACTACGAAACTTACGTTTCATATATTTATCTTGTCTACCGTTTCCGAAGAAACGAACCTTATCATCGTTTGTGATGGCCACTGCAGGAACTTTGAGACCTAAGTCCACTCCTAAAATCTTTGTTCCCATTTTTTCATTTGTAGGGATTGTGACAGACATTTGAGCGATCCATTTAGCAGATTTCTTTGTGATACGAAGTGTACCTAACTTATGTTTCAATAATTCAAAATTTCGATTGTATTTGCCAGTTAATAAAGCACGAATCTTGAACCGAGTTGACTTTCCATTTACCATAAAGGGCATTGAAATGTGTGTGAAGTCAAATGAATAGTTTTGATTATTCCACACGCAAACAGGTCTTTTTAGAATCGGAACAATTTTATATTTACTCTTTTTCACTTTTGTAGAAAATACACTTTTGGCATCTTTAATCGCTTGATTTTTAACCGCGCTTGGAAGGTTGGCTTTAATATCCTTTGTACTTTTCTTCGTGCTTTTCTTCGCTTCAACCATTTCAGATACCAGTGTATTAATGAGCTTGATATAATCGGAACTACTTTGTTCCAATAGCCGAATTTGTTCTTTTGTCGGAAGCAATTTAACTTTGACCGTGATGGTTTGTGTCACAAGTTTCACCCTCTCGTTTTTTGACTTTCAACATAATGTTGTATTGTTTCACTTGATACATTCCCAGCCGTAGAAATAAAATAGGAACGTGTCCACAGACTTGGCAAATGCACGAGATGAGAAAATTCTTCTCTTAAACGCTTCGACGTCAAGCCTTTAACTTTCGCCATAATGTCCGCAGGACTAAGTGTTGGTAGTGCATTTAAGAACAAGTGGACATGGTCTTTGTCACATTCCATTGCAATAATAACAATATCTAGTTCGTTACATAGCTCTTGAACCAACGCTTTGAAACGTTCTTCTACTTTTGCGTTAAGAAAAATCTTTCTTCTGTATCGTGGGCAAAACACAAAATGGTAGTTAATTAAGGAAACGGTTGTTTTGGTTTTTCTATAATCATTTATCATACTTACAATGTATCAGTTCGATTACAAAACTACAACGAGAAAAGTGAAAAATTAAAGGATACTCACATTTTGGATACCTAAATTGCCACAAACCTTGCGGTTATTTAGTAGCACTCCGTATCCAACCTCACTTTCATCCCATGCCTAAAGGCGATAGGCTTTCTCGTTCGTGAAGGACTGTAAGTGGTGCTTGTATGTTTGAGTAATCTTATTTTCTATTTTCTTCTAGCTAATTAGGTTAATAAGGATTAAAAACATTTTTGATTGGTGGTTACAATCCTCTTTAATAAAGCAGCAAAAAACTACCAAAATTATAGTGGCATTTACTACATAAATGACTTATTTAAATTAGTGATAACAATGGACCTCCAACGGCACCAGTAAAAAGGCAAAAACATGCCTCACTAGTTTATGAAGCGCTCAAGCAAACTTAAATTCCCTTTCATTAAATTCAAAAGATGAAGAAGTAAAACGTGTATGTCATGTATGTTAGAAATGAACAGCGTCACTGCTGATTTAAAGGATAGAGTTTCCGTATTAGAACGTGAATAACCTTAATATAAAGAGTTTTAAGTAAACTGGAGGAAATCACCATGTCTCACCTACCCGAATGGACACTTGTCATTCTCCGCTCTGTATTCATATTAATTGTTTTATTTACTATCACAAAATGGTTAGGAAAAAGGCAAATCTCTCAGCTTTCCTTTTTCGAGTACGTAGCTGGAATGACAATCGGTGGTATCGCCTCTCAAGTATCTACAGGGCTAGACCAAAAAATTTTCCATGGTGTCTTGGCCATACTTATTTTCGCTTCGGTACCTTTTTTCGTAGGAATTCTTTCCTTAAAAAACAAAGCCGCGAGGAATTTCTTTGAAGGTAAGTCTACAGTTTTAATAAAGGATGGTAAAATACTTGAGGATAATTTAAAGAAAGAAAAGTATACCAGTGATGAATTACTTGAACTTCTCAGAGGAAACGGAGCCTTTAGTATATCCGAAGTAGAATTTGCCGTCTTAGAACCAAGCGGAGAATTAAATGTATTATTAAAGAAAGAATCTCAACCACTTACAGCAAAAGATATTGGCTTGAAAGTACCAAATAAAAAGGAACCACAAACTGTTATTATGGATGGAAATGTACTAGATGAACCTCTTTCAGCTAGTGGGCATAACCGCGCTTGGTTACATTCTGAACTAGAAAAAATGGGTGTTGTCATTGAAAATGTCTTTCTCGGTCAAGTTGATTCATACGGACAACTTACTATCGACATTTATAATGATAAACTCCAAATACCTTCTCCTCAAAACAAACCTTTATTACTAGCATCTTTAAAAAAATGCTATGCTGATCTTGAACTATTTTCTTTAGAAACGAAATCAAAAACGGCAAGTGAAATGTATAGTAAAAATGCACAGCAAATTGAAGCTATTTTAAACAAGGTAACCTACCTTCTAAAGGAATAAAAAAGGACATTCTCACAAGCGTCCTTTTCTCAGAGCGTCGGAAAACCCTTTAGGGGTTTCCCAACACTCTGACATCTTTGTAGATTTTAGCGAATGAAAACAATAAATGAGGATGGATTTGGGCTACTTTACTAGGATTAGGAACCGTTTTAGGTTTATTAGCAACGCGCGTAATTCAAATATGACAAGATCTAGCCAACAATCCTGGAAAGACTTCACCTTGAAGTAAATAGGTATTAGTCATTAACTTAATGAATTCAGGCTGTGTAAGATAATTGTTTGGATTCTTTAATACCTTGAGAACTGAATCATTTTTAATTTCCTTACCGTCTTTATCTTCCACAACAATCTCAGCCAACATCATTTGATTACTTATATCTTGTAGTAATTCATAAACAACACTAGATTCCAAGATATTATCATCGCCTGCATATCTACCACCATATCGAACAGTATTATTAAAAATATCTTCGAACAAACCTCGCTTTTCAGCTTGTTTAAATAAAAAATTTGAAAATCTGTCCCTTAAACCCAATTTCTCATCGCCTTTCAATTAACGAACGTTTCCGGATCCGTTAAAGTAGCTTTGTTCATATTTTAAATTTAACCTTTGCTATGCATGTTAGACAATTATGCATGGACAATTTCCCAAAAAGTATATAGCTAAATATAATATTGTGGAAAACAAGATTAAGATAAGGAGTGATTGTCTTTGTACCGTCAGTATTGTTATAAAGTCCCTTATACCTATGCCCAATGTATGGCGGATTGCACACCTGGAGCTCCAGGTTTCGAATATGAATGTCGGCCTATATGTTGGCCGTATAAAACAAGACCTTGGTATCTACAATGTACAAGACCTACGGCATATACACCTTATGGCATGAACCAAACTGTACCTTATAATCCACAGCCATCTTTTTCTCCCTATTCCTATCCTGGAACGATGTACGTAGATTCGCATAGTACCCCTTCCCCTTCAAATGATCCTTGTATGAAAGAATGTGCAAAAGGTGGAAGTAGTCCTTTAGATTGTTGCTATTACTGCGGATGGTGCTAACATATATTCCCAGAACCCCAAAGAGCTTTTGGCATCAGGTAGGTATTGTATCATTATAAAAAAACCCATCTTATCTAAGTTGGGTTTCTTATTTTGACGAATATATAAATTTACATAAAAACGTTCTTCTCCTGATTTAGGTGCCAAGCACTTATGAAGGACTTAAAAATACACGCTATTATAACGATTAGAGTTTTTTCTGTTACAACTCTAGAAGTTCCATTTTCACATATACAGTTTGTTGAAAATTTCAGGATTTTTTTCGAATAATCTCTGTTAAATAACAATGTTGACATTCCATCAAAAAAAGGACCATTTTTGGTCCTTATAATTAATCCCTTCGACTTAGCCCTTAGACTCAAGAACTGAAAGGCGTGCCTCGAGATTAGCTAAATTTGCATGTAGCTGAACATTTTCTGCTATGAGTCTTTCATTTTTCTCGATTAACCCTTGAATAGCTACCAAAGCTACCCCCTGTATGTCTATACTTGAAATATGTTTATTATCAGCTCCACTGAGCCCGAAGGTGTCATGGAAATCCTGAGCAGTCGGGCCAATGTGACGCTCACTGGCCGTGTCATCTTTGTAGTTCCAAGAATGGATTGGCATGCTTGCCAATTTATCAAGAATCTGGAGAGCGTTAACATCAGAGAAATTTTCCTTAGTGTTCTTGTCGCTGTTAAGCTTAACCCCCTTTCCATAGATGTCACCCTTCACTGTAAGGTATCCCCCTACAAAGAGGTCACCTCTTATATCGCCACCAGAGGTAGTAGAAAATGAACCATTATTTGAAATACTAAATACCTTACGATTTTGGTTAAGAGCTGCAAAAATATCTCCTAATCCATCCTGCCAGATTTCCACACATGGAATGCCTTGGCCGCCTTGACTGTCAACTAGAATTCTCCGAGTTTTCACTCCACCTGTAACGTCAACATTACCTTCAAACAAACCTGCTAATCTTCCGCCTTTTCCCCAGACACCAACTCCGTATTGACTAGTTCCCAGCACAGCAGAAGCATTTGGATGATTAACTGTATTGTTTGCCCAGACCCTACCCTTGATAATCTCAACATCACCTTCAAACAGACCTGCTAATCTTCCACCTTTTCCCCAGACACCAACTCCGTATTGACTAGTTCCGTACACACCAGAAGCATTTGGATGATTAAATTTGTGGTTGCCCCAAACTGCCGGTCCACCAGTACTATCTCCAAAAACCGCCGCAACATTTGGATCATTAGAAGTGCCATGCAAGTTAGCCATTTAAGCTCCTCCTTATGTGCCATTCCATTCAAAAAGATATTAGTAAAAACTTCATATTACAAATATATTTTGAATGCTATGTTTAAGAACTGAAAGCTCAATATACACTATGTTTATCCTTAACTTAGATAACAGTTTAATAAAAAAATCAACACTACTCTTTAACATCGCTTAATTTTAAAATAGAACTGGTCAAAAAATACCATTCGTGTTTTACCTATAAGTTTCATCTAAATAATCATCATAATCATCTTCTGGAATAGCATCCTCCATCATATTTAATGTTTCTTTATGACAAATTAACATAGCCACGAAACCATCAATATGCTCCAGTGATTTACGCTTAGATGGTGTTTTTAAATTATTAATATTAGTTATTACTTTTGCATTGCTTGCACAAAAAATAAGTAAAGGATTGTCCGTTATCATCCGCTCCTGAAGTAATAGTATTTCAAAATCATCAAAAGGCTCATTCATATGTGTTGGATACTGTGGAACTTCCACACATTGAATACCAAGCATTTCCCATGTAAATATACGTAATAAAGCGACAATGAAGTTATTTATGTTTAAAAGTTAAAACAAGTATAACCCCGTTCTATAATTAGGACGAGGTTATACTTAAAATCGTTTAATTTTTGATGTAAGATATTCACTACCAAAAAATATAACAATAAATTCGTTTAAAAATGACTTCTTTGGCTCTTTTATATATTTCTTCTTGAGCGTTTATACATTTTCATTGTAACTAACCAGCTCATAATTGTGATTCCTGCAAAAATTAATAGCAAATTACTATACAAATGAGTGGACAGATCAGCATTTATAGGTAATAATTTTCGATTTAGCAAATGTATCGATAATAATCCACCTACAATCGCAATACCCATTCCTTCTGATAGAAAGCTTGTAAAATTAAGCAAACTCATCCCAGCACCTGTTTCCTTTTGTTCCAAACTACTTGAAACAATGGTAGAGATAACTGTTTTCGTAAAAGAAAGCCCGCCAAAAACAAAAATTACTATAATTGTTATGACCCAAGGCGTTGTTTTTATAAAAAGGGCAGCTACTAAAAAGCTTATAGAAAGAAATGCAACTCCAGTTGTTAATACAAATAGAGAACCTTTCTTATCAACAAGCACTCCACCAATATAACCGAAAACAATAACACTCATTGCTCCAGGAAAAATAATCCCACTTCCAATTGTGGCAGTACTTAATTGGTAGACATCTCTCATCATATAAGGAACCATAGAAATAAATCCTGCTACGGTTCCCAATATAAGTCCTCCACAAATGATTCCAATCATAAATGATATATTTTTTCCTAGCAAAGGATTAACAAAAGGATTAGACACTTTCCTAATATGTTTAACAAATATCAAGAAACATATAATGCTAACGACTAGAAAGGAAATTCTATAAGATGTCGTAAACATTATAAAAAATACAATACCGACGGACATAAATATTATTCCTTTAACATCAATACTTCCTTTTATTACATCTTCCTGTTTCAATAATTTTGCAAGGAAGGGAACCGTGATAATCGTTACAACAGGCAAAAGTAGTATATAAGACCAATGAGCATATTCGGCAATTACTCCACCAACAGATGGTCCGACACCTTCTCCCATTGCTACAATGGACCCAATAAGCCCAAATGCTTTACCGCTATTTTTTTTTGGAATATAGCGCGCAACAACAACCATTACAAGTGCTGGAAATGCAGCTGCGCCAGCTCCCTGAATAAACCGAGCCATAATAAGTACAGAAAAGAACGAATGTCCAACAAACCCGATAACTGATCCGAAGCAATTCACTATAATTCCAAATAAGAGTAGCTTTTTGATGCCTAACTGATCTGATAGTTTTCCATATACAGCTGTTCCTATAGAAAAAGTTAATATGAACGCTGTGTTTATCCAGTTTATACTTGCTGGCTCCTTATTAAATTCACTAGCGATATCGGGTAATGTAACATTCAAAACCATTTCGTTTAAAACACTGAAAAAAGAAAGAACACAGAGCCATAATAAAATTTGATTATGGCGTAATATTGAATGTGAATGAGATGAATTCACACTTTACCCTCCAATAATAAGGGTAGACGTAGTTTATAGGGTCATTGATACGCTTTCCCTCTTTAAATGTACCCAATTATATTTATTGCACTTCATAAGTAATTCCTCCCCAAAAATGATTTATAAATTATATCACACATATATAATTTAAAATAAAACATATTCTACAATACGTTGTGCATAGATAATAAATTAATTCGACAATCCGGAAATAACATATTTGTGCATAAAGAAATAAAATTCCTTAAAGAGAAGCAGGTTGAGGTTCTTGAGAGTCAAGCTTATTTTGAAGCTGTGGCAAAGATGATTGAACAAAACAATTTAATTCTTTTAGAACAGATGAAAGCTCTACAGCTAATTCAGAAATAACAAACTTATGATTGATTAATTCTACATATGCTTCCATAAATATTGTATCTTTATTTATACAATCAGCCTCTGTTTTTACAGGGGCTTTTGTTATACGTTGATTCATATTTTGAATTTGAATGGTTTCTTTCACATGTAGGAATAGATCTTCTAATAATCCTGGTGTCGACTCTAATTCCTGCTTTTCAATTTCCTCTGTGACAGCACTTATAAATTCCCATAGTACTTTTGCACCTAATAGTTCTGCTAATCGCTTTTCACGCATTTCAAATGTTTTCATGTTCATGCAAATACACTCCTATTATTTATATATAATGATAAAAATATTATTTTTTTATGTAAAATTTCCTAAAACACTTTCCAAACTTACATTTCTAAAAAATAACTACATAATCTTAAAAATCTAATATTATTCAACACACTTCGTGTTGTTCCGAATCAAAAAAATTGTTTGGACTGTAACACCATAAAAATTCGCTAATTTTATTTTTATATTATCCCGTGGAATTCTCTGACCATTTTCATACATTTGCAATGTACTAACACTGATTCCCACAGCCCTTGCCACTTCTTCTCTAGATTTTTCATTTCTTAAATTAATTAGATTTTTGGCCACTCTTTCATAATTCATTTCTTCTCCCCCTAAAACCACATTTCGTGTTGTTACTTAAAATATAAACTGCACACTTTGTGTTGTCAATAGATTCTAATTATCAACTTTTAAAAATTTTAATTATTTAACACATATTGTGTTAATATATTATCAGGTGATAGAATGAAAACGTTTGGAAATATAATTCGTGATTTAAGAAAACAAAGAGGAATTACGCAAAAAGAACTTGCTCACTCGCTTCAGTTAAGTGAAAGTACAATTGGTATGTACGAACGTAATGAACGTCAACCTGATTACAATACCTTGATACGTATAGCAGATTACTTTAATGTATCTACTGATTTTCTTCTAGGGCGAGATTTTAATGTTACAGAGGACGAGAACAAAATAGAACTAGATCAATGGCTAAAAGATATAAAATTTGCACCTTCCCAAAAGCGTGAAGAATTAAAACGTTTTTGGAAATTTTTAATGCAAGAAGAAAAGTAATCAAATAAACCTCCACCTTGACAGGGTGGAGGTCTTGAGTTCGAGCCTCTCCGGGGTCATACTGATAGAAACCATGTCAAATTAACGTTTGATGGGGTTTTTATTTGTTTACACAAGCTCCCTAAAAAGTCAGTGTTCACATTCTCTACAAAATCTCTCTTATTTTATTAACTGAACCTTCCCCCATAGTTAGTAATACATGTGAGTAAGTGTCCAAAGTAATTTTGGTGTTACTATGCCCTAACCGCTCGGAAATCAATGTTACATTCACACCTTTAGCTAAAGGTGTGAATGTAACAATATCCGCTAAACTTTAAACTTCGAGTTAATTATTATTAAACTACAAAATAAAAGAAGATGGCTTGATTTTAATTTTTATCATTTTTAACTTAATATCCCATTACAAATTTACTTTCTTATAAATTCATTGACTGATGCGCCTTAATTCTTACATAATCGATTGTTTCCCCTCTTTTCCTTCGTTGAGCTTTTTAGAAAAGTTTCTTATTTCTATTATAATACTCCTCAGCTCTTCATATGATATGGAATGATTTTCTGCTTCACTAAGGGCGCCATACAATGTCTCTGGTCCACCCTAATGGCTTATTAAGCTTAAAATTGTGGTCTTAGTAAATCCATCTTATTAATATTTGTTTTAATAACTTATCTAGTTCAGCTCTCACATTCTCAACTACATAATTTCTCATTCTTAGTACAATATTTTCTATCTTCATTGTAAAAATACAATAAATCACTAAGAACCTCTGGCCAAATTAGTGATTACTTCAACCCACAATTATATAGTGACATTCCTAGACCTTTACCTTAGCTGCCTCATTACTTATTTCAGTAGCCCACTTATGCCATTTTAATAGAGCTAATCCTGTACGAGTCTTAGAAGTTTCTTTCCATTCCTTATTTAAAAAATCCGAGACTAATGTTCCAACTTCCTTTGATTCTGGTAAACGTCCATATTCTTCTCTATAACTATTAATTAATTTTATTGTCTCAGTTTCCATAACCTTGTTAGCTACAATTAACTTACAATCATCTGAGACATTTATAAGTTTGATTTTATCAGCCTGTTTAATTCCCAATCCCAGTGAATTTAATACAGTAATTGCATTTCTAAGTCCCAATGCCTTTAAATCAGTTTCATTATCAATTCCATCTCTAATATTCTTTATTAAATCTAGAACTCTTTCTGCAGGGGCTGCTCCTAAAAAAGGATGCATTCTTGCATTAACAGTTATTCTATCTCTTGAACTCAGAAGTTGTTTGGTTGTAATACTTTTTGTAGAAAGTTCTGCAAAATGAACAATATATCCATTTTCCCACCTTATTATGCCTAGTCCAAGAAGCCAACTCATAACCTTTTTTATATAAGTATTCAGAGTTTTTTTTGAATACTGAGATTCTTTATACAAATTTATAAATGTTTTTTCAAATTCTTGAGTAGTTACATTAAATCCTTCTCCATGCTGCTCAATTAAAGTCTTTAACAATATATGACTATTGAAAAATTCATATAATTTATTTACCGCTTCAAATTCCGATTCCTGGATTATAGTTATTTTTTCGCCTTGCCTCGTTACGTTTCCAAACATAACCATATCACGAACAAGATTATCTGAAGCTTTAATACCAATTTTCAAATTGTTTGCTATATCAATTAATGTCATTTCTTTTTCATTTAATAGTAACTGTAATAAATCATTATACTTATTTAAATTCACTTGAGGTATATAAGTAATTGTTATCTGAGGAACAGAACCTGTTAAAACATAATCTCTAAAAATATCCCAGTATAGTATCAGTTTATGACCTTTACGTATTATTAAACGCTTATTCAATAACGTATGCAATGTTTCACTTCCAAAATCTTGGTCCACTTTAAAAAAATCTGCTGGAGATTCGCTTGCAATTCTTTTTAAACAAGCTATCTCTGGTGAAGATAATTCATTTAGGTCTCTTTCAAATAATGATTCTATATCGAGTCCTTTTCCCATAATCTCACCTTGTTCAGTACCATTATTGATTAATGAGTACACATGGATACATAACTTTTTCAATAACCATGGGTAACCTTGACAATGGTCAATAAGATACTTTTTCAAGTTGGGATTCAGTGCCTCTCCTAATTCCTTTGAGAATAAACTCAGCGCCCTATTTATCTCTTTTGGAGTAAATGTAGAAAGCTGAAATTCTCGTCTTCTATCTGATAAGCTTTGCCACATATAATATGCTGGATGGTCAGTTGGTGTGGTTCCATCTGTTTTCCAAGCAAACCCAAGAATTATATTTTCTCTAGCAGAATCTATTGCTAACGCTAGTTTTCTTATACTATCAAACAAATCGGCTAGCTCATTTTTTGAGAATATCTCTTCGAACTGGTCAAAAAATAAAACCAGTACTTTATTTTCCTCTTTTAATGATTGTAAAAGCTCAACAATTCCTTCACTCGAAAGAGGATTATTTATACTATTAATAGTGATCTCTTTTGCTGGCTTTGTTACAAACCCTTCACTAATTGCTGAATTTATACAAGAAAGCAGAGAAAACTCACTATACCTACGAGATGTTGCTGCACGTACATCCACTGCATGAATAAAGTATTTAGTTTTATATCTCTTTATCTTAGATTTTGAAACAAGCTTTAATAATACAGAACTTTTCCCCCAGCCAGAGGGAGCTTTGATTGCTAAAAGTCTAGTATTTGAATCATTATCTACAACGGAACTGCAAAACCTAAAAATATCACGTTGTAAATCCTCTCTACCTACAAAATCTTTTGGTCTAGAAGGCCTATAATCTGCCCATTGGTCTCCTCCAGTTACTGTGGCAATATTACTTAGTTCTTCCGTAATTTCTTCTGTTGCCGAAATCTCACCTGAGTCACTGGTTAAAAAATCCAAGTCACTTAATGAAGATGATAATTTTGATACTAAATTAATAACATCTTTATCATTTATATTCCTAGAAGTTTCAGCATCATACAGAACTACCCCATAAGGTACTCCTGCAGAAACGTGCATAACCTTAATAGCCCAAAACCTGCCGTATTCAGTTATTAATAGTGTATTTTCCTCAGAAAAAGTATATTTATCATTTCTATTTAATCGTATAGGATTACATATTTTCCCTGAATTTATTAATAACTCTACTAGTTTATCCGATGTATAAATACTAAGTGTCCTTCTTTGTTCAGGCAGCTTTTGATTCCATTCCTCCTGAAAACCCTTGGCATCCTTCCCTAAAGGACCTGTTGTAAATAGCCATCCAGCTGAAACACCCTTAAAAACTACATTCCCTAATAGCTTTGTAAATACATCTGCCGATAAATTATTTTGATGGGCTTTACATTCTACAAAAATGATTTCACCATTGATACGATGTTTCGCTAATAAGTCTACCTCCATAGCTGTAATTCTTATTTCATCAACTACATCATACTGAAGAATAGATAACAGTTCCTTACCTAGTTCCTCTAGTATTCTTCCCTTTTCAGTATTTGTAGCCTTATCTGATACCAATATCTCTATACCATTTCCCATAAATTTACCACCTTAAATATTATCTTTTAAATATGTTAGGTATATATATCCAATATCTAAATTATAGCATTAAAAAAAGAGAAACAACTACACTTTAAAGAAAAATAACCAGAATAATTAAAATAATCTAAATGAAATCAAAACACTACCATTTTCTATAATTTATCAGTGCATTATTAACATACCATTTCGACTATAGTATTTAGTGATGTCAGACATATATTATTTCTCCAAATCAATTGTTAGAAATGTAATATTTCATTCTGTAGTAAACAATATAAAAGACGTATCAATTATTGTTAAGTGAATAGAAGGTATTCAACTCATTGTTCCTATAGGTATTACCACTAAGCACGTTAAGGAGATTGTACA
This sequence comes from Bacillus cereus group sp. Bce041, assembly GCF_052646455.1. Taxonomy (NCBI): domain Bacteria; kingdom Bacillati; phylum Bacillota; class Bacilli; order Caryophanales; family Bacillaceae; genus Bacillus; species Bacillus cereus group sp. Bce041. The sequence continues at coordinate 168,875 of NZ_JBQXON010000008.1, forward strand.
ATAGAAAGTATCTACTATCGTTCAGAAGCTAAAAGCGATCAACGAAATTAATAAATCAACTTTATAAAAGGAATTTCCAATTGAGAAAAATTTGCTTATTTAAGATAAAACCATAGATTAACAGTATATAGAGAAGAAGTGCTACAGAAAGTGCAATTAAACTTTGTAAGAGGAAGATAAGAAGAGGTAACAATTGCTGAAGTTGTTCAAGATTTGATTTCTTGAACACTTTAAAATGAAGTTACAATCACGTTTACAGCTACATTGAGCTAAGATGAATGTTATATCTAATTGTGTGCAGCTGAAGAAGCAGCAATACATTGGAGTTCTTGTTCACCTGAGGATATTATCTATTATATCTTTTTAGGAAGGTATTATCTGACCTTACCTTTTAGAATTATTGGTAACAATAGTTGTTCTGAAACACCTATAGTGTTTTATAGACAAAGAATGGTTGATAGCAACCGAGGATTATTATAATGTTTCTCACCCACACAAAAATAATTTGAAAAATTAATGAAAAATATGCAAAGTAGACACATATCATCTGAACCACTCAAAGATATTCATCCTCTCTTTAGTTTTCACTCTAGCAAATATATCACTCTATTTATTCGTTTTCCTTCTATATCTTCTCTAACGTACAGTTAACAGTCCAAAAAATGTGCTCAAATGCATATATAGTTTTAATATCAAACCTTTTAAAACTAATCATCGTGTATACAAATAATACCCACTTAAGTTACTTATTAAAACTATGTAATGATAAACCATAAATTCATGAATCAAAGTCAATTTGGAAATTATCGGTATAAACACTTTGTGCACGCTTGAGTTAATAAAGAAACCATATATTTACTTTACATAGATTGTATTCCTTTAGAAAAGAACACTTAATCCTTCTCCTTTTTGAGTTTCATAGTATTTAAAAAACACATTATAATAGTTCATTTCTAAAGAAATTGAAAATATCAACTTAAGAAGAAATATACCAGGTTCTCCCACTAACACTATAAATTTTCTGTATTCTCATCATTAAAACTAATTACATAATTCAATTCATTTCTTGATTATATACAAAAAATCCCCCAATAAAGGGGGATTTTACTTAGTATATCAAACACTAACAACTTCTTTAGAAGCCTTTCTTATTTCAACAAATCTGTTAACTGATAACATTCCATAATCTTCTCCAGCCACTAATACCTTATCTTCAAAGTACTTTAGTTCTTTTTTATCTTTGAAGTAATGATTTACATCCAATTCAAACTCACCTTTTGTATCCTCATCTTCTAAATGGACTTTGAGAAGAATAAATGTTTTCTTAAAACAATGCTCAAATGAAAATTCATGTAATATATAATGATAAAAACCATGATTTTTCGTGATTTTTCCCGCATTCGCTTTTGCCTTCGGCATCTCGGCTTTACAGATTTCATCCAACTGATCCAAAATATCCTTACTACTAAAATTACTACATGTAACTTTTACTAAATACCCTACAATTTCATAGTAGCCCAATTCATGCCCCTTAATCATGAGGTATATTAAATTTCTTAGATATGATTCTTTGTGCTTATTTACCTCAGATCCATTCTTTTCTGGCAATCTTTTAAACGCCTTAGTAAAATCTACTTCTTTTGTAGTTGGTTTATTTACATTATTATTTTTGAATTTATTCAATTCTTTTGACTCAATCGGCTCTTTTAGCTCACTTGATTCATCCTTAGTATGTCGAAGAATTACAATAAATGTTTCTGTTAATACCTTAAGTTCATTATGAGTAGTAGCCCAAGCTGCCAAAGATATTTCTAAATCATGTAGTTTGCGGGTGAATTTCTCTATCGAGTCTTCCCCTACAGCAACTTCAATATCTATTTTTGATTTCACTACATCATAATATTCTTCTAAAATATATGAAAATTCCAAGTTATCATTTTTTATTGATGAGATAAATAAATCAAATAGTGCACCAAAAAATATATTCATTAGCTTTTCTTCATAATCTTCAAGTGTCTCATTTACATTTTCCTTAAAACACTTCTTACTATCCGATTTAAGATATGTAGGTGTAAAACTAAATAGTGATTGAATAAATTGCTGATTTAATTTAGTAAACGATTCTTTATTACTTTCATTAATTAATTCTTTGTTTCGAAAAATCAATGTTTGATACAGATCAACAATTGATTTAAACTTTTTTTCTGAGTTCATAATAAGACCTATTAATTCATTAGTCTTATCATTAGAACTAAAATTAATTATATTTTGAAAAATCTCTTCTGCATTCTTGTGAATTGATTCATAAGAATCAGAGATAGAAGTTTGACTTGATTTTTTAAGATTAGAATGTAACAGCTGATATTGAGATTCGAGAATAGTACATAATTCTCCAATAAAATCAGATGGATCTATCTTTATGTAAGATTTATAGTGATAACCTTTTTCTACATACTCATCTATAAATATCTCTTCTTTTTCTCTATCCGTATCACATTCATATTTTCTCTTTGGATATGATATTTCTAAAGAATTTATCAACAGTTCGGTTTTACCTTTACTCTTTTTATTAAGTTCGGTCCTAAATGCTGTAAAATTAATAGAAGAAAAGAGCTTTACTCCATAATACAAAACTAAACCTAATGTAATAAACGAAAGTATAATAATAAATATTCCTTGATTATTACTCTTTAAAAATTCCCATGGAGAAAAAGCATACACTATAATTGTAACAAAATTACAAAGCGCAACAATTAATTGACAATAAAATAAATCAGTAACAAAATTGGCTTTAGTACTATTATAAAAGGCTTCTTTTCTCTCTCTATAAGTAAATACATATAGAGTAACTGACGCAGGAATTAAAAAGATAATATATCGAAATACATATGAATCAATTAATTTCGAAACATCCTCAGAACTTTCTGGGAGCATATACGCTATCATATAAAAAATGGCTACAACTCCACAGATAACAAAAAGAAATACTTTACGGAACATAGCCGTACTCAATAGAAAATAACAGTTAGTTTTAATGACTAATAATTTTTTTTTAAACTGTTGCCTCATAAAACTCCATTTAGTTTTAAGGGCTAATAACATCTTTTTAGACTGTTGCCTCATAAAACTCCATTTAGTTTTAAGAGCTAATAACATCTTTTTAGGCTGTTGCCACATAATTTTGTCGGAAGTACTCTTCTATTACTCTGGGTTCAATTACTTTATTGTAATCGTTCCCCCAGGCATTTAACCATGGCGTTTCATTATGTGTCATTTCTACTAAAATATTAGCTGGTAACTGTCCAAGTTGTTCCCAAGTATTTACTATAGTATTTTCTTCGTTCTCTGTTAAATTATAATCTTCATACCAATAATCATCTTCAATGTTAGAATAACCATATTTTTTAAAAGCATCATAAACCTCTTTAACTACTGGACCATATTTCCATGCAGACATATTTTCATTAAATAGGTTTTCACCATGCATAACCCTGTGCATACCGAATGTATAATACAACAATTTTTGAATTTTTAAATTAGTCAAACTTGTTTCAGGTGCATTTCCAAGATTATTAAGGTGAATCATATACCTAGCTACATCCAAAGCTCTAGCCATTATAATACACCCCCTTATTAAGTAGGAAAAACTTATAGTCTTCCTCTACCTTTATCATACCTTATTTAAGCATTTTTTGAAAGATATGATGCATGCTAATTCTCCATTAACTTAAAATTTAGGAAAACCCAAAATAATTAACGAAATATACTTACAAATCACTCGTTATTTTTAAATATATGATGTAACTCATTGAATTGTGCATAACCAATCTAAAAATATACCCTAAAGCAAAAAATGTAACACCTAAATCGTTTCTTCCATACTCTTTTACGCAAAATAAATTATCATTTCAGCATTATATAGGCCATTTAAAACATAATTTTGTAGTCACTAATGGTCATATGACTTACAAAAAACTATGTGATCCTAAGAAATTTTTGATTTTCATACACTGATTAAAATGGCTTTAAATCAACACTTATCCCGTAGCTCACAGGGAGAGCCCACCTTGACAGGGGGAGCTTTTAATTCGTACCTCTCTGAATCGTATAAATTGTTGATAATTTCATATTTTGACCTAAATCAATGATGACCACCGCTCAAGTTTTGATTGAACCTTTTCCTTTAAATCTCATTCAGAATGAAGGAGATTTTTTTATGTCTATCAGTTAATCCACTAAAAAACCACCGTAAAAAACGCTCCTCCCTCAACTGAAAAGCTAGCAAAATTCCAAAAAAATTCTGTAGAGCTTGTTTTTAACCGTTACTTTGAAATCAAAGTAACACAACATACATGTTACATTTTTCAGAAAAAACACTTTGTTCACACATGTTTTCTAACGAATGTAAGGCAATATTCTTTTGAAATATATCTTAATTTTATTTCGATGTATTAAACCATTTTATCTAAGCATAATCTTCTTTAACCTTTCAAATAGTAACTCCTCTCCTGGATTTTCGTTATTGTTTTTTATTTCATTCAAAAAATAAATAAAATCTTCATCTACTAATGGGATAACCATACCTCTTTGGTCATGATATGTATCTGCACATCTAGCTAAGAATCTCTCCATATCTTCAATAGACCTACAAACCAATAGACCAAATTTCCCTCTATTTGGAGAAAAACGTCCTGACAATTGGTCTAATTCGGGATTTGCTATCTCAGAGGAATAATTTTTACATTCTACAAAAATAAACTGACTTGGTATATCCTTTGACGCATGTAATTGATTAAAAAATCCATTTTCGGCAGCATTATCAAAACTTATGTCTATTCTTTTCCGCCCTTGATGGATCTCTTGTTCAATAGTAGGACGTGTCAAATTAGGATAAAATATAAACTCCATAATCCCTAGAATATGTCTATGATAATCACCAGCAAACTTTGCTCCCCTAGGAATTCGTTTCAATCTATCGATTAATAACTCCACGAACTTATTAATATCATAATCACCATCCTTTTGAAGCTCATCATGAGTTAAAGGACGCATCTCCTTTCTGGTTGAACTTCGAAATTCTTCAAATACTCCTGGATTATTCTTGGTAAACTCCCTTAAATACTCTTTTCTAAAAGTATTTTCAGCTTTTGCTATATCTCTCTTTGTCACCCAAATTTTTTCATTACCATTCTTTAGAGTTTTTCTTTGAACAAGTGACGAATTTATACGAATATGTTCGTGTTGCAAAAAGTTTAGAACAAAATGCTGGCAATATCTTTCAGGTGTATACTTATAAGAATATGTAACAATACTTTTTGGCACTAATATTATTTTTCTATCCTCTATAATTAGCATATCTGTATGTTCATTATCCCATTTTCGCAGTGTAGAATTCCAATAATAACCTGAAGGGACATTCTCCGTTAATGTAATACCGTGTAGTTTACATTGAGATTGTGTATATTTAATTAAATGCTCCCTAATAACATTTGTAGTTAAATCAGAAATTTTATCTTTACCAATATTATCCACAAAAACAGTCATATCCTCCAAATGGCTAACAAGCCCCTCCTCTATTGCTTGACTTTGTATTATATTATCAAATATTTCGGTCGCCTCATCTGCCCCAACACCTCTGCCTCTTGGTTTACCTTCTGATACCCCAAAGCATGTTTCGTTAGGTTCACTTAAATTTACAAATAACTTTCTAGCATCACTTTTTCTATCCGCTCTATACAACTCAATTACTTGATGAAAAAAACTTTGAATTGTACGATGAGCATCTATCGACCACAGATCATTCCTTAATGATAAAAAATATGGATCAAGAAATAAGGGTAAATCTTCATTAATATTAATATCTACAAAATCTAACTCTCTCTGACTTTTCTCCAGATTAAAGATTTCGCTAATCTTCAAAATACAACACCCACTTCACCCTGAATTTTCCTACAATTGATTCTACCACAATATTACAAAAAATCATTCACATAGTTATAGATACTCTGCTTTAGAAAAGTATCATAAAAACTACTTACATCCATTTGAGAATTTAAAGATACTAAAACGCCCCCACAATATGAGAGCGTTTGTTAATTTTCGTATAAAACAATAAATACATTGTAACCTCTTCATTAATTTTCTTACTATTCTTTAGTATTATCTCTCAGAACATATTCTACCGCTATAGCATCTAGTGTCTTCCCATGAATTAAAAAACCAACACTATTAAAGACTACAATCTCATATCTATTATTAGTTTCGCTAAATCGTACTTGACCCGTAGCGGAGAATATTAAATTTCTATGTTCATATAAATATCTCTCTATATAATGAAACATACCAGAATAACGCTTATTTGCAGCAAAAAATGCCTCTTCAAACTTAATATCTACTTGTACATTATTTTTCTCAACTTCTATTACTACATTATTATTACCATTAATCTGTATCCTTTTTAACTGACCTGTGACTGTTCTTGTGTCCCCTAAATCTTTCTCTTTTAATGCATCTGCACTTTTTTTATATAATCTAATTCCACTAGTGACTAGGTTCTCATTAATCTCATCAGGATTAGATACTATCCTTTGAACAGGTATTGTTTTTTTACTCTCGTTTATTTTCTCTCTCTCTTTCTTTCTTCTTCTCCTTTCTTTATCTCTTTCTCTGTTTCTCCTCTTTTGTTCTTCTGACATCATTTCAAATAAAAATGCGTCCTTAAGAGATTTTTTTATTCTTTCATCACTTACAACACCAGTAACCTGCCCCTCATTCCTTCTCCCCTCACGAGCATTCACTTTTTCAAAATAAAAGAGACATGTTTCTATATGCGGACTATCCCTCCATGTTCTAAAGTGGTCGCCATTATTTTCTTTATGAACATAAGTTAGCTTAGCAGAGCAATTTTCAGTTGTGCAATACAATTTCTCTCTATACTTATTAACATAATTACCAGGATTAACACTTTCAATGTAGATCAATTCTTGTGTATCTTTTTCTTTGTAAATTGCTTCATAAATACTTACCATATAAACCACCCTTCATCTTTATCATTAGAAATTGTAAAGTATAATATTCTAATGTATTTATATATTACTACAAACTCCTTATTTTTGTTACTATAGCCCAAAAATTCTATTTATTTTCATTAGAAATGCAAGTGGTAATTACTTAACAAAAATTTTAAGATAAAGTGTTTATGTAAAAAAGTTTATTTTTAAGGAAAACTACTACTAACAAATCCTCCCTAAAGATCTAAAAAAATTAAATTTTAAAAATTCTATACCTACAAATTTTGCTGGAACAATACAAAAAATATAAATATGAATAGTTTTAATTTCATGTTAAAAAAGGTAGAACCTTATGTAGTATAATTTAACAAAACATTGAAAGTAAAACACACTCCTATATTATTCTCTTAGTTAAAAGGGTAGTTCTCTAATACTACCCTTTTAACTAAAATATCAAAATATATGTTCAACCGATTTCCTAATGCTTCTTCCTAATTTTTAGTTTAATTTCACTAGAGTATTCATAAAGAATTCCTTGCTCTTCAGACACAAAATAAAATCTATTACATTAATAATATGTACATCCTCATCAATTATTTACATAACCCTAATATATCAATAGTTAATTTAGACAAAGGCTTGTTCAACAAATCTTTGTCATTTCCCATAACTCCAAATAAAAAAAGATTAAAATCCTCCTCCGAAAGCTTTATGTTTAATAACTGTTCAGTCATCTCTTTATAAGCTGGAGAATATGCGTTGCTTTTATATAAGAGTTCTTGTACATAATCTTTGTGAGATTGATATACTTCTTTTAACTTAAACATTTCTAAATGTCCTTGAATCTCATCATTATCTTCATAGGCACTATTTAACTCCAGGACTAATTCAAAATCATTAGTATTCCCAATTAAAGAATTTATATTATATGTAGGGGTTGGTTTTACTTTAAAAGTAACTTGATCTTCAAAACCCTTCTCATATAAATATAATATTTTAAGTTTTCTCGCCTTTTTAAACCTACTATTACATATAGAACACGCTGGGATAAAGTTAAATAATGTTAATGAATATAATTGAAATGCAACTTTTGGATAAAAATGATCTAGATCACTTGTGGAACGCAGATTTCTATTTTTATTGTAGGTAGTAATATATTGTCTATTACAATAAGGACAAACTCTAATATCTGATGAGCACAAAATATAATGTCTCATCTCCTCTGTTAAATAATTATAATCTATCATTTTTCCAATTGATTGATTAAGTCTATCTAATTTACATTTAATATGAGTGATCAGTTTTTTATAATTTTTCCATGTTTTTTTATAATGTATATGTTCTGTATGTTTTATATCTGATTCGATCCACGAATTATTTAAACTTATTATATTGTCTTCTCTTACTTTTGCTAAATGTTCACGTAAGATTTTCTGCTTCTTTATCTTCCATTTTAAATAAACTTCATCATAAAATGTTAATACGGCTGTTTTATAATAAAACTCTAGTTGGGGATATAATTGCTTGTATCTATCAGAAAAAGGATCAATTAAAATTGTTTTAATCAACTCTTCATTTAACTCACCATTACTATCCTCAAACAAATTTACAACAGGTTCATTGGTAAAAGGATTAATATCATTTTCTATTTTTAAGATCCTATACTTTTCTTGTATAATTGGCATCATTTGTTGAATATATTCTTCTGACAAGTCTATAATTTTTTGCGGATCAATTTTTATCATTGTTCCCCCCCCTTAAGGCGAGATAACTCTTCTTCTAATTCTTTAATACGTGCATTTTTTTCATCATCCGACATGATCTCTCTTATCTTTTGCTTAACAATTGCATTTAATTTATTCTGAATAAATTTATCATCAATTATATTTATAAATGACTGTATTTCTTTTACGACCTCTTCATTATAATTTGATAAAATATTTATCCTCTCCAAAACCTTATTAATCTCCCTTGTCGCAAATTCACCTATTGAGGAATTTAGAAAAAAGTCATCTTTTATAATGTCATATAAATTGCTTCCAAAACCAAAATTCGCTTTTTCAGTAATACGAGTATATGCCCCATCTTGTTCAAGTAGTTTTATACATGTGATATTATTTTTTGGAATATCAGAAACAATAAATGGAGAATGCGTACTTATAATAACTTGATATTTAATATGTTGACCTTTTTTCACTTGATTTAAAAAGGTAGTCAAATAATAAATATATTTTCGTGCCCACTCCGGATGAAAAGATTCTTCAGGCTCATCTAGACATATGATTATATTTCTAACACTTGGATTCTCGGATAAAGCTAGTGCTTTATATAAAGAAGAAAAGTGATTAACAAAGAGCATTTCTCCTCTACTCATGTTTGAATAATAGACATGAATAACTCTTTGCAGATCATTTTTCATATCTTCATCTCTTGGAGAATACGAATCATATACTGCAAGTAACATTCCTATATTTTCATCAAAACCACTATTAATTGGAATTTTTATTTCATCGTGCGAAATAAAGTATTCATCTTTTATAACTTGCAAATGATTTATAAAATCCATTAATGCTTGTGCATAGTAGGTTTCTTCCCCATCAAGGTACTTTTCAGAAAGAGCATCACATATTTGTCTTAATATCAAATATAAATATTTTAATAAATCTTCAAAGGATTGCTCTTGTGGCAAACCTTTAAACTTTACAGCATCTATTGTTTGCTTTAATTTATTAACCTTTTCCTGTTCTACATTATCTTTATTAATTCCATTAATCCATGCATCCACAATATAATTTTCTAATAAGGTGATAATAAACTTTTCTTTTTTACTAAAAAGAATAGGTTCTTCTTTACTCTTTAAAAATGGAAAAATCTCTTGAGATAACTTTGAAGTAATTAATGGTTGCCCGTGATAAAGTAATCTTAATTTGTTTATATCTTTTTTTGATAAATCTATCCCTCCATATAAATCACCTTTATCTATTATGCAAAAGACATTCTGAGCGGTAAATTGTTTTGTCTCTAGCATTTCATATTCTTTAGTCAAAAAATGATATATGTTACCAAATCTTGCTTGCGAAATTTTAACTCGTTTGAAACCAACATAACGATCTAATGAATAATCCTGTTTTGCAGTTTTTAACCAGTGTAATCCTTTTGAATCATTACTATACATAAATATTAATGTATCATTAAGAAACGCTTCATGATTATTTTCAATATTACCTGCTTCAAACTGGATATAATTTTTAAAGTGTAGTGTTTTTTCATGAAAGGAATATCTACAAACAAAAGAATATTCATGAGATGGTGTTATTTTCTCTTTCAATAGTAGATTAGCCCCCGCACCCTCTACAACAAATTTATCATCTTCAACATGGTAAATAGCAAACCATTCAGAAAACCTGTTTTCATGAAAACTATTAACCAAACCTTCTCCATATTTATTAAATAGATGTCTACGATTAATATTTGTTTCAGCAATTAAATCTAATACTGTTGATTTTCCTGCTCCATTTTTCCCAACTATTAAATCAATACTATTAATCTTTTTTCCCCATAGGTCAAAAGCCTTTTCTTTATTTTTTTCTATATTTAGCTTATGAGTTTCTGGTTCATACTTTACTATAAACTCATCCGTAAAATTAAAGTCAAAATTACGAAAACCTCGATTTATATCTTTTATATATAGATAAATAAGTTTTGTATTCATTCGATTCTTCTCCTTACATAATATATTAAACGTATAAAAAACTCATGAAAAAGAACACTGAATAATCAGTGTCTCATATAATATAACAATTTAATTTTCAATAATTAACCCTGCATTTTTTAGTATTAAGTCTCTTTTCAATTGTAATACAACATATAAACCCTTATTTTTAAGCTTTAAATTTGCACTATCATCTAAAGTGATTAATCCTCCATTTATCACTTTAAATACAACTAATTGATATTTATTTGTTTTTTTACTATTCATTTATTTGGAGAATCTTATTCAGTTCTTTAATTGTGTCACCTCTACTTTCTAGCGATACACCATATACCTTCATCTTTTTCTCTTTATTTACATGTAAATACCAAGATTGAATATGTTCATTGTAGTCTATTTCAAGTTCTAATTGCTTTGGATACAACAAAATTGCTGTTTTCGCACTTTCATATCGCGTTAAGTATGCATACATTTGAAATAAATCTTCTCGTTTCACTCCGGAACGATTTCCACTCGTTAATGTTTTCCACTTTGTATCAATAATAATTTGTGCATTACCGTTATCAACAACAATATCTGGTTTTAGCTGAAAAATATCATTACCATTGTGTTCATTTACAAGTAATTTATATTCTTTATGCTGCTGGTATACAGCATGCTTAGTTACTTGTTTTACTAAAGCTGTTATGTATTTTTCAAACAAATCATTCATCTCAAAGAGAAATGAAAATGAGTTATTATTTTTCACACTAAAACTCGCTGTAACGTTCATTAGAAACTGTTTCGCTAACAATAAAGGTGTTTCAAACCTTTTATTTATCCGATCTAAGTTTATTCTCGTTAACTGTTTTTTTGAGAATTTCCTTAGCTGTATCCCATCTAACATATGATTTATTTGCTTTAGGATTTTTTGAGTCTCTATATCTTTAATATTTTTCAATAGTAATTGGTTAGCAGCTACAAATACTTGGTTAATCTCGTGATTAATAGTTCTTTCTTCATATTCACAATATGCCATATACTTCTTATTTCGGCTCAAGTTTTCTTTAATATGCTTTTGAACAATAAGAGAACCTTTTAACATCATTAAATTGTTCTCTACTTGTTGATACTCCATCATAATACCTTTGATCAGCTCTTTAAATAAATGGGATGCATAAATTCGTCCAAAGATTTCAAGTAAAGATCCATCTATTAATTGTAACTGGGATAAAGTCGAGGTCTTAACATTCAAATAGCCGCAATCATTTAGCATCCCAATTAACACCTTACGCATTTGATTATAATCATTATGTAATGCTACCTTGGGTAAGATTTCTATAGAAAACGTTGAACATTGAATAAACCCAACATAATTTATAAACTTAATACTCTTATTTCCCCAGCTTATATACTCACTTTTAAGCTTTTGGGTTTCAATAAACTTAGCCAGTTCATCTGCTTGTGATGGTGTAATTGTCTTGTTATCCCCTGCATTCTCATTAATCCCTATAACGTCATGACATTCCGTTAATACAATGTTCTTCATTAACTATTTTGCCCTTTATAAATATTCATCAATGCCTGCTTATTTGGCTGAGGAACAATTGAATATTTAACTTGCTCTTCCAAGTAATGATTATTTAACACGGTAAAAATATCCGCTGGCTTTATTTTTTCTTTTTTCAAGAAATAACAAGAACTATCGTCACTGGCTGCTCCACCTAAGATCATCTCGATCTTTTCCCAATCATCATAAAAATACTCTTGTAATAAAGGAATAACCTTTTTCTTCATAATATTTATTAATTTTCTTTCTGATAAATCATCATACAGGAAGAAAGCATGTCCAATTGTGTGATCTCTATCATATAAATACTCTATTCTTTGATTAATGGTATACACTAGTTTTTTTACATTTATGCCATCAATATCTTCTGGTAATAGAGAGACATTCGGTACCATTTCAATAAACTCAAAACGTCTTCTAAGAGCAGTATCCATCAATGTAATAGAACGATCTGCCGTATTCATTGTCCCAATTAAATACAAATTCGAAGGTACTCCAAACTTTTTACGAGAATACGGTAACTTTACAAATATCTCATTTTCCCTTCCTATTCTTTTATCATCTTCTATTAATGTAATAAGCTCACCAAAAACACGCGAAATATTGCCCCTATTAATTTCATCCATAATTAATACATAGTTTTTCATCTTCGTTTCTTGAGCGATTTCAACTGTACTAATCAGTTCTTGAAGTGCCTCTAAATTCAAATTTTCTTTACGAATATTATAAAGGGATTGCATAGTAAACTCCCCATTAATCAAAATCTCTTCAACAGGAACTAACTTACCTTTATATAGCCACTCTACTGATCTAAAGTGGTGATAGCGTATTCCTGTATTCTCTTTGTATTCATATTCTCCTGTAATACGTCCAACTGCACGAATATATGAGTTCCCATATGATATTACAACAATATCACCAATTTCTACCGAGTGTTTAAAACGATTAATATTATTTAAAACTGTAGATTTTTTATCTTTCCCTTTATAATCTTTTTCAACTAATTCTTTGATATCATCTTTTGTGTTACATTTTGAAAAATTTAAATCATCTCCAAAACCAATTGAAACTAATTTATTATCAATACAAAATTTATAAATATCAGTATCAAGGTCTTTTTTACCTAAAGACATTTTGTAAAAGTTTGTTTCCTCTTCATCAAACTCATAAGCCGGGTTAATAATTTTATTACTATCCATTGCTTCTTTACAAATATCTAAAAATATACCATTAGTTGGCCTGAAGTTTCCCTCTGCGTCACTACGTAAGCCTTCTACAAAATCCTCATATGAATATGATTGATGGAATGTACAAAATTGAATTTGCTTCTCCTCAGTATATTGCTGGTATGCACCCATCCACTCTTTACGATCAGCATTTTTTCCTATTAACTGCTGATGTAACTCCGGATCAACTATTTCCAACGCTTTTCGAACAACTGAATAAGTTTTCCCGGTTCCGGGCGGACCATACAAAATTTGATTTTTAGGTAAATTCATATGTACCACATCCTTTTGATTTTCTGTGTTATTAAAATCAAAACCAATTTTCTTCTTTATATCTGTAAGTAAACTATCACTATTATCTTCTTTTTCAATTAGTCTTGTACTTACACCTTCTTGAAGTTTTCCATCTAGCTCCTGAAAAATCTCTTCTTCTATTTCAACTTTAACAAATTCTTTAGCACGCCATGTTCTCAAGTTTTCAATGAGTTTCTTTCCATTTAAACCAGCTTTATTACACTCTTCCACAATTTTATGTACTGACTGTTTACTAGGCATTTCCCGATAAGTTAGTCGCTCACTGACACCAGCTTCCTTATATGACAAATCTACCGACATATTATCCAACCTAAAAACACTTTCTGAATTATCATTTTTAATAAAAATAGTACCTTTTTTAATAAAAGCTCTTTGGAAGTGAATCTCATCATGATCTAATAAACGCTTAATTATCTTTCCCATTTCAATAGCTTGCTCTAACTCTATTTTATTTTCGGTAGAAAATTCCTTCCCCATATATGTATCTAATTGTTTCATCTCTTTGAGGAATTCAAAAGGAAGCATAAATGATTTATCCATAGTATTACGACCATGTGTATATCGATACCCCATAACAGGTCGGTTATATACCTCTTTTATAATTCCTTTATGCGTAATCATTGGTGCTCCTGTAATCTTTCCCTTTAATATGGGGTCTTTTATATCATTTTTAACCTTTGTCCCTACAACAATATAAACTGCATCCCCAATATTTTCTTCCATTTGTTCATATTCATTACCTTTTTGTTGATACTTCGTCTTTTTTGCAAGCGCTCGGGGCCAATAAAAAGTACCTGCCTTTATAAATGCTGCAAATTCTTCGACTGTGTTAGAAAAAAAGGAAAATACTCTTTCCACTTAAACCTCTCCCTATTGCTTATATTTCCAAAATATATCATAACATTTATTCCTAATATATTAATGCAATTAACAAAAAGTATGCTTCCCCTAGACCTTTTTATTAACAATTTAAAAAGGAGATTAATAGCAATAAACCATTTACATTCAATCTTATTATGATGGTTATCTTATATTAAAGAATGAATACAACTAACCATCGCTAAGAAAAGGTACTAATTTAATATCTTTCCAAGAACCATTGATTATTTATATAATGTATTTAACAAATACAAATAAAGGATTGTAGTTATGAGTAAACCAGAAAAAATAATTGAAGCATGGTGGAACTTGGAAACATTAACACCAGGACAAATTCAAACGAAATATTTAAAAGAGCCTATAGCAAAAAAATATTTAAAAAAAGAAAGTTATGTAAAAAAGTTTTCACTATTCAAAGATGCGGAAACAATAGAGTTTCCACAAATTTGGCAGCAACTTGAATTAAAAACAGAGCAAATTCAGAAACGCTTTGGTTTTTATGGCAATGTATATTACGAACATGAATTAACCCATTATCAACGCTATTTACACAAAGTGAAAGAAGAGATTATTAATCCCTCTTTTACAATCTGTTTTAGCTATTATGTAGAATTTGATAAAGATGGTAAATACATTGATGAATCACTTTTCATCCCCTATTTACAGCTCTATATTAAATTAATGGAAGAGCATGGTGGGTTACAGGATGTAGACTTTATGCAATTGTATAATGAACATAAATACCTTTTAAATACACAAGCAAATGCAATTAATGGCGGTCTCTTCAATGATCAATGGTTAGATGAATTCAACAAACAGTTCAAACAATTTTTTGGAACTTTACCACGTTCAGAAATTTATGTATTAGAGTGTATCTTAAAACAAGAACAAGATGAAGAAAATATGAAGTTTAATAGCTTCTTTACAGAGGACTTACTGTACGCGAAAAATGATTTAAACGAAACACTAGCAACATTTCTAACACCTGCAACAAACCGGCAAGATATTAATGAAAACCGTGAATATATCGAATATATTCTACATCCAGATCGCCTTCCCTTAGGAAGATGGCCTTCGCCAATTAAGCATCGATTATCATTAATGCAACAGGTAGCTGTAAATGAATTTTTCGTATCAAATACTCCTGTCAGTTCGGTAAATGGTCCACCAGGTACAGGCAAAACAACACTATTACAAGATATATTTGCAGAAATTGTTGTAAAAAAAGCAGATGCAATGACTCGATTTAGAGACAACGTTAATGACATGATAAAGAAAACAAGCCTTAAAGAAAAAATTCCACATCTATTTAAAGAAAATGAAGAAGTAGAGCGTTTTATTTATGAAATTGCACCATCCATTACAAAACATGCAATAGTTGTTGCATCAAGTAATAATGGCGCAGTTGAAAATATTTCAAAAGAATTACCTCAACAAAAGAAAGTTGATGGATGCTTTTTAGAAGAATTAATGACTTATCAATATGCCCCAAAAACCGCAAAAAAAATGATTAGTCAGGATAGCTGGGGACTATTTTCAGTAGCACTTGGTAACAGTTCTAATATTAAAAAGGCAGCACAACAATTACTAAATCGTAAATTCAGTGTAATGACTGAATGGAATAAATCAAAAGCAGCTCGTGATGAAGCAAAAGAAAATTGGAAAACAATTTGTGATGAATTCATTCAATTAAAAAATGAGGTAGAAGCAGAGAAATATGCCATCTTACAAATGATGGCAGGACGTAAAGAAGCAGATGAAACACTACTACAGTCGACAGATGACTTTTGGAACGTTTCAAATTACGAAAAACGTCAGCAAAGTGTATTATTTCAAACAGATAATTTAAACATTAAGCGCTCAAAATTATTTATAAAGGCAATTCATGTATTAAATCACTTTATTCTCATTCATGGTGAAAAATTACGTGCGGCATTATCTATATTAGAAAAGAAAAACACATTAGATTTAAACCAAAAGGAATCGATTGAAAAGCTTCATATAATGTGGCATACTGTCCACTGTTTCTTCCCTGTTGTGAGTACAACTTTTGCAAGCTTTGCATCGATGTATCGCGGTATTGACAAAGACTTTATACCCTATTTAATGATTGATGAAGCTGGTCAAGCTGTACCCTCACAAGCAGTCGGAGCTTTATGGCGCTCTCAGAAAGTAATGGTTGTAGGTGATCCACTGCAAATCGAGCCTGTGGTTACAACAGACAATACAATGTTAGAAGATCTACGTAAAATTTATAACCTTGAGGAAGACATATTAGGCATCAAGTGTTCTGTTCAAACTGTAGCAGATCGCAGCAATTATAAAGGTTCTTTTGTCCAAGATAATCGATGGATTGGTATGCCACTTTGGGTACATCGTCGCTGCTTAGAGCCTATGTTTTCAATGGCCAATGAATTAGCTTACGGTGGAAAAATGGTATTAGGAAACGAAGGAATAGGAAAAAGTGAGTGGTATGATGTTAAAGGGAAAGTAAGTACTCAACAATTTGTTAAAGAACAAGCAGTAGAGCTCGAACAAAAATTAGAAGTGTATTGGAAACAAAGGATTCAATACCAGCTATTAATGAAAATGTGGGAACTTGCTGGAAACGAACCAGCAATGGTATTAAAAGAATTGTTTTATGAACACTTTATGGCACAGCCAGAAAATTCAACAGAGCTAGACGCACTATCTCTCCAAGAATTATTCAAACAATTTATTTCGTACAGCCCACAGCTACGCTTGGAAGAATTTGAAAACCTTTTAACATTAATTGCAGATAAAAAATTAAAACCACCTTCCATCTACATTATTACGCCTTTTACGGCTGTTAAAAACGAAACAATAAAATTCTTAAAAAGAAAAGACAATTGTTGGACGCTACTACTAAACACATTAAAACGAGAATTACGTCATGATGGTATTGATGAAGCTGCCGAAGCATATCGAAAACTATTAATAAATATTGCACAACAAGAAAATGATTGGTATAAAGATTGGGTAAGTGACAATATTGGAACCGTTCATACATTTCAAGGGAAAGAAGCAGAAGTGGTTTTCTTCATTACAGGTACAGATTATACGAAGAAAACCGCTGCAGAATGGGCGTGTAAGGAACCCAATATTTTAAATGTTGCAATCACACGCGCTAAGAAAGAATTTTATATAATTGGAGACCTCCAATTATTAAAAGAATATCTAAATTATCAGATCATATTAAATAACCAATTAAATACGTAAACATTCAATATATGCAAACACATGCCGAATAAAATACATTTCATATTACTTGAAATAGTAATATAAATAAATTCTCTAAAATCAAAAAGATTCAATTCAAAACTAAACTTACAAATAACAATAAAGGATACGAACAAAATTCGTATCCTTTATTATTTCAGAAACTGATAAGACTATTAAAAAGCTTTTTGAGATATTAGATACAATTTAGAAATTTATCTCTTTATATTCCCTCTTCTCTTTCTACATTAACCTACACATTAAAAATTATGCTACCAACTGATCTTGTCTTGGGTTATATTCCTAGTCCCAGGGTAACAATTTAAACTATTTATAACACATTAAGTCTTCAATAAAGTATATCTTTTTCCCTTCCTTGTATTTTCCGCCCACAAATTAGAGAACATAATCGTTTTAATATGTGTTATTTTTTAATAATATCTATATCATTTACTTTTTTAAACTCAATAACTGCGGTTTCTATGTTGGCACTGTACTGATTAAGGTACTCATGTGCCTTATTTAGAGCTTCAGGATCGTTTGTTTCTTTAAACAAACTAATAGCTTTTGCTGCTAATACAAGGTAACGCGTAGCTATTTCCAAATCTGTATGGGCGGAATTGTATTCATCAGGTATTTTCATCTTTTTGATTTCTCTTTGTGATTCTTCTAGATTTTTTACAGTGTCCTGAATATTAAGTATATCTGTTAATATAGTATTTGCTTCTTCTTTCGAATACACTACATTACCCTTTTCATAGTAGTTAAAGGAGTTTTCAATAGCTTTTTGAAATTGTATAGCATCATGTTGGAAGCCTTCAACATTAGATACAATTTGTTCTTCATACGATTCTTTTGATATAGGTACGCAACCTTTAGTTAGCCAAATTAATACAAAAATACAAATTACACTTCCAAACATTTGTGAGATAGTAGCGTCTCCGTTACGAATCCCTGATATTATAACCCATCCAAAAACAAGTATTAGCAGAATACCGACAATTAGTCCTAAATTCAATTTGAATTACCACCCTTTTGAAATGAATTTTGTTAAAATTATATATTTATATATAATCTTATTATAATTAAAAAAATAGATAGTTCAATGTTCTTACTAAACATAGTTTGTAACGACTCTCAATTCAACGCAAGGGGAGTATTATACGGAGAATATTTTAGAAATGGCATCAAACCGCTGAGAAATTAGAAGCTACCGTTCTTGCAGGAATTGAATACTTTGAACAAGGCCAGCATGCCAAAGCAGGTACATACTTCTATAAAGCAATGCAAGCTAAGAAAAAAGCCGATGCGAAAGGAGCTTTAAAATGAAAAAGCTAATTAAATTGATGAGTATTGCTGCTGCTCTAATGTTTACATTGGGAATTACATCTCAAACAGGTAGTCACGTAATAAAAATCGTTCAAAGTATGATGGCAGACGGAGACCACGGTGGTTGATGTCCTTTGACCCGGAATTCAGTTCCAGGTCTTTTTTTATTGATACAAGATATAAGTCGTCAGTTTAAACTATATTGTTGATAAGATATGATTATAAATAAGATAAGAACAGCTAATAATGTAAACTACTCTCAAAAGCTACAAGATACATTAAAAAGCATTTAGGTATTACTGAAAACAATAAAACATTTAAAAGAGATGAATTATCTTCATCCCTTTTTGTCTATCTCCATAAAAAAATCAAAAATTATTTATAGGAAATGATTATTGGTTTTTCCTTCCTATTCAAAAGCCTTCTTAATAACCCCAAAAGTAGCTATTAATGATCCCCCCAACAAAATTATCCCCAAAAGAAAATAAATGATAAAAATTGCATAATACACATACAAATTAGAATTTATCGGCAAATAAGGGAACAAAAAAGTTGTGAGTAAAAAAGTTAACGTAACGAGCATCAGTGTCAAATAGTTCAAATAAAAGTTTTTATTTTCCGTTCTAGATTCATGATTTTGAAAAGACATACAAGCAATAGAAATTGCAATTAAGCCTATAATTGTACTTATTCCTAATTTTGCTGTTTCCTGAAGCATTTCTGTTAACATTTTCATATTTCCTATGGTATTACATATTACAATAATCACTGTAATAATTGCTAAAGCAACGACTAATCGAGTAATAGATCGAATGTCTTTACGGATTTTTCTCATATATGATAGCCTCCTTCTATACAAGAATAAAAGAAAACTACATAAAAAATCAATAAAACTAAATATTAAGTTATATATAAAATGATCCTCTAGAACGTTTCTAGTCTTCATCATAGGGTCTATACTTATCACGTAATTTTTCTAATTCTTTCTTCTCTCCAATATCTTCACAAAGAAATAAACTCACTCGTTCCATTTTCTTAAATGGCACAAGTTTACCACCTTTAATCATTCTGCTAATTCTCGCTTTACTAATGCCTAGAACACCCATTACATCTGCTGTCGTTAATACTTAATTATGTAAAAGAGTAATTTCTTTTTATCCTCAAACTTGTACACTTTATTCACCTCTCTTTTCTTTAAAAATCCCATAAAGTCTTAATGACATATTTATACTATAAATGACTAAAAGAATAATTAACACAATGTCCAAAATCGGTTTAAAAATACTGGTTTCAACTGAATTTTGAAAATAGGAAAAGGAAAGCATTGTAACTAAAATAATTAAAAAGTTAGATGAATTACTTGTTTTCTTCCCTCAAAAGTATTTATACGAATAAATACTTTTGAGGGATATATTTCAATATGCATCCATTCATTTTTATCAGTATCTCGATTTCCAAATTTTAAAGTCTCCTTTGGTTCTTGATACCCATTGTTCTTATAGGAATAAAGATTAACAATGTAATACCGATTGGATAAATTACCATTATTTTTACTTCTTTCAAAATCATAATTAACGACATTTGGTGATTATAATATAAAAGAGAATTTTTTTGCATTTAAAAGATTCTTTTTACATTATATTTAAAACCCCCATTCATAAAAGAACATACGCTCTTTGATGAATGGGCAATCACAGTATATAACTATTCAATCCTAACGAATAAAATCATCTTATGTGTATTTCTATGAAGTTTTTACGCTTCAGTAAGTTGCATCAAAATGGGATTAGACCCTATGCATACAAAATTAGCAGTAGTCGGTGATGTAAATAGAAGCGGTTCAATCGTTATAGCAGCCGGAACTTCACCCTTAAAAGCATTGGGTGTAAAGAAGAATGTATGGTTTGGTATTTAAGAATGTAAATCAGACAGTATTTGGTACTATGGAACATTATCTCTTATATTTTTCATTCCTACTGCTACTTATGTTATTTCTAAATTGATATGGTCATAATTAAAAAAGAGGGTGCTCGCAGCTCCCTCTTTTTTTAGATAATTAAATATGCTCTCCATGATCCATAAACACTTCAATAGTTTCATTTTGTGATACGTCTTTTACATTAGTAAGACCAAAAGTAAAAACAGCGGATAACATCATCATTAATAAGATTGCTTTTTTCATTTTAGCGCCCTTCTTTCTATACTCTTTTTGTCTGCATCTAAAGCGATGTGTAAATACTTGCTGGCTTTTTCGTGATTTTCTGAACCATAGAATATATTACCTAAAAGATAAGCATATTCTTTTACCCAATCATATAATTCTTCTTTTTCAAAATACGAAATACCTTCCATGACCACCTTTTCTAATTCTTCTTGTGGTGCATAGTTATGTACTGCTTTTAAAATTTGAAAATGATGACGATAACATAAGTCACTAATCTTATAGCCATTCTCAATATATTCATTAGCATTATGATTATGACCTAACTTAAAATGTTCTCTTGCTAAAAGAAACATCGTTTTAGCGTTGTTTTCTAGTGATTCCTCTAAATGCTTAATTGCTAACTCTGACATGTTTTGACTTGCATATAAAAGTCCTAAATTGTGCTTTACACGTTTAGTAAGACTTTCGTCATGAGATTTTTGGAAAGTACCCAATGCTGAAAGTAAATATTCTTCTGCACTTTCGAAATCACTTAAGCGAGTGTGTGCCATCCCTAAAGTATTCAAACAAGCAGCAGTTTTTAATTCATACCCTGGACTAATTGAAAATACTTCATTTGCCTTCGTAGCAAATTGAACTGCTAGGATTGGTTTCAATATGTGATAGTAATGAACTGCAAGCCAATAATTAAATTCAGCTTTTTCGATTTCATCATGCATGTACTCTAAATACTTTTCAGCTTCTTCAAATTGCATTCTTGCTTCACTATGGTTTGCTGTATTAGTAGCATAAATTGCTTTAAATAAATGATGATAGTACTCTAAAAATGTTTCTGTAGGCTCTTGTAATGGCTCAATTTTATCCAAAATATCTTTTGAACTATCCATATCACGAATTAGCAGATTATACCGTGCATTCAATAAAGCATAGTAGACTAATATTGTTTGGTCTTCCTTAATATTATTGATTTTATCTGCAATCTCTTCTTTTATTTTATTAGACTGTAATACACTTTGTGAAATTATAGCTTGATACCATTCGTTTAATAATTTTGTGATTTCTTCTTTAGAAATAATTTCAACATTCATATACGCTACCCCCTTTTATTAAAGGTTACCATAACATACTTGTTTATATAAATGATTTTCCGAATATTAAAACTTGATAAATTTTTTCGAACACTCATATTAAACAATGTTAATTTCAGATTTATTGAACCACCCCCACTTTAAATAATTATCTGTTAATCTTACCAATCAAATTAGTACAATAGTTAACATGATACACAGGGAAACTTTAATTGAATAGAAAACATATTTTGAATAACTCTCCTTAAAATTAGTATCAGTATCTCTCATTCCCTCGTCTACCGATTTTAATATCCATATTTCCTTAAGTACACGTATATATGATTTGATTTTATACGAAAAACCATGAATTATTAAAAATTTAGTTTCAGATAGAAGACGTAGACCATAGGAGTTGATGTCCCTTAACCCGCAATACATTCCTGTTTTTTTATTGATACAAGATATAAATCGTCAGTTTTTACTATATAGTTGAGAAGGAATGCTTAATAAAGAAGGAGGATCATGATGAAATATCAAACAATATTTCCCTCATTAAAAAAATCGCTTTTTATCTTTATACTTTCTTTCAGTATGTTAATTTTCACACTCCCTACCTCTACCTTTGCACAATCCAATAGCAATGGAATTTCTGTTACAAATTACTATGTATCTCCAACAGGAAATGACCTCAATCCCGGCACATTAGATCAACCTTTCGCTACCATTCAAAAAGCTGCTAATGTCGCAACAGAAGGAAGTACAATCTACATAAGAGGCGGAGTTTATAACCAAAAAGTTCGTGTCGCTCATTCTGGTGCCTCAGGCGCACCCATTACTTTTCAAAGTTATCAAGATGAAAAAGTCATTCTCGATGGTTCTAAAGTCAAGTTAGAAGATGATGGGTTATTTACAATAGAAGACAAAAACTATATTCAAGTAAAAGGATTAGAATTTCGTAACTTAAAGTCAACGAAAGTTAACGAAACCCCTATTGGTATTTATATCACTGGAAAAGGAAGTTACATTGATATTAGAAATAATTATATCCATCACATTGAAGCGAATGTAAAGAATGGAAATGCACATGGCATTGCTGTATACGGTACTTCATCTAGTGCACAAAATAATTTAAATCATATTGTCATTGATAATAACGAAGTAGCAAATTTGAAATTAGGATTGAGTGAAGCAATTGCTGTGAATGGAAATGTAGATTCTTTTGAAGTTACCAATAACAAAGTGCATGATAACAACAATATTGGAATTGTACTGATTGGACATGAAGGCGTATCTCCAGTAGCTGCTTTAGATCAGGCACGAAATGGAGTTGTTCGTAATAACATTGTCCATCACAATTCATCCATCAATAATACTAGTTATAATGAATATTCAGCTGATGGTATTTATGTGGATGGTGGGAAGCAAATTATCCTTGAGCAAAATCAAAGCTATGAAAACGACCTGGGGATTGAAGTAGCTAGCGAACATGCAGGAAAAAGCGCAAGCCGTATTACTGTTAGGGACAATACAATATCCAATAATATCATGAGTGGCATTGCAATTGGTGGATATGATAGTCAGCAAGGATATGCTGAAAATAATACGATTACGAACAATGTGATTTATAAAAATGATACAAAAGATCAAGAGAGTGGCCAAATCGAATTAAATTACGATACCCGGAACAATGTAATTACCAATAACCAAATCTATGCAGGTAATAGCCGTATTTTTATTAACAATAATTTTAATAAAAACACTGGGAACAAACTGGATTACAATCATTACTATGGTGAATTCGATCAAAGTAATGGCTTATGGCAATGGAAAAGAAAAACGTATAAAGGCTTTACATCTTATTAAGCAGGTATGAATCAAGAAGGAAATGAACAACATAGTGTATTTATCAAATTACCCTCTTCCCTCAAACTACTTTTAAAATAAAGCAAATGTACTAAAACAATTTTATTCCAGCTCACTTCATCTCCCCTCTCCTATAAAAGTGAAATTAAAATTAAAAGTTGTAGTTTCAATTAAAACTACAACTTTTCCGTACTTATATATGAAATTGAAAATATACACGTGTATTTATTCCAAAAATGAAAAGTGTTTTGGGAGCGTATTATATCACAAATGATGTAGAAAAAATCATCTCCTCAAATCCATATAACTACGAATGATTCTTATTCATTAAACTTAATTAATAGGTATATACTTCTTAAACCCCTTACTTATAGTTCCATTATAACCATTTTTATCGAAAAATTTATGTGCTTCTGTTCTAGTTGCACTACTTAATAAGATAATTCTTGTAGATTCCCTTGCAATTGACATCTGCTCTACATGCTCCAATAATTTCCTCCCTATTCCTTTGCCTCGAAAATCTTCATTTACAACCACATACTCTAAAACGGTATATGGTCTAAATTGATATCCAGGGTCCAGACAAAAAGTCATAAAAATACTTCCTATAACGTTACAATTTTCCTCATAAACAAACAAAAAATTATTAGAATCCTTTCTTATTTGTTCAATTCTTTCTGGTAAAATCTTAATGTTTTTACTATGGGGTGCTAATTTCTTATATAGATTTCCAATTACATTACTGTCCTTTGGCTCAGCTTCACGAATCATATAATCACCTATCTTTCTAATAATATTGACGTATCAACAGTTTAAACTATTTTTAAGGATACGTCTTCTGACTCTATCGCATCCTAAAATGATATTATTTAACTTTTTAGATAATTAGAGGGTAAAAAAGAAGAGAACATGAAGCAGATAGAACTTGGGAACGCGAACTAAATTATTTAAAACTTTTGCACGAAGTAATTTCTTTATACAATTAGTATTCTAGGAAATTACAACTAAAGAAGTTGCTATTTCTTTTATTCCCCTAAAAACTGAATCGCTTTGCGATACTTCTTCAATCGTTTTAGGTCTTTATCTGTTATCCTAGCAAGTCTTGAGCGATCAGAATTATGTTTTAAGTCTGCGAGTTTGACAGTACGGGCAAGAGAATTTCCTTTCACTCTGCTCAGATACTCAAAATAAGACGTGTATTTCTCTTTTGTCAGTACCTGCACTGCCTCAACTACGTTATGAGGTATACCAGCATTTAACAAATCAACAGTTGTTATCTCAGTATCTTCAAGAACATCATGTAAATAAGCAGTAGCTTTCTCTTCGGCCGTATTTACAAAGCTAGCAACTGCCTCAGGATGTTTGATATAGTCCACACCCGCTTTATCTACTTGTCCACCATGTGCTTTTTTAGCTATCTCATGAGCTATCTTTATATAATCAGATAACATCGCAAAATCTCCCTTTCTTCAAACAAAATCTTCCCCTCTAGCAAGCTGTTCTAAAAGTGAAGGAGGAAAATATTGATATAATCCCTCAGCAAATCATTGGAGTTCATCTTGAAACAAAAAATTTATAAAAAATGCCATCCTCTCTGTATATTTCTACAAAAAGAATAGCTTTTTTTGGTTATACGGATACAATTTTATTTTAATTACGCCCTTTTCCTTTACGGGTATATACTGTATTAATGAAGAAAATTAGTCCGCAGATAAAGAATAGAAAAGGATGCACCCATGTTCTAAAATTAACAAGACTTATAATAAGCATTATAATGCAAAGGATACAACCTATAATATCAATGCTAAAAGATAACTTCCTCTGTTAATTCTTTAACTTCATTCATTTTTACACCATAATCCATTAATTTCTTTGACTAAATTGCTGCATAAAATACAATTTTGTTTTTACATCTTTAAACCAAATATACAAACCTTTTTTACCTCTAGATAAAAGCACTCTGTATATGTTCATTACTAATTCACTTACAACATTTGTTGCGTTCACATTTTCTACAAAATTATCGATTTGATATTGTTGTCCATTATAAATGACTGTTCTATTATATTTATTAAATGTACCACCATAAGCTCTTGCTATTTCATTTATAAACGAATTGTCGTAATTATCCTTTAATGTGACTTTCCATAGCTTACTTGTAGAATCGTAATATAGATCATCCCAAAAGATTAGACCTACATAATCAAACTCCAAGCCTTGAGCCGTATAAATACATCCTACTTGCTCTAAATGATTAACAGCTGTTTGTTTATACCATTCATATTGCGCAGCTAACGTCGGATTCCATGCTTTTACAAATTGGGTCTGTCCATCCCAAATACGAATATCATCAATTTTCTTCTTCCAATCCCAACAAAACGGAGCCAGCCATTTTACACTATATCCTTGTGTCATTTTATCTTTAAGTACAGTATCAATGTCATGTAATGAATCAAATACTTGTAAATCATATTTTTTCAAATCTACACTCTTAGATAAGTCTCCTGTTAAAAATTCATCTACATTCTGAATGAATGTACCGCTATTTTTTGCTCGTTGCTGAGTTTGCAGTGGAAGTATTTCGGGAGTATACCCTAAAGCTCTACGAATATTATCGACTGTGCCTTGTTCAGTAATTTTTATACGCTGATTATCATCCTGTAGTAGAACAATAATTTGGAATCTTGAACATAGATTGCTCATTACATCTTGAACATCTGTTAATCGATGTGACTCATCTATTACAACAATATGTCCTCTATTTCTTAACTTTAATATTGCGTTAACTGTTGGCAATTTAGCTGGTTCATCTAATCCATGTTCCATAGCATGATCTTTATTTAGTCCATCAATAACTGTTCTAAGTGTTTGAGGAATTGTACCAAAATAAGTGAACGGATACCTTTTTATGTATTGTCGAATGAGTTCTAAACCTAATATTGTCTTACCTGTGCCTGCATTACCTTGAATGACTAGCACTAGCTTATGGTTGTTTTGAAAAGCATGTTTAATAAGCTCCATCGCTTTAATTTTCACATCTCGTTGTTCATCTAAAAGTGCTACAAATCGCTCTCCTTGTAATGCTTTAGAAATACCTGCAAGACTAGCTTCACTCATTGAATAGATACCATTAGTAAATAACTCATTGTCCTGCTTTGCAACAGGTTTGTTCACAAATGATTCTTTTAAGAACGAGCATAATTTCTTCTCTTCATCTTTGCCAAAACAACATCTCAAATAGTTTGCTTCATAAATGGTATGGGGTGGCTCAAATAGCCGATTTTTTTCAGTTAAGTTCGGTAAATAACTCATTGTACTTAATTGAATAGAATTTTTCTTTTGAAGTTCACTATGATAACATCTCAGAGACGTTACATAGTGATTTAACTGTGCTGCTGGATGCTGTCGGATTGGTTGTCGACTTACACCAATATCAACATGGTGTGGATCGGGTGAACCAATGATTTTTCCCCATTCCTTTAATTCAACAATCATTACATGTAATTGCGATTGAGAATTATAGCCAATTAAAACCGCATCAAGTCTTAATAGATTTCCAGGAATAAAATATTCTAATACGATTGATATTTCTCCAAGATCTCCTTCATTAAGTCGCTGCACAAGTTTTTGGACAGAAATTCCCCAAGTGTCCACTTCTTGCTCACTAAACTCTTCTTTAGCAAAAGCATTTGACTTTAATCCTTCTATTAATAAATCCTTTATTTCATTTGGAGTTAATCTAAATAATTGCTTTACTTGCCCAAAATACAAATGCATTATAGATCCCCCTAGTCGTTAGTCAAATTTGGTATTTGTTCTAATAATACTATCCACCTTTTTTAAAGATATAATCATTTATTATATATAGATTATAGAGATATAAAGTACTATTTAGATAATTTGTTCATTACCACTTTCTTAATTGCCCATACATTTCATCTAACTGAGCTTCACCTTACAAATCTCTTGAAGATTCATTAATCCATTCTTTCAATTAAGATTTATAAATGCAGGTTGTCTACATTTATAAATCTTAGAAGTTAATGTATTCATCTATCCTAAAATCCAATATCGTAGTATTTTTTAGGCACCCATTCAGAACCTTTAATAGAAGAAGCATAATTAAAAGTTGCTTTTAAAAATTCTGCTCTTAGCTTACTATTCTTTCCTGTTTTCATGATGATTGTTTCTTTAAGCGGATGATTACTTTCAATTAGATATTCATTACGCTTATATAAGCGTTCTAACAAAGATTCATGTGGTACTCTAGCAAATTTGCCATTGTGTTCCCCCCTATTACATTCTTGACAAGTTAATACAAGATTCCATACACCATTTAAATCCATATCCACCGTGGATAAATATTGAACAGAGAGCGGTAAAAAATGATCTACATCACAGGTATTTGGTTGACCACTCTCAATAGAAATACTTTTATAACAATAAAAACATTTTCCTTTTTGATACCCATTTAGCGGTTTTCTTACAAACGTTAAATTTACACGTTCGTGAGAGTGTAAATACCTCTCTGGTGTAATAGACTTCAAAAAGAATAATTGCTCAAGCTCCCCATCGAATCTAACTTCTAACTTTGGATTTCTTTCCGTCCAAGCACTTTCTACTAAGTTCCATCTACCTTCAATCTCATTGAACAAATTCGCTCTTTGTTCACTTTCATTCAAGATATAAATACTATCAGTTAATGTGATACCTAACGTTTTTCCCTGAACAGACTTTTCATAGAACACTGTATTAAGCTCCCCATTAGGAATGTTATGAAAAGCATCTATTACATTATTGAAGCCTACTTTTTCAGTAACTTGCAACAACTGTTCCCATGTAATTTTCTGTTTATTATACAATTCTAGCGCATTAATAAACTTGGATGATGCACTAGTAATTTGCCTTTTGCCATTCCCAATATGCTCTAACATATACTTAGCAAATATCGGCGACAACTCCTCAAGGCTTACAAAACTATTATTACTATTCCCTAGCTCTAATAGTGTCTTTGCAAAAGCAAATTTATATGTAGCTACATTTCTTCCAAACAAGTAAACAGATCGAAATTTAGATTCTAATGTTTGGTCATTCTCAAGGAAATTATTCATGCAATGCCCCCTTAGTAATTATTAGTCCTGTACATCAATAAGGTAGATAGCTTTCTCAAAACCACCTCGCTTTTCTTTTTTCTCCTTACGAATCGCTTCCAGCTCTTCAAGCTTTACTCCATAAGCTCCCAATGAAGCATGAATTAATTCTAAAATATCTGCAAGTTCTTCAACAGCTTCCTTTTTCTCAACAGCTTCCTTAAACTCATGTGCTTCCTCTATCATTTTTGTTTTTATTTCCATTAGTAACTCATCAGGTGTGAGTATTCTTGCGTTGTAGCTTAGACCCTCGGCTTTGATAATTTCTAAAATATTATCTCTTACTAATTTGTTATAGATAGGCATGTTTACTCTCCTTTATATATATATTAATTATTTAAAGTAATCGTATCATGATAATTGCCCCATCCACCACATAAAAGAACATGCTACTATATTTAATCATTCTGGAGGAACTTTAAAGATTAATGATTATGTTTCTCTTATTGAAGAAGATGCTTCTGAAGGCAAAAAATTTTATATTGTAGACGAGATCAAATCATAACTAATGATAAATACAAACCTTTTTGTTTATCGACACAGCATATAAAGATTTACGAAGACTTTGGAATCGTAAAAAGATGATTAGCTGACTATCCTCCTGCAGACTTTGGTCCTCTACTAAGTACACATTATGATTATCTAAAGACATATGAAAAAATACGATGAATTACAAGGGGTTTTATACACTCTTTCCTTTCACGAATCACAAAATTGCACAGAAACACAGACTACCATTCAAAATAAATTAAAGGAATTAAAAAAGAAAATTGATACAAAAACACAATGCCTTTCTTTCAAGAAAAATAAAAAGACCGAAATTGGTCTTTTTATTCTTCCTCACCGAAAAACTTGATAAATCTTTTTCCAAAATTACTCAATTTATATTTTTCTATATTTATTTCATATTTATCAGGTACAGGAGACTGCCACTGATAAGGCATACCTGTTTGTATGTAATCATCCTGAAATGGTTCGTCAACCCGCTCCTTTACATATTGGAGGATTCCAAGCCTAAATAACTTATTATCCATGTACCTCTTTAAATCTTCCCTTTCTTTTTCTGCTTCTTTTTCTTCTTCCGTGTAGTCCATTTTTAATTGAATATTTAACTTCATCTTTTCCGGATTTTTCATCATTTCCATTGGGACAACATATTTTTCAGTAAGGTGAACAATCTCACTTAACCTCATTTCAGCTAAGACATCATAGTAATGAAATATTTTATCAAAATCTAGAATATCATTATCAATTATGTATTCGAAGCCATTCAATATAATCTTTATCTTTTCTGCTTGTTCATCATTCATTATTCTATTAAGAACAATAGGGAAGACTTCCTGTTTCAAAAATACTTCATTTTCACTTTGATCTAACTTTCCTGCAATTTTTTCTATTTTTCCTTTTAGATTATTTAATTCTTTATTTATCTTTTTAAATTTAAAATGATTCAATATGGACCCAATGACAGGAGCAGCTCCACCACCGATTTCAACCACCTCTTGCACAGGTTCTTGCAATGAATCTGGTAAATTTTCACACATTATATTTATTAATTCTTTTATATCCATAAACGAACCTCCTAAATATCCATTCAATTATTAATATAATCATATAGTATTTCAATTCAAATAAAAAGAACGCTATAAGCCGATTAATTTAAAAATAATTCTTCCAATAGCAATTTTCATTTTCCATATTAAGAAAAATTAGAATTCACTCCGTCTTGAATCTTTGATACTCTTAAACATTTAATTTAGACTAATATTTTAAATCCAATACAGAGCTTTTCCAGTCTCCTAAAAGCTATTCTTTATTCTCTTCAATATGGTAACTTATTGTTATTAAATTCAATACGTTTATGTAATCCAGAATTTAGTTTATTTTCATTAATTCCACTACTTGAAAATTCCCCCATCACCTCTTGATACGCTGAGAATTCCTCAGACCGCTTATAATCTGAGTGATCACAAATATTTTCTAGTGATCTATAAACATATCCTCTAATCTTATCCTCTGGGATATTTTTATATCTTACATTTTCAATTGTTTCTTCTGCAAATTTTTTTATAAATCTGTTTCATTGCTTTTATTCCATCTACCAACAGTAAATTGAGTATAAAATTCATTAGCTTCATTAAAGACTTAAATTGATTAAATTCCAATGATTTGGTAATTGTTCCTTGATAATTATCAAAATTATCTTTGTTCTTTTTTATTTCTCTTTTTAATAGTTGATCCCTTTTGTACAGGCTTGCTGTTATCTTTGTATAAACCTAGGGTTTCCCTTTTGGAAAGGCTGGATTCACTTTCTTGCTTTGCTGTCTCTGGATTTGTTTATGTAAAAAATAAAATTCACAAACAAAAAATCATCAGAATTCCCAAGGGGCTTGCTGTTACATTCTATCAACTTTAAATACAAATATATTAACCACACTCTTAAAAATTGATACAAAACAATCTGAGAACCCATTTTTTGATAAGTGAGATAAAATCAATATTTTATTTAATCAAAACAAAAGGACCATTTAGGTCCTTTTTGTTATAAATAAAAATTAACCATTTTTACTAATTCATGAACATCAAAGCCTATTTCAGTCGGTAAATATTTACTATTATGTACAATAATATTTAAAATAAAAATACTGGATATTTTTATTTAATCTTATAAATAAAAAGCACCTATAATATATAGGAACTTTTTATTGATTTAATCTATAAATTCTTTTTAACAGAACATTTCTTCACATTTTCAAGTTCGTCAATACACATATCGATTACCTCTTGTATTATTCTAACCCTAGTTTTATCAGTATGACTCATAAGATATGCAATCATAATACCAATGATAAAGAATACTAAAGCAGTACCTAATCCATAATAGAATACTTGAGAAAGTCCACTATCCATTTTTGGAAGGAGGTATTTTGTAACGTCAACAATTCTTCCTGCTACTACCATACTAGCAAATGCGGATGATAATATTGCGAATATAAATGTTTGAAATACTAGCACTGTACTATCTTTTTCCACTACATTTAAATATGCTCTAAATCTTTTTAATTTATTTATATCTCTATGAAAATATCGTTGTATTCGTTTTTTAATAATACCAATATTATCAATAATATCTTTTGAAACAATAGAATTTCCTATTATTAATTGCAATTCAGCTTCAATATCTTGTATTCCCCCTGTCCATGCAAATAACTCCATTTCTTTTGTTTTCTTATTTAAAATTTTTTTACGTATCCATTTGATTGTCTTTACTAGAAAATTAGCTATTATTATGTCCAATAAAAGACTAATGATGCAGTATAAAATTAGTCTAATATAATTAATCCCATTTCCTATAAATCCTCTTAAAGGGTCTAAAAAAACAGAGAATACTATTAGGATTACAAACAAAACAAATGTGACTAAACACAGTTTTTTCATCATTAAAACCCACTTCCTATATATTTTAAAAATATATATTTATATATAACGTATCACAAATACATAAATATAATCAATATTTCTTTCCGCTAAAAAATCGTTTAAAATAGACCAAATTCGTCTCTATATAAAGCGACGATCCTTTTCTACTACGCTATTCAAGTACTTCCGTTACTTAAGTTGCATCCCAACATTTATACTTTTTCTTTTTTAAGCTGTTCGATTGCTATAAAATAAGTTGAATTCTTATCGATTGTAATAATACAAAGCTTTGAAACACAATACTTTAGGAAAAATATATTTTAACTCTTTTCTTATTCCAAACTATTTATTTTATTTTGTATAATATAGATATTCATATATAAAACCATATTACAAGGAGGCCTTTATCTTGAACTATGGCTGGACTGGAACTATTGAACAATTTAAGCAATTAGATGTACAGTTTTTTATTAAACAATTGTTAGCTCATGTTTATAAAAACAATACAAATGATCCAAAAATAGATTCTCAAAAGAGAGCATGGATTGATAGTTATAATAAACTACAAGATTTATTTAATCGATTTTCTAATTTAGATGCATCACTTATTTTTGAATATGAGATTTTACGCGGAGGCGGTCGTCGCCCAGATGTACTTTTACTGATCAATGGTTATCTGATAGTCCTCGAATGTAAAAGTTATAATAGCGTTTCACCTTCTGAATATATCCAAACATCTCTTTATATGCGTGATCTTGAACATTATCACTCAGCTATTCAACAATCTAACATGCAAGTCATAGGTGTTTTGCTGCTTACAAACTATGAAGGTGAACGCTGGGTTTTCCAAAAAGAATATCAAGTAACCCTCTCCACTGTTGATGGATTGGAAAGCATTCTTAAACGAATCATCAATAAAACAAAAGTACCAACTTTGACGCTAGAGGAAATAATCGATGGTGTCTATGAACCCTCACCTTCTATGCTAGAAGCTGCTCGATCCATTTTAAATAATGAACCGCTCCCTGACATTAAAGCTGTATCAAGCAGTAACTTTCCAGAAGTACAACAAACTGTACGCTCAATTATTGAAGAAGCTCAACGTACAAATACCCATCATCTCATTTTAGTATCTGGTGAGCCGGGAGCAGGTAAAACATATTTAGGTCTGATCATTGCACACGAGATGAAAAATGCAGTTTATTTATCTGGTAACGGCCCATTAGTAGACGTATTACAAGATACGTTGAAAAATAGAACCTTCGTACAAGGTCTATATGGCTATAAAATGGATTTTCTCGAAAAGAGAATGATTCCAAAAGAACAAATAATCATTTTTGATGAGGCCCAACGAGCATGGGATACAAAAAAAGTCGATCAATCACTCACTCGAAGAAATCGAGAAGTTCAAAACTTAAGTGAACCAGATATTATAATGAATGTTACAACAAACAATAAACCGTGGAGTGTAACAATTGGCTTAATCGGTGAAGGACAAGAGATCTATTCTGGTGAGGAAGGCGGTCTCGCACTATGGAATACTGCGATCGCTGGAAAAAACGTGACTGTTCACTCTAAACATCCTAATTCTATATTCACAAATGCAGCACATTATAGAACACATGCTCAGCTACATTTAAACTCATCTTTCCGTGCTCATGCAGCTTTAAAATACTATAAAATTATTAATACCTTATTAGATGCTAATTTTGAACAAACAAAACAGCTTATTCATAAGCTACCAAAAGAACATTATCAACTTTTTATTACGCGTGATTTAGCCAAGGCCAAACACACTTTACATCAGCTTTATCAGGATGATACAAAAACAGTTGGCGTTGTCTGTGCTGGTGGCGCTGATCATCAAAAAGAAGTCCCTGTTCTACCAAGAGATGAACGATATGAACGCCCTAGTAAGATCGCTCAATACTTTAACTATGCCGAATCCCAATACTATTGTAGAGCGCTCAACTACAGCTCAACTGAATTCCAAACACAGGGTCTTGAACTAGATATGACGCTTGTTCATTGGGATGATGATCTATATCTACAAAATGGGACTTGGAAGGGTCAGCACTATCAATGGGGTGTCGAAGATCCGTTCCAAATTAAACTCAATGCATATAGAGTTATTTTAACAAGAGGTCGGGATGGAACAATTATTTACATACCACCAAAACCCATTCTAGATGAGACTTGGAACTTATTAAAAAACCATTTACATATTCCTGAATTAACGTTTTAAGGCTTATAATAAGAGACGATATTCTAGACTCCTTTAGAATATCGTCTCTTATTTTTTAACAACCAGAGAATTGTTCTTACATGCCTTAAAACATTGCAAGAAGGAGTTTCTTTAAACAACTAGTATTATAAGAAATCGTCACTTAAGAAGTTGCTGTTTCTTTTATTCCTCTAAAAACTGAATCGCTTTGCGGTATTTTTCTAATCGTTTTAGGTCTTTATCTGTTATCCTAGCAAGTCTTGAACGATCAGAATTATGTTTTAAGTCTGCAAGTTTAACTGTACGGGCAAGAGAATTTTCTTTCACTCTGCTCAGATACTCAAAATAAGGTGTGTATTTCTCTTTTGTCAGTACCTGCACTGCCTCAACTACGTTATGAGGTATACCAGCACTTAACAGATCATTAGCAGTTATCTCAGTATCTTCCAGAACATCATGCAAATAAGCAGTAGCCTTCTCTTCGTTCGTATTTACAAAGCTAGCAACTGCCTCAGGGTGTTTGATATAATCCATACCTGCTTTATCTACTTGCCCAGCATGGGCTTTTTGGGCTATCTCATAAGCTATCTTTATATAATCAGGTAACATCGCAAAAACTCCCTTTCTTTAAACAAAATCTCCCCCTCTAGCAAGCTGTTCTAAAAGTGAAGGAGGAAAATATTGATATAATCCCTCAGCAAATCATTGGAGTTTATCTTGAAACAAAAAATGCCATCCTATCTGTATATTTCTACAATGGTCTGGCCCCATTTGGTGAGACAAAGAAAAAACACCTAGATAACATGTTTCCTATAAGCTATAGGTGACATATTATCTAATTTCCTCTGAATCCGTTCATTATTATAG